>NZ_JAAKGC010000008.1:0-97337 GCF_017591665.1 Aetokthonos hydrillicola CCALA 1050 | reverse complement strand
CAGTGTTCCCTAGAACATAGTAGTGGTAGATGCACCCTGATAACTAACTCCCCTAGTCGGATCACACCTTCTAGGGTTTTTTTTATCTTTTAGAAAAAAGTTTCTGATTTTTTGAGCAATTTGTCCGGAAGAAAGTAGTGTTCCCTAGAACATAGTAGTGGTAGATGCACCCTGATAACTAACTCCCCTAGTCGGATCACACCTTCTAGGGTTTTTTTTATCTTTTAAAAAAAAGTTTCTGATTTTTTGAGCAATTTATCCGGAAGATGGTAGTGTTCCCTAGAACATAGTAGTGGTAGATGCACCCTGATAACTAACTCCCCTAGTCGGATCACACCTTCTAGGGTTTTTTTTATCTTTTAGAAAAAATTTTTGATTTTTTGAACAATTTGTCCGGAAGAAAGTAGTGTTCCCTAGAACATAGTAGTGGTAGATGCACCCTGATAACTAACTCCCCTAGTCGGATCACACCTTCTAGGGTTTTTTTTATCTTTTAGAAAAAAATTTCTGATTTTTTGAGCAATTTGTCCGGAAGAAAGTAGTGTTCCCTAGAAAATAGTAATGGTAGGCGCACCCTGATAACTAACTCACTTGGCTTGCTGTCGGTTACTAGGGGTTTTTTGTGATCTATAAAAGACTTTACTAATATTTCTCCTGAACAATTTTGTCGGTTATAGAGATTGGCAAATTTATCTGATAACTAACTACCCGAGTCTGACCCTACCTTGTGGAGGATTTTTTTTGTAAAAGATTAATTTTTCTGCACAACACATTGGTAGATTTTTAAACATTTAACTGCTAGATGCGCACTCGAATAAATAACTCTCATAGCTGCAAGCACAGGCAGGAGAATTGGTAAATTTATCTGATAACTAACTACCCTAGAGAGAATCTACCTTGTAGAAGGTTTTTTTTGTCAAAGACTAAGTTTCTCTCAAACATAATTGGTAGATTTTTAAACATTTAACTGCTAGATGCGCATTCTAATAACTAACTCTCCCAGTTGCAGGCTGGTCGATTGTTTTGACTCAAAGGACTTTACTGAAATTTATCTTGAGCAGTCTTGTCTGTTGTAGACAAGAGGATTGGTAAATTTATCTGATAACTAACTACCCCAGTTTGACCGTACCTTGTGGAGGGTTTTTTCTTTTTAAAGACAAGCCCCTGTGAAACATACTGATTACTTTCAGAACATTATTATTGGTAGATACGGACCTTAATAACTAACTACCCTTGTGGACTATCCAATTCCAGATTTTTTTTGATACAAAAGATATTCATCAAATTTTCTCAAAATTCTCCGGAATACACTGATGGTTCCAAGAACATGTAATTGGTAGATGCACCCTGATAACTAACTCCCCTGGTTGGCTGCCGGCTACTAGGGGGTTTTTTTGATACAAAAAATATTGCTCAAATTTCCATAAATTTCTCCGGAATGTAGTAGTTGCTCCCAGAACATGTAATTAGTAGATTTACCTTGATAACAAAACCCCCTGAGTGGGTCGAACACAAGAATCAGGTGTTTTCCCCTAGAGCCCGTAGCCGTATGCCCTAAATACTTTAGAGAGCTAGCGGCTTCTTGGGCTTAATAGAAGCTAGTTACTTTATTTTATAAGTAAAGTGCAACTTCTCTTTATTTATTTTTGTAAAGTACCTTATTTATGCCTTTAATGCTCTATTAGCTTGTCGTAAGTTCTCGATTTGAGAATGCGTAGACAGAAAAAGGCACCAAGAGGTATAATCACAGGACTTTTGATTGCCTTAACGGCTGCGAGCTAACCGTAGATACCCTTATATATTCTAACTATAACATTTTAGTTGAATTTTACCAATAAGTGAGACATATGTCCATAGAGATAAAATCCTGATTGCTTTGGGCGCTGCTGACTTCTCTTATATTAAGAGAGCGTAGGCAAGCTGCAACGGGAAATATACTTAAACCGACTGCCGTAGCAGGCTAAAGACGAGATCCAGTTCTGCAGTCACCAAACATAAACAAGATGGCTATGAGGTTACCCAAAATGTTATTCGTTGTTGCTTTAGACGGAATCCAGAAATAATGGTTCCTACTTTATTCGGGCATGGGGTATGGGGCATGGGGCACGGGGCATTGGATCTTGAATTGCCGTAACAATATGCTATTATTTACAGGCAAACCAGTAAAGATAATAAAAAGCGTTACGCAAAACGCTCATACCAATAATCAGAAGGTCGTAAACCTATGCAGCTAGCTGTAATTAAGTTTTCTTCAGAGGACTGCGGCATTTGCCACAAAATGTCTTTTTATGACAAAAAAGTGGCTGAGGAACTGGGTTTGCAATTTATTGATGTGAAAATGCAGGATACGGCTACATACCGTAAATATCGTAAAATTCTGCTAACCCAGTATCCGGATAAATCAGAAATGGGATGGCCTACTTACCTGGTGTGCGATTCTCCAGAAGGAGAATTTCGCATTTTAGGTGAGGTAAAAGGAGGTCATCCCAAGGGAGAATTTAGAAGTCGTTTACAAGAGGTATTAGGTTCAGACGAGTCTAGCCAGAATTAACAACCTCAAAAGATTTGACCTCTAAAACAGGACCAATCATGGCGATAGTCATGACATCTTCCCTTACCTGTCCTGTAACCTTTGCTTTTTGTCCTGGTTTGAGTAAGCTTTTGTCAGCACCTCTAAGGATTTCGTAAGTCACACCCTCATCGGTAACTAATGCCCAAGCACCAGGACCAATATCACGACGTTGAATTGTGCCTGTAACTGTTATACTCATGAGCTAGGGTTAGGGGTTGACAGTTTCTTCATTTTTCAATGCTAAACGAGCAAGTCCAAAACAGAGTAGAGCATTAGCAACCAGGAAAATCTGGCTTAAAGCACTGTTTCCCAATCCCCAAACTGCTGGATCTGTAATTGCACTTACCGCCAGACATGATGCTACACCTAAGGATGAACCGATCGCAAACCACTTCCAGCTAGGATGTCCTAGTAGAAGTGCCATTAAAACGATGGGAATAAGCACGCTAGCAAACAAAGGATTTAACGCATCAGTCCCACTAAGGGCGTTACCAAATTCGGGTATTGAACTCCCTAAGAGCCTAAAAGGCCATTGGGGTAGGTCAAAGATATAAAATCCCTTGAGGGGGAATAATCCACAGCTACCAGCGACTAATCCACAAGATAAACTCCAACTCCATCGGAACGGAAAGTAAACTCGTAAAAACCAAGCGAGTAAATAGGAACCTAATACCATCAAAATTTTGGGCACCAGCGCTACAGCACCGCCATCAACCCAGAAACCAGGATTAAGATAGCCATTATCCCGTAGCCAGCGGAAGAAATCTTCAAAACTGATTTGTCCTTGTGCCGCAATTTGTACCGCTGCTTCTGCGTTCAGTTGTCCAGCACCATAGTAGTTTAAACCATCGTCCTTGACAGTTCTTGCTGATTGTTTGAGAACTTTGAGGACTTCTTGAGGATCTTTGACACCAGTTGCTTTTACTAAAGCTGCTACCCCAGCGACGTGAGGAGCCGCCATGCTTGTACCTTGGAAGCCAAGAAACACTGCTACACCCTTATTATCAGGGTCAATGGTTTCTTGCAGGATTTTACCAGCATCACTACCACCAGGAGCAGAAATATCCACTCCAGCCCCAAAATTAGAATAAGGTGCTTTTTGTGCATCTGGACCTAATGCCGAAACACCGATAACATGTGGATAACGCGCAGGATAGGCAGCTGCATTCTGGTTTTCATTTCCAGCAGCGGCAACGATAACCACACCTTTTTTATGAGCGTATTCTATTGCTGATTTGAGCAAGTGGCTTTCACCGAAACCACCCAAACTCATATTAATGACGTCTGCGCCTTTATCGGCAGCAAACTTAACTGCTTCAGCAATATCAGCGACGGTTCCACCACCATAACCATTAAGTACTTTTAACGGCATTAAGCTAGCTTCGTACGCAATTCCAGCTACGCCGTAGGAGTTGTTAGTGGCTTGGGCAATTGTTCCTGCAACGTGGGTACCGTGTCCATTATCGTCTTTGGCTTCTACTTTGTCGTTGACAAAATCGTAGCCTGGAACAAATTTTGTCTCTACCAAATCTCGGACGCGAGTAATACCAGTGTCAATGACGGCGACTGTAACACCGCTTCCTTTTGTACGTTCCCATGCTCCAACAACGTTTATATTGTGGAGATTCCACTGTTGAGCGTATAGTGGATCGTTGGGCCCTTTAAAAGTTGGTTTGACTTCGTCAGATTGAGGCTGCAAATATTCACCCCACCAAGAAACTTTACCAGGTTTAGGAATTTTGTAGATGTAGTTTGGCTCAATGTATTCAGTTTGTTGAGCGAATTTAGACTTTTGCAATTCTTTTAGTAACTGTCGATCGCCCTTAACGATATAGACATGATCCTTAAGGGCGAATTGGTTATCGAGTTGAGGTGCGACGTTATACTTTTGGGCGATCGCTTGGAGATCGTTATCCAAAATTTGCTGGGAAATATCTTCCCGAAAATTCAGCAAAATCGTCTCATACTCACCTTTGGCTGCCAGTCCGTGAAAATTCACAAAGCTAAACAGAGCAACTCCTAACCCGATGATAAAAAAGCAGAATAATATAAGTCTTCTCATAACACCTCTGGGCAGGGGATGGGCGATAGGGTGATTGGTTATTTGTTATACTAAGGGATTTATTCAGTAACGCCATTTAGTGAAATGGTATTACTAGGTAACACATGGAAGCCCCAACCCCAATCGTAACGCCTAATCTCCAAGCCCTAACACCTTCTTTTCTGATTAAGATAACTTATATATATTCTTGATTGCTCGATGTTGCAGGATAGTTACATATAATGGAACGTGGTCTTCTGTGGTTACCCCTGTTAGTAGCATTTTTCTGGTTAGCGTGGCAAGGCTCAAAAGAATACCAAAAAATAGAAGCCTATCGTACTTGGGCGGAGCAATTTGAAAAAGCTAAGTATGATATTTACGCAGTTCTCGGTCAAAAAGGATCCAATATAACTTGGGGCAAACCTACACCCAATGGACCGATTAAGCTAGAAACATTTTCTTTGAATGATGTCTTTAATATCAACCTTTTGATAGATGACAAAGCGGTGGATATTGAAAAAATACCAGAAAAAGGCCGGAAGATAGAGTTGGAATTTGTACTTCCTGCGCCAACTAACTCTGTGCGGGTTCCCTTTACAGAAATCCCCTTAGCCGCTCAATGGGGTCAGTACTTGCAAAACAAGTTGCAAAGCTTGCACCAGTAGTATCTTTAAGGAAAGAACTCAGGAGTCAGAAGCCAGGAGTCAGAATAGCTCCTCCTGAATCCTGAATTCTGAATTCTGACTCCTTTTTTTACAACCATAATTTTATGTCTTCAACATTGACGGTACCCGTTGCTTTAACCATTGCTGGCTCTGATAGTGGTGGTGGTGCAGGAATTCAAGCTGATTTACGTACCTTTGCCTTTCACCGTGTCCACGGGACTAGTGCGGTTACCTGTGTCACAGCCCAAAATACTTTGGGTGTAAAACGAGTTGATGCTCTTCCAAAGGAGGCTGTTGTAGCACAAATTCAGACAGTTTTTGAGGATATTGGTGTACAAGCAGTAAAAACAGGGATGCTACTCAACCAAGAAATTATTACTGCTGTTGCTGAGCAAGTGGAAGCTTTACAAATCGATAACTTAGTTGTTGATCCGGTGATGGTATCGCGTACAGGAGCGCAATTAATCGATGATGATGCTGTAAATGCTCTCCGTCGTACTTTAATTCCTAAAGCTGCTATTATAACACCAAATCGTTACGAAGCCCAGATTTTGAGCGGGCTTGAGATTCACTCTTTGGATGATATGAGGGCTGCAGCTCAAATGATTTACCGTAACTTAGGACCAAAGACTGTTTTGATTAAAGGTGGAGGTATGCAAGGGAGTTTACGTGGCGTCGATATCTGGTTTGATGGGCAAAAACTAGAAACTTTGACAACGAAACAAGTAGATACAAAAAATACTCACGGTACTGGTTGTACACTATCAGCAGCGATCGCCGCCAATCTCGCACTAGGGAATAACTTGGCAACGTCGCTACGACAAGCAAAGCAATATGTGACAAATGCACTGTTATACTCTCTAGATATCGGTAAAGGGCAAGGTCCTTTGGGACACTTCTTTCCTTTGTTGGAAAATTAGCCTTTATAAAGAAGAATTCAGGAGTCAGGAGCCAGGAGTCAGAATGAAGTTGTTGGTTAAAACCTCGTCTACTTGTTACCGCGCGGAGGGGTTGAAACTTTTCACGGGAACACCCTTCGGGTGACGCTCCTGCGTCGCTAACGCCAGTTCCCTACGGAGGGAAACCCTCCTTCTCCCAAGGGGAGACGCACTCGCGTTCAGGACTGGACTCACCATCCCTTAATGGGTGCCGTATTCTGACTCCTGAATTCTGTCTCCTGACTCCTCTTTGTACTACTTCATACCACTAAAGTGGTAAATTTCTTTGCTTATCAGTCATTTTTCTACTATTCTTAAGCATAGTTTCAAGACTGACTATCTCTATCAGTAGCCCAGTTAACCTAAATAACATTTCATTTCTAGCTGAACCCACCAATGCGAACAGTTACAGGTTCTGTTTACAACAATACACATATAGGTACTACTCAACCCTATTCTCCGTCTGTTCCTTTATCTATATACAGGGACTTAGCATCTGAATTGCAAGCTTGCCAAGCAAGGATCAATGAATTTGCCGCTCAAAACAAAGAACTAGCTCAAGAAAATCAGGTACTCAGGCAAGAAATTGCCAAAGCTGTTCAGTCTGTTTTGCACCTGCAACAATTACTTGATTATCGTACCGCATCTGATTATAATCAAGCTTTTAACTATTATCCTGATTTCCAAAGTCAACCTAAACATCCACCAACTGTGACGCAGCAACATGTGGCTCACCAACAAAGTCCTCGTCCACCTGTTGTTACTTCATCTGACGAAATTTCAAGTTCTATGTCAGAAACATTCTTTATAGAAGAAGAAGAAGTAAACTATTATCCACTCAGTGAGCCAGAAGCTTCAGAAGTTAGTGGTTGGAAGTTAGTTATCACTATCTTGTTAATCATACTAATGGGCTTTGGCGCTGGCTATTTGATTGTACGTCCTCTTTTTGAACATCATGACCGTTAGGTTAAATCACACTCTCAATATCTGTATGGTTTTGCACCACTACAAGATTTGAGTTTTTTGTTACATAAAATACACAATAATCAATAGAAGAAATAAGCTTTAGGTCACAACATCAAGGATTATAAAGATAGGCAAAAGTTGTCAATTGTACTGTCACCAAAAAGACGGGACATCTACCGTTAATTATGTGGCAAGTATTACAGATTTTATTATGGTGACATTGCTAGATAAAGTGTCATAGAAAATCTGGTTATATATATACAAAGCTAGTACAAGTAAGGAGCTTAGCAAATGAAAAAAGTAGAAGCTATTATCCGTCCCTTTAAGCTGGATGAAGTGAAAATTGCTTTAGTCAATGCTGGGATAGTGGGGATGACGGTTTCTGAAGTTCGGGGTTTTGGACGCCAAAAAGGTCAAACTGAACGCTATCGTGGTTCTGAGTATACAGTTGAGTTTTTGCAAAAGCTGAAAGTGGAAATTGTCGTTGAAGACAACCAAGTTGATATGGTAGTGGATAAAATTATCTCTGCTGCCCGCACAGGTGAAATTGGTGATGGAAAAATTTTCATCTCCCCAGTTGAACAAGTAGTGCGAATTCGGACTGGGGAAAAGAATACGGAAGCAGTGTAGTTTAATAGGGCATGGGGCATGGGGCACGGGGCATGGGGCATGGGGCATAGGAGAAGAAATGATACTCTCAATTTAGTAGATACTCAGTCCTTAATACTTAATACCCAATGCCCAATGCCCAATGCCCAATACCCAATGCCCAATGCCCTATGCCCTATGCCCTATGCCCAATGCCCCATGCCCTGCTTGAGTAGAGATGCAAAAGCTCTACCTCGGTGGCTAATTGAACGCTTGGATTCTGATGTCATCTCAGCGAAAGTTAATTGCTTGTCTGGGACGTAAAAAATTGGATCATAGCCGAAACCTCCTTGCCCACGAGGGGATTTGAGAATTTCTCCGCGACAAATGCCTTCTGATTGTAAAGAGATCGCACCATCCGGACGAGCGATCGCGACTACGCAAGTAAATTGTGCACCGCGATTCTCTTCATCTCCCAGTTCATTTAATAGCCTACTAATACGCTCAGAGTCAGTTTTTCCATAGCGCGCAGAATAGACTCCTGGTGCTCCATTTAATGCATCGACTTGTAACCCAGAATCATCAGCAATTGCCCAATTTCCTGTGGCTAGAGCAACTTGGGATGCTTTTAGACAAGCATTAGCAGCAAAGGTGTCGCCTGTTTCTTCGATTTCCAATTCTTCAGGTTTGAGAGTTAATTCCCAACCTGAGTCTGCTAGGTAAGCCTGCATTTCCTTCAACTTACCTGGGTTTCCTGTGGCTACTACAAGTAATGTCATAAATCAGTTATCAGTTATCAGTTATCAGTACAGCCCATTTGATAGCTGTTCACTGATAACTGTTCACTGTTCATTCTATCCTGCCCAATGTTTTGCCCATGCTAAGGTATGGTGTACCTGCTCAAGTGTGGGTGCTTCGCAGTATAGGCGTAAAACTGGCTCAGTTCCGCTAAAGCGAATCATTAACCAGCTATTATCGGCTAGGCGGAACTTGTATCCGTCTATTGTTTGGCAATCAATTACGGGTTGTCCAGCAATTTCTGTTAGAGGTTGGGTTTGCAGTTGTTGTAATAGGCGCGATCGCACTTCCATACTTGCTAAGGGTAAATCAATGCGATCGTACGCGGAAGTAAAACCTGTTTGCTGTTGTAGGTGGCGATAGTAGTCACCTAAATCTAGTCCTGATTCAACAATTGCTTCTAGTACATATAATGCCGAAAGAAGTGCGTCTCGTTCAGGAATATGGCTGCCATAACCAATGCCTCCCGACTCTTCTCCACCCAGTAATACTTGAGTGACTAACATTCTATCAGCAATGTACTTATAACCAACAGGTGTTTCAAAAACTGGCAAATTATGGAGTGCTGCTACACGAGGCATTAAATCAGAACCACTTACAGTTTTTACTAATTCGCCAGTAAAGCCGCGTCGCAGGGTTAAGTGGTCGATTAATATTGGGATTAGGACTTGGGAACTGAGAAAGTTACCTGCACCATCTACAGCTGCTATGCGATCGCTATCGCCATCAAAAACCAATCCTACAGATAAAGACGTGGGGTTTGCTTCTCGGTAAGTTCGCATCACCTCAAATAACCTTGAAAGGTATTTGGGCAAAGGTTCCGGAGCGCCGCCACCAAATAGGGGATCGCGATTGCTGTTAATTTCTTTAACCTCATTACCAAGTAACATTGCCAATCCACCAGCCGCCGCACCATGCATAACGTCGGCAAATACTGTTAGCTTGCCAGAAGATATGGCATTGCGAATTTCAGCAATATTGACTTTACCTTCTAGTGCTTGACAATAGCTGTGCCAAGGATTGAAATTCTCAATTTTGCCTGGAGTTGATGCTAAAGGTATTTCAGTAGATAAAAGTGATTCTATCTCTTTTGTAACTTCTGGTGGTACAGAACCGCCAAAAGCACTTTTCACTTTTAATCCTAAATATTTACCAGGATTATGACTTGCAGTAATGACTAATGCACCCAAAGCATTTTGTTGTTTTGCCGCCCAACTAAAAGCAGGGGTTGGCGCATAGGTTTCGCTCAGTAACACATTAAACCCGACTGCTGAGACAACCTCAGTAACTTTACGGGCAAAGTCTTCTGCCATAAACCGTCGATCATAACCGACAATGATCGTACGGCTATCTACTTTTTCGCCATAAGTCTGAAATAATACTTTTGCGGCTACTGGTGCGACTAAAGCTAAACGTTCAAAGGTGAAATCATCGCCAATCACACCACGCCAGCCATCGGTACCAAATTTGATTTCCTTAGCTGCAACTGGCATTGAGGTATCCTAACTTCCTAAATCAGGATTCTAGCATTGATGCACTTGATTTATAAGGTAAAAAAAACGTCTAGTGTCAAAAGGCTACACAAACAGGTCCTCTGGTGAAAGGTAACGGTAAAGTTTACTATTGTACATTCGATGTTTTTTAGAGGGGAATGCTGGGCTAACTCAGCTGACGAGGTAACTCCTAACAACAGAACTACTCCCTACTCCCTATTCCGCCTTGTTATAAAGAAGTGAATGCTAAGTCATTTGTTTTCGGGTTACATCACTTCTGAATAATTATGGAATGTTCAAAATGTGGGGGTGCGATCCAAGAAGGCGATCGCTTTTGTGAAGAATGCGGTACATCACTATCAAAGCCGGGATGTGAAAAATGTGGTGCAGGATTAGAGGAAATTGATGCTGATGGTTTTTGTGCTAACTGTGGTTTTCGTCGTCGAGATAATCCCCCTAAAGATAGAGTTGAGACGGTGTTATCGCCCAATCTAGCGGGAATTACAGATCGAGGGCTAAGACATCATCGTAATGAAGACTATGTGGCTTGTGCCCAAATCGACAGCAAAAATGCTTACGTTTTGGTCGTTTGTGATGGAGTATCAAGTTCTGAGTTACCTGAATTAGCAGCAAAAGCTGCTGCTACAAGTGCTTGTAGGGCGGTGAGTGCTGCTATTGAGACGCAAAACTTTACTTCTTTAGAAGAGGTGATGCAATCGGCGATTTCTGCAGCAATGGCATCAGTATGTGCTATTCCTTACACTAAAGGAACCAATGGGGATCCGCCATCCACTACGATTGTTGCATCTGTGGTTGTAGATCGTAGCGTTACCATTGGTTGGTTAGGCGACAGCAGGGCTTACTGGATTTCACCGAACCAATCCCGCCAACTTACTAAAGACGATTCGTGGCTCAACGATGTTATTACCACGGGTGAAATGACCGAAGCTGAAGCGAGAAAATCACCTCATGCTCATGCAATTACTCGTTGGTTAGGAGAAGACGCTGTCAACTCAGAAGCGTCCATCGTGAACTTTGATATTCCTAATTCTGGGTATCTACTGCTGTGTACTGATGGATTCTGGAATTATACTACTGATATTGCACAAATTGATGCCCTTGTCAAGTCGGATGTAGATGCTGTAACAGTGGCGCGGAGTTTAGTGGAATTTGCTGTAGGCTCTGGTGGTCAGGATAACATCAGTGTCGCCATCTTGTGCTTATAAATACACTATCTTGCTAAAGTAATTTTAATGACTACCCAATTTAAAGCCGAAGTTTTCCAAAATAAGTACTTACCCCAGGGTACACAAGAAGTCCATGCAATTATGACAGTCACTCTTGTTGAAGGCGATGGAGTGGCAGCTAATCCGACAACTGAGAAAATGTTTGGGGTAATATGTGATATCTCTGGCTCAATGGGCGGTGAGAAGATTCATGCAGCAAAAGAAGCAATGATTAAAATTGTGCATTTGTTGCCTGAGGATATATCTTTCTTTATTATTACTGGCTCTAGTAAAGCGACAGTTATATTTCCAGTATCGAAAGCGACTCCTGAAAATAAAGAGATTGCGATCGCCGCCATCAAAAAAATTCATCCCAACGGAGCTACAGTAATTTCTCGGTGGCTCTTTGAAGCCCTTAAGCAGTTTAAAACAACACCAAATGCTTTGCGTCAAGCATTGCTACTTACCGACGGACAAAATAACGAGTCTGACGAAAACCAATTGAGGGACGTTTTACAAGCTTGTGAAGGAGTTTTCGAGTGCGATTGTCGGGGTGTAGGAACTGACTGGCAAGTCAAGCAGCTACAAGAAATTTCCAATAAATTACTGGGTACAACTGACATTATCCCCAATCCTGCAATGATTGAGGCTGATTTCCAAAAGATTTTAGAAAAGGCTATAAGCAAAAATGTCAGTGATGTTTCCTTACGCCTGTGGACTCCGCAGAGTGCGAAGGTGCTGTTTTGTAAGCAGGTAAGCCCTGATATTGTAGACCTGACAAAGCGTGTCAAACTTGTTACAATACAAATCAGTGATTATCCGACTGGTGCTTGGGCTCAAAACGAATCCCGCGACTACCACTTTTGCATCCAGGTGCAACCTGGTAACGTAGGTGATGAAATGTTGGCAGGTAGAGCAAGTCTGATTTATAAAGAAAACGGTATAGAAACAAAAGTTGGTGAAGCTCGTATTCTCACAATTTGGACTGATGATGATGCTAAATCTACTAAAATCGATAGAACAGTCGCCCATTATACCGGGCAAGCAGAACTTGCTCAATCAATTCAGGAAGGGTTAGAAGCACGCGATCTCGGCAATATAGAAATCGCTACTGCCAAGCTAGGTAAAGCAGTTCAACTTGCTCATAAATCTGGTAACGAAGCAACGGCTAAGTTACTGAAGAAAGTGGTTGATATCGAAGACGCCGCCACTGGTACAGTACGGCTAAAGCGAGATATTGCCAAAGAAGATGCAATGGCATTAGAGACGCGTTCAACTAAGACAACTCGCATTTCAAAGTGATTGGGCATGGGGCATTGGGCATGGGGCATTGGGCATGGGGCATTGGGATTTACAAGCATATCGACTTATAAGTTTTTCTCTCCCCCTGCTCCCCCTGCTCCCCCTGCTCCCCCTGCTTCCGGACTTTTGACTTTTGACTTTTGACTTTTGACTTCCCCAAAGGGGCTGCTCCCTCTCATTACCTATGTCGATATATAAATGCCTAAAAGGTCATACCTCAACTGAACCAGATTATTGCTCTAAATGTGGTGTTAAAATCCAGGGAATTCCGGAAGAAACATTAAATGAGAATGGGCTTATTCCTGAAGTGGCTAAGACTAATGGCAATACTATTGTTTGCCCTGATTGTACAGCACCACATGAACCAAAAAAAGGCGACTTTTGCGAAATGTGTGGTTACAACTTCGCCACTGGAAAGCACGGTGAAGTGCCGCCACTAGAAATGGATCTAGTAACCGATAAGTTATCAGTTGAAAGAGCAGAAGAAGCATCTACTAAATCAGTTACAAAATCTGTAGTCGAAATTGTTGCTACGATTGATCCATCACAGCGAAGCCCAGACAGTCCAGAACCACCATCACAACCACCTCTCACTATAAGGCTAGGCAAGGAAAGTAATCTAATTGGTCGAAGTAGTGAAATTAGAGGTATTTATCCAGAAATTCCCCTTGATTTCGATAGTGCTGTCTCTCACCGTCATGCACTGCTAAATCGCCTGGCAGACGGGACTTTTGTTCTACGTGACATCGGTTCTACAAACGGTACTAAATTAAACGGCGTTGAACTTTCTGCAATGGTGGATGTACCAATTAAAGACGGTGATGAATTCACGCTTGGACATTGGACGAAGATCAAGATCAGAGAAGTCAGGGGTTAAACAATGACTCAGACAAAAATCATTTCTGCCAAAGTACAATCTTTAACCCTACCGATAAAAAAAAGGCTGACAACGCCTCAGCTTTTGAAGACTGGTTTATATGTGACTTGGGCTGTTAGTTTGGTGCTAGCGATCGCTACTATTCTTGGTGTGCAAAAGCAGCGCTACGCTATTAAGACACTTGGCAAAGACACAGCACCAAGTATTCTCCTGGCTGAACGGATCAAGGATACCTTAGCAGGCATGGATGCTGCTGCTGTTAATGAATTGCTAGTGAAGTCAAAAGAAAATCAACGTGCTATCAACGATTATGAGGAACGTCGCAAAGCATTTGCCCAGAGGCTCATTGCTGCTGCTCAGAACATTACCTACGGTGATGCAGAACTCAAGCCTATCCAAACTTTACAACTAGCAGTAGGTGACTACATAGCAAAGCTCCAGCAGGCGAGAGACTTTAATGCACGGGGTGAAACTCAGGGGGTTTTGAGCGCTTATCGAGAAGCCGCCCAAATCATGGATAATACACTCTTGCCAGCAGCTGATGCATTGGCTGAGGCAAACTCACAAGAATTGAATATTACCTATGACCATCAGAAGGATACAACAACAAAGGCCTTGTTTTTAGTTGTGATTTCTGGGTTGCTGTTGCTTGGTGTATTGGTGGTAATTCAACTGTTTCTTAACCACCGAATGCGCCGTGTGTTTAATCCTATGTTGGTGACTGCAACAGGGATTACGGTCATATTTGTAGGCTACACAATTTACTCATTCATTTCCTCATCCTATAATTTAAAGACTGCAAAAGAAAATTCTTTTGTGTCATTGCACGCACTACGGCGAGTTCGTGCTTTAGCATACGGTCTTAAAGCTGACGAAAGTCGGTATCTTTTAGATCCAGCATTTGCCGCAAAACATGAGCAAGCTTTTTTGGATAAAGTAGCTAAAATTGCTAAAATTCCAGGTAGTCAAACATTTGAGACAGTGACAGATCTATTGGCTCAGGGAAAGAAGGTTGATGGGTTCCAAGGTTTATTAGCTGATGAATTGAACACTATCACCTCTACTGGTGAAAGAGAAATGGCACTGAGTACTCTCGCAACGTTGGGCAGGTATCTCACCATTGACAAACAGATCCGTCAGCTAGAACAGAGCGGTAAACATCAGCAGGCGATCGCGCTTTGTATAGGTTATGAGCAAGCGCAGTCTAATGGGGCGTTTGTTGAATTTAAAACAGCTCTTCAAAAAACTTCCGATACCAACCAGCAAGCTTTTGATAAAGCTGTTGCTCGCGGTTTCAGCAATGTGAACGGGTTTGAAATAACTACTCCTGTTGTTGCTGTAGTTGTTTCTGTTCTAACGCTATTGGGTTTGCTACCGCGTATTAAAGAGTATTCTTAAGGTTTGCTGGCAAAAGGGGAAATTAAATGTTTAATGCCTTATCTGTGGTGGCTCGATTTTGGTAAGTTAAATACATACAAAAAATGCAGTTAACATAGAGAAGGAACTATCTTGAGTTACCATCTAGATGGCATAGCTCCCCATGGTGGACAGTTGGTGAATCGCATCGCTACACCAGAGCAAAAACAAACATTTCTCTCCAAAGCCGACTTTCTACCACGAATTCAACTTGATGAACGGGCAATTTCTGATTTGGAAATGATTGCCATTGGTGGTTTTAGTCCAATCACTGGTTTTATGAACCAAAAAGACTACGAGAGCGTAGTCACAGACATGCGTTTGGCAAATGGGCTTCCTTGGGCTATTCCCATTACACTTTCAGTTTCAGAGGAAGTAGCGGGTTCGCTTGAGATAGACAGCCTCGTTCGCTTAGATAATCCTGCCGGTGATTTTATTGGGGTTTTGGAACTTACTCAAAAATATCACTATGACAAGATCCATGAAGCAATTAATGTCTATCGAACAAATGATGCTAAGCACCCCGGTGTGCAAGTGGTATACAACCAGGGAGCAGTATATCTAGCCGGGGGGGTCTGGCTATTAGATCGCCACCCTCACCCTGAGTTTCCGAAATATCAAATTGATCCCGTTGAATCTCGACAATTGTTTCACGCTAGAGGCTGGAAAACCATCGTGGGTTTCCAAACTCGTAACCCTATCCATCGTGCTCACGAATATATTCAAAAGTGCGCCTTAGAAATTGTAGATGGTTTATTTTTACACCCCTTAGTAGGAGCAACCAAAGAGGATGATATTCCCGCCGACGTCCGGATGCGCTGCTATGAAATTCTACTGGATAAGTACTATCCCAAAGATAGGGTAATTTTGGCGATTAATCCGTCGGCAATGCGGTATGCTGGTCCTCGGGAAGCAATTTTCCACGCCCTGATCCGTAAGAACTACGGTTGTACTCATTTTATCGTTGGGCGGGATCACGCTGGAGTAGGTAATTATTACGGCACTTACGATGCTCAGCACATCTTTAGCGAGTTTGCTCCCGAAGAATTGGGTATTGTGCCGATGATGTTTGAACATGCCTTCTACTGCACGCGCACTAAGCAAATGGCAACAAGCAAAACCAGTCCTAGCACATCAGAAGAGCGTATCCACTTATCAGGCACTAAGGTACGCGAAATGTTGCGCCGAGGCGAACTACCCCCACCTGAATTTTCTCGTCCAGAAGTTGCAGCAGAGTTGGCACGGGCAATGCAATTACCGTTGTAGGGCAGAGGGAGCAGGGAGCTCTTAGCAGGGAGCAGGGGGAGCAGGGAGAGCGTTAAACAAAGTCCCCAATCCCCAATCCCCAATCCCCAGTACCCAATCCCCTTTACTTTAGCGAGATTTTTTGTAACCCTTTAAGCTGAGAGCTGATGGACTAAGGGCTGATAGCTAATTATGAAGCGGCGGACATTTTTGCAATGGTGTAGATCCATACTCACGGTATTGGGTGTAACTGAGGCTGAGTGGTTAACCTTGGGAAATCGCTATTACCAAGCCTTGGCAGAACCCAGTACACGTAAGTTGGCGTTATTGGTAGGTATTAATAAGTACCCTAAAAAATCGGAACTAAGTGGTTGTCTGACGGATGTAGAACTCCAAAGGGAGCTTTTGGTTCACCGTTTTGGTTTTCAACCAGAAGATATTATTTGTTTGACTGACGAAAAAGCTACTAGGGAGTCGATTGAAAATGCTTTTTTGGAGCATTTAGTTGCAGCTGCTAGACCAGAAGATGTGGTTGTTTTCCACTTTAGCGGTTATGGTAGTCGTGTTCAATTGGGTCAACAATTGGAAGATACGCTAGAAAATGCTTTGGTTCCTGTTAATGGCGAGGCAGATACACAAGAAAATACAATTGCTAATTATTTGTTGGAAGAAACCCTGGAACTGATGTTACGATCGCTCTCTACGGAGCGCGTAATAGGAGTACTAGATACAAGCTTTTATGCTCCTACACAAACTTCATCAACAGGATTGCGAAGTCGCGCTCGTCAGATATTGCCACAGGCTACCCTGACAACAACAGAATTGGAATTTAAACAAAAACTCCAAGATAAGCTTGCTATTAAGGATTTATTGAAAATTCGGCGCAATCTAGGGGTTCTAACGGCTACCTCTGATCCTATGCAATTGGCTGGTGAAGTACATGTTTCTGGTGTGAGTGCGGGGTTATTTACATACGCCTTAACCCAATCTTTATGGGAAGCTACCCCAGCAACAACAATTCAAATCAGTCTATCTGATGTGGTAAGTTCTTTAAGACAACTAGGAATCAGCAGACAACAGCCAGCTTTATTGGCTGATCATAAAAACCTACCTTCCCAAGCACAACTGGCTGATCTTCTGATCCCCAATTCTAGCATTGGAGGACAGGGAGTAGTAATTGCTATTGAGGACGAGGGCAAAACGTTCCAATTGTGGTTGGGTGGACTACCTCTACAAGTGCTGCAATATTACGGAGCAAATTGCCGATTAAATGTCGTTTCACAATTAGGGACACCTGTACAACTTGTATTGCGATCGCGTACTGGGTTAACGGCAAAAGCCCAACTTTATCGTCCTAATGAGACAAGTTCTATACAAGTAGGACAACTTGTTCAAGAATCGATACGAGTCTTACCTCGAAATATTAATTTAATGATTGCTCTGGATGCTAAACTTGATAGAATCGAGCGGGTAGATGCTACAAGTGCTTTTGCAACCGTCTCCCGTCTATCATCAGTTGTGGTTGGGGAACAAGCTGCCGATTATGTGTTCGGTAAAGTACCAGAACTTGATATTAAAGACTTGGCAAATTCATCAACAGTAGTGTCTCCCAGTCCCTATGGTTTATTTTCTTTGGGAGGTGAGCTAATTCCCAATACAGATGGAACACCAGGAGAAGCTGTAAAAGTAGCAGTACAACGTTTAGTGCCAAAACTTGAAGCTCCCCTCGCAGCGAAGTTATGGCGACTAACGGAGAATCAAGGATCTTCTCGCTTGGAGATTAATGCAGTTCTAGAAATTATCGATGGTGTGTCACCTAAAATTTTGATGCAGCGTGAAACTCTGTTGACTAAACAAGGAGAGTTAAAAAGATCATCTCTTGGTTCGGCTTCTCATATTCCTTCTGTACCTATTGGTAGTCGAATACAGTACCGAGTGGAAAATATGAGCGATCGCCTAGTACATTTAATGTTATTGGGATTGAACAGCAGTAGAACTGCGATCGCGCTCTACCCCTGGTACAAAAGTACTGCAGCTGATAGTTCCCAAACCAAACCCATGTTTAAAGATGTTGTCATTACTCCAGGTGAAATACGCACTGTTCCACAAACTACTACTAGTTTTGAATGGGTGGTGCAAGGACCAGCATCGTTGAGTGAAACCCAACTTATAATTAGCACAGCTCCGTTTACTCAAACCCTGGCTGTATTAGAAGCCTCTAAACAACCCTCAGCAAACCAACAACGTATTCAGCCTTTAATAAACCCCCTAGAAGTCGCACAAGCTGTTTTGCAAGATTTGCACAACGCCAGTGCTGTTGCTGATGCGAACGTTACTACTACTGACTCTTATATGTTAGATGTAAATAATTGGGCTAGTCTCAATTTTATTTATCAAGTTGCTTCGGACTCCCACATCAACGTGCCAGAGTTGCAGCCTAGTTAAGATAGGGAATGCCCCAGTTAGTTAATGCTGGGGCTTAGTTGCTTAAACGTTTCCTTTGCCACTATAGTAGCGATAGTAACCATAGCCAACTATCGATAGTGGAAGTCGGGTTATTACTTGAGGGTGAATACCCAGCAAATAACCGCAGTACAATGAATGCTTGTTAATATAAAGTATTGTAAAGTAAATATAAATTTTGTGTGAGTAACTACTATTTCGCCTAAGTACTATCTCTTACCACAGTTTTATGATACTTCGAGATACAGAGCAGAGCCTAGCGGTGCTAATTGTTAAGAGTATTAGCGACCTGTGATCCCAAAGTTACTGTTCTGGCTACCATAAAGAGACTCAACGATAGCCATAGTAGATGATTGTTGTGGAAGTACCAAGCTGCGATCGCCATTGGCGTAAACCCTATAAAAGCTGATACGAGCATTGCTTGACGAAGTATGTAGCCTTCAGTCAAACCTAGGAAATAGCCGTCTAGCATAAAGGCAATTGCTCCGACTCCTAAAACAGGTAGTAACCAAGGTACGTAGCTAGATAGCTGAGCAATAATTTCAGTATGGTTAGTAAATAATTTAAACAGTGGTTGTGGAATTAAAATAAAAGCAGTTGGAAATATCACTCCAAATAACAAGCTAGTTACTCCACCAATACGTAATAACCGCATCAGTTCCCCTGATGTTCCTTTACCGCGAAAAATCCCAGCCAAACTTTCCGTAGCAAACGCCAAACCATCAATAAAATATGCACCGAATGATACAACCTGCATGAGTATTGCATTGGTGGTTAAAATCCCAGTTCCAAAGACAGAACTGAGGTTGGTGAATATAGCGAATGTAGAGACTAAAGCCAAGGTGCGAATCAGAATTTCGCCGTTAAGCGAGAAAGCCGCTTTTAAAGCAGAGGAATCCAACAACTTATGAGCAACAGATCGTACCTGCTGTAACTCGATTTCTCGGCAAAACAACACTATTCCTACTAGCAACATAATATACTGGCTCACTGCTGTAGCACATCCTGCACCTGTGCTTTCCCATCTCCATTGAACAATGAACAGGTAATCTAAAAGTACGTTTGCTCCACTGCTAACTGCTGAAAGCAATAGCACCACTAGACTTTGTTCTCGTCCTAGAAACCATCCCACTAAGACAAAGTTGATCAGCGTTGCTGGCGCACCCCAAATCAAAGCTTGGTAAAAGGCTTGTCCAGAGGCTTTTACTTCCGGTGTTGCACTTAATACTGCAAAACCTAATAATTGTATTGGTCTTTGTAGTAAAAGGATTGCTAATCCTAATGCTAGTCCTATGGCTACGTGCCTTAATCCAATTAGCACTACAGATTCATGATCTCCACGCCCCAAGGCTTGCGCTGTCATCCCAGTTGTACCCATGCGTAGAAAACCAAATGTCCAATAGATATAATTGAACACGACCATTGCTAACGTCACACCTGCTAAATGATGCACCTCAGCTAAATGTCCTAAAAACGCAGTATCCATTAGTCCTGCTATAGGAATCATCAAGTTAGAAAGGATGTTGAGCGCTACTAACTTGAAAAAACGGTGTAAGAATGGTTTTTGTTGTTCTTGTGGTAGATTAGACAAAGTTATTTGGTCTTTCCCTTCTTCTACTAGTACGGCACGGCGTAAATAAACCAACCATTTCAAACAGCCAAAAGCCTTGATTTATATCACTTTTGACTTTTGAATGCTTGACTTTCGCGAAGCGGTGCTAGGCTAATTCTCCAGAAGCCTTCAAGTGGATGTAAACCTGGTAGTACTTGATTACTACCTCCTAAATTATCGTCATAGTTCCACCCAACACTGAATATTTTATTTACAGGAAACTGTCCTAGTTTCCCAAAGCCCTCAATATCATTGGGGTCAGTTATAACTTTACGGCTCAATCGTATAGTTGTTTGGGCTCCACCTTCAAAGTAAATTGTTGCGCGATTTTTCCGAAAGCTTACTTCAACGTTGTAGACACCACCAGTTACGGAATAGTAAGCTTTAGCTGGCAATTTTTTGCCATCTATATTTTTCCCTTGATACTCAACCGCTATGCTGGGTGTCGCTAGCATGAACAGCGCAGATAGAGCTAACCCTAGGACTTTCATTTACATTTAGGGGTTTTGATCAATTTCCTTTCTCTATGCTAACGCAAACCATTGCTCCTGGTTTTCTCATTCTTCAGTAAATTTTATTTATTGGATTGGTGTGAATGGTAAAGTGACACAAAATGTTGTCCCAACTCCAAGTTCACTTGTCACCGTAATCTCACCGTGATAGATATCCACACACTTTTTCACAATTGCCAATCCCAATCCCGTCCCTGGAATATTTCCAACATTCGTGCCACGATAAAAAGATTCAAATAGATGAGCTAAGTCTTCTGGAGGAATACCAATACCCTGATCTTGAATTTCAAATCTTGCCTTTCCTGACTGAGTCTTAAAAGTAAATTGAATCGTGCTACAATTTTGAGAATACTTAATTGCGTTCGACAGTAAATTACTAAGAATATGCCCTAACAATTTTTCGTCCATCAAGCATTGCATAGATTCGTGCTGACTACTAAAAGCAATCTTACGTTCATTTTCGACATTTGGTTGTAATTGTTCCACTAGAGTCAGGCAGTACTCAACCAAATCTAAAGGTACTGGGCTAAAATCTAGTTTCGCGACTGCCTCCTTGCCAAGCACTAATATATCATCTAATATTTGAGTCATACGCTTGACAGCAATTTGAATGCGATGCAAGTGAGTGATTTGTTTTTCTGATGACCATTTGTGACGGTAATGTTCTAATAACTCTGAGGAAGAAATAATAGTACTTAATGGTGTACGAAACTCGTGGGAAATCATGGCAATAAAACGAGATTTCAATTCGTTGAGTTCTTTTTCTTTCTCTAACTGTTTGCGTAAGCGAAGCAAGTCGTAGACATCGCTAATGTCCTGCGTATTGCCAATCTTGCGTATAGGGTTGCCAGCTTCATCGTAGAAAACGTGAGCTCTACAAGCCAACCAGCGCTCACCATCAGGATGCACAATGCGAAACTCTGTCTCATAATATTGCCGTTGCTCGCGGAGCATCTGGGCAAGATAAGCTGTTACGCATTTAGTTTTTATATAAGACGCGGGCAAGATGCCCGCACTACAATAGTTTTACATTTTCGCTTTATACAATTTAGCTGCGCATCAGCTTACTCACTGGTTCTGATACGATCATCAGGATGTAATACACTCAACCACTCTTCATAGCTGATTTCTTTGGTACTAGGGTCAAGACCTAAAAGGGTACAGAATTCTTCAGATGCCTTTGCTTTATCTTGGGTGATGTCGTAATCCCACAATGCTGATTTTGTGGCTTTTTGTGCTAACTTTAACCAAGCTGCATTCTCTTGCAGTTCTGCTTCTGAGCGTTTGTGTTCAGTGATATCTAAATCTACACCCATCATCCGCACAGGTTGGCTGAACTCGTTGTAAAAAACTGTACCTTAATGACGGGCAAAAATGACTTGTGGGTCAGAGTTTGCAGTTCGGTGAGAAATTCCACTCCATTTAAGTCTAGCAGTCGGTAATCCAGCAATACAAGATCTGGTTGGTGACGCTGCCATAGTTCTAAACCTACTTGCCCCAGTTGTGCAACCACAATAGTGTATTGGTATTTTGTATCTTGCAACAAATACTGCCGATACAGATCACAGTCCAGAGGACTGTCATCAACAATCAAAATAGTGTACCGTGGCTGCGTCATAAGTCCTTAGTTGATGGCAAATAATCCCAATATTCTCATAATTATTTAACTGTATAGTTTTCGTAACTATTTAACTGTATAGTATGTCGTCACTCATCTAGGTTTCATTCTTACTTATCGTAAATTCTTTAGAGGAAACGTTAATATTCATAATATTTCAGCTTGATAGTTCACTTCTCATAGTCAGCGCCGCTTCTAACATTCTTCATATAATCATTGTGACCTAACGACCGAAAAGCATAGGCTGATCCCCAATAACTCATTAGGTAATCTACTTTTCTAAGTCAAATGTTAAGTAATGTAAAAATTATAGATTTTCTATAAGAAATGTTGCGGGACTTAAACACGTTTGTTAACTTGTGAATGAAACCAAATTAATGAGGATTTATACTCACAGGAGGTTCAATCATGTCAACATCAATGACGACAGTTATAGCGGTTCTAATCTTAGGTTGGATTCTGGCTTCTACTATTGGTACTTGGGCTTACTTTGCCAATCAACCTAAAAAGAATGAGCAATAAATAATTTCCGAATCAATAATTCTTAAAGTGTTCCCCAAGCAGTTTAATAGCTTGGGGATGTTTATTGAAAAAAAAATACAAATTAAGCACATCAAAGTGTTGCTGTGAAGGAGTTACGGTAATAAATAACCACTCAAAGTTTACTTCCAATCAAGTTAGATATGAATCTAATTTTGTTCCACTACTTATTTTGTTGATGCTTGAGGCTGTCGTACCAAAATTACTGTCTGTTGGTTGTTACGCGAAATAGTGGCTGGAATATTGTCGTGGATCACCTGGTGCAACATTCCCTCACGAGAAGCTCCCAAAATAATTACATCACTATGGTTTTGTCTGGCACATTCTAAAATAGCTTCCGAAACTGAAATGGCGTGGACTGGAGTAATTTTCACTAAGCCGTGCAAGCGTTTTTTGAGGAAATTAGCAGCTTTTTCTAGTGTAGTTGTATCTGGTTGAACTTGATTTGAATTGAATACCTGGCACAAATTAACCTCTGGTGTTTTACTTAGTGAGGTCAATGCAGGAAGTAGCCGTATTGCTTGCTGGGCATTAGGACCACCTGCTATAGGCACGAGCCAGCGTTCAAAGTTACTGTTCTCTTTAAGCTTCACCAGTACCACTTCGCAGGCGGCTTGTCGGATGAGAGTATCTAAAACACGACTAAAAACTCGTCCTCGTGTAGTTGTACTTCCCTTCCATCCGGTGAGAACTAAGTTAATATAGCGGTCTTTAATAGTTTGCAGAATTGCTTCTGATAAGTCGTGAGCGACTCGAATTTGAGTGTGTACGGGAACATCCCATGCTTGTCCTAAGCGTATCGCCTGACGTAGGAGGTTTTGAGCTGAGCTTGTACTAACGTGGGTTTGAGCAAGTGACTGGTGACGGGGTACAACAATTACGTGTAGACATTCAATTTCGTAATGGCGATCGCGCGCAATTGCTACAGCTATCTCCAATAGCGTTGCTGCTGTTTTTGGGTTACGTAACAGCACTAGCAAACGTCCTTGTCCAGTTTCCGGCGAGCGAGTAGAGTAAATCACCCTTGATGGTTCTGCTTTAGGACCTGTTAAATTATCTTGACCATTTAAATAAGCAGCTTCTACCCGAATAATATCACTACGGGTGATTATGCCTACTAACCGGCGACCCTCAACCACTGGTAAAGTCCGGAGACTGTAGCGATTAAGCAAGTGTAGTACATAAGCAAGAGTATCTTTGGGACGAGCAGTCACAGGTTCTGGCGTCATTGCATCTTCTACGGTGTGCTTCCCACTCAAACCCCTTTGAGAAAGAGTTGCAATATCTTTTTGGGTGAGAATACCTACAAGCTTCCCATCTTTTAAGACTGGAAAGGCACGGTGAGAAGACTCAGAAAATGCGTGCAACGCCTCATCCAAACTCATATTATTGGCGAGGGTTTCTACACGAGACTGCATCACATCTGATGCTGTTAGTTCCATCCAAGGTCCAGAACGTGTAGTTTCGTGGGATAAATGAATACCCTTGAATTCCAGCAATTTATCATAAAGTGACCCAGCTTCGAAAGCTTCTGCTACCAAGTACGCTATTACAGAGACGATCATCAACGGTAACACCAGATTGAAATCGTTGGTCATTTCAAAGACGATAATGACCGCCGTAATTGGTACCCTAGCAACACCACTGAAAAATGCTCCCATTCCCACCCTGGCGTAGGTTGTTGCGAGGCTCAAACCCAACCAATGATATTCCCAGGCACCAATCAGATAACCTAGGGCTGCTCCCAACCCCAGAGTAGGAACAAGTAACCCGCCAGGTGCACCAGAAGAGTGGGTGATGAGGATGAGTAAGAACTGAATGCAAAAGGCGATCGCCACCAATTGCCAATTTGCCCCACCTGCCAGCAAAAGCTCCCTTAATCCCGCATTGTCCCGAAATACTGGAGGCAGAATAACAAGTGCTAACCCAGTTACCAATCCAGCAAGCCCTACTCGCCAAGGTAAGCTAATTCTTAAAAAGCGACGGTTCAGCCTAAGTCCAGCAAGAATCCCGCGATTAAACAACACCCCTCCGAATCCTGCCAAAATTCCCATTAGCACATAAAAGGGAATTTCTTCAGCAAAAAAGCTAGTGTTGGGAATGACAAAGTGCAGATTCAAATCCAAACTGTGAGTGCCACAAATGCGTGCAACAACAGCAGCGATGAAAGAAGCCAAAATTGCTGTTCCCAACGTGATGCCAGAGACATCCTGCAGAAGTTCTTCTACCACAAATAGCACCCCTGCAATAGGTGCATCAAAAGCCGCCGCAAGTCCAGCCCCCGCTCCAGCTGCAATTAACTGACGACGGTGATCAGGTGAGGTACGAAACCAATGACTCAGCTGATTAGCTAAAGACGCTCCGATTTGCACCGTTGGTCCTTCTCGCCCCAAAGGCATTCCGGAAGCCAAAACCAGGGTTGCACTGACCAGTTTCACCAAGGCAATTCGCAGATTCAAAGGCATAGGTACTCGTGCCAAAACGGCCTTTACCTCTGACATCCCGCTGCCCGCAGCAGAAGGTGCAATATGTTCTACCAACCAGCCAGAGAGAAATCCTCCAACCAGTCCAATCGTTGGTAAAACAACATAAGCTGGTAATACATGGGATATATGTTGTCGCCATCCACCCAGCCACCCCACACTTTGCCCCAAAAAAACAGCTGCTAACCCAGAAACCAAACCAATGAGGCAAGCTTCAAAAATAGCAAGGCGTTTAGGTTGTAAAAGCAGACGTGATAGGCGGCTCCACAGAATCTGCCTTATGTGTATCATTTTGTACTTGGTGTTAAAAAATCAATAAGCGAATCTATCGTTCTTTTGAACGAAGTAACATCGCTAAGTATATATAACTACCAAAACATAACTGGATTTTTGGTGGAAAAGCATCTTTCTAAAGTCAGAAGAAAGAGTCGGACTCAAAAATAACAGGATGTAGGACAGGTAAGTTTTCGAGTGTGTTGTTGTCTGAGTACTCAACGATATCGACGGTCGTAACGTTGGCGTTGGCGCAGGCGATCGCGACGTTCCTGTCGCTCAAAACGTTGATGACGTCGATAACGCTGATAACGCCTGCGAGCACGTTGGCGATCGCGTTCCCGGCGCGATCGAGAATTACCGATGTTCAAGATAAGTTGCGCATGAAGATCACTCGATAGTTGCTCGCTTGCAGGACTAGGAGAAAAATTTGCGGGATTCATCGCCACTGATGGCTGTGCGATCGCAGCAGTGGCAACAATGCTCATCAATAGCGGAACAACTTTTAACATTTAGCTCTCCTGATTTATCGTCGCTTTGCTCCTGGGTGTGGGGTGTGGGGTGTAGGGTGTAGGGAAGACGCATTCTCGAATTGTACACCCTACACTCTTGTACAACGGGGTTTAAGACCCCACCGTCTACACGGTGTCAACAAGCAATTTGGAGTTTGAATCCGCGTCCAATTGCCCCCTACACCCTACACCCTACCCCCTACACCCTGTTCAAGTTTTCCTAACTGAAATCCAAGGACAGTTAAGAAAAGATTGGATTATCACGTAAATATCTTATAGTCAATCGCTTGAGATATAACTATCCGAAAGTTAGAGCTTTTGATAAGCTGTTACGCATTTAATTTGTATATAAAAAGCGGGCTGTCCGGCCCGCACTACAATGATTTTATCTTTTCGTGTTATACGGTTTAGCTCCACATCCGCTTAATTTATGGGAGTGAGCATTAAAGGAATCGTTTCGGTAGTTTCTGTTTCTTTCGGTGGAGAAAAATAAAGATTACATACCCTATTTTTGTAAGAGACATTATT
The DNA here is from genome assembly GCF_017591665.1 of Aetokthonos hydrillicola CCALA 1050. GTDB lineage: Bacteria > Cyanobacteriota > Cyanobacteriia > Cyanobacteriales > Nostocaceae > Aetokthonos > Aetokthonos hydrillicola. The sequence goes on along the minus strand of NZ_JAAKGC010000008.1, from coordinate 70,669 downwards.
AACTTCAACACATGAAACTTTTCACTCTTGCTATTGGACTTTGAACAAAATTATTAAGATGGGGTGAATTTGTGACTACTAGGCTTAATGTAAAAATTATACGTGTGCCTATGTACAGTATTTGGTGTTAAAAACTGTGAGGTAGATAAAGGTGGAAAGAAGTATGGCTCAAATTTTTTCAAGCTTTCACATTCGTCAGTAACAGGAAAAGGCTTATACTGAGGTACATCATTCCAACCGAATACGACAACACCTCGTGTGCGCAAAGCACGGAAACACTGATCAAAGGATTTTTCAGTATCTTCCTTAGAGTTGATCCCGTATCCAAAAACACCATTGTAGATAATGAGATCAAAATAGTCACTTTTGATATAACTGCTTAAGTTTTGTAGACCATCGACAATATGGTTAGCAGAACCATATTTCTTTTTACTCTCATCAATTTCTATTGTCCAATACTCCTGATTTTTAAATAATTTTTTGTATGGTTTGGTATACCAATCGCAACCTACAAAGAGTATTTTATGGAAATCCTTATTAGAGATAAAGTAAGGAATGATTATATCTTCTAAGATAATTCTGTCAGGAGAATTTCGATACAATTCAAACCCTTTAATCCGACTGACTGAAATTTTATGAATGATATTTTTCGTTTTTTGTAGCATATTAATAAGCTCTATCTTTATGTAAGGGGTATCAGAATTGTGTAGTTCTAAAAGAGATTGAAGGAGAACTAACTCCTTATAAAAATCTCGAACTGAGAAGAAAAACGATTAAGTAATCCGGGTGGCAAGGTAGTAATTTGAGAACGGTAAGATGCAATAGCTTGTTTTTTTTGGTTTTGAACAGAAGCGATAGATATTCTGTAACTACTAGATATATCTTGTAAATTTAGATGAAAAGACAGAGGATTTTGCCAAAGCATCCAAATAGGATATTGTAATATCTGTAATTCTGTATCAGATGAAGCGATCGCGTCGTGAACCAAGTTATAAGTAGCTTCATGATCTGGGTGTTTGTCGTGGTGATGTGGAACGTAAACCTCTTGGGGTCTAAAGGACTTTAGTAGCTCAGCCAACTGTTTAATAATTTGTTGACGTTGTTCGTTAGATAAATGCTTGAGAGTTCCATCGGCGTGACCTAAAAAATGAATTTCTGATGGTGTCATCCCTAGAGTTTTTAAAGCATTAACAGCTTCTTTTTGTCTAATATTAACAATTTCTTCTGGTTGAATCGAGTCTGGTTTGCTATGCTTACCATCCGTGAGAAAAACAACCTTAACTGGTATTCCGCTTGCACATTTGAGAGCAATCGTACCACCACAGCCAAAAGTTTCGTCATCTTGATGGGGAGCGAAAACTATTGCTGATTTATGACTAACTGTTAATGGTCTACTTTTATATAAAATAAAATTAAATAGTAATTTCGAGTAAATTTCCCGCAGGTTATACCCTATAAATCTTCGAAAACTATCTGCATGTTTTTTAGTAAGCATTCTTCAAAATCCTTATATTGGTTTACAGAAATCTTTTTTCAACAGCACACAAGCTATTCTTAGCTATCATGAGTGCTGCTATTGCCAACATTGAAAGAATGCTTGATCAAACTCATTAACATTCGCGGAATTTTTCCTGCAGAAAAGACAGATAAGGAGATTCCATACATAAGGACAACCAAAACTGCGCGCAGTATTGGAGCGAGACCAATAAGTAAAGGTACAGAACTGACAGTTGTTACTGCTAAACAAATCGTAGCCGTAGGTAACAAGACTGGTTTGCTCAACTCTGTTATGTTCCATTTAGCTACAGTGCACATAGCTAACCAAAACCAGACAGTAGCCGCAATACCCATAACCAGTGCTACAGCGATCGCCACTCCTGTCGCTCCCCCAAGCCAAGTTCCTATCAAATAAGCTGGGATAGAAACTGGTACTAGAACCCAGTTAATAACAGCATTAATATCTGGCTTGCTTACTGCATTCAAAGCAGTACCAAGAATAGACATAAAGCCCCGTGCATAAGCGAACACTAGTACAATCTGAAAAAGGCTGACTGCTGGTGTCCATTCAGCACCATATACCAAAGGAATAATCCAGGAAGCTACGACAAAAGCTACGCCATAGAGGGGAGCATAGAGTAATGCGTAGAGTTCGAGCATTCGGCGAAGGTAGATTCTCTGACCTTCATTATCTCGCTGAGATAACACCGAGAAGCTGATACGATTAATTTGAGAAATAGCAAATGTCGGTAACATAGCAAGCTGATACGCCAAGTTGTAGTAACCCAACTTTTCAGCCCCTAGCAATTTACCAATAATAAAGTTATCGCCGTTAGTGTTCACATATACAGCTAAATTTATTCCTATCAAGCTACTAATGTAGCCCTGAACCTCACGCACAGCAGACGCATCAGGAATCAAGCGGTATGTGAAACGGTATCGACTGAAGCAACGTTTGAGGAATGCATCAACTACTGTCATTGCTATTTCAGCAACAGCAAAAGACCAAACCCCACCTCCCAACTCTGCACAAACTATAGCACCGGCAAAACGCGCAAACCCTGCACCACTATCAGTAATTGCTAATTCCCTAAATTTCATCTGACGCTGCAGCACAGCACCATGAGAACCTGCACCTGCACCGAGCAAAAAAACCAATCCAGAGATTATAGTCAACGGAAACACTTGTGGTTCGCCAAACAAATAAGCAAGAGGAAACCCAATCAAAGCCTGGATAGCAAACATGATAATAGAAATGTTCACACCCAGGCTGTAGACTGCATCAACCAGTTTCTTATCATCTAAGCCACGGTAAACCAACACCCCAGCAATTGCTGTATCCTTAAACAACGCTGATAGAGTTGTCACGATTAAGACCATTCCCCAAATACCAAAGTCTCTAGGTGATAAAAGATGGGCAAGGAGAATTTGTGCAACCAGCTGGGAAACTTTTGTAAGGGCGAAGCTTACAGTCAGCCATAGGCTACTTCCAGCTATTTTTTTACTATTAATATGCTTCATACCCATAAAGTGATCGGTGATAGGTTTGACGCATAGCTAATTCTCGTCCTTTACAACCAAGTTGTTCTCGCAAATTTTTATCCTCGCACAACCGCTTAAAAGCCTCTAAAATTTCAGAACCAGAATTCGGATCAACCAATATGCCATTTTCTTCGTGGTGAACTGCATCGACTACACCCCCTACACGTGAGGCGATTACAGGTTTACCAAAGTAGCCAGCTTCTAGGTAAACAATGCCAAAACCCTCAATGCTGGAATTTTTGCTGTCAAAGAAAGTTAGCATGGTAAATATGTCACAAGCTGCATAGTATCCCGCCAATTGCTTATCAGGGACATACCCAGCAAAATGCACTCGTTCTTCGATTTGCAAGCGACAAGCTAGAGATTTCAGTTCAGACTCCATTACCCCTCTTCCACAAATGATGTAATGGACATCGAAACCACTCGCTAGCAGTAGCTTCAAATTCTCGATCGCTCTGTCAAAACCTTTACGTTTCACAAGTCGTCCTACAGACAGAATGACAACTGATGTTTCAGGAATCTGGTATAACTTGCGTATCTTGACACGTAAATCATCAAGACTATCTTGGCTAGGTACAATACCAAATTTTTCTGGTCTAACGACGGGGTTAATAACATAGGTAGGAGTATTAAATTGAAAATGATTGCTGAGGAAATCTCGTGTAAAAGAACTGTTACAAACAATACCTTCGGCTTGTTGTAGTGTTAATTCAAATAGAGAGCGTAGCAATGGGTTACGCAATGGACACAAAACATCATTACCGTGTAGATATATAAAAAAGCGAATAGGTAGGAAATAACTTAACAGCAAAATTGAAGGAAAGTCATAACCGTGACCCCATTCAATGTAGCTATAGCGATAGCGAAAATAAAGTTTAATTGCTAATACAAATGACCCAATTAGACAAAATATCTGCTTAAGGATACTACCTACAAAACCAGATATTATATACTTAGGAAGAAACCAACGATATACAGGAAAAGGTTGAGTTTGATCAAAAACTTTATCTCCTGGATGGCTTGCTGCTAAAAGTATCACCCGCCTTGGCTCTTGGAGACAACGATTATAAACATATTCCTCAATACCACCCTCTTTGGGTAAGAAGGTACGAGAAATGACCAATATATCTGGTGAGGTAGTTTCTTCTCTTATTGCGGTATCGAATTGTGAAATATTTTGCATAATGAATTAATAATCGATAATTTTGAGAATCATAAAAAACTTGCTATGAGTTATATTTTTAACCGTTTATGGTTTGCACAATTGAGAGGAATTTAGAGCAAGTCTGCTCCCAGTAATATGAGTCAGATACTCGCTGACGACCTTTTGCACCCATTTCTTTTCTTAATTCAGGATTCTCGATTAGTTTCGAGATTGCTTCAGCTAACTTTTGTGAATTTGCCGGTGGAACAAGAAAGCCATTTTCACCATCTGTAATCAATTCAGGTATTGCTCCTACGTTGGTTGTAATAATCGGTAAGCCATAGTGCATTGCTTCTATCAAGACAATTCCAAAAGTTTCTTTAAGAGTTGGCAAAACAAATATATCTGCACTTGAATATAGTTTATAAATATTTTCTTTGTCTGCTCCATTATGGAAAAATACATCTTTTATTAAATTTGATTTTTGAACATATTTATTCATTTGTTTATAATAACTAGAACTTTTACTAGGATTCCCAACAAGATGCAGTGTAAATTTTTTTCGATTTACTAGAGAAAAAGCTTCTATTAAATAGATTAATCCTTTGCCAACTAGATAGTTAGCTACACACAAAATACAATCAGTTTTTTGACCATCAGTTGGTGTGACGATTCTCAATTTTTTTCTATCTATACCAGGAGGTAACAAATGAACTATGGATGTGTCAATTCCTAGAGAAACTATTTCGCGTTTGGAATATTCGCTGTTAGTGATAATAGTATCAGCTAAAGATAATCTTATCTTGTGTTTTATCCCGTTTATCCATTTTCTGATTAAGAAAGTATCCCCGCTATCGTAACCATAGAGAGAATGTAACAATATTATTATTTTCTTTCCTTTAATAAAGCGATGAACGATGTTATTAAACAATAAGTTTTTTGTAAAAAAATGGTCTTCTACTAGAATTTCTGTATCTCTATATAGCAGGCAAGCTAATACAGTGTTTGTCAATATATTTCCTATAAATGGTATTTTTGCCAGTCTAACAGATAATCTTTTATGTAAACTACAACAATCTACATCGTAACCAGATAATTCCAGATATTGGAAAAGTTTATAGTTGTAAATTTCTCCTCCTGTCTGGGGTGGAATAGCGCCAATTAGAAAAAAAACTTTATTCATCGAAGAAACTCTGGTATGAAAATACAAAAAGCAGATTTGGTATCATGCCACATCTACTGTTGTTTGTTGACAGCTTGGTATTAACTTCGTTAACACCATCATTTTCTGGGCATAATTAGCAATCTCACAATGTGTTTTGACCCAAGCTTGACCCTTGTCAAGCAGATCAAGTGTCTGAGAATCACTAGCAACAGAGACAATAGCTAAAGCTACGTCTGCTGGATTATTGGGATCTACTGTCCACTGTGGTGCAAATTGCTGTAAAATCTCGTTAATACCGCCAGTACTACTACCAATAACTGGTACGCCGCTAGCGATCGCCTCTACAACAGTGCGACCAAAAGGTTCTCGTGGAGCGAGAGTAACAACGACTGAAGCATACTTATAGTAAGCTTCAATATTTAGAGTAGGCTGTAGAATAGTGAAACAATCAGCAACACCCATTGCTTGAGCAGTTTCAAGCAATGCACGAGAATAGCTTTTGTCAGGAGATTCATCTGGTCCTATGACCACTCCATGGTAGAAATGACCCATAGCCTTAAGATGGGCAAGTACTGGAATCAAAGCTCGTAGGTTTTTATCATTCACAGTTCCTGGTTTATTTAAACGTGAAGGGGTAAGGATAATACGTGCTTTTGATTTCAAAATCGGTTCTAAATCTTTAGGAGGAGCGCCATGATAAGGATAGTTATTAAACTTGTCAAAATCGACTGGTTGATAGAGAATCCCTTGGATATCAGTCATTAAGCGACGAATATGGTTTGCGGTAAATTGAGAATTACAAATCGCTTTAGGTTTCAAACAGCCAAAAGCTATTCTTCTGAGAAATTCCCCTAGAAGGTTATAGGACTTTACCGAATCATGACAAAAGTGATAGACGGGACGACGACTTATACGGATTGTGGGTGCAGCTATTATTAACCTGGGCATAACATACCAATCAGACCAGTTGTCTAATAGCAAGGGAAAATCCTTTGGTTGTTGATTTACCCATTGCAGTGCACGTTTCATAAACTGAGACTGATTTTTAGCCTCAATGAGTTGCATACAAGATACGTGACCAGCATTGCGCAAACATTTCTCAGTAAATGAACCAGACCACACGATAACGCATATCTGATTAGATGCACCGCACTTCTCAAACCCCTTGACCAGTAACAAAAGTGAGATAAGTGATCCTCCCAAATGATTAAAGCCGCCTGGTAATAGCAACAATTTACGAGTACTGTAATCTTGATTGAGTATCTTATATTTTTTGGTATTTTTAAAACTCTTTAGTGTATCTAACATAAGTTTTTTATAGAAAAAATCAATGGATTCAACATAAAAAGATATATGAGAAGTTTATTTGTACCTCCCTTCAGCAAGTAATTTTGTTGTTGATTGACGTAGCATCACACATATTAAAGTAATTGGCATTACGGGTAACTCTAACTCCATTGTGCAGAAAGTAATACTGAAGAGGGTGAATGCCATGTAACAACATATAGGTCTATCAGTTCTTGTCTTAAATAACGACATAATGAGAGATACCCAATAAATCAAGAAAATTCCTGCACCTAATAGCCCAGATCTGTACAATAAAGTTCCTAAAATAAAACTATGGGAACCAATCGTAGCAGTTGCATATCCAGGTAGTAGTAGCTCTCCATTAACTACATGTCCAAAGAAAAGATTAATGTCTGAACTTTTAATGATTTCATCAGTTGTTCTTTGATAGATTTCGTGACGAACTTCAGTCGAATCTGCACGAAAATTGCTCGTAGCTTCTGCTGTATGTGTAATATGACTATAAACTAAATTAGTAACTGGTGGTAGTGATAATGTTACAAAGCTGCTTATTCCTATCAATCCACAAAGAAACCAGGTTCCAGCAACTTTCCCAAGTGTTAGCAAATAACGTAGAAATAAGACAATCGGTAATGCGACCCAAACGGCACGAGTTCCACTTAAAAGTAGCACGAAGATGCCACCTAAAAACAGGAGGATAGACCAAATACGATTTTTGAGATCTAGACTGAGTATGCTGATAAAACTGACTGCCAAACCCAGAGATTCTGGTCCAGGAAAGAAAAAAACGTAACGAACCATTCCTAACAAAGATTCATCTTTTGGCAAGTAGGGCATCAAATAGTTGTTATTTCCCGCTCCAATAATGTATTCTTCACCTTTGTTGGTAATCAAGCCATACAAAGAACGAGGTCGGATGTAGTCAGCTTCGTGCCAAACAAAGTGGATAATGACCCAAAACAGAATCATCAATAATACAACAAGAGAAAAAGACCAAGCAACAACTTCTAAACGGATGTGGATTTTCTTACTTTGGATGTACCAAAGTACTAACCCAAAAGCAATCCAACCATCTAATGGCCATAAGATAGAGTTAGGATTAATCGATTGATGGTTGTACTCACTAAAGAAGTATATGGATAAGATTCCGTAAATACCAAAACCTAATGCGGAAACTACAGGCAAGCTAGGAGGCTTTAAGTTCAACTTGCCATAATGATAAACTTCAAAGATAGCAAGGCTAGTTGCCAGCAAAATGAACAAATGCCGCCACCCTAAAAGCCACCAAAAAGGTATCAAGACAATAATTGTACCAACGACTTTTTCTGAATGGGTTAAGGCATTCCACTGAATAAATATTCCACTAAAGAGGCGATGCCTAACGGCAAGTAAGTCGGCATCTAGACGATTTCTACTTATCCCAGACATAAAGCTAAAATGAATGACAAATCCAACCTTTGTTTCTCAGTTACTCTCGACTGTTTGAGAGTCGTAAAGGTAGCCTTGAGTATTTGTTTCAACACCGTTGACTACTAAACCCACAATGGTAGCCTTATGTCGTGTAAGTTGCTCAATGCTGTTGTTAAAAGGATTGCGATCGCTAACGCCTGGTCTAACTACGAATAGTACATTGGATACTGCGGTCGCTATTAACGTTGTTTCACTGGTCATATTTATCGAAGCACTATCAACTAGCACATAATCGTAATTGCCAGAGTCTTGAACTACACTTAAACACTCCTCAAATCTTCCACGAGCTACAAACTCAGAAACTTTATCCAGATCAACAGTAGGTGTTAATAAGTCAAGACCAGGACGTATATTAACTACCATCAATTGTAAGTTTTGTTCCCTCCGTCTTTGATGGTTTAAATACCGGCTAAGCTGTGCTTTACGAAAATCGCCATCTACTACTAGTACTCGAAAGCCTAAGTTAATCAGTGCATTAGCTAAACCTACTGTAATTATTGTCTTACCTTCCCCTGAGGTAGCGCTGGCGATCATTAAACGCGCCTTCTCTAACTGCATCAAGCTGACAGATGAGGCAAGCCGTTGAAACTCTATGTCTTCTCCTACGTGCTGTTGTATTTTCAGAGCAAGTCCTTTGATAGGAGAAATACTTCCAAGTACAGGAATCTTCGTCCGCTGAATATCCCTAGAGTTAAGTAAAGGGTTACGATTCTCCATAAACAGGACAATAGCTATACTACTAAATGCTGAAGCTATTATTGCTCCCAGTACTATTAGCTTTACCTTAGGAGACGAAACTTGTGGCTCTACTGTAAATTGATCAAGTACTTGTACAGTTGGATATGCACTGAATGCACCCAGTTTTGCTTGCTTTGCTTGTGCAACTAAACCATTGTATACGCCTGCAGCAATTTCGTACTGCGATTGTAATTCCTGCAATTGCGCTTGCTGGCTAGGAAAAGATTTGAGTGTCTTACGCAAGTTGTCAACTTGACTTTGCAGTAGTTCAGCCTTTTTCTGCATTGCTGTAGCTTCACTTTCTGTGAGAACTAGCTGCCTAATCAAGCTGGCAGTGTTATCACCAATTTTAGTATTTACTCCGGCAACATTACCCGTGGACTCAGAAATATTTTGTTGAAGCTGGCGAACTAAAACTTGTCTGTGAACTAGCAATTCTTTCACTATTGGATGGTCATTCGTCAACTTCACTTGAGCCGACGTCAACGATCCTTCAACTTCTGATAATTTTTGGCGAATCGATTGGTATTCCTTATTTTCTTGCAAACGTACAGACCGCATTGCTTCACTGGGAGTTAAATTCAAGCGGTTCGATAACAACTTTGCAAGTTCTTTGTTAGATGTGGATTCAGCTAAAACTTGTGCTTTTGCTGCATCTAGAGTGTTGATGTTCACAATTAGATTCTTTGTTTGGTCTTCACTACTGACTAGATTTGCAGATCTCTTAAATTCAGCTAAAGTTGTTTGCGATCGCAGCAGTTTGTTATGAGCTTCCTTAACTTCTGTTTGAATAAACTCCGATTGTTCCATTGCTTGCTGTGTACGTAATTCCTGCAAGCGTTGTTGAAACTTCTCAATAAAAGTATTTCCTCGTTGGGTTGCGATTTCTGGACTAGAACCATTTACAGTTACTGATATAACAGTTGATTCGCTTTCAGGGCTAACATGAAACAATCCTTTAAAATCTTTCAATTTATAAAGACCTTTTTCTGGATCTGCCTCCCATACCTTAGTTATGACTTCATTGCTTGTTGCAATTGAAGATAAAATTTTCAATGGATTAAGCTGTTGGGAAAAAACAACTCCACTATCTTTCAAATTACCTAACTTGCCTAAGTCAGCATTTAAATTGCTAGTTACATTAGGCAGAATCAGTTCTGCTTTGCTAGTCCACTCTTTAGGTGTCAACTTGATGTTGGCTGCTGTTAATACGAGTAAAACTGTATTCCAAGCTAATAGCAGCTTCCAGTGCCTAACTACTATTTTGGTGATTCCAGTCATTAGGATTTAGAACTCCAAAAAATTTGCTTTTAGCTTTAGATTGGTACAAATTTTAACATTTTGTGTCAAAAATTCTGTAAATTCAGTGTTTTTTTTACTTATGGCTTTACTGAAACAGTAAAGCTTATACAGGATATACCTTCAAGAGATGATTGACTAACTTTGGCTCTTCAAATAACCGTCTCTGAAAAGGTGGTGGTGGATGCAAAATGGCTTCTTGTAAATTTTCTAAAGATAAACAGTAAGGTATGCCGAGTTTTTCAACCTCCTTCGCAAAAAAAAGTTGATGATCATCTATATGCTCTTTGTAACGACTTAGGCGCGGTAGCAGGATAAAGCAAGCTCCCTGAGATGCTAGAATTTTTGTTAATCCCTGACCTGCATGAGAAATAACCAAGTTAGAGTTTTCTATTTGTTTCATCAAAGTGCTTGTCTCAACTATTGGTGTAGTTGTTACTAAAGAATATTTTGCTAAGCTTGATACGTCGGTTATACCGTGTTGTACAAAAACATTTTCTGAAATAATTCCAACTTCTAGTAGAACACTTAACCAATTGATAGCCCTGTCGAAGGGAAAAGGAATGGTTCCTAAAGTGACAGTTATCATTTTTCTCTATCTAGTTTGACTTCTATTGGTTATCAAGCGTATCCTTTGAAAACCGCTTTGGGATACTTGCTGCACAGGTTAGACCACTGTACGTAAAACTCATCACTTAGTGGATAAACTAATTTACCCGATAAACTAAGCTCTTGAGAACGAGAAATGCTTTCAATGTAAACAAATTTTTTTTTGAAATATTTACTAACAAATGCAAAACTAATAGCAAGACTAGCCCCCGTTGAAATTACTAAATCTGGCTGCTCTGAACCGACTATACTGAATACTTGAGGAATGTTCTTAGCTAATACAAAAATATCTCTCGAACCTTGATAGGGTAGCCAATATACTTTCTCTTTTCCTTCAAGTATTTGAGTATCTTTTTTCAAATCAGTCACCCACACTCTATCATGAGATGACCAAAATTGTTCTAATCTTCTCATGGTAGAAAAGTGACCTCCTGAAGTACACACCAACATTAACTTCACGTCAGATTGATCCTCAAAAACAATGTTGATACCTACAAGTCATGAACGTAACTGAATAGTAGTTTTTTAAGCTTTTGCAAGCAAGGACTATCTAGCAATCATTGCAGAAAGCTAGCAGCATAAACTGAAATCCTTAATCAATAGGCTTATTTTGTGGTGATTTTAAACTATTTTCGTGAAATCTGCATATTGCAATAATGCTACGATATTTTAGGTTAGTGTCTTACACCATCCTGTCATTTCCAAAATATCATTTAGACTCAATCACATAAAGAAGTTCTGCTATGTCTTGAAAACAGAATGCAGATGACTAAACGCAATTAGATCATCTATACGATAGTTGGGTAACATTCACCAAATCTTAATTGTACATTACGCAATTTATTGAATTGTATTAATCTAGATACACCCTAATAAGAACTGTAGTTCTTAAGAATTCAAACTTTCAATAGATTCACCATGACTACAGAATCATATCAGTAGTGTTACACGTCAATATGATGTTTGTACTAATACTTTATAAAATCTTTACACTTAATCTTTTGAAATATGAACGCATTTTGGGTCGATTTTCTCTTAGCTTCAAAAAAATCGAATACTTCTTTTATATAAGACTTATATGTCATGTTTGTATCCACAGACTAATAGAATCATACGCCTATAATTTTGTTTTTATCATGCTTATATTAAGCAAGTAATATTACTATCAATATAGCCTTTCTATACTTAAACTTTATAAATTCTTTACTCGAAAATAATTGTATTAAATTATTTATACTCTTCGGGAAGACAGCTAAGGAGATTCTCAAGAGACTAAGCTCTTAATATCTTGATTGCTCAAGTTCCCGGGAGCAACTCGTAAGCTTTATCCACATTCAATACTGCTCGGTTAAGGAAATAAAATAGGCAGTAACCCTTGAAATCTCGTTGTCTTTGATGCCAAAAAAGGGCATAACTGACATCTTGCACCCGGGCTGAATCAGCCCGATATCCCGCCCAGAACTTAAGTTCCGGGCTAATAACTTAAGTCCATTATGGACCCAAATCCTTGAGCAGTCCTCTTGAGAGCACTTTAGCTATCAACAAACGATTTAAATCGCGCTTCTTGCTGACAGCCCAGGTGCAAGATATCAGATAACCGAGCAGTATTGTATACACATTCATCTGTTGCAAGTACAGTAAACCTGAGACTGTTCTGAATCTTGAGCCACTCCCCCGAATTTAATTCGGGGGAGTGGCTCAAGATTGCAATAGTCGTTAATCAGATTTTTTATGATCCTCTCCCAGCATTTGTAGTAATTTTCTAGCAACTAGAACACCAACAACAGCTCCACCAACCACTTCGGCTGTTCTCACCACCGTTTTAGCTGTATCACCAGAATAGAGGTGATGGTCAAAAATCTCGTCCTTGAGCCATTCAGCAGTGGCTTTAAAGTTATGAACTGGAGTTGGTAATAACTCTAAATATGTTCCTTGACGGATTAGGTGAGCAGGTTCGCCTGATACTTCAAAAGTGTCATAAATGTTAGCAGCAGCGTCAGTTAAGCCAAGTTTAAGAAGTGTTCCTCGAAGATTAACTTTAGCCGGTTTTGGTTCGTGTCCTAGAGCGATCGCCTTGAGATTATGAGCGATCGCAGCTCCTTGTTGATAAGCCACCTGTGCGATCGCAGGAGATGGAGAATTATCCACAGTAGCACAATCGCCGCCTGCAAACACTTCTGGAAAATCAGGTAACTGTAAGGTGTCGGTGACTAATAACCGACCATGCTTATCTCGGTGTTCATTTGACACCGCTAGGTTTTTAATAATAGGATTGGTCGCACTACCAGTCGTCCAAATTGCAGCGCCTGTTGGTAAAATCTCAGTTTTGCCATTGTGCTTATACTCTACGGCATTAGGACGAATCGCAGTCACTTCCGCTCCCATCAACATTTCTACTGGTACAGCACGTTTTTGTAATTCCCTTTCTGCAATTGTTCGCAGATGACTATTAACATCACCGTGAAGAATTTCTGAGCCACGATTGAGCAGTACTATTCGCACATCTTGAAGGTTTCCATTCAATGCAGCATACCAATTTGGTATTAAATCGGCTAAGGTAGCTGCCATTTCAACCCCTGACGCTCCAGCACCAATGACTGCTATTGTTAGTAATCGACGGCGTTCTTGTGGATCTTCGGTTTGAGCAGCTTGTTTTAAACAGTTGTGCAAATGGCGATCGATGGCGATCACATCTTCTTGCGTCCAAAAAGGTAAAGCATACTCTTTTGCACCTTCAATGTGAAAAAAGCTAGTAACGTTACCCAAACCCAACACTAAGTTACTGTAGTTGTAGGTAGTTCCAGAAGCTAATTTGACTTCTCGTAGGCGTAGATCTATTGATTCCACTTTATCTTGAACAAAGATCACACCGCTACCTGTCAGCAATTCCGTAAAGCGCGGTACAACCTGAAAAGCATCCATCTCCCCGCTGAAATATTCATAGAGTAACGGCTTAAAACAAAAGCGATCGTGCTGATCAATCAAGATAACCGTGCGAGGATAATGTTCGTGTGCAAGGTGCAAAGCTGTAAATAAACCAGTAAAGCCACCGCCTACAATAACCGTTTGATAAACTGGATTATTCATAAAATTTTTTCTCCCTTCTTTGGTTAATTCCCAAAAAGTTCGCTGAAGAAGAATTCAGGAGTCAGGAGTCAGGAGTCAGTATTTAATTCTGTCTCACTCTGAATTGTTGTTTAAAGTAGTAGGACTTACGCATTGACAGAAATCGTCATATATGGGGTAGGAATTAATAGCGCCTCAACGAAAGATTTTTCAACCTAAGAGGGTTTTACCGACCATTGTAAGGGCGAATGCCATTCACCCCTACAGGTTTGAAACAACCATTATCCGTTAATACACATGATGTTCGATTTGTATAGTGCGTAAGTCCTAAGTAGAACGTTTTTAATCACGAGATTAAGAAAATTTTTCCTTGCTTAGAACCTGTGACTTTAGATATTGACTTATTCTGACTCCTGACTTCTGACTCCTGACTCCTGACTCCTGACTCCTGACTCCTGACTCCTGACTCCTGACTCCTGACTTCTGACTCCTGACTCCTGACTTCTGACTCCTGACTTCTGACTCCTTTTCACTAGACTGTTAAAAAGAAAACAATGAGGACAATACTTAGAGCAGTAGCGAATAATAAAGCGTATTCGACTCTGCGGCTAAAAAATCCGACCACTAGGATCAATGCAATAGCAACTGTAAAGATGCCAGCGTATTGTTCCTTTTGTAAGCCTCTAGCAATAAGAGGATCAGCCTGTGATGGAGTTTCTCTAACTGGATTTTGCGATCGCTGCGTTGTTGGAAATTCCGTATCAGGTAAAGCCATAGTTTTCTTTAATATTTGTAACTGTTCTTCTATAAGGAACCTTCTCTCTAGAGAGATGTTTTTATGCGCGCCAAAGGTAGACAAGGGATAACAAAACCACCCAAATGACGTCAACAAAGTGCCAGAATAAAGTCGTTGCACTGACACCAAAATCACCCTTATTGTAGTTACCTGGAATAAAAGAGCGGATAAGCATGATTATTTGTAAGACAATACCACTAAAAACATGTAGACCATGAAAGCCGGTTAACAGGTAAAATGTACTACCGACTAATCCTGTAGAAGGTCCAAAGTCAAGACCAAGCCACTCTTTTACTTCACCAACAAGGAAGTATATCCCCATCGCCGAGGTAATCAGCCACAATAAACGAAATCTCCCTAAATTGCGACGTTTGAGAGCACCTTCTGCTGGCTGAATAACAAAGCTACTAGCAATCAGAACCACTGAGTTGATAATCACAGCAGTAGATAACTCTGGTCCCTTAACACCAGGCGGTAACCAGTTGGGAGTTGTTAATCGCAAGGCAATGTATGTTATGAAAAAACTAACAAATACAATGCTCTCTGATAGTAGAAATACGGTAAAGCCAAACATGCTTTTACCGTGATCATCATGAGCACGCCCACCTCCAATTGGGAGGAAATGCTTGAGCCAATCAGGCAGATAACTCCGCCACTTATGCAAGGGAATAGGGCTTTCATCTGAATGTCTAGAATTTTCCATAATTTGTTAAACAAGAGGAGGAGGGAGCAGGGAGCAGGGAGCAGGGAGCAGGGGAGGCAGGGGAAGAGAAAAACATATGCTTGTAAATCTCAATGCCCTATGCCCCATGCCCCATGCCCTATGCCCTACTCTTGAGTAGCAACTTCGGGACTTGGTTCTGGCTCATCATCGACATAGTGGTAAGGTGGTTCGTTGACAACCGGAATTTCGTCAAAGTTCTCCTTTGGCGGTGGTGAGGAAGTCTTCCACTCTAACCCTGTAGCGTGCCAAGGATTATCGCCTGCTCTTTCTCCTCGTAGTGCAGAAACTACTATATTGGCGATGAAGGGTAAAACTGACATTCCCAAGAGGAACGATCCGAGGCTAGCAATAACGTTCCAGAACTGGTATTCTGGGTCATAAGAAGAAACCCGGCGTAGCATACCATGTAACCCTAACGGATGCATGGGGAAGAATGTTAGGTTAGCACCAATAAATGTTAGCCAAAAATGTATCTTACCCCAACCCTCAGAATACATTCGCCCAGTTATTTTAGGGAACCAAAAGTAAATTGCGGCGAAGATTCCCACTGTGATTGCGTTATATACTACGTAATGGAAGTGACCGACTACGAAATAAGTGTTGTTAACATGTAGGTCAAATGGTGTTGAGGCAAGCATAACGCCGGTAATTCCGGCAAAAAGAAACATCACTACACCCCCCAGTGCAAACAGCATTGGTGTTAAAAGGTGTAGTCTTCCTCGCCAAACAGTAGCAGTCCACGCAAACTCCTTAATTCCTGTGGGTACGGCGGCTAACATTGAAGTGAACATAAATAATATTCGCATCCAGCTAGGTGTAGCACTAGCGAAAAGATGGTGTACCCAGACAACAGCACTGATCACGGCTAATCCGATTGTGGCGATCGCGACTGACCGATAACCAAATAAAGGATTACGGGAAAACGCGGGGATAATCTCAGAAAAAATACCAAAAGCAGGCAGTACCATCACGTAAACTGCTGGGTGAGAGTAGAACCAGAATAAGTGTTCGTAAAGGATTGGGTTACCACCTGCGGAAGGTTTGAAGAAGTTTGTCCCGACAACAATGTCTAAAAACAGCAGTATTAATCCACCAGTAAGAGCAGGTAAGCAAAATAGTTGAAGCAACTGGGAACTCATCACCGCCCAAACGAAGATCGGCATTCTAAAGAACGTCATCCCTGGGGCGCGCATCCAGAAGATAGTGGTGATGAAGTTTACACCACCCATAATTGAAGAGATTCCTAGGATCACTAAACTCACGATCCAAATCACTTCGCCATTCAGCCAGTGACCAGATGGGTTCTGGATACTAACTGGTGGATAAGACCACCACCCAGCCTGAGCAGCACCACCTTTAAGCAAAAAGCTTGACAGTAGCAAAAGACCCCCAGGCGGAATCATCCAGAAGGCGATCGCGTTAAGCTTTGGAAATGCCATATCGCGCGCCCCAATCATCAGAGGTACAAGATAGTTGGCAAGACCAGCATTAAACGGGATGATCCATAAAAAGATCATGATCGTCCCGTGCAAAGTGAATAAAGCGTTGTACAGGGGACGATCCACCACATCAGATTGGGGAGTGATCAGCTCCCCACGGATGATCATAGCTAACAGCCCACCAATCAAAAAGAAAATGAAAGTCGTCACTATGTATTGAATACCAATGACTTTATGATCAGTGCTGAAACTAAAGTACTCTCGCCAGTTTGTGTTTTGTTTAGGAGAATTTTCCTGCTCCTGTGTTGTAGCAACGCCTTCTCTGGAGTTATTTGTCATTGATTTCCTTCCTTTTAAGCCGAATAATTCACAATAGAAGGCTCGGCAGGCTTAACGGTGTCCCATCGGCTATTAAACAATTTTTTTGATGGTTGGTTATGCTCAGCTGATGCTTTATTAGATGCAAGTGTCGGTTCACGACTAGCAGCCACAGTAAGCCACTGGTCATATGCTTGACGCGATTCAACGTATACATCAGCTTCCATGAGAGCGAAGTAAGTACCACTAAATTGAGAATCGTGCAACCGATATTTACCGACACGCTGCGGGGTTAAAATTAAAGTGATAATACGCCCAGGAACCATATCTTGCTTTAAACGAAACTCAGGGACGAAAAAACCATGGAGAACGTCCTGCGCGTGCAACGCTAGGCTAACAGGCTGATTCACAATCAGGTGTAATTCATTACTGGTAACATTATTTGGATAGCGGAAAGACCAAGCCCACTGCTTAGCAAAAACATCAATCACTTCTCCCACAGTTTTGGTGTCTTTGCTAACCTCAGCCGCAACAGCAGGTTCCTCCATATGCATATGCATAACGACTGGTGGCAAACCTTGAATATTAAGTTGCTGATAAATCGTGAGGCTTTTAACTGAGAGCCATAAAACGATAATAGTCGGGATCACTGTCCAGAGGATTTCTAACCTTGTACTCCCTCTAGCAGGGTGACCATGACTCCAGTCACCTTTAGGCGCACGACAAGTGATGATCGAATATACAATGACCCCAGTGATACCCAGAAAAATAAACGTTCCAATTGAAGTCAGAAAGCTAAATATATCATCGACCTGTTTTGCTTCTGCTGTTCCTTGAGCTGGCATCCATGAATATGCCAATTGTCCAACCCAATGACTGATAAACAGATTGACTCCAATACAAACAGCTAGTAGTAAATAGTTTAAGATTTTTCTCATAATTACTTCAGTACCACATTGGGGTTTTCGCCACGGGAAAGTAGATGAGCAGCAGTATTGTGAACCCCAAAAGTGTCTCCCAAATGACCGCCTAGCGTACCGTGGACATACAAGACTCCTAAAAGGACAATACCCACCACTAAGTAATTCCAGGTAACATGGTGACTAGAAATGTCGTGACTGAATCGATAACGCTGGAACCCTCTCCATACAGTCATGGCAACAATGGCACCTAATAAAAAGATGCCACCCAAACCATGCAATATCATGGTAAGACCCGCTTCTAATCCCCAAGGACTTTTGATGTTAGCAGGTGGCTTTGCTAGTATCATCTCGAAAAAGCCTGCTGCTACAGTAAAAAATGTGATGGCTGCTGAAGCTAGCAGATTATACCAGCCGACATCAAAAAAGCCCTGACGAACAGCAGTAAGAGATAAAAATCTAAATATAGGTTTTTCTATAGGGAAAAGTTTTCCTGCTATATCAAAAATAATGGCGATAATGAAAAGACCTAAGGTGAAATGTACGAGATTTGGATGAATTGGGAGCTGATAAGGTAATTCGTTTGCACCCAGCTTGAACCCCCACTGAGCAATGAGATGTGAGTTCATTATTTCAAAATTCCCTTTGCGATCGCTTGCTCTACAGGCTCTACATGTAACCCATATTCCCAAACAAGTTGGGTTCCCAGATAAACTTGAAAGGCAACTACGCAGATTAAAAACGCCGCTACACCCAAGTAAGCTGGTGGGATCTTCAATGGATCACGGCTGCGGATTACAAAACGCCATGCTGTAATAGCAACTACGATTGCTGAAAGTGACCAGCCAGTAATAGTGTGTTGACTTAATACTGGCTTTACTGCGTCGTATGCTTGTGCTAAGCCTGCTTCAAACTGACCAAAGATGACAGCCACAAAAATAGCTGCTGAAGCGACAAACATGTTCCAAAAACTCACCTCAAATAAACGGTGATTACGGGTTAAATATCCCACCACATCAAACAAGAAAGCAAACACCACCATCGCAATCACAAAGTGGACAACTATAGGATGAATCGGATCCGGGTACGGTAGATTTGCTTTATTTAAAGGCAGACTAGGCATGCTTTCTCCTTAAATCCAAACACCTTGATGACTTCTGTTAGCTTGCAGAATATTCTGCCAAATATTTATGAAAGATTTGTGAAAGTTTCTCTCTTTAGATTGATCAAAGGAGGTATAAAAAAGCGTGGTATCATTGCTTAAAAACTACGGATTTATCGATGGAAATTGGTAATTTTGAGTTTCCCCCTTCCTAAAATGTTTTTCAAAAGTTGCAGTGTTTCTATTAAATATCTACTTGTTGAGGGGTAAATTCCAATCTATCTCTAGATTGATCTCGAAAAATGTAACCTAGCCTAAACTAGTAAACGGTCAATGGTATAGCTTCTGGTGCTTTGAAGAATTTTTAGATGATTTTAGGTGATTTACAGAAATAAATATACCGCCGCCGTTGGTTTCGACTTCGCTCAACCAACTGAGAGATCGTGAGTTGAGCGAAGCCGAAACCGTGAGTTGAGCGAAGCCGAAACTCGCACTCCCCAGATATTTTCTTTCTCGGAAATCACCTTACGACTTACGCACTATACAAATTGACCATCATGTGTATTAACCGATAATGGTTGTTGCAGACTTGTAGGGGCGCAATGCCTTGCGCCCCTACAGGTTGACGGTAACACTCTCAATTGTGGAAAAATCAAACGTTGGACGCTATTAATTCCTACCATAATATCTGATGATTTTTGTCAATGCGCAAGTCCTAATCATGAAACTCTGTCTTGAGAATGTTCTGCTATCTTTATCAGTTTACATTACGCGATCGCGCAAGTTGTAATCATGGTATTTTCCACCTCTACCGCTTCAATAAACTCTTCAGTTCTGCATCGGTAAATGGGTTTTTACCTGCACGCAAGGTATTGACCCAGCTTTGAACTTTTGCTTTTCCTTCCTTACTATCAGTTGTAGCGATATATGCTTCAAAATCTTCAATTGCTCCTGGAGTGTTCCCTGTTAAAGCCCTAGCTAAACCACGCAAAACCCTACTTCGAGAATCAAGTACAACAGCTTTTTCACACGCAAACATTACATCAGCAGCATGTTTATAAAGGCTACCATACAAGCAGAGCAGCGCCCAAGACTCAGCGTTAATTTCAACTTTTGGATCTAGTTTTTGGGCTTGGGTGTAATCTGCAACTGCTTCCTTGATCTTGCCTTCTTGTACCCCACATTCCGCACTTCATTTTGTGATACAAAAGTATTACAAAACCCTTTTAATATTAGCTGTCTGTATTAAGTATAAATACTTAATAAAAAATCTGTGGGTTGACGTTGATAAACAATGCCACAGCGCGATCGCAGCATACTCTAAAACCGTAATGTTTTTATCCAATTAGAAGAAAAAGGTGAGAAAATTAGTCAGAAAGCTGAAAAAAATCAAAGTAAAAAAATGAATCTTGAATTTGAAGAGATTGAAGTAAAAAATTTGGATCACTTAGGAATAGTTGCTCTCATCGTTGATGAGATAGGAATAGTAGAGAAAATTAATGAGCTATTAGGAACTGATTCAAGAGAACGAGTCAATGCAGGAGAAGTCGTGAAAGCAATAATTCTGAATGGACTCGGATTTGTGTCTAAACCATTATATTTATTTTCACAGTTTTTTGAAGATAAACTATAATCTAGGACAAAGACAACTGAGAAATACTTTAAAGACCGAAAAATCAACAGTTAAAAATCAACTCAATAAATTAACTGAGCGTCCAACTTTACGGTGGATTTTCCAGTGCTTTCAAGGAATTCACGTTCTGGTAACACAAGGAGTTAAGCGAATTATTAACTTGAACGAGGAACGTTGCCGAATTTTACAATTCTTTCCTATTTCTTGTCAAAAATATTATTTCTTGTCATCATCATATTAATTCTAATCATCATCGCAGTTAATTGAAATTAAATATTCTTATATAACTAGCTTTTTGAACAATAGATAAAAGCTGGAAAGTTATCCTATTTAATTACTTTTTTTCGGGTTTTACATCAGCGTCAAATTTATAACTTTTGGTTTTTACTCAATGTAATCTTGTTATACTACTATTTGAAGTGCGGAATATGGGTTTAATGATTTCTCGCGATCGCTCTATCAAGCGCCTTCGCCAGTAAGCATAATTACACCGTACCAGAATCAGCTTAAACTTTCCAACAGAAGCCTCTATCGCCCAAGCAAGTTGCTGCAAGGAACGCTCATTATCGCTGAAGAGATCTTCTTGTTGTTGCTGCTCGCTCATAGGGAACGGAGGAAAGGGGATGAGGGTTAGGGATCAGGGAAACAATGTCAGTAACGTAAAATTATTGTAGTGCGTGCGAGCATCCTTTCGACGTTCCATATAAAAAAGCTTATTTCGTTTGAAAGATATTCTGTACCATTTTTTTACCTACATTAGCAGCTGCATAATCAAGCTCTGCAATTTCGCTAGCGTTTAATTGCCAACCAAGTGCACCAATATTCTCGGTTGCTTGTGCGACTGTTTTTGCTCCAGGAATCGGAATACTTCCTTTACAGATGCACCAATTGAGAGCTACCTGAGACATTGTTTTGTTTCTTGATTGTGCCACCTCTCGTAAAGAGGTTAACAGTGGGCGAATTCCTGGTAATAATTGTCTAAAGAGCAAACCTCTAATACCCTTTGGAAAGGGACCTTTCTCAGAATATTTTCCTGTCAACAAACCCAAAGCAAGAGGGCTATAGGCAATCAATTTTATACCTAGTTCATCACAAACTTCTTTAATACCTAGCTGAGTCACTGGGTAAGTAGATAACAGTGAGTACTGAACTTGTAAGGTAGAAATGGGAACCCCTCGCGCAGCAAATTTTGGTTGCACACGTTTGAGCCGTAATGGTCCATAATTAGATAAACCGATTCCCTTAACTAGTCCTTGCTGATAAAGATCAGCAAGACCATCTAACAACGCTCCCTCTTGCCAAGGAGCATAATTTGCTGTAGACCAATGCATCTGTACTAAATCTACGTTTCTTCCCAAACGTTTGGCGGAGGACTGGCAAGCCGACACCATTGACTTTCGTGTTAATCTCCAAGGATAAGCAGCTAGCTTTGTTGCAATGCAAATATCGTCTTTACCTACGCCTAGATATTCTTTGGAAAATTTTCCTAACAGCAGTTCACTTCGCCCATTCAATCTCCCGGTTCCGTAAGAATCTCCTGTATCAAATAAAGTCACACCATTTCTGACACAAAGGTTAAAAATCTCTTGCAGCTGGTTATCCATGCTTTCGTCATATCCCCAAAGCAATTGGTTGCCCCATGCCCAAGTTCCGCAACCCATAGTTGAGAGGGATAGTTGTTGGTTAGTGCTATACATATTTTACTTTGATTGGTGCGCTCCTATAAAATATTGTAGAGATTAAGGGCAGCTGTCAATAGTGCTCGGTTAAGCCGAAAATTTAAATTTAATGTAGGTTGGGTTGAGGAACGAAACCCAACATTTATAAGGATTTGTTGGGTAACGCTTATGCGCTCTACCCAACCTACGATTTTCCAAAACCCGTGCAGTATTGGGGCAGCTGTTCGTCGACAAGGCGCGTAAAATTAATGTCAGTTGTTTACTAGATGGCAATAAAGCTACACAACTCTACTAACGACTCCCTTGGATAAGGTAGGAAATACCAATTGTCTAAAATAGAGCAACAAATACGGTGGGGTAGTATGAGTGGTGCAATGCTACGTATCTTTAGATTTTTATCATTAATTGTTACGACGCACAAATAGGCATTGTTGTCCATTTTGAGAAGTAATCCACACCTGGCTAGTCTGTTGCGGTTGTTGTTGATTTACATTGCGGTTACCAGACGGATCAAAAGCTGGTAAGTCAGGAGCTAAACCTGTAGAACTCTTATTAGACAGTGAAGAGTCTACCGGTGTATTCTTAATATAGTTTTTTAAATTTTCCGAGTTGAGATTATTGTTTAATTTCTCAGCAGCATTCATTAAAATTAGTGCGGCATCGTAAGCAAATTGAATCCGCCAGCTATATAATTCATCTGAATATGAAGAGTTTCCCAACCCTTGTTTTAATTGTTGAGACGCTTGATCATTTACCCACGCCGGAGTAACAAACTCCCAATTAGGATTATTACATAGCCCTTTACTTTTTATATCTTGTAAATTTCTATTATTGTAAAAAGTGTCTGAAAGAATGACTGTTCTATTATTAGATTCTGCTGTTTTTACAAACTGAGTTGCTAAATTCAATACTTTATCTTTAAATTCTGTTGTATCCCGATCTTGGACGCTTAAATCTACAATTATAACTTTTATATTTTCTTTCTGGAGATCTTGCAGATCCAATTTTGTTGCCTCGTCTAAAGTCTTTGAAATCAATTTGTTTGGTTCGTATAAGAATTGACTTTTAAATGTTATAAGCAAATCTTTATCAGAATCAGAGGAATCATTGCTATAAATAAGTAACACCTTATCATTTGGGTGAGGAGATTTTTTCTTGGCTATTTCAGCTATATCTTTAGCAAGACGTTTAACATCAAAAACTACTTTATAAACATAGTCATCTTTTTGTTCCTTATTTCTGATTTTGCCTGTACTAGTAGGTGAAATAAGTATTATTCCCTGATCTTGATAACTAGTAGCTGCCTTTCTAGTCTCAAATGTTTGAGCATGACCAATCACACCTAAGAGAAAATTTTCCGGCTCTGCCATCCTTCCTATTTGTTTAGAAACTTCCTCACTTTTATTACCCTGATCATCAACAAGCAATAATACAATTTTTCTATTATTTCCAGTTCTGTCATTGTTTATTTGATATTGGAAAGATGCAACACCGTTGATAATTTCACCACCGGTATATCGTTGACTAAGTATATTTCTCTGAACTTTTCTTGGAACTGCGACTGCTATTATATATGGCTGATTATTTTTGATGTTCTCAGGTGATAGCTTTGCTAATTCTTGATATACTTTTGCATTTTGACTATATACAAAATAATCTGGTGCTTTTAATCTATTTTTATAAAAAATATTGAAAGCTTCTTCAAAATTTTTCTGTATACTCTGTCTGTTTTTACTATTTTTATTTAGTTGCTTACAGCCATTTTGAAAATATTGAAATGCTCGTTCGAGTTCGTTCTTCTCATTTTGCGTCTGTGTTTGATTTATTTGCTGATATTTTAATAAATCGTTATTACCAACAGATAAATATTGGTTTAATGTAGAATCTTCTTTAATAAATGAGGGGCAAATTTGTATATCTGTACCTGGTGGCAATATTATTTCTCTAGCTAAAATAGCCAATAACGCTAATAATACTAATGCTGCGAGGGATAATCTTCTCTGACGCCAAAACCTTCTATTTTGTTTGTTTGATATTATATCTTGTAAAAATTTATAAAATGGTATATACCAAGGCACAGACAAATTAGTATGTTCGTTTAAATCTTGATGAACAATTGGTAAATTAGTTATTCCTGGTAATATATACTCCCATTGTGATAGTGAATTTTTTGCAGCCTCAAATGAATTATCAAATGGTAATCCTCTAGTATATTTATCAAAAAAAACCTCAATGAATTTTACAGCAGCTTCGTCTAATATGAGTCCGGTCATCACAATAACAAAGGGAATACGCACTCCATATCTGTGGAAGTCTTCTAGCAATCCTATCCCGTCACAGCTCAGGAAGATTGCTAGCCTTAAACCTCTTCCAACTGCTTCTTTCAAATGGCTAGCAAAAAATCTACTTTCTATCCAAGCACCGTTAAATTGGATAGAGCCTCTTCCATTTCTTGTAACACCATGTCCTCCAAAATAAAGTATGTCGCACCCATGATTTAACTCATTTATGACATCATTGAGATTTTGTGGAAACACTGACTCTACTACTGGTCTTAGACTTTTTATCACCTCCTGCTCTCGGTTGTGATCAAGGTCGGGAGTATTGCCTAGCAATGCTACAATTCTCATATGCTCAAACTTAAGTTGGTTAGACGGTGAGCGGCAAACTATAAGTGACCGAAAGTAATTCGGATGGTTCTTGAATTTGAGGATTGGGACAGCAAATCGCAAAACTGCCAAGGCAATTGCCAAATTAGTGTTTCGTTGGCTCGAATCAAGATCCTAACTTCAGAATTTGATGATCTATCTCCTAATTCCTCCCGAAACTCCTCTCTGATTCTCCGCCATTCGATGTTTGTATCATTAAGCCATTGCTGCATTTCCTCTTCTAAAGCTCTGATTGAGTTTCTGCAGGCTTCAATAATATCATCAATATTATCACTTTCGGCTATATTGCTTGGCATAGGATCTGTCCATGCAACGCGTGGGCGGTGTGGGCGGTTTCGATCCAGCAAACTTTGATATTGCTTGAGCCAAAGGCTATGTAATTGGGGGATTTTTTGACAGCTTGGTAAAATGCCTTGTCTGAGTCTAGTGGGGTGCTCGTTATCCCTAGAGATCTGTTGCTCCCTGTTAAACCCACTTTCAAACCCACTATTTTGCGGATCTGTAGATTTCATCCACCAAACTACCCTAGTCATAACTGCTCCCCCAGATGTGTTTATCTATTTAGATAACGAAATTTTCGGTAAAATTAACATCATTGAATATGACTGTAACTTGGAAACGTTCTCCCGGTAAACCACTAAAGCACAGTTGAATGAGCTTATCTTTGGCGTTTCCTTGAGGGTCGCTTCTTGCTTCGGCTTTTCCTGGTTCACCTAACTCTGGAACTACAGTGAGTTGAAGATGAGGTGGAAGAAGTGCTTGCTCATTCCTAGGTTTTACCTTGATAAATACACCAGTTGTCTGATCATTCTTTGGCATAATTGCCACAATCAATGCAACTTCATGACCTTTCAATTGCATCCCTAAGTCAACGAGCTTACCTCTTTCACGACCAGCTTTTGGGTTGTCTGGGTCAACTTTCGACAAGCTAATGGCAGCTTGCCAACGAGTGTCCGTATCTCGCGCCGTATGTAATAACTCAGTCAAAGCTTTACTTACTTTTGGGTGACCAACACCAATTCTTCCTAAAACTCCAGCAGCTTGTTTACGAATCAACTCATCTTTATCGGGTTGTAACAGGGGTATGATAGTTGCGATCGCATCCTCACTTCCAGAGGGATTTTCTTGACCTCGATTTACGCTTCTCGTTCCCCGAACTGCAATCATTTCTTTTGGAGCTAAGATATTTTCGATAGCCAGCCAACCTTCCTCAAACTGGTTTTTAAACCATTGGCTCAAGCTTACCAATACAGATTGAGTCCGCAGATTGTACAACTGCTGCCGCCATTTTTCATTTTCTATCAATGCTGCCCACTGTTCAAAATCCACTTTCAATCGCGGAGAGTACAAAGACTTTTCACTTAGTTGCGCTAACAAGTCTTCTGCTTGCGTTGATGATAAACTGGGCAGAGGGTTAATCGCTAGCTTACAATCACCTCCGAGGGAACGTGCCACCCACATAACATTTAAGTCTTCAATTAAAGATTCTTGCTTAAGCGAGTATATACGCCTTATTTTATCATATTGCCCCTGCTGTTTCAACTTTTTATGGGTAGTATACCCCCAAATGCGTATCCAGCAGTCTTCAATATTTACTTGTACTGCTAAGTAATAGTCGGCAGCCCAACTAGGAATATCTATCCATTCAGCTGGCACAGAAAATTCTGTGATGTCTATTTCGTCGCTTGGAATTAGTACAATTCGGGTCTTTCCTAACTGAATTGCTGTGCCATTGACTACATCCCAGATAGGAGATAAAGCCTCTTGAGTGGGCCATACCTCTGGCTGTTCGTTTTCTACACCCGATTCTGTTTTGAACCAATTTAAAAAGCCATCCAAAGCTAGGCGGTTGTTGGAAGCAATCGAGCGTGCTACATCATAAGAATATTTTTGCTCACTAGCAATTGTTTGTTCCATCTGCTCTGTTGAAAGTTCTAAGCATATCTGGTCTGGGTAAAGGGTTGTAAGTGCTTCTAAAATATTTGACATTTTTTTCACCTAGTGATGTTAAAATTCAGAATTAGAAATATTTTTAACGAGAGTCCGCACAAGGTCTGCAATATTCTCAGCAAGGGGATTGAGTAAATGTGAAGAAACCGAGAGCCGCTTTTGGAGCCAGTTGGTAATAGCATCTGCTAACTGTTTATCCCCTGTTTGTAGTCCTTCTCTTACTTGTGAAGGATCCATCTGCAACTCGTGCGCGATCGCCGCTTCATCCTTTAGCTCACAATAGCGCAGATACAGTAAGTATTGGCGTTGTGAGTCAAGCTGTTGCCATACTTGCTGGAACACCGAGCGAAAAATTAAATCTTGGTAATAGTGAATAAGACACCCCTCAAGTGGAGCATTCATTTGGGCAAGCATTTCGGAATCAGGTGTAATATTGAGTTCTTTTTGAGACCATTGAGCCAGTTGACTAAGTAGTTTCTGTTTTGCCTGGTTGCAAGGGCGAGAAATGTTTGTATAATGGACTGCGAAGATGGGGGCGATCGCGCGATACTTGGCTTCAAGACCGTACCTTAGTAACAGATAGTGATCAATTGTTTGGTCTATCTGGTTTAGGAATTCTGACAAAATAGCAATTAGTTGCGGAGTCTGTTCCTGTATTATTAATCGCTCTTCCTGAGAGTTAGAAGTTTCATCGATAATCGTCTCAGATAAAGGAGACGAATGTTCATTTCCACCACTAGGGGCATCTAGAGAAATGACTGGTATTGTTTGATACTTTCTCAACGCCTGAATGCATATTGACAACCATTGTTCGATCTGCGCTATATCAGCTATACCAAAAGTAGTTTGCTGGTTATATAGATTTGTTATTTCTTGGAACTGTTGATTTGTAGGTGATGGCAAAGAACGTTCGCTAGTTGGTCTTTGCTGAGCATAAACTTCTTTGAAACAGTCGTAGGCTAATAAATAGGTGTTAAGCTGCTGTTCTGTATACTCTTGTTCCAGCGCTTTTCGTAGATAAGTTCGAGAACTATACTTCAATAATCCCCACTTTGAAAGTCTACTTTGCCCCATCTGTTGGCGAATCATTTCATCGATTTTGCGCTCCATTGTTTTATAGACATAGTTTCTTAGTGGACGCCCTTGATGAAAGTTTCGGAAAAATTGCCTTGGGAAAAATTGCGTTGAATCACAAGCAATTAACAAGCCTATCTGTAAGACATCACCTATATCGTATTGGTATTGAGTGTATTGCTGGTAATTGCTCAACTTTCTATGAATCCGTCTGGCTGGATTGACGATGAATTTTCCCAAGTAAGCTGACATGTGCTTGACCGCAAGGAGATCCGGTAAATCTTTGTGACAGATTGTGAGAAATTTCCAAGCCCAATACTCCTCATTGTCATTGGGATCTGAATTAAATAGATCCGTGAAGTTTTTTTCTAATTGCTTGTCAATTTCATAAGTATAACGAATCAAAGACCCGTTGCTGTCATGAATTCTCAAGTGTGTGGAAAACATCTCCATAGTCCTCATGTGATTTCCTCCATGTGTTCCCCTCCTCTAAAATTCGCACCTCAGCAGCAAACTGCTAAGTTGTTCTTCCTTTAAATTAATTGGTTCAACTAAGAGATTTGTTGCAGTAAAAAAACGCCGGTAGGGACACCTGTTAAGTAAAGATTTGTAAAAGATTTGCTCAAGAGGCGCAACAGTTAATCGAAATCCAATTGAAACCCAGATAGCAATCTACAAGTTGAGCAATAAGCCCTTACCAAGGATTTTAACTTTACCCAAAGATAGGAACAAATAGGAGGAACTATTACCATGGCAAAAACTTGGGAGTGCGATGGTGTACCAAAAGATGGTAAATCATACGCCAACCAAAATCCGAAACAAAAGCACGAACCTTATGAAAATTTTGGAGCTGACTGTGTCATTTGCAGTTTACCGAAGGAGGCTATGGTTGGAGGGAGTAGTAAACCCTCAGGAAGTGCGATCGCAGCAGCAGTAGCTAGTCTTTTGACTTTAGCAGGTATTACCGGTGGTTACAGGATTTGGCAGTCTCAATCTTGTCCGAAGGGTGAACAAAAAATTAATGATACCTGTGTAACAGTTCGCCCCTCCGCTGCTCCTAAACAAATTCCTATAGCCCCTAATACTCCTGCTCCCACAAACACATATGCAACCCTAGCTAAAGTGCCTAATATTCCTAGAGGAATATTTAGATACGGAGGCTCAACAACATTTGCACCATTGAGGAATCCGGCGATAGTAGAGCAAATTCGTCAAGCACATGCGGAATATGAGTTAGTTTATACTGAACCGCCACCAGGAAACAAGCCTGGTTCTGGCATCGGGATCAAAATGTTAATTGACGGTCAACTGAGTTTTTCCCAATCTTCTCGACCCCTAAAAGATGACGAGTACAAAAAAGCAAAAGATCGCAATTTTCAGTTGGAACAAATACCTGTTGCCATTGATGGGATTACTATTTATGTCAATCCTCAAATATCTATCACTAATTTGACAGTTTCCCAGATTAAAGATATCTTTACTGGCAAAATTAACAATTGGAAACAAGTGGGTGGTTCCGACCTTGCAATTATTCCTATCAGTCGTGACCCAGAGGATGGAGGTACTCCTGAATATTTTAAAGAAACAGTCTTAGAACAAGCTGATTTTGCTAATTCTGTACAACCTTATGCGAGAGACACCACAGGCGCAATCAGAAAGGTCGCTACAACTCCTGGTGGAATAGGTTACGCCACTGCTTCAGAAGTCTGCAACCAAACTTTAATCAAGCCTCTCTCAATTGGGAAATCAGTTGCTCGGGGTTTTGTTGCTCCTTGTAACGGAAAGGAAGTCAATAAAACTGTTTTTGTCAAAGACACTTACCCGATTACCAGACGACTGTTTGTGGTGATTAAACGAGATGGGAAATTCGATGAACAGTCAGGTGTAGCCTATGCCAACATACTTTTGAGCGATGAAGGTCAACAAATAGTAAATCAAGCTGGCTTGATACCTCTGCGCTAGATAAGACAATGGTTTCTTCTAAATCTACATTTAATACCCCAAATCCATGACCAGATTTCGTCGTAGTTTTTGGTTATACCCTTTGTTTCAAATTCCATTGATATTGTTTGCAGTTTGTCTAGTTGCGGTGGCTTTATGTGGGAGTTTTAACAGTAACCATAGATGGGTTAATTTCTGGCAGTGTTGTGCCTTGATTGCTTTTATGTGGTTGATAGCCCTACCCCTAGACAAACTTATTTTTCAAGGCTTATTTAAGCTACCAATGAATTTGAGCGGACAGTTAGTAATAGCAAACAGTCTATTTTGGACTGTGCTTATATCCTTAATTATGTGTAAAGTAATAGGTTTACCGTTTTTATCATCGTCCTAAAATCCGTGATGAACAAAAAGGAGTCAGGAGTCAGAATTCAGGAGTCAGAATACACCATTCATAAAGGGATAGTGTGTTAGGAAAAATTTCAACCCCTCCGCACGGAAACGAGAAGGGCACGTGGTTTTTACCAACAACTTCCCAAGCTGACTCCTGGCTCCTGACTCCTGAATTCTTCTTCATAAAACTCATTTTATTCTAAAAATATGAACATTAAGGAGATAATTATGCAAGAAAAAACAATTGTTCCCACTATATTAGTTGGTGTAGGTGGAACAGGAGTAGAAGTATTATCACGCGTGCGGCGATTAGTGGAAGAAACTTATGGTAGTTTAAAAAAATTTCCGATAATTAGTTTTCTGAGTATTGACACAGATAAAGATTACAAAGTTAGTAACCCAGAAGCAGCTGGTTTCGCTTTACAAGACCATGAAAAACATTGGGCGAGTGTCAGCGGTAGAGAAGTACAAGACATTATGTCTAATATGGAAAATTATCCGTGGATTGAATCTTGGTTTCCCAGAGAATTAGAGCGTAATATTGGTGCATTAGAAGCTGGTGCAGGTCAAATTCGTGGCTGCGGTCGCTTTGCCTTTTTTTATAATTACCAGAAGATAAAATCCAGGTTTTATGAGGCATGTGACCGTGTAAAAGGTCATGATAACTTTATGCTAGATAAACATGGTATTAGAGTCCAAAGTGGCAGTCTAAATGTTTTTATCGCCGCCTCTATTTCTGGTGGTACTGGTAGCGGTATGCTGATTGACCTAGGTTACTGTATTCGTAAATGGCTCAAAGGTCAGGGAAGTCCTTTAATTACAGCAATTGCGCCGATGCCAAATGCTTTTGCCAATATTAACGTGGGTGACCGTGTTCTTGCTAATGGCTACGCCGCATTGATGGAATTAAGCTATTTTTCTGATCATAGAACAGAGTATGTAGCTCACTTTAGCTCTGGTTTGGTAGATGAAGTTCGCAGCAAACTTCCACCTTTCGACTTCACTTATTTAGTTGGTACTAATAATGGCGAAAGTGAGTTTAATATTGAGCAATTACGAGAGATGATATCTCAGAATATTTTCTTAGACTTAACATCTGATTTTGCTCCTCATAAACGCTCAATTCGAGATAATATTAAAAGCTCATGGGCACAAGCAGATCCAGGTGGTAGGGGCTATCCTAAAAACTTCATGAGCTTTGGTCTGGCGACAATTGAAATTCCTTTGGCGCAGATTCGCGCTTCTTTATCTAGTCGTTTATGTAGAGATTTGATAAGTTGGTGGTTAAATGAAACTGTGCCTCTACCACCAAATGTTTTAGATTTGGTACAAGATGATATTCTCAAACGCTTGCGGTTAACAGAAGCCGAATTGTTGACAGATATAGCTGCCGCAAAAGATAAATCCTATATATCAGAAATTTCTGCCTGGGTAAATACTATCCGCAGTGAAATCGCTACAGATAATAAACTGCAATGTACTTATCAGGGTATAAATGTTATTGGAGCAGAGGGTGGTAAAATTTTGGAGTTTGACAAATATCTGACTTCTAAAGTTGATGAATATCGTGTCAATCACTTGCGGGATTTAAGCACTGATGAGCGCACCCACGGCGATTTTCTCCAAAAAATGTACGACAACCGCAATCGCATTATTCAACAAGGTAGAAAAGCATTAGAGTTGGAATTTTATACTATCATTAGCGATCGCAATCGGGGTTCAAAATTTGCCGATGCTTTTCTGACCACGGTGCGTCAGCTATTCACCAGCAAAGCTGAAAAATTTCGCCGAGAATCTGAAAAAACTTGGCAAGCTAACGAAATTAATCGTCAGCGACAGTATGAAGCAGCACTGCAAGATATCATTCAATTTAAAACCTTGTTTGGTGTAACAAAACAAGCCCAAATGGAGCAATATTGCGAGGATTCACTTACAGGTGTAGAAGCTAGCTTCATCGCTTTTATTCAACGTAAAAGCCGTACTTTAGCTTTAGAAGTTATTGCGCGGATGCACGAACATTTAGATTTAATGGAACAGCGACTAGCAAGGTTTAATCAAAAATTGAAACAACTACGTGATGATTATAAACAAAAAGCTGATTATGAAGCCGACAGTGCTGATGCACTCAAAATCAACGGGTTTAAGCTTTATAACCGTGAAGAACTCAATCTGCTTTATCAAGATATGATTGAACAGTTAGCGGGATCTTCTGAAGGTAACCAGAGTCGGTATGAAATTGGACTAAATCAAGTTTGCTCTCTCATCTCGGAAGATGTGTTGAAACATACCAGCCAACTGTGGAAACAAACCCGTGCAGCAGGTGAAGTTATGCAGCTATTCGACATCACTCAATTGCATAACGTGCATGATGATGACTTTAAAGAAATCATTGCCAAAAAGACCCAGCTAGTTATGGAAAATTCTCCCCAACAAAGTCGATTTAAACAGGATTTAGCAGCCTGCGATCGCCTTTTAAAAACTTTACAAAATGACCCAGAAGCAATTCGCAGCAACATTCGGCTCGCTCATCAAAAATCCCAACCCCTGATACTACTTTCTCAAGCAGTTCTCTGTGGTGCTGATGCTGGGTTTACCCCTACCATAAATACTAAAGTTGGCATAGTCGGCGGTCAGAACACCAGCGATCCAGCTGCCATCAAACTGATACCCTATTTACAAGAACGGGTAGGAAATGCTGACTCTATCACCCCCCTAGGACAACAAGAACGGTATCGGATTGTTTTTGTCCAAGAAAAAGGCGGTTTTTCTTTGCGTTGTATTGATGGGATGCGGGAACTGCGTCAATCCTACCAAGACTGGAAAGGAAAGTCGATTGAAGCAAAAAGAGCGCGTCTTAAGGGTGAAAACAAAGATCTTCCCATCCCCGTGCACATGCAAAAAGAACCTCCTTTTTGGGATATCTTTCCTGAAAATCCAGAACTGTTTACATTAGTGGTGCAAGCAAGAGCCTTTCAAGTATTGAGACTAGAGTCAAACCGCAACACCAAAGAAAAGGTAATTCGCTACACTCGCAAAACAAAAATTGGGTTAGAAAATATAGAGATCGCTTCTAGTTGGGAAGAAGTGGTACAAGTGTTGGAAGTGTTAGCATGTCGCCCTGATAAAGAAGAAATTCGCCGTCAGGTGCTAGAAAAACTACAAAATGCCAACCAACCACAGGATAAGCACAACTTGTATGACAAACTCATCACTTATCTAATACAGCGAGAAGCGGAACTGGAGGAGTTTGGTGGAAGCGATAGCCCAGAATACAAGCGCGAAGCTGCAATTATTGAAGATGTCATCACCGTTTATAAACTCAAAGATGACAAAATTATTGATTCACCAATAATTCCCTCGATGACATCTAACCGAATAGAGGAAACTTCATCTGCTTCTGTTTTCTGTAACCAATGCGGTCTGAACAACCCAACAAAGTCGAATTTCTGCTTTAAGTGTGGTACCCAGTTGGTCAAATATCCAGCGTCGTCTCACAACTGATACAAGCGTTGGCGCTTCCTTGCTTAATAAAGATTTGGAGAAAAATTATGGTTCCGTTTGAAACTAAAGCGCTTCCAGTCTGGGAACGTATTCCGCTATACGTGCAAATTGTATTAGCCCTGACTCTAGCAGCGTCTTTAGGCATATTACTAAGTGCTAGTCAACCCAGTCCGATCCATACTGCCTTAATCAACAACCTGGCAATCCCAAGCAACTTAATTTTAAAAGCTCTACGCGCCCTCGCCACACCACTGATTTTTCTGGCAATACTGCACGCGTTTCTAACCGCCGAAATTCCTGGCAAATCCGGTCGCCGTCTTGCGTTTCTCCTGCTTACCAATACTACTGTCGCCATTTTGATCGGTTTATTGGTTGCCAACGTACTACAACCAGGAAAATGGGGTCATTTTCACGCCCCGCAAGAGAAAGCTGCAATTAGCAAAGCGTTTGACCCTTGGAGCTTAATCACTGACAGCGTGCCTGATTCAGTTATCAAACCCCTCGTTGATAATAACGTCCTCCAACTCATCTTCGTCGCCCTAGCTTTTGGAGTGATGCTACGTGCCTTGAAAACAGAGCAAATAGCTTCAAGCAAAACAGACTACCTGCCAATTGAGCAAGCGATCGCGATTTTGTTAGAAGCTGTGATGGGTATACTCAAATGGGTTATTGTCCTGGTTCCGCTAGCAGTTTTTGGCATTGTCGCCAAAACGATTGCTCTTCATGGCTTTTCGCCCTTTAAATCTCTTGGTGCTTTCATTGTTGCGGTGTTAATTGCTTTGTTATTGCAAAGCTGTTACTATTTAATGCGATTGTATTTAGGCTCATGGGTGAGTCCGCAACGCTTCCTTGTTGGAGCTTCTGATGCACTGTTTACAGCGTTCTCTACAGCTTCCTCCAATGCAACTGTCCCAGTCACTTTTAAAGCTCTTTTGGAAAAAGTCGGTTTGCAAGAATCTTCTGCGTCCTTGGGTGTGCTAGTAGGTTCAAACTTCAACAACGATGGGACTGCTCTTTATGAAGCGATGTCTGCTTTATTTGTTACTCAAATACTAGGGTTGCATTTAACCTTAGCACAGCAGTTCATTGTTGTGCTGACTTCTATATTTGCCTCAGTTGGTGCTGCTGGTATTCCTGAAGCTGGCTTGGTGACAATGACGTTAGTGTTTACTGCTGTTGGCTTACCGACTCAGTACATTGTTTTATTGATCACTGTAGACTGGTTCCTTGATCGCTGTCGCACCACTATCAATGTTATGGGAGATATGACTATTAGTTGTTTACTAGATGGGAAAAAACAACACAACCCTGTTAAAGAGCTTCTTTGAGGAAAGTTTTAACGCGGTGTAATTGTCCTTTTGTTCCATAACTCTGCTTTGCTTGCTTGCACTGTCGACAAATGATTGTATAATATTTTAGGTAACATAGGGGCACTCTAGGAATAATGGATCTGAAGTCTTTTTCTCCGAGTTTATTGTTATCGCGATCTAATCCAGTTTACGCTGGGACTGCTACTTCACGCCTTACCTATATCCTGGATAATTTTTTATCGCAAGCTCCGAAAATATGGTGCGAAGGTATTCCTTAATTGTTGGGAAGAAGTAACTTTAAGGAGTTCTCCTGTAGATGTAACGGGCTAGTTCCAAAAAACACAAACAAGATCCCTGACTTCTCTTTGAAGTTAGGGATCTGGATGTTTTAAGACGTTGATTTTTGCATAATCTCTGGATGATGCAAAATCTCTCTGTTTGAGAGAGTATTCTGGCTTTACCTAAAGATATTCACAAAAGCATATTAGGAGGAACGCTTACCATGGCAAACAGTTGGAAGTGCGATGGTGTGCCGAAGGATGGTAAGTCATACGCCAGCCAAAATCCGAAACAAAAGCACGAACCTTATGAAAATTTTGGTGAAGAGTGTGTTATTTGCGGGTTACCGAAGGAAGCTATAGTTGACGGTAGTAGTACACTCCCAGGAAGTGCGATCGCAGTCGGAATCATCGCGATTTTGGCTTTAGCGGCTGTTACTCGTGGTGACGATATTTGGCAATCTCAATTTTGCCTCAAGGGTCAACAAAAAATTAATGGTACCTGTGTAGCAGTTCCTTCCTCCAATTATTCAGCTTCTACACCTACTACCAAACCATCTCCCACTGCGTCTAGTAATCCTTCTAAAGTCGTAAGTTCTCCTGTTTCGACGAGCATGTATGCCACCACCTTGGCTGAAGTGGCTAATGTTCCCAGGGGAATAGCTAGATATACAGGCTCAACAACCTTTGCACCACTCAGGACTCCGGGGATCCTAGAGAAAATTCGTCAAGCCCACATCGGATATGAGTTAGTTTATGTTGAACCGCCACCAGGAAACAAGCCTAGTTGTAAAATCGGTATCAAAATGCTGATCGAGGGACAACTGAGTTTTTCCCAATGTTCTCAACCTGTAAAAGATGACGAGTACAAAAAAGCAAAAGACCGGAATTTTCAATTAGAACAAATACCTATTGCCATTGATGGGATTGCTATTTATGTCAATCCTAAAATATCTATCCCTAATTTGACACTCTCCCAGCTTAAAGACATCTTTACTGGCAAAATTAACAATTGGAAAGAACTGGGTGGTCCTGATCTTGCAATCATTCCTATTAGTCGTGATCCGCAGGATGGAGATACTCCTGATTATTTTAAAGAAATAGTCTTAGAAAAAAGTGACTTTGCTGATTCTGCACAACCTTATGTGAGTGACACGACAAGCGCACTCAAAAAGGTGGCAGACACTCTAGGAGGGATAAGTTATGCCACTGCTTCACAAGTCTGCAACCAATCTTTAGTAAAGCCTATCTCAATCGGGAGATCAGCTAATCGGGGTTTTGTGGCTCCTTGTAACGGAAAGGAAGTTAATAAAACTGATTTTGCTAAAGACATTTACCCGATTACTCGACGGTTGTTTGTGATGGTTAAACGAGATGGCAAATTAGACGAACATTTGGGCGTAGCTTATGTCAATATGCTTTTGAGTGATGATGGTCAACAAATAGTAAATCAAGCAGGCTTGGTACCTCTGCGGTCAATAAAATCAGGTTCACCTAAATAATGCGGTGAGCGCGAGACGCTGGGACACAGAGAATTTTTTATCGTAAGTGATTAGCCAAACATGATAATGCTGGAGTAGTTCACAAATCTTCTATCGCCATCGGCACAGCATGAAACCGGCTATTAACGATAAGATAAACATTAATCCTGCTGCCCAGCCGTAAGCTGATGCAAGACCAACAATTCTACTGAGTGGTTGACTCACAAAAGGAGATAGAAACTGACCCAAGAAAAAGGAGGTTGTAATACCGCTTACAACTCTCCCGCGTAATATGTCTGGTGTAACTGAAGTCAAGCAAAGGTTCATATTGGGCATTTTTATAGTCTATGAAAAATGTATAGTTTCATGTAAAATTGACGAGTCCAGACGATTAATTCGTATATCAATGAATTTTATTCTTCCAAGTGAGTACGATTTTGTGTACCGCTTTTACCGCTTAGCAACTATTAATTTTCTATCTAATCTCATGGTCCCACTATCAGGACTAATCAGCGTTGCTTTTTTAGGTAATCTAGGAGACATTAACGTCTTAGCAGGGGTCGCCCTAGCTAACATATTCTTTAACGTTATCTACTTTTCTCTTTCCTTCCTACGCATGGCAACTACCGGGGTGACAGCCCAAGCTATTGGGAAAAATGATCCACAGGCAGTACTATTGGTTGGCTTACGGAATGCCTTAATCGCTTTGGGATTAGGAACAGCGCTCGTGATCTTGCAACATCCTTTGCGAGAAGTGGGATTTGCTTTGTTGAATGGTACCCTCGACATCAAAGCCTCAGGAATTGCCTATTTCAACGCTCGTATTTGGGCAGCACCTGCTGTATTACTGAACTTTGTTCTTATCGGTTGGCTGATGGGACAAGAGCAGAATTGTAAAGTCTTGGTGTTGTCAATTATTGGTAATGCTGCGAATATTATCCTGGACTATCTGCTTATTGCAAAGTTGGGCTTAAATAGTACGGGTGCTGGAATAGCTCAAGCGTCCAGCCAGTATATTATGCTGTTAATAGGCATAGTCTTTGCAAGCTCAGGTATTCAATGGAAAGATATTCGAGCGGTCATTCCAAAACTACGCGATTTATCTGTTTTTAAAACCACTTTTGCTTTGAACATAGATATATTTACGAGAACTGTGACTGAAGTGTCCGTTGTGAGCTTCTCTAATAATCTGGGTGGATTGATGGGAACAATACTCTTCACTCAGAACGCCTTGCTGTCCCAGATAGTATTTATCAGTCTCTACCCTACTGAGGGATTCGGTTATGCGGTTGAAACGTTAATCGGAAATTTTAAAGGTCAAGAAAGAAAGGAAAAATTTCTCCCGTTAATAAGAGTTTCATTGATAAGCGGTTTACTACTAACATTTAGCATTGCCGGAACATGTGTTCTCTTTCCTCGCACTGTATTTGGTATTTTTACTAACCATACTGAAATCACTGGAGATATTGATACTTATGTTTGGTGGTTATTCTTTATACTAGGGTTCTCTTCATCTTGCCAAACGCTGGAAGGATATTTTTTGGGTTTAGCCAACGGATCTGTTATTCGTAACATTAGCTTAATCACGACGGGCATTGCATTTACTCCATTAGCTATAGCAACCTGGTATTTTCACAACAACCATATTCTGTGGCTATCTAAATCTTTGTTTTTAGTTACCAAAACATTTCTTCTCTCAATATATGTGTTAAAATCCCTTGCAAATAATATCGATGATTACAAACTTAGTTATCGTACAGTTGATAACAACTAATCAGCCTTTCTAGAGTTTGTCTATCAAGCTATTTATGAGTCGTTTTCTTTTTGGTACAATATCTTTGACTGGACACGTTAATCCATGCTTGCCCATTGTTCGCTCTCTTGTAGAGCGTGGACATGAAGTTTTGTGGTATACAGGCATTGGGTTCAAATCGAAAGTCGAAGCAACTGGCGCATATCACATTCCTATACTGACGGGATTAGATCTTTCTTCTGCTAACCCAATACATCAATCTTTTATAGAAAAAAAGAATTCTTTAAATGGGCTAAATAAGCTTAAGTATTCCCTCAAGCATCATTTTATAGACTCGGCTGTGGAGCAGTTGAAGGCATTGACTGATATCCTGCATCAGTTTCCAGCGGATATTCTGGTAGCTGATTCGTATTTTTTGGGAGCCTCTTGGCTTCATGAAATAGGAGGACCACCCTGGGCAGCGCTGAATACGACTGGACTCCTCCTAAATAGCGACGATACAGCTCCTTTTAGCTCAGCAATAAAACCAGATGCCTCAACTTTGGGACGTTGGCGTAATTGTTTTTTGAACTGGTTGTACCCAGAAGTCTTATTTAACGATGTCACTGCCTATCTAGACCAAGCTCGAGGTAGCGTTGGATTGCCACCATTACACCAAGGTTTTTTCAATGCCACCTTATCACCTTTTCTGTTTTTGCAGGCAACTGTTCCAGAGTTTGAGTATCCCCGTAGTGACTTGCCACCCAGCGTACACTTTATCGGCTCGTTATTGCCAGAACCATCCACTTTTTTTACGCCCCCTGCTTGGTGGGATGATCTCAACAGCGGCAAGCCAGTCATCCACGTCACACAAGGTACAGTGGCTACTAATCCTGAGAATTTGATAGTTCCTACGCTCCGCGCACTTGCTAACGAAGATGTTCTTGTTGTAGCCACCATAGGTGGTAAGTCTCTTACAAGTATTAAATTTGACAATTATCCAGCAAATGCCAGGATCGAACAGTTTGTTCCGCATTACCATCTTCTGCCACACGTCAATGTTATGGTCACTAACGGTGGGTATGGTGGTGTACAGGCAGCTCTAAGTTTTGGTGTCCCACTGGTTGTTGCTGGTCAAACAGAGGACAAGCCAGAAGTTTGCGCCAGAGTAGAGTGGGCAGGGGTTGGGATTAATCTCAAAACCAACAAGCCAACACCAATACAGGTCAGAGATGCTGTGAGGAAAATTCTCACCTCAGCCGACTATCAAAAGAAGGTTCAACTGTTTCAAGCTCAGATTGCCCGTTATAACGCAGCAAAAGAAGCTGTTATTCTGCTTGAGCAGTTAGCAGCCACAAAACAGCCCGTTTTGAGGGTTCTGTCGTAAAAACAGTAAGCGGGTAGGGTTAAATACTGGTAGGTAGGATTAATGAACTTGGGTAAAATGGGGCATGACTTCCTGAGCAAAAAGCCTGATAGAAGCTTCCGCATCTTTGAGTACAATGGTGTTGAAATTGACCTGCAAAGAGGCAATCTCGAAACCACCAACCTGTTCATAATAGTGACTGATCATATCCTGTATTTGGGCTGGTGTGCCGATCCATGCTGATCCTTTCTCTATCTGGGATTCGAAAGTTTCCTGTTTTAGTCCAGCAATGATTTTATCGTAACCAAGATAGTCAAAAGAACTGACACCATCTACCCATTCGGATGCTGCTTCTACCAAAGACTCTAAATAATAAATCAGGGGTTGACGGGCAGCAGCGATCGCCTCCTCCATACTGGTCGCACAAAACATATGAAAAGCCAACATAACCTTTCCTTGACCAGGATAGCCCGCAGATTTCCAAGCATCTCGATAAAGTTTGATCAACTCGGCCATCTTACCTCCTGCCAGAGGAATAGCCATAATACCATACCCTTTTTGACCTGCTGCCACAAAGGATTCTGCACTGGCTAGAGCAGCTACCCAAAAAGGAGGACGAGGTGTTTGGGTAGGACGAGGCAGAGAAGTCACATTAGCAAAGTGATGGAATTGCCCGCTCATCGTCACATTTTCTTCCTCCAGCAGATAACGCACCTGTGCCATTCCTTCTTCAAATCGCTCACGGCTCTCGTTTAAGCTAATCCCAAATCGGTTGAATTCGTGGGGTAGAAAGGCACGAGCGAAACCAACTTCTAATCGACCATGAGAGATGGCATCTAACATCCCAATCTCTCCAGCTAGTTTCAAGGGGTTGTTAAAAACGGGTAGTACAGCCCCTGTGATCAGACGGGCTTTTTGAGTGCGTTGAGATGCTGCACTTAGGAAGATGATCGGATTAGGACTGTATCCACCATATCGATGGAAGTAATGCTCAACAGTTCGCACATGAGTGTAGCCCAGTTCATCACAAAGACTTACTAACTGCAGGGCTTCATCAAAGTATTGCTGACCAGATTTTTCTTGAGGGCTGACATTAGGAAAAAATTGTAAACCAAATTCCATAGCGCTTTCAAATTAGTTAAGGAACAAATTAAACCATTTCACACTCAACGAACTGCTATCGCTCTTTTTCAGTGATGGTGGTCTCAATCTCAATATCTAAATCTACTCGACAGATATCCGAATGTAGGTAGATGAGATGGTCAGTTGGTAGAAAGTTTTCTGCAACCATTTTTTGGACAATCAGTAGATCCGACGGATGGCGAAGATAGATTGTAAAGTGACGATCATATAGTTCAGGATCTGGAAAATTATTACCAAATCCCATCCGTTCCAATACTAGGCTCATATTATCCAGGGTGATGTAGAATTGTTTGACAATATCTCCTTTGCCGAGCGATTCATGTCCTTTAATACTTGCCGTTCCTGATAAATAACCTATGCGGTTAC
Source organism: Aetokthonos hydrillicola CCALA 1050 (assembly GCF_017591665.1). Taxonomy (GTDB): domain Bacteria; phylum Cyanobacteriota; class Cyanobacteriia; order Cyanobacteriales; family Nostocaceae; genus Aetokthonos; species Aetokthonos hydrillicola. The sequence goes on along the minus strand of NZ_JAAKGC010000008.1, from coordinate 29,019 downwards.
CTTGAGCGATGGTCACTGTACCCCTAGCAAAGCTCGGAGAACGAGGTCCATATTGGCGCGGATAGGAAAATGCGGAAACCTGTTCAGGGTTCTCAACATTCAAGATGTTTTCTTTAGTAGCTATAAAGTAAATGACATAAGTATCTTCAGTGATACCCACACCTGTCGCAGCAGGTAATTTAACCTGAAAATCTTCTCCATAAAACTTTTCAAATGCTAGTGCGCGTCCCTTGCAAAATGACTTGTAATTTTCTAACCCTCTACTTTCATCATTAATGTAGGGGATATAGTTCCAGATTCGACAGAGATTCCAATTTCGGGTGAGGGCTAACAAATCAAGATAGATATCATATACCGTGTTTTCCATCGGATAAGTGATTGATTTTACTAATGCACCGATCAATTGATTGTCTGTTTCTAATATATGAAAATCTCTATCTTCATAAGTTATAACGTTTCTAACTGTGCTGAGCGGGTACAAACTTGTTAATTTCTTGTCAAGAACCGGAATGCTAACTTTCAAATGAATCTCATTGAATCTAGAACAGCAACTGGTTCGTATATGTCCAAAATCAATGCGTAACTTCCCCTTAGAAGTGCGTCTAGGATTCAACATACTCAAGAATTTAATTAGTTTCAGAATCTATTGAATACTCTAACATCTCAAGTCAAAAGTTTTTACTTTTCATGGAAAGTCCTCAACTCATGAAATACCAATATCATTAATACTTACAATCTATGTAAATTATATAATTTAGGACTTACGCATTGACAGAAATCATCAGATATGATGTAGGAATTAATAGCGCCTCAGGAAAGGATTTTTCCACCCCCTCTAACAGTTCAACTGGATCGTCCTCAGTTAGAATGTTTAGACGAATCATTTGGTGGTACTGTTCAACATTAAAGCGCCAAACTGCTTCCGTTGGCACAGATGGAGTTTGCCTGGAGGTGGAGACAGACACAAAATTATTGACCTTTGACTTTTGCATCTGATCGTAGCACTTCATGATAATCCCCATCGCCGCGTCTAAAACATAAGAATCTTTTTATATTTGTGCCATATCGGACACTTTTACTTTGGTAGAGTTAATTTAATACGCGTAGAATTTATTAAAGGTATAGTGGTGAAAGTCCTTCATGGTACCTGGATACCGAATATAGTGAGCGACTTTGTTCAGCCTGGGTCTTTTTACCTATGGGTAGAAACCCCTATCCATAAAAAAATCCGCGCTTACAAACAACACCCAGGACATCTAGCACACGATGAATTAGCGACTTTTGTTGTGCAGGAGTTGGGAATCAAAGAACCAGCAACTAAAATAACTGAACGGATATCTCCTAAATATTTTGCCCTGCCAACCGCCAATGATAAACCCCTACCTTCACCAGAATTGGTCAAGTATTTAGAAATTGAAATTCCTGAAGACTATGACGGGTTTCAATATTGGAAGATCGACTGCTATGAAGTGGTAGGGATTCCCAAAGCTAATTCTCCACAAACACCAAAACCTATTAATGTTATCAAACTCCTCAACGATATCCACTTTTTAGCTTTACATAACTCTAGCGAACTTCAAATTGGGTCGGATCTCTTGTTTTGGTATCACTATACACAAGCTTTTAAACAAGTGATTCTTAAAGACCAGTATATTCCAGCACTAAAATATCGGCAGTTAGAAACGACTACAACCAAGAAAAAAGGTAAGCAACAGACATCACAAGCGTTTGAAATTTACGCAACGTGGAAAATTATGTCTCCTGCATACGAATCAAGTATAAAAAAATACATTAACCATATACCACTGATTTGTCTATCAGGTTCATCATCACCCAGCGATGAAGTTCAGTTTTTTGACAAAGAAACACTATTGCGTCACTTCTCTGAGTCCTTGCTCTACAATTTAGTGACTCACACACCCTCAACGGCTGCTTTTGACAAGCAGATTGCTGACTCTTTAATATATCAGTGTCTATATCCCCAGCGACACAATCCACTCACGACGAAAGCTGCTTTAGAAGAATACAAACAATGGATTGCTTGGAAAACTAAAATAACCCGTACCCAAAGCGACTCTCCTTTTAATCTTTGCTTGCAGTTGCACTCCGCTACACCAGATAATGTGGACAATTGGCAAATGCAGTTTCTGGTAGCAAGTAAGCAAGATCCTTCCCTCAAGGTAGCGTTGGCTGACTACTGGACGATGAGTCAAAAAACTAAAGCAGGAGTACACACACAGTTTGGCAAAGAGTTTGAAACTAATTTGCTATTAAATCTGGGATATGCAGCGCGAATGTATCCTAAATTATGGCAGGGATTGGAAACTGATCGCCCTACTGGATTGCGACTGACTTTAGAAGAAGCATTTGACTTTCTTAAAGAAAGTGCTTGGGTGTTGGAAGATGCAGGTTTTAAAGTAATTGTACCTGCTTGGTACACCCCTACTGGTCGTCGTCGTGCCAAGATTCGTTTGAAAGCATCGGCTCCTAAGCAAACTGCAACTAAAACTGAAGCGAAAAGCTATTTTAGTTTAGACTCTCTAGTGGAGTATCAGTACGATTTGGCGATTGGTGATGAAACGGTAACTCCTCAAGAGTGGGAACAACTTATTAACGCCAAAGCACCTTTAGTGCATTTTCGCGGTCAGTGGATAGAATTAGACCGAGATAAAATGCAGCAATTGTTAGAATTTTGGCAATCCCACGGCGATGAGCAACCACAGATGAGTTTACTGGAGTTGTTGCAACGCAGTGCGGAAATAGGGGAAGAGTGGGAAATTGAACATGACCAAACTTTGTCGGAAATGATGGCGAAGCTGCAGGATAAAAGCCAGTTGGAGCCCGTTTCGGACTTACCTCTGCAAGGAACTCTACGAGAATACCAAAAGCGAGGGGTGTCTTGGTTGGATTACCTAGAAAGATTGGGATTAAATGGGTGTCTAGCAGACGATATGGGTTTAGGAAAATCGGTGCAGGTAATTGCTAGACTCGTGCAAGAGCGACAGGAAGGGGTATCGGTATTACCTACACTATTAATTGCTCCTACTTCAGTCGTGGGGAATTGGCAAAAGGAAATTGCTAAGTTTGCACCGCAGTTGAAAACAATGGTGCATCACGGTAGCGATCGCCTCCAAGATCAGGCTTTTAAAGCAGCTAGTCTACAGCATGATGTGGTGATTACCTCTTTTACCCTGGCGCGCAAAGATGATAAACTGCTCAACAGTGTAGAGTGGCAACGAATTGTGCTCGATGAAGCACAAAACATCAAAAATCCTAAAGCTGCTCAAACTAGAGCTATTTTAAAATTATCTGCTAAGCACCGGCTCGCATTAACCGGAACTCCTGTAGAAAACCGGTTATTAGATCTCTGGTCAATTTTTAATTTTCTCAATCCCGGATATTTAGGGAAAGAAGCACAGTTTCGCAAGTCCTTCGAGATTCCAATTCAAAAGGAAAACGATAAAGTCAAATCAACTACACTGAAAAAATTAGTTGAACCTTTCATTTTACGAAGAGTCAAGACAGACAAATCTATCATCAGCGATTTACCTGATAAAGTAGAGCAGAAATTATACACAAATCTTACAAAGGAACAGGCATCGCTTTACGAGGTAGTCGTTAAAGACGTAGAAGAAAAATTAGAAAAAGCTGAGGGGATTGAACGCAAAGGATTAATTCTGTCAACACTGATGAAATTGAAGCAGATCTGTAACCATCCAGCACAATTTTTGCAGGATGGAAGCGAATTTTCTACTGAGCGATCGCACAAACTTGGTCGCTTAGCAGAAATGGTAGAAGAAGCTATTTCCGAAGAAGAAAGCCTTCTCATTTTCAGCCAGTTTACTGAAATATGCGAAGGTATTGAAAAATATATAAAACACACTTTACATTCTAACACTTATTATCTACATGGAGGAACCAGCCGGAAACGTAGGGAAACAATGATTACAGAATTCCAAGATCCAAATACAGAACCCTCCGTTTTTATCCTTTCCCTAAAAGCTGGTGGTGTAGGTATTACTCTTACCAAAGCTAACCACGTCTTCCATTTTGACCGATGGTGGAACCCAGCAGTTGAAAATCAAGCAACAGACCGCGCTTTCCGCATAGGACAAAAGAAAAACGTCTTTGTTCATAAGTTTGTTGCTATTGGCACTCTAGAAGAACGGATCGATCAGATGATCGAAGATAAGAAGAAACTCTCTTCTGCTATAGTAGGCAGTGACGAGTCTTGGCTGACAGAACTGGATAACGAAGCCTTTAAGCAACTCATAGCCTTGAATAAAAGTGCAATACTAGAGTAGAAAAACGGGCGTTGCATAATAGAGGGAGGAATTGAGGCATGCTACTGTGAATTGTTGCTTTGTAGGTGATGGTAAGGGATTTCTACCAGTTGCTCTTTGTTGACGCACCCACTCCTAGAAGGAGTGGGATTCGTGCGGGTAGCCACACCAGCTATGTAAAGATTTGTAAAAGATTCATAAAAAAGGCGCAACGGTTAATCGAAACGCAATTGAAAACCAAATAGCAATCTACGAATTGAGCAATAGGAGGGTACAACCGATGATTCAGTCTGAAACAGATTAGGAGGAAAGGTTCTCATGGTAAAAAGTTGCTCCCGTGATGGTGTACCAAAAGATGGGAAGTCGTACGGTAACCAAAATCCGAAAGGAACACACAGCCCTTATCAAAATTTTGGATCAGATTGCGTCATTTGTGGCTTACCGAAGGAAGCTTTGGTTGGCGGTACTAGTAAAGGTGTACGAGGTGCGATCGCCGCAGTGATAGTTGGTATTTTGACTTTGGCTGCTGTTACTAGCGGTTACGGGATGTGGCAATCTCAATCTTGCCCTAGCACAACGAGAAGTAGAACTAGAGGAGTTTGGTGGAAGCGATAGCCCAGAATACAAGCGCGAAGCTACAATTATCGAAGATGTCATCATTAACCCTTAGGTGTGCTAGTTGGTGGTAACTTCAACCACGATGGAACTGCTCTCTATGAAGCGATGTCTGCTTTGTTTGTGACTCAAGTACTAGGGTGGCATTTAAGCATACCACAGCAGTTCATTGTTGTACTGACTTTTCGCTTTAATGATTCTCCTGCTGATTCCTGACTTTAATGCAGGGTTAGCTGCGATCGCTGATTTTTTCATCAAGATAGGAGTAAAGTAAATTTCCACAGGTGAATGACAATAGAATCTACACAACCAAATGTATTGAGTTGTTGTAGTACAGACCTTGGTGACAATCTATAGGGAATTCCGAAGCTGGAATAAGAGCGAAGTAGTACATGTATTTTTTGTTTTCAAACACTACACTATAACCAACAAATGTACGACATCACCAAACTGGCTAAAACAGGGTTAAAACTTTTCTGTAATCCTCTAACAGTACTCCTAAGTACTACTTTGTTCATCGCTGACCGTACCATGGCTGAGTCAGTCGTGCCTGTACAGAAGTCAGAGCAAAATCCTTCTAATACTACCAACAGCCAATCTTACAGTTCAACCCAAACCGACAGTAATCTTAAACTAATTGAGCAGTACAGCCTATCGCCCACTATACCAATAGCTCAAGTAACATCTGTTTCCCAGTTGTCAGATGTGCAGCCAGCTGACTGGGCGTTCCAAGCATTGCAGTCCTTAATTGACCGCTATGGTTGTATCGCAGCTTATCCAAATAGGACTTTTCGCGGTAACCATGCAATGACCCGTTATGAATTTGCCGCAGGTTTAAACGCATGTTTGGATCGGGTTAATGAATTGATTGCCACAACAACATCTGATGTGGTTAAGAAAGAGGACTTAATGACCTTACAGCATTTGCAAGAAGAATTTGCTCCTGAACTTGCAACTCTTCGGGGGCGGGTAGATGCGTTGGACGCTCGCACAGCTAAACTAGAAGCTCATCAGTTCTCTACCACTGTTACGCTAAAAGGAGAGGCAATTTTCAGCCTTTCCGGTTTCACTGGCGGCTCAACAACTTTGCGTGACGGTCGTGACAACACGCTCTCCACCAACCCACAAACTTCCTCGAACATCGTTTTCAGCGATCGTCTTCGGATTGTCCTTAACGCCAACTTCACACATGAGGATTTGTTGAGGATTCGTTTTCAGCCCAATAACACTATTAGTTTTGCTGGAAAGACCCTCACAGGTACGAATCAAGCACGGCTGGGCTGGGACGGGGACAATAGCAACACCCCTGTAATCAATCAACTGTTCTATTGCTTCCCTGTTTTCAGCAAGCAATCATCTGAGAGCAAGCAATCATCGTGTACAACCAAGGATTTGAAATCGGGTGGGCGAATCTTTATAGGTGCAGTGAGTACTCCTGACGATTTCCTCTACACAATCACCCCCTATGACCCCAATGGTATGGGGGCGATCTCGCGCTTTGGTACACGCAGCCCGATTTACCGCATTGGCAGTACAAATACCTCTGTTGGCTTTGCTTACAATTTCAGACCTTGGATCCAGATTTCTGGTCTATATGCAGTACCAGCAGCTTATACAATTCCTAAGACAAGTCCTAAGAATGGTTTATTTAACAGCACTTTTACTGCTACTGGCCAGATCTTTGTGAAACCGGCTAAGAATCTAGATGTAGCTCTGACCTACGTTCATGCTTACCTCCCGGATGGCAATCTCAACACAGGTACTGGTAGTTCCCTAGCAGAGAACATTGGAAACTCTCAGCCTACAAATGCAGATTCTTACGGGTTAGAAGCTACGTGGCGCATGTCACGTCGTTTTAGATTCACGGGTTGGGTTAATTACACAGCTGCTAATCAGACATCTGGAAAAGGTGCGGCTGAGAGTTTAAACTATATGGCTTTTTTGGGCTTACGGCTACCATTGGAGACATCAAAGATATTGAAAACAGAGGACGTATTAGATGTATCAGGCGCATGGGATCCAAAAACTAACAATTTTAACGAGTTAGTCTTTGGTTTTGGTCAGCCTCCTAAACTAACAGGTGTCCAAGGTGCAGGAGTGGGTAGAGCAGAACGAGACACCACCTATCAGATCGAATCTTTCTACAACATCCACATCAACAAACATCTCCTGATTACACCAGGTTTTTTCTACATCATTAACCCTGAAAACAACTCGACTAACAAAAATATTTTTGTGGGCGTGCTCCGTAGCACATTGACCTTCTAACTTTTTTCGGTAGTAAACTTGTTAGGTGGTTATAGTTTGAGTAATTTTAGTCGAAACTTTTTGCTTGAATATCCTTATAAAGTTTTGTAAACGATTGGAATATCCTTAATCTCTGGCTTCGATAAGCTGTTAGGAAACAAAGAGCTAGTAGGGTAGTGTCATGATTAGGACTAGGAGTTTGAACGTGAACCCTGTACTATGTTGTAGTTCTGGGTATCGGAAAGCGTTAACGGATTCCGTGGTGGAAAACAGTGCTGTTACAAATCTTTACATGCAGCCTGAACGCTTATATGTCATTGAAACCATAACGCCTTTTTTATACAAGCGTGAGCGTAAGTGTTGAAGTATTCAATACATATCACTTTACCGTATCACTTTTGCCGTACCATACATATGATGCTGTCGCAAAAACGGTGTCGTTGTTTCTTCTGATCCACCCAATCAACCATTCACAGCAACACAAGCCGCATCGTCAAGTTCCTCAACACCACTCAAATCAAAGATATTCAGTTTGTTCTGTTTGTTGTTCTCTTTAGTATTTGACATGTTAAATATCAGGTAGATGTGCTGTTGATAAATATACAGCTTTGTAGCCACACACCAGAAGTCCCATCACAAAACCAAGCTGGATAAGAGTTTATCTATAGCTCATATTCTTCTACAACATCGATATCACCTAAACTTACTTTGATGGAGAAAGCTTTTCCTACTTCACCTTTAAAGGGTTTGAGTTGAATGTAATTATCTTGAGTTCTGGAAGTAACTTCTTGAAGTATTTTTTTAGCTTTAGTTAGCAAAGTTATTCTGATGTTGGGTGGTAGATATGTTTCCCCGTCTGTTGGATGTAACTGTGCCAAAACATGTAACCTACCCTCGTCCTCCTCTAAGATATTTACTAGGAGAGCAACGGTTAAATCACCCAGTTGTACTCCTGTGTCAATGAGTTTAGCTCTCTTAGTCCCTTCTTCATTATTCGCTAATAAAATTTGTGTACGGGTTGTTAGTGTCTGATCTTCCGTGATAGGAGCCACATCCGGTCTAGTATCATAAATCGCGATCGCTGCTATTGCCTCGGTATTAGCAAAACCAAAGAACACAACAGCCACAAGTGCAAAACCAGCAACAATCTTCCCGATGAATTTTTTCATCTTGACTCCTTGATATAAGATGGATATCACCTAGGAGATATTCACATAGATTGAGATCACAAGTCAATTCTTTCCCAACACCGACGACTACACCAATAGACCCCAGGAACAGCCCCAGGAAGCGATTAGAGAGGTGTTATGGGGTTTTGTTATGTCTAATAGCGTAAAAAAACACCTCTCGGCATTCATAGCTACTTAAACAAACTGGATATCATCATTGGGTATATATCCAAGTTCCAACCCTGCTAATATTGGTTCGGTAAACCTGATAACTTTGTTGGGCGGTGCGTTAGGTTAGTGCTACGCACCTTATGACAACAGCTTGGAAAAACTAATTCCTAAGCAGCTACTGGTTCCTCATAGGGGATAAACATTTTTTTAGCCGCACCACAAATCGGACAGTGCCAATCATCAGGAATTGCTTCAAATGGCGTACCAGGAGCAATTCCTGAATCAGGATCGCCCTCTACTGGATCATAAATCATTGAACACTGGCGGCAAATCCATTTTTGCGTTGTTAATTTAGGTGCTGCTGCTGCTCCTTCCAGTTCGTGGAGTGCTTCAGTATACCTAAGAGCATGATAATTTTCAATGTGCGTTAATAAACCAAAGTTATGGGCTGCTTTACGGAAAATCTGAGCATGTTCACGGGACTCAGCCTCTTGTGCTTCAAATTCTACAACAGCTTTGTTGTCTCGATCTGTACGTGCAGCATCTGCAAATCCGGGATACATAGTAGTGTATTCATATGTTTCTCCCTCGATCGCTAACTCTAGACACTTTGCGGCGATCGCTTTCTTTTGCTCTTCAGTTAACGAAGCCACGTCATCAACCACCAACTCTGGATGCATCAATCGGAAATGAGCAAAGGCGTGTTCTGTCTCTTGATTTGCCGTTTCGTGAAACAGCTTTGATAGTTCCTTCATCCCTAACTTGCGAGTCACTTCCGCAAAGAACAGATACTTGCGATTTGCCATTGATTCTCCACCAAAGGCTTCGGCTAAATTCTTCGCCGTATTTGAGTTTGACAGATCCATAGTTTTTTTCTCAATACATTTACAAACAGGCTACCGCTAAGCTCATGCGCGCTTCAGATGACTGTTAACAGTCTAATTGAATAAACGTGCAAGGTCTAATCAAGACATCTAAACGATGTCAGATCTTAAGCAAACTCATAACGAGTACGTTTTAATTATATGCATAACGATGATGAATTGGCAAATGTTTATAATGTTTTTATGAAACTGGTCATCCTAGCCCAGATTTCTTGTAACTGTACGTTTGGCTCATTTTTGAAGGCAAGAGGAATTAATGCCGTTTCTCTACAGCCAACTAACACTCTTTTTATGACTAACGGAGGCGGAATTGTTGTCCTGAAGTTGCTGCGTCAAGCGATCGCCGCTGATGTGACGAGTCCGAGCGTTCTCCTGAATGATGCGTGGATGATGCTTGTCGTTGCGACTAATCTGAGTGTTCGTTACCGCTTCCTGTAGCTTGGTAGTAGACATAAATTCGTCTTATGCTGGTAGATTTTTATAAACTTTAATCTGCCTAACTTTATTGCTAGGACTTGGGTTTATACTCTAGGAAAACAAACAATACAGTTAGTTGTACTTAGGCAGCTGGATGCCGATCGCCAATAAACTCTGCAAGCGCAATAAATCTGCTCCTGACTGATATAGCAAATCTCCCTTACCTAACAGATAAGCCGCATCTGTTTCGCCCAAAATGATTTTGGAATCTGCCTCAGTCGCAGTACGTAGAGCGACTCTACCCGGAAGGTTAGAGCGAATCAGCGGGGTTACTACTCTTGCTTCTGGACGTTGAGTAGCAATAATTAAATGAATCCCAGCCGCTCGCGCCATAGCTCCTAACCTTTTAATACTTTGTTCTAAATTATTGCGGCTCTCTTTCTCGGCCATAAAATCAGCATACTCATCGAAGATACAAACAATGCGAGGAAGTAACTGACGATTTTGAGAATTCATTTTTTGATTGTAAGTATTAATATCGTTACAGCCAGCTTGTTCAAATTGCTGGTAGCGTTGCTGCATTTCCTCAACTAGCTGCACCATTAAATCAATCGCTTCCGTATCTTGTTTGATGACAGGTGTGTACAACCACGGTAGCTGTTCAAAGTCAGAAAAGGTAACTCGCTTGGGATCGATCAGGACAATTTGTAAAGTATTGGCAGAGTGACGCACCAATAGGCTCAGCAGTAAGGAACGTAAAAACTCACTTTTACCACTACCTGTTGTACCACCAACAAGAAAATGGCAAGTGTTAGAGTCGGATAGGTCTGCTTCTACTAAATTTCCATTCATGTTAACACCTATCGCTATTTTGATTGGACCTAACCCAGGTGAAAGTTCCGGCTGCACATACTCCTCAAACCGGGCTATTTGGCGATCTGGACGAGGGAGATCCACGCTGACGTATCCCGCTTGAGGAGCAATACGTGGACGGAATTCCAGTCCCAACTGCACTCTCAGGTCATCAGATAGCCTTATAATTGATCCAACCTTAACACCAAGATTGGGCTTGAGCTTCACCCTGATAAACGCTGGACCGCTCACTGCTCCCTGGTACTCAGTGCCAATTCCAAAATGTCGTAGGGCTGTTACTAGCTTTTCGCCTAGAGCATTTGCATCTGTATGAGTAGTGGTTCCAACAGTGACATCTGTTGTCCGTTCATCAGCTTTAATTACAGTCCGACTTTGAGCAGAGGATGGTGGATGAGAATCAGTTGGCTGGCTATTAGTAGCAGTAAAAAAGGTCTGGCACTTTGTCTGCTGTGGACAGATTTGGCAAAGGTGAGACTGTGCTGTAGGAGGTGGAGGATCAAGATTGAATTGAGACCAATTTAACCACTGTTGCATCTGCTGAAGTTTCTGAGGAATTAGTTGATGTACAGTGTTTTCAAGTTGTTCCCAAGAAAAAGTCAATTCTTGGAGATCAGGCAAAACACAGTAGACTGCTGAATTAATTGGTAAACCAACCTTTTCCCGCAGCATATAACTATAAAGAGCAACTTGGGCTAGCTGTGCTGACGGATCTACTGACTGGTAGGTTTTGTACTCTACTACGCAGAGGCGATGTTTTTCAAAGTCGTAAACTAGGCTATCGAATCTCCCTTGTACTAATTGCTGAGTACCATTTGCCAAACTAAAGTAATGTTTCACGCTCAATTCCTGAGCTATGAAAGTTTTAGTGAGAACTTCAGCAGCAGTACAATACCTTCGATTCTTGAGCAGTAGTTCAGCCCATAGCCGGATCAAGCTTGTAAGTCCTTGCCAAAGTTGCAACAGTGCAGGAGCTTTTCCTGGCTCATTTTTGCTAGCTTCCTGAAGATGTGGAAAAAAGATTTGCTCATAAAACAACTGCTGCATCTGAGCAGCGATCGCTTCTACTTGAATCTGGGATGGTTCTGGCTCTAGCAAAGACTGAAAGTGGCTATCTTGTTGAGTAAGTTTGATAAACTCCTCTGATAATTGGTGAAATGACTTACCAATCCCTAAGGAGTTCCCTGAGGGTAGGAACATCGTCTTTCCTCCAAAACGGTATCCTAAAAAAAATAAGCGGGGACACTCAAAGGCAACTCGAACATTAGTAACGCTAAAAGGAAGCTGCTGTTGCAGTGGTGTAGGTTCTTTACCTTGATTAACTAATTCTAGCAAACGGAGATGTACCTGAGCCAGGTAAACTGGATCCATTGTGGCATAGTCTAACTGCTTTACACTCAAGGGTCGCTGTCCCCAATCGCTTCCCTGTTCGGTTTTGTCTACAGTAGAAAATTGGCAGAGTTTTTCTGCTAGAGTCTTGAGTTTTAAGTCAGGTACTGCTAGAATATCGATAGGGATTTTTTTTGCTAGCTTCCAAGTACAAGTAACATTCTTTGCTAGATCTTTGCCGAGAAATCGAAGATCAAAACTGGCATTGTGAAACACTTTCTCAAGTTTAGGATTTTTCATGATTTGGTTGACAAAAAATGTCACCAAGTCAGGTTTTTCCAGCACATCTAACAAATAAACGCTATCGCCAGTTAAGTCTTTGGCGTCTGCTAATACCTGGATAAGAGATAGCCTGGGATTACTGGTATTATAGTCAGCCACCTCGGTATCTAACCAGAGAATTTTGGAAGAAGTAAGTTTAGTAATAACTGGTCGAATTTCAGTGTCCTTCGTTAGATATAGCATTAGGTAAGGTAGCCTATTTTTTGGAATAAAAGTTTAATTTTATGATTGACTAATTAACGGTACGACAAGAAAGTATTTGAATCGTACTTGATATGAGTTGATACATTACACTTTTAGCACTACTTAAATAGTCTTGGGTACCCAACAAATTAGCTGCTCATCAACAATTTTTATTCGCTTTGATTGATAAAGTTGTTGGATGAGTTGCTGAACTTGTGGTTTATTAACATCAGGGAATTGATTAGTAGCATTCTTAATTAAGATATCCTTCGCTAAAAGAGATTGAGTTTGAATTAGATTTAACAAAAATTTCTCCACTTCGGCGAGCTTTAAAATGTCCTTGCCAATAATTTTTATTCCATCTTCAATAATTTTAATTTCCTGTAGTAATAAGCAGTCTTTTAGGAAATTTGACTTACGAACCAGTACTTCCAACTCTTTAAGGTTTAGAGTTTCACTACCGATTTCTAGCTCTCCACCACGAGCGTCATTCACCAACTTGTGATAAGTTGCAAGATAATGGACTGAGGTTAAGTCTGGTATAATATGACAATAGGGTGAGCCTGTAAAAATTTCTGTATATAGTCTGTAACCTTTATTATTAGGTTTCCCTACCCCTTCTGACCGAATTAAATACAAAGTTTGGCACTTATTCTCTCTAACTGACTTTTGACAAGCCTCCATGACACTATAGAAGCTATTCATATGTGATTCTTCAGCCCAGACCACTCCTACTCTTGCAGTCCGACTAGGTTGCTGGTAACTCAGAGAGTAACTAGTATATTTTGGACTAGAAAGTAAATTCGGCTTGATTTCCTCCACTTTTAAAGTCGATAGAGCTTCCTGCAACATTTGGATTAATTCTGGAGAAGAGTAATGCCGAAGATGAGTAACTTTTTGCTTAACCTTTTGAAATTCTTTGATCCAAAGTAGTTGAAATTCAGCTAATACTTTTTCTTTTTGACCTCCTCCACTTCCTCCACTTCCTCCACCTTCTCCACTTAGAGAATCTTTGTATATTTGAAACTCCTGCTTTCCTAGGTTCAACACGACACGAGGTAACACTTCATGCCCTGGAAAGCTTTTCTTCAGCATCTGCTGAGTTAATGGGTAAATAGGGGAGTCAGGCTTTGGGCTGGCTTGGCAATACATCGGACGAAGGCGAAATCTCCACAGTTCTTCTGCTTGATCTATTCGTATGCGTTCAAGCGGTATTTGTAAACTAATCCTATCGATATCAGCACCCTGAAGTCTTTCGGAGTTTTTATTCCAGGTCTCTTTGGGGATACTAATAATAATCAAAAAGCCTTTCCACTGTCCATTATGAATAGCCATATTCACGCTGAATAAAGCGTGTATATCTATAGAACCATCTGGCAATCTAGCAATCGCATCTAAGCTATCAAAACATAGTACAATTGGTTGAGTTTTAGCACAGATTTTACTAAAGTTTCGTAAAATCCCTTGAGCCGAATTTTCGTTGTCGATCAAATGCTTAACTTGTAATTTATTAAGGCTTTCTTCATCGAGACTATCCCCTCTTAACCATTCGCAAGCTAAAGAATATAAATTTGGATTAGTTAAATCATAAAGGATACCAAAAAATTCATTAGCATTATAAATGCCTTGGATTCCAATACTTTGCTTTAAAATATCAATAAAAGCTCTTCGTTCCCTACTTTCTTCTGTTTTTATTTTGCCAAAGAGTTTTTGGATTTTTCTAATTATACTTTGATGCTCACTCTGTAATCCCTTCTCAATAGTAGACAAACAACTTTTTAACCAGAGAATTAATTGAGAATCTTTTTGTCCTGCTGGAGCCTTAACTAAGCTATCAACTGTATAGCGGAGGATGTGCCTCCAAATATGATCGCTAGTAGGGAATGGTTCAATGTAGACAAAGAACGCTTGGTCATTTAACGTTTCTTTCAGTCGTCCAAGGAAGTGAGTTTTTCCAGATCCAACTTCTCCATAGAGAAGGATGGTACGACTTTGACTATCTTTACTGATTTGAGATAAAGTACTTGTGATGTCAGTTAATGCCTTTTGATGGATAGACTTCACTGTAGGAGATGGTTCAGATTCCTCCCAAAAATTCCGCGCAATAGAACACTCAAATGGGTTTACGGATTGTTTAATGAGTTCATCGATTGTCGCCATACAAATCTCCTTGAACTTTTCTTTTGTGAGTTAGTTTACTGAGGCTTTGGGTAAATTCGGCTATTTCACCGTAATAAAGAACAAACAGCCACCAGCTAATTGCGGAATTCCAGCATGAACCTGTTCAGGAGTATAGTTACGGGGTTCTGCTAAAGTACTCAACCCAATTTTCTTACTCCGTTGCAGACTATAAAATGCCTGATCTAATTCATCCCTTAATAGTGGAGGTTGTAATTTCTGTCGGACATGAAAAATCGGTAAGTAGTTTTTTGTTGCAAGTTCTCGATCTAGCTCACGGATTATTTGAAAAATTTCGTCGTCAGTTGGTTTGTTTACTGATGAAGTTAAAGGAGTTGTAGATACATGCTCTTGAACGGAAATTTCATCAGCTTTAACGTGTGAGGGTTTACGCAAAAACCGTAGGTAGTTTGTCAGTAAATCTAAACTAAGTACAGGGTTATTGCCTTTGCCAACGTAATCATCCCGCAGGTAGTCTTGTCCTTGCTGGGTTATCCATACTTCAGCTTTCTGCTTTTTGATGGCAGTTTCGACTTCTATTAATCCCCGTTCTTTTAAACTCTCCAAAATGATGTCTCGCTCTGCTGCCTTCAGGGACGATACTGTTATTTTACTGGGCGCAACTTTTCCAGAAGCTTTGGCGATCGCCTCTAAAACCTTCACCTCTTGATCTGGTATAGGTAACTCGGTTGGCTTCATCTTGAGGAGCGTTTTACCTGCAGGAGTTATTTTCACCCCAGCAATCTCACGAGAAAAATCTACCAATCCGCGATCGCCTAAACTGCGACAAATTTTGTTCTTGTTTGTCTTGAAGCTGCTAAAGATAGAAGCAGAAAGGGGTGAGCGGTAGTTTGTACAACCTAATAATCTCAAAATAAACTTCAATTCATCAGATTCCATAAAAAACTCTTATCCTAGTTTTTTCTCTCATATTTACCCAAGTTGCTAGTTATCAAAAAGCACCTTAATTTAAGTACTGAGTTGGAATTTTTAGTATTTAACCATACTTCAAGATAGGCTTTTTGTATCTTTATACTACCATTTGTAGACATTATCTAGCAACTTGCCTCACATTCCTTGAGTTCTTTCCAAATTGACAGGAAGCAACACTGGACAGTAGAAACAACAGTAGTCAGAATAGATATCTCATGCTGACTTCAGTGAAAGCTACCTATCTTTAAAGATTCCCTTGGCAAAGAGGTTTCTAACAGGAGCAACGCGAAACGCTCAATATGGATTACACGGAGATAGGAATTTGTCAGAATTGACAGCCCGACCTAGAAACCTGGTGCTATTTCCGGTGGTCTCAAACGGTTAGCACCAAAGCTCCAACAATCCGCAGTATACTCAATGTATAAAGATTCAGATCATAATTCTCAACGATGGTAACCCAAAAAATCAGCATATGGGGCAACTCTCTTGGAATCAGGCTCCCGCAAACTATTATTCACCAGATGGGATTAAAACAAGGAGACTTGGTTGCCATTTCAACTGAGGACAATAAGATCGTTCTATCTCCAGCAAGACCCAGGTATACCCTGAATGAACTGCTTAAAGATGTCATCCCGGATAGGCAGCATGATGAAGTGGATTGGGGAGAACCTATGCGAGAAGAAAGTTGGTAAAGATCGACGGGTGTGTCCCTGAGCGTGGTGACATTATCCAATTGGAACTGAATTCCCGCACTGGTAGTGAGCAGGCAGGTTATGAACGAATATACTCTCGGTAACCTCACAGATGATGAAGAGCTGAATTTCTCGGAAGAAGCAGAGGTTTTCGTTTTTCCAACTTCTTTTGCTCAGCAGCGGTTGTGGTTTCTCGATCAGTTAGCACCAGGTAATCCATTTTACAACGTTTCCGCAGCACTTCGCTTGACAGGTTCCCTCAAATTCACAGCCTTAAAACAGACATTCAACGAAATTGTACGTCGCCACGAAACCTTACGTACTACCTTTATTATGCTAGAGCAGCAACCAGTACAGGCGATTGCGCCCAGCTTAAGCATACCTCTTCCTCTAATAGATCTACGCAACTTCGATAGCCAAGAACGTGAGACACAAGCGCGGCAAATTGCAACCCAAGAAGCTCAACGTCCTTTTAATCTCTCCACCGGATCATTGCTGCGAGTGAAGCTGTTACAACTAGATGAAGCAGAATATGTGCTGCTGCTAAATCTACATCACATTGTCGCCGATGGCTGGTCAATAGGAGTGTTGGTTAGAGAACTGGGGGTATTATACAAAGCTTTTGCCTCTGACCAATCCTTGTCTAATCTGCTGCCAGAACTACCGATTCAATACGCAGATTTTGCCCAATGGCAAAGGGAATGGCTGCAAGGAGTAGGGGCAAACGGGTATTCGCCGCTACAAAAGCAGTTAGCTTATTGGCAAAAGCAATTAGATGGAATTTCTGTGCTAAGTCTTCCCACGGACAGATTAAGATCAGCAGTTCCTACCTACAGGGGAGCAAAACAATTCATAGAGCTACCAAACTCCTTAACTCAAGCGCTAGAGGTACTTAGCTACAGTGAAGGTGCTACCTTGTTCATGACAATGCTCGCAGCATTTCAGACTTTGCTCTATCGTTACACGCAGCAAGAGGATATTACAGTTGGTTCACCTATTGCTAATCGCAACCGTAGCGAGCTAGAAGGGTTAATTGGTTGTTTTGTCAATAGCTTGGTGCTACGTACAGATTTCTCTGGTAACCCGACGTTTCGAGAGTTGTTGCGTCGAGTGCGAGAGGTAACTTTAGGAGCATACAGCCATCAGGACTTACCGTTTGAAAAGCTGGTAGAAGAACTGCATCCAGAGCGAGATTTAAGCTATCATCCTTTTTTTCAGGTTGTATTTAGCCTGCAAAACACTCCCATTGAAGCGCTAGAGTTACCTGGTATAACGCTTTCAGTGTTTGAATTTGACACCAAAACAGCAAAACTAGATTTAGAGTTCCATCTGTGGCAAGACTTGGACACTTTAAAAGGAGAAATGGTCTATAGCACCGATTTATTTGACGATGCGACCATTACCCGGATGCTGGGACATTTCCAAACGCTGCTAGAAAGTGTTGTCGCAAATCCAGAACAGCGTCTTTCAGATTTGTCTTTGATTACTGTGCGAGAACTACAGGAGTTATTAATCGATTGGAACGACACAAAAAGAGATTACTCACACAACAAGTGTTTTCATCAGTTATTTGAAGCGCAGGTAGAGGAAACTCCTGATGCGATCGCGCTAGTATTTGGCGATGAACAACTTAGCTACAGAGAGTTAAATAGGCGCAGCAACCAACTTGCACATTATCTGCAAAAAATAGGCGTAGAAACCCAATCTTTAGTTGGTATTTGTGTAGAGCGTTCGCCACTAATGATAATTGCACTATTAGGTATCTTCAAAGCGGGTGGAGCATATTTGCCTTTAGATCCGAGTCTACCTCAAGAGCGTCTTAACTTTATGCTAGAAGATGCGAAAGTATCAGTCTTGCTCACTCATTCATCCTTAGCCCCCGTTTTTAATGAAGGTTGGAGAGATCTGTTATCTGTAATTTGCATAGATGAAGATTGGGCAACTATTAAACAATACAGCCAAGAAAATCCAATTAGTTGTGTAACACTTGAAAACCTGGCTTATGTGATCTATACCTCCGGCTCAACAGGAAAACCTAAAGGCGTTTTGCTCCAGCATCGAGGATTGTCAAACTTAGCAGAAGCTCAGATCGAAGTTTTCAACTTGCAACCGAGTAACCGCATTTTGCAGTTCGCATCATTAAGTTTTGATGCTTCAATTTTTGAGATTGTTATGGCACTGCGAACAGGAGCAACTCTTTATTTAGCAAACAAAGAATCCCTTGTACCCGGACAACCTTTGCTCCAATTATTGCGAGAAAAAGCTATTACTCACGTCACTCTTCCACCAGCAGTCTTAGCAATCCTACCTTCAGAATCACTTCCCGCGTTGCAAACTATTATTTGTGCAGGGGAATCCTGTACTGAGGATATTGTAAAACGTTGGTGGAAACCTCAGCGTCGGTTTTTTAATGCTTACGGGCTTACTGAATCAACAGTTTGGTCAACCGTTGTAGAGATTGATACGATAAGTGAAAAGCCACCCATCGGTCGCCCTATTGCTAATACTCAAATTTATATATTAGATAAGCATCTACAACCTTTACCAATTGGAATTCCAGGCGAATTATACATAGGCAGCGATGGATTGGCACAGGGATATATTAACCGTCCAGAATTCACTAATGAAAAATTTATTCCTAATCCTTTTATTCCTAAAAATAAAGCGCGGCTTTACAAGACTGGTGATTTAGCACGCTACTTAAATGATGGTAATATAGAATTTTTAGGTCGCATTGATAATCAAGTAAAAATTCGTGGTTTCCGTATTGAGTTGTCAGAAATTGAAACAGCACTAAGTCAGCATAAAACTGTGCAAAAAGCAGTAGTCATCACTAAAGAACACGTATCTGGTGATAAGTATTTGGTGGCTTATATTGTTCCCAATTTAGAAAGCCAAAATTTCGTGTCCTTGTTACGTAATTTCTTAAAAGAAAAATTACCTGAATACATGGTGCCAAAAGTTTTTGTGGTGCTGGATTCTCTGCCGTTAACAGCTAATGGCAAAGTGGACCGTCGGGCGCTAACAGAACTCAACAGTCCCGCTAACCGTATAATAGATAAAACATTTATTGCTCCTCGTACTCCAACCGAGTCCACCTTGGCAAAAATTTGGGCTGAAGTCCTGAATGTTGAGCGTGTGGGTATTTACGATAACTTCTTCGACTTAGGAGGAGATTCACTGTTAACTGTACGCCTCCTCAAGGAGATAGGCAAGCAGTTGGGGCGGGAATTGCCTCTATCTACCTTATTTTTAAATCCTACAATTGAAAGTTTAGCAGCTTCTCTATCAGACACATACTCTCTAGCGTGGTCTCCGTTAGTTCCAATTCAACCTGCTGGTTCAAATCCAGCTTTCTTCTGCGTCCATCCAATTTTTGGTGTTGTCTTTCCTTATTACGAATTGGCTACTCATTTGGGAAAAAATCAACCATTTTATGGGCTACAACCCGTTGGGCTTGACGGAAAAACTCCTCCACTAACTCGCATTGAGGATATGGCTAGCCATTATATTGAAGCATTACGCAAAGTGCAACCACAAGGCCCTTATTTTTTAGGAGGGTGGTCTTTTGGAAGTTGGGTTGCTTTTGAGATGGCTCAACAACTTCAAAAATCTGGGGAAGAAGTGGCTCTACTGGCTGTGCTTGACACTTTAGCACCAATACCAGGCAATATACCTTCTTTGGGTAGTGGTTTGAAGTTTATGCTAACTACGGTGGCGCGATATATATGGCCGTTTTTCCTCGATTATTTTTACCTAATTATTGCTATCGCTAAGGATCGGATTAGCAATTTAATTGCTCGATTTCCTAATTTAAATAAAGTTGTGCGATGCTCCTTTAGGAGCCGCCAAAAGCGATCGCTCGAAACAAATTTGCTCTCTCACTTCCCCCTAAAAGAGGATGCCACAGTTAACGCTATACCGGAAGAATCCAAGTTAAGACTTTTAAGCGAGCTAGCAATTCGTCCAATGCTTCGTGTTTTCTATGCTAATAGCCAAGCAGTGCTTAACTACGTTCCTCAAACCTACCCTAAACGAATTAATGTTTTCAGAACAGAGGTTCAGTCAAGTATTGCCAAGGAAGATCCGAGTATGGACTGGGATAAACTAACTCTCGAAGGAACGGAAATTTATAATGTTCCTGGCAATCATCTAACTATGCTGCGAAAACCCCACATCCAAGTTCTTGCTATACAGCTAAAAGCCTGTATTGAGAAAGCACAAAAGTCAAAATAAGGATCAATATGTCTTCTGAAGAAGTATTCGTATTTCCAACATCTTTTGCTCAGCAGAGGCTATGGTTCCTAGATCAGTTGATCCCTGGCAATACTATTTACAATGTGCCGACAGTGATTCGCTTGACAGGTTCGCTTAACTTAACGGCATTAGAGCAAACTTTTAACGAAATTGTACGTCGCCACGAAAGCTTACGAACCACATTTATAACGCTGGATGGACAACCCCTACAGGCTATTGCACCCAGCTTAACAATACCTATTTCTGTACTAGATCTCCAAGAATTACCAGGCGATCAACAGGAAATAGAAGCAAAGTACATTATTACCGCAGAAATAGAACGTCCTTTTAGTTTATCGTCTGAGCCATTGTTGCGAGTCATAATACTGGTATTATCCCAGGCAGAACATATTCTATTACTGAATATACACCATATCATCTGCGACGATTGGTCTATTGGGGTGCTGATTCGGGAAATAGGAACGCTATACACAGCTTATCTAAATCCCGAAAGCAACTCCTCTTCCTCATCAATCCTTCTCGAACTCCCTCTTCAGTACGCTGATTTTGCTCACTGGCAACGCGAGTGGTTGCAAGGAGAAGTACTCGAAACGCAGTTAGCTTACTGGCGAGATCAATTAAACGGTATATCGATACTCCATTTGCCTACTAACAAACCAAGACCAGCTATACAAAGCTATCAAGGAGCAACACAATTTCTAGAATTACCGAAAGAGCTAATTGATGCACTAGAAAAACTATCGCAGGAACAAGGTGTCACTCTATTTATGACACTGCTGGCAGCATTTCAAACATTACTTTACCGCTACACACACCAAGAAGATATCGCAGTGGGTTCGCCAATTGCTAACCGTAATCGTAGCGAAATAGAGGAAATAATTGGCTTTTTTGTCAATAGTTTAGTACTACGCAGCGACTTATCTGGAAACCCGACTTTTCGAGAACTATTAGCCAGAGTAAGGGAAGTCACGTTAGGAGCATACAGCCACCAAGATTTGCCGTTTGAAAAGTTAGTAGAAGAACTACATCCAGAGAGAAACTTGAGCTACCATCCGCTCTTTCAAGTCGTGTTTGGTTTGCAGAATTCTCCGATGTCAGCATTACAATTACCTGGATTGTTACCTAGTTTTATTAATATTGACTTTAAAAAAACGCGCTTTGATTTAGAAATGCATTTGTGGAAGTGTTCTGAGGATTTCAGGAGTTTATGGGGCGGAAACTGGAAGTACTCTGAAGGTCTCCGAGGCCTGATGGTTTACAACACAGATTTGTTTGATAAAGCCACTATTAACCGGATGCTAAAACATTTTAAAACTCTGTTGTCAGGAGTTGTTGAAAATCCCGCTCAAAAAATTGGCAGTTTACCATTATTAAGTGAAGAGGAGTTACATCAGGTATTGGTGGAATGGAATAACACCCAAGCAGATTATCCTCAAGATAAGTGTGTCCATCAATTGTTTGAAGAAAAAGTAAAACAGTATCCTGATTCTGTAGCGGTAGAATTTGATAATAAACAACTTACTTATCAGGAGTTGAATACTTGTAGCAATAAACTAGCACAATATTTACAAAAAATCGGAGTATCTTCAGAAGCTTTTGTCGGCATCTGTATTTCACAGTCTGTGGAAATGATAATCGGGTTGTTGGGTATTCTTAAAGCAGGGGGGGTGTATGTTCCATTAGACCCCAGCTATCCGCAAGAACGCTTAAATTTTATGCTTGAAGATGCTCAGGTTTCAGTATTGCTGACACACGAAAGTTTTCTCAAGCATTTTGAAGGTTTCTCAAGTCCAATTATTTGTATAGATAAAGATTGGGAACTGATTAACCAAGAAAAGGAATATAATACCAAAAGCAATTTAAGCAGTGATAATTTAGCATACGTTATTTACACTTCTGGTTCTACAGGACAACCCAAAGGAGTTGCTGTAACTCACAAAGCAATAAATCGGCTAGTGTGTAATACTAACTATATAACATTATCCCCTGGTGATAAAATTTCCCAAGCTTCTAATACGTCTTTCGATGCAGCAACCTTCGAGATTTGGGGGGCGCTACTTAACGGCGCTCAACTTGTGGGAGTTAGTAAAGATGTAACGCTCTCGCCTCGGAAGTTTGCATCACAGCTACGAGAAAAAGATATCAACGTTGTGTTTTTGACCACCGCCTTATTTCAACTGATCGTTAGAGACATTCCGGAAGCTTTTTCTAGCTTGAAGTATTTACTATTTGGTGGCGAGACTGTTGATACAAGATGGATTAAAAAAATTCTTAACGACGGCGCGCCAAAGCACTTAATTCATGTTTATGGCCCTACAGAGAATACAACATTTTCCTCTTATTATTACGTGGAAGAGTTACCAGAATCAGCTACGTCTTTTCCTATTGGTCGTCCTATTACAAACACGCAGATATATATATTAGATACTTATTTACAACCTGTTCCTATTGGTGTTACTGGTGAACTATATCTTGGCGGCGACGGACTGGCGCGAGAATATCTCCGTCGCACTGAATTAACTACTAAACACTTTGTTCCTAATTCTTTTAGTAATAATCCAAAAGCACGTCTTTATAAAACAGGTGACCTAGCTCGGTATCGACCAGATGGTAATATTGAATTTTTAGGTCGCGTTGACAATCAAGTAAAAATTCGCGGTTTCCGTATTGAGTTATCGGAGATTGAAGCGGTGCTGAGTCAACATCCAGCAGTGAAAGAAACAGTCGTGACTGCTGGCGAGGATGTACCTGATGATAAGTACTTGGTTGCTTATATTGTTCCTCACCAAGAACAGATCGTGACGAGAGAAGCTCAAAACTTTGCGCCTTCACTTCGCGAATTCTTAAAGGAAAAGTTACCAGAATACATGCTGCCAAGAGCCTATATGGTGTTGGAATCTTTACCTCTAACACCTAATGGTAAAGTTGACCGCCGTGCTTTACCTATGCCTGATACAATTAGTTTCAATAATCAGGATTATGTAGCGCCGCGATCGCACCTCGAAGAGTTACTGGCAGAAATTTGGGCTAAAGTCTTGGGTAAAGAGCAAGTAGGCGTTCACGACAATTTCTTTGAATTAGGGGGTCATTCTCTACTAGCGACTCGCTTGACTTCCCGTATACGGGAGATGTTCCAAATAGATTTGTCTGTACGCAATTTGTTTGAAACACCAACAGTCGAACAACTCGCTAAGTACATTGACACCATACGTTGGGTAGCAAAAGATGTGAATAGAATTGAAACTACGGAAGTTCAGCGAGAAGACGTTGAATTTTAATCAATAACTTCTGGGTTATGTGAGTCAATAGGTAAACAAGTAAGTGTCACTATCTCGCGTGGAGTGGACTATTTGGTCGAGAGTACTTTAGTTGTCCTATTGGGGCTCTTGTGTGAAAATAAAATGCCGAGCCGCTCAACTTCGGGTTAACACAACAGGAGTCTTGCTGTGTGTAAGAGCCCTTTTGGCACATAAGCAGCTGGCGCATTTTATTTATTGGATCTCCCTTGCGGAGGTCTATCTCAAAGGAGTGGTTAATGAAAAGGAGTTATCGCGCTTTTGCTCATTGGTTTAACTACAAAGGTGAACCTCCAGCGATCGCATGGACAGCGTCGATCCTATGGTTGGTTTTAATTGGTTGGCTAGCTTTTGGGTGGAAATTGGGCAGTACAGGCTTGGTTGATGAAACAGAACCGCTGTTTGCTGAAGCAGCTAGGCAAATGACGGTGACAGGCGATTGGATCACGCCTTTTTTTAATGGAGAGACTCGTTTTGATAAGCCGATTTTAATTTACTGGCTGATGGCGATCGCCTACAAAATTGTAGGAGTAAATTCGTGGGCGGTGCGCTTGCCGTCAGCACTGAGTGCTTTCGGGCTGATGGGCTTGGTTTTTTATACACTGTGGTCTTTTGGCGTTGTTAATCCGAACCAATTCGAGTCTGCTCAAGGTAGCAAAACAGATCAAACACGACGGTATTGGTGGTGTGCTGGGTTAGGTTCTGCTTTAAGCGCATTAAATGCAGTGACGATTGTTTGGGCAAGAATCGGCTCGGCAGATTTATTACTTACTGGATGTATGGATGGGGCATTGTTGTGCTTTTTTATAGGTTATAGTCAACCGACCAAACCTAGGCTACAAGCTAGTTGGTATCTTGTTTTTTACGTGCTAATTGCCTTGGCAATTTTAACAAAGGGACCAGTAGGAATTGTTTTGCCAGGGCTGATAATTGGCGCATTTGTGCTTTACATAGGTAACTGGCGAGAAGTTTGGCACGAAATGCGTCCGGTAATGGGTAGTTTTCTAATTCTTGCACTTGTGCTGCCGTGGTATGTACTCGTGATCTGGCGCAATGGCTGGGCTTTTATTAACTCTTTTTTTGGATATCATAATCTAGAGCGTTTTACGGGTGTCGTTAATCACCACTCACAACCTTGGTACTTTTACTTTCTGGTGGTACTAGTTGGTTTTGTACCTTGGTCAATCTATTTGCCAATAGCGATCGCACGGCTGAAATTTTGGCAGCGATCGCACTGGCGTTCTTCAAACCGTTCCACGCAGCTTGGTCTATTTGCCTGGTTTTGGTTTATAGGTGTTTTTAGTTTCTTCACCATTGCTGTTACCAAACTGCCACACTATGTATTGCCCTTAATGCCAGCAGCGTCTATTTTAGTCGCGCTCATGTGGAGCAACCTACTAATTAAACCGGGAGGATCTGGGGAAGTAATTTCTTCTTCCCCTGCCTCAAGCGCGTCCTCATCCCTGGTGTTCAGTGGCTGGGTCAATGTAGTATTTCTATTAGCATTAGCTGGAGTATTCTTCTGGAGTCCGCACTTCATAGGCTACGACCCAGCCATAGTTAATCCGCGCCAGCTCATTGAAGACTCAGGGTTGCCAGTTTTGGGATGCGCCATCTGGTCAATTACCGCTGTGGCTATTGCGATTTTAGTATGGTACAGGCAGTGGGGTGGAGTGCTGATGATGAATTTGCTTGGGTTTTTGGCATTTGTGATTTTTGTGTTCATGCCTACGGGTTTACTGATAGATCAAGCGCGTCAGCTACCCCTGAGAGATTTGTCGGAGATCGTCACTAAAGTAGAGCAACCAGGCGAGCCTTTAGTTATGATCGGGTTCAAAAAGCCTAGTGTTGTATTTTACACCCAAAGACCAGTTAAATATGTCTTATTATACACAGATGCGTTGACACAGATCAAAAAAATATCCGTCACTCAGCCCCAACCACCTACCCTACTCATTCTGACTCAGCCTAAAAAATTAGAAGCTATGGGACTTCAGCCGAATCATTACCAGAACTTAGGCAAATCTGGGACTTACCAGCTTATCCGGATCTCTAAATCACAGTTCCAAGTATAATCCACGCTCATGGCATAAACAATCTGGTTTTAGATCAATTCAAACAAATAAATCATGTATTGTCTATGTTTCAAAAACTGGTGACTATCTATGAGTTGCAGTTGCATTTCTAAGTTTTTCAACGGCTTTCTTGCCAGGAATTTTAAAATTTTGTATGGAATTGGTGCCCAGCCTAGTAAAAGGTCATTGAAGAGTTCTAAAGTTGGTAGAATGTATTCATCATATTTTAACCTTGCTAGATCTAGAGTGGGTGTTACCCTTGATGTAATATCCTCAGATTTAATGATTTCAAAGCCAAATTCTTCTGCCGTTTTTAGATACTCACTGTTTTCGTGAGTACAAATTGCCAGGACGTTATCCTTATCAAAATTCTCTCTCAAAAAATAGTCTGAAACTAGCAAAATTCCTTTACTATTTAGTATAGTACGACACTTTTTAAATCCTGATTTAACCGGAATATACTGAGTACTCTCACTCATTAAAATTAGGTCGTATCTCTTATCTGTCTCAAAATCCTCGAACTTGGTTAAATAAAATGGAATTTCTCCTTTAGCTTTAAATGCTTCTTCTTGAGCTATATCTGGAGACAACGCTTCAACTTGAAACCCCTTTTCTTGTAGCAGCAGTGCATTTCCACCAGTTCCACATCCCACATCTAAAATTGTTTCAACACCTTGTGGAATTAATGAAATTAGGTGTTTGATGTACCTTTCTTGCGCTCGGTGCAAATTTTCTACTTTTAATTCGTCTTCTACATTCCAATAACCATAATGCAAGTAGTCTGACTTTGTAATCTTGCGGTAATAGTCAAGAATAGGATCTTTAACTTTTTGAGACATTGGTTGATATACGGCATAGTTTTTCAAATAATACCAGTTAGTAGCACTCTGGTTGATTGAAAAATTACGACTGGATTGTTGTTGCTGGTGAGATGACAAGTGCAGCACTTGCCTATGAACTGATGATTGTTGACGGTTGACGGTTGACGGTTCACACAAAGCCGTCCGTCATGACGGGGTTCTTACCCTCAGTTTTGTTGACAGTTAACTGTTAACAGTCAACACTCAGCAGTCAATAGATGACCTCAAAGCCACTCTCTACTGAAGACGGGAACGTTTCCTATACCGTTTAGATCTAGCAACTTCTTTTGCTTTCCGCTTGTCCTTTTGCAAGGGAGTTTCAAAATGGCGATGTTTCTTTATATCCGAAAAAATCCCGGCTTTGGAGACCTCTCGCTTAAATCGACGTAGGGCTGACTCAATTCCTTCGTTTTCGCCTACAGATATCTGGGTCATGTCCTCTCCTATTTAATTAACTTAAATTGATCACTGGTGGTCAACAATTCCGTTGAATGTGGGCAAAAAAGGGCAGACAACAAGTCTGCCCAAAATACGTAACAGCTAAATTGTTTGTTTTTTATGAAACGATTTAGATCGTCTGAGGATACTCCTTGAAGATGCTTAGTAGCGGCTTGTGTATCCCCTACCGCCACCACGTCTACCTCCAGAATCCCTGTCTTCTCTGGGCTTAGCCTTATTCACCTTGAGACTACGACCCATCCACTCCGCAGTATCGAGGGCTTCAATTGCTGCCGCCTCTTGCGCATCTGTTTCCATTTCCACAAAGGCAAAACCCCTGAGTTTACCTGTTTCTCGGTCTGTAGGTAATTGAACTCGCTTGACTGTTCCATATTCTGAGAAAACTTGTGTTATATCCTCTTCCCTTACTTCATAGGAGAGATTCCCGACATAAACTGACATAAAAGCATCTCCAGAACTAAATTATGCAGAAACTTTAGGTTCGGAGAGACGGTTGTAATTCAATAAGCACAAACTGTATAACCGAAAATAATTCCCATGGACCATCATAACATCTAAAGTTTAAATTGTACTAGAGAATTATCTCGGTCTTCATCTAGTTCTAATCTCGCTAATAATTTAGCAATGCTGCTATACTATAAGTACTTAAACAGAATTAACTACACAAAATTAACAGATAAAACCCTTATCTAGACTAGAAACTTGTGTGTAAATGATTCTGCGCCATTACTAAAGAAATGAGGTGTCTGTACAATCGAGTAAGTGAAATGTACTAGTATACTTTCGTTGCCTGACCTATTCAAGCAGTAAAAGATGCAGTTCGGCACGAAACTCAAGAAAAAACAGGAACTCATTTACTGGTACATAGAAGCAAGTTGACACGAAGTCTCTCTAGCTGTTTTTCCCCTTAATGAGGTTCTAATCATGAAAGTTCAAGCATTGGAGATTCGAATTGGACATCAAATACGCGCCTACTGCAATAATAAAATGCAGACTTGCACCGTGAAACAGATTCTTGAATCTAGTCAAGATACCATCACATTGCTCGTATTCACTCCTAAGCATTATCATACTTCACGCTCGTACACAGTCCGATTTCAGCGCCAAGCTTTAGTTAATTTGGTACCTGTTGTGTGAACGGCTAAGACTTGTAACAATTCCCTTTCAATGTGAATGACGTATCTACCTTGTTACAGGACTTATTAATTACATCGATAAAATTGATAAGGAATACCAATCTGATACTATTGATTGTGATATAGATCACAACTAATCTGTCCAGCAATTGCTAGGTTGCGAGACTAGATTTTTTCTTTTGCAGTACTCACCTGATCGCCTTCGTTAGTCGGTCAAGACAACGAAAGCGGGGGTAATGTGCGATCGCATAACCGTGAACGTTCCGCCCATTAGTTACAGATCAAAATGGGCTGAGGGAAAGGAATTTTACTTGTTTAGTTCCATTTGAGGGAGAGAATATCCTCATAGAAATCGTCCAATGAGCGCTCAAGAATTCAAAGATGTTTTGCAACAAGTCAACCTACAAAACTTGCTGACCCGCATTGATGGCTTCGATACAGAAGTTCCTTGGGAAAATTTTAAATGTTAAGCGATCGCTAACTCCGGAGATCAGCAGGTATAATTTAGCAAACGGGTGATAATGGAAAAACTTCTTTTTAAGGATAGAGATAGATTGAGAGCGCAGGCTCTATTTCTTGGTGAGGATATTAACTTAAAGAAGTTGGACAATTACGTTTGCTTG
>NZ_JAAKGC010000279.1 GCF_017591665.1 Aetokthonos hydrillicola CCALA 1050 | reverse complement strand
TTACAGAAACTTCTTAAATATAATCAACGGCAGATACACTCTCAGAGAGTTAGCCATTAAAGTTAAGCAAGATTTGCTAGTACTTTCTCGTTCCTTGCTACCTTATATCCGGAAAGAAATTATCGAATTGGTAGAGGTAGCAGATTTACCATTACCACTTCCTCAAACTCAGAGCGTCAACCAAACTCCCAATGTCCGTCCAATCCAAAGCACCATTCAGAGTCCCAGCGTCACTCAAAGCCACAACACCGTTCATAAAAACAAAACAATCATGGAATCTGGCTTATTAATAGCCTGTGTAGATGACAGTCCTCAGACTAGTGAAATTCTACAAAAGATTCTGACTCCACAGGGGCTAAGTTTTATAGGGATTCAAGATTCTGTACAAGCAATACCAATACTTATTGAACGTAAACCAGACTTAATCTTTTTAGATTTGATCATGCCTATTGCTAATGGTTATGAAATCTGTGCGCAGTTACGGCGTGTTTCCGTACTTACTAACACACCTGTAGTGATTTTAACTGGTAGTGACGGGCTTGTCGATAGAGTTCGGGCTAAGATGGTCGGTGCTACGGATTTCTTAAGTAAGCCTGTGGTTGCTCAGAAAGTTATAGCAATGATCAACAAGCACGTAAAAAAACAATCTCCTATCACTAATCTTCAAATGTGTGCCACTTGAAACTGGGAAGGGGGAAACCCCACTTCCCAAAGCTGTAAAAGCTTTGAATTATACGTGGTTTCACTCTCACTAATTCTATAAACTATGCATCAAAATTAGATAGGAGAAAAAAAATGCATCTTTGTAGCTTAAAAATAAAGGATAGGCAACAGGGAAAGAAATATTTTCATACCCTCGTTTTGGGCTATTGCCCTTGGAAGTCTAGCTTAAAAAGAAGGGACAAAAAACAGGGAGTATTCCTTTTTCAGAATTCGTGATGAAACTTTTTTATTAGGACTGACTTCTTTAGGTATGTAATTCTTCATTAGTGAAATTAAAAAGAGGGTATTAAGCGTGAACACTGTTTTGGTCGTAGAAGATGGCTTAACTGATTTGGAGATTATTAGTCAGTACTTGCAAAAAGCAGGTTATTTTGTTATTAGCGCTAAAAGTGGTGAAGAAGTTGAAGAAAAAGTACATGATAATAAGCCTGATGTGATATTTCTAGACGTAATTTTACCTGGTCAAAGTGGGTTTGAAGTGTGCCGAGAACTAAAGACAAATCCTAAAACAAGTACAATTCCTGTAGTTATTTGTTCAACTAAAAATAGTGATGCCGATAAAATTTGGGGTAAGATGTTAGGAGCTGATGCCTATATTACTAAACCAATAAATGATTCAGAATTAGTTACGACCTTAAATAAATTAATGAAAAATAAAAACGAGTCAGGAGACAGAATTCAGGAGTCAGAATACACCGCCCATAAAGGGACGGTGTTTTAAGACAAGTTTTAACCCCTGTCTCGTTTATAAGGGACGAGGTTTTAAACCAGTATTTCCAACTGACTCCTGATTCCTGAATTCTGTTTGATCAATAATTTTCTCAAATGATTTAACTTAATATAATAACGCATTCCCCTTATTGCTAAAAATTATTCTATACAAATTTTAGTATTAATAAGGGTAGCATCAACCAAAATAAAAAATGTATGGTATTGCTAACAGAACAAAAGTTTTTAAGTTTCCAGTTAGGCGAAAAAGATACAGCTGTAATTCCATTGGATGATACTACGGAAGTTCTGCCAGTATCTTTGGGCGAAATATGTCGTCTGCCTCAAATGCCTCCATGGGTTTTGGGTATCTACAACTGGCGTAGCGAGATGCTTTGGTTAGTTGAGCTAGAAGAGAGGCTCGGTTATAAACCAACATTTATTCGTAGCAATTTTGAGCCTATAAATATGGCAATTGTTGTACAAATACAAGGTAAATATTTGGGACTAATAGTCCGTAAATTACTTGATGTGGAATTGCTAGATGCTTCAGAAATGAATCCACCTGAGTCTAGTTTGTTTAATCCACAAATATATCGGTTGATAAAAGGATACTTTATTAATGATTCAGAAGGCATGATGATCAGATTAGATGTTGCTAGCATTTTCAATGCCCTTGGTGGATAATCGGCAGTTTATAACCTCTTGCAAATTCAATTTTTGATATTTTAGTGGGATAGTTTTTATGAAAAGCTTGTATCAAGCACCTGAAAGAAATGGTACAAACGAAAAGCAACAGATAGATCATACAACAGTTCAACAACAATTAAAAATACTGAGGCAGCAGTGGAGATCTATTAGCGATGTTATGTGTCAAGCCACAGACTTAGATACACTATTCCACACTACAGTCAGAGAAGTTAGAGAAAAAATTGGTAGCGATCGCGCATTCATATATTGCTTTGATTCACCATCGTCAGGTACTGTCATCGCAGAATCAAAAACTACAGGTTGGACACCAGCTATAAATGAAACTCTTGCGACCACAATATTTGGATTCGAGGAAAGCAAAGATTATTTAGAACAGCAAGTAGTAGGCTTTGACGATATTAGTAATACAAA
>NZ_JAAKGC010000278.1:1861-2560 GCF_017591665.1 Aetokthonos hydrillicola CCALA 1050 | reverse complement strand
AGATGGCTTTAGATTTTTTTGGTGCGGGCGATGTATCTTCAACAGAAAGAGCTGGTGCATTCGTCTTAGAGAGAACATTTCCCGTCGACTGCTCAACAGTGTTGAGTTCTACTAACGGACTTTGGTTTTCACGGTCACGAGCACTAGACGAATTAGGATTCTTTACTCCATAAAGAGTTTCCCCGTTCGAAGCTGTACTCTGAGCGAGCGTCTTACTAGAGAGACCAACAACAACAGTCGAAGTCAAACTCGCAGCTGCCAACTGGCCAAATTGTCGGCGTTTCAACGGTGACACTATATATACTCCTTGTGAGATACTTTAAGGAACAATGAGGTTTGCATTTGGGGTCTGGGGTCTAGCTCCCATATCTGCTAGGATATTGACAGTCATTTGCTTGGCGCGGGTATCTTCGCGACCTGGATTTACACCATCACTGTCTAGCCCCCACGCCCACTGAATAGTGCCAGCAGCAAAGACCTTTGCCCCACTACTAGGCGTGTAGCGAGCTGATTGGGAGTGTGTATAATCTTGGTTGGCAGGAAGAGTTTGTTGTCCCACAGGTTCGTCATATGTTGGCAGTACACTAGCAGGTGTTACTGTTGACTGGGATAATGTCACCACACCTGAAGGAGTAGATCCATTATTAACGATAAAATCCCATTCATAGCCCACTAACAAACTTAGCTGATCTCCATCCT
>NZ_JAAKGC010000278.1:0-1851 GCF_017591665.1 Aetokthonos hydrillicola CCALA 1050 | reverse complement strand
CCTGGTGGGGGTGAGGTGGGTTGTGGGGGTTGGTTGAAATTTTTGGTGGGGAGTAGGTTTTTGCCGCCCCACTGGTTCTTAATTTGTTGGCAGTACACTAGCGGTTTTTATTGTGGATGGAAATAATACCCCCACCCGTAAAGGAATATATCATTTATAAACAATAAAACCCCTTAAAGACCCCACAAACAATCTAGTCTGTCCCCCATCTGTGGGTCCGGTATTTGCATAGTAAGAATCGCTGCTGTTGGCGACAACAAAATTATAACCGCCGTAGACATTACCTGTGTCACTGCCGTACATGATTCCTAATAAAGCGTTTTCCGGTTGTTGGTTCTGAACACTACGGAATTTATTAGTGGCTGCTGATGAACCCTGCTGTTGGGCAACCGGGTCTAATGCCCAGTCTGCTTTATAGCACGCCATCACCCGATTTGGGTTCACTTGTCCAGCAGCGGTAGTAGAACTTTCAAACCTCACTCGCCAATAGCCAACATTGGCAGAGAAAAATGCTAAATTAATTTGGGCAGCGCGAGCAGCTTCAATAGAGTCACGAATTTCTTTAGACCAGTACTCATCATGACCAACAGACAGAAAGACTTTGTGGTTGCGCAATGTTTGTCCGTTGGTATAAACATGCATGTTGTCAGTGTAAGTAACATTGTAACTTTGGGATTCCAACCAACGCACCATATTATATTCCCATCGCAGGGGTGAGTTCCTCTCATTGTCAGGGTCGGAGGTTTGATTGACTGCCTCAGAGTATGGGCGATCATAAGAAACCTTATAAGCCTGCTGCGCGTTAACGCTGTTATAGCTGTACAAGCTGTGACCCCCAGTCGTGCTATAAGCTAAGACAGTAGTAATGCTACTTTGGAACAGAATATCAGCAGTGTTGCTATCGTCATAAACGACGAACCACACGTAGGTTTGTTTGCCGGTTGACCCATCAGTCAGCTTACCAACATAAAGACCACTAGTCCAGTTACTGCCCACCTGTAGGGTGTAGGAAGTTGTCCAGTTACACTCGGTTAGGTAGATAGTAGTATCTGTGGTACAGGCGGGTTGGGTTGTACCATTGAGGGAACCACTACTCAGCATCAGCCTTCCTCCCGTGCCGCCATAATAGCCCAAGCGATACACATCAATGGTAAACTGTCCAGCTTGTCCAAGAGAAACTTTAATGTCGAGTGTTCCCCCTTTACTAACATTAGTCGCCGAGGTGTAAGCAGCAATCTCGCCACTACCTGGGTTATTAAGTCTCCAATTAGTCGTGCCAGGATTTTGGTTTTCCAACCAGATGGGGTTGGGGTTGACCGGAGTTGCTATAGCCGAGAAGGTTATACTGCCGATCCCTGCTGCCGTTGCGGTTACTACCACCCCATCAGGACCAGAGGGTACTGATCCTAGTGTCAAGTTTGTACTTGCTTGACCACTAGAATTAGTTACTGCACTGGTTGGCGAGACTGACCCCCCGCCATTGGTAATAGCGAAGTTCACGGTGACTCCTGACTGAGGATTGTTTTGAGCGTTTAGTACTTGGACGACTAGAGGGTTGGGTAGAGTTGCCCCCGTGTTACCAGTCTGATTGTCTCCACTAACTTTAACCAAGCTACTACCTGCGATAAAGACGATGTCGCGATAATAGTTACTATTCAGGTAGGAACTAGTTGGGAAAGAATTTGGACTGAGATTATACACACCATTGTTGCCGTCAGCTATTGTGCTGAGGTCGCCGTTGACGATGGAACTAGCTAGTTGATTTTGAGTGTCGACATAGTAGGAGTTTGCGTTGACAGAAACCACATAGGTTGTATTAGCCTGAATAACAACTGGTACACTGAGAGCCTG
>NZ_JAAKGC010000277.1 GCF_017591665.1 Aetokthonos hydrillicola CCALA 1050 | reverse complement strand
CTCCCGTCCAAAAAATAAATGTGCATCCTCCTCCTGAAAAGCAAATAAACCCCGATAAGGACAAGCTGGATTTCCGCCTAACTGGAGCCATGTCGGTGGTTCCACAGATGGATTGTGGCAAATTACTGGTAACCAAGAAGCACCAGGAAAATCATCCTCTAAACCTTGTAACTTCCTACGCGCTTGCTGCACGGCTAAGTATAAAGGAAGCTGTTCAACTGCGAAGCCTGAAATAAATTGCTTAAAAAATTCCTCTGCTACACAATTTGGGACTGGCTCTCGCATCACAATCACAGCAGGAATATTGAATTTTTCCAGAGCATTCGCCAGCCCAAGCCCATCACAGGAGTTAAAAATAGCCAAGCGTAACCCTTTCTCAATTGCTGCTTTGAGAGCTTCCTCTAATTGTTCAATTGTTAAGCTATTTTTTGTCTCGTTCTCATTAATATAAATCCTACCTGTTTGGTACTCAGTTTGACTGTGACCTGCAAAAAACAGGATATCCCAGCCCATAGGATCCCAAAGGTGCTGATTGAATTCTACTCGTGAGGGATTGACAAGAAACACAACTTCTGCATCTGGTATGTTATTCAGAAACTTGGTTTCTGTACTAAGATCAATACCTTTGGTATTGCCTAGAATGGCTAAAATTCTGACTTTTTTTCTTGAGATTGTTGACGGTCTTAGGATTGATGAACGTTTATACTCTGGGCTAGACAAAGCTATTTCTGCTAGAGTGTAATCTCGATGGAAATCGCTACGATGCCATGGTAATCGCCGCAGTAAGTCATCATTGGTTTCCAAAATCACTCGAATTTCTTCTGCTGGGTTTAGATGCGATCGCGTTCCGCTACTCGCCAGGCGCGATCGCACCTGGCGGCTAATATTTTGAAACTCTATAGATCCTAGCCACCGGTTCATATCATCTTGTAACTTTTGGCACAGATGACTAAAACTAACTTCTGAGACGTGAGTGATACCAGCAGAATCAATTTCCAGTTCGTCGTCATCTTCGTCTATGGTCAAGTCAGAACGCAAGTGTTTGCGAACACACAAAGCTTGATAAGTTGATTGCCAATTTCTGTATAGTTCCAGCAAATTGGGTGCAGGTGGTAAGCTGCCAACAAATTGCTCTGGAAATGAATGGTCACCAACCCATAACTGTACGGTAACGATGGGGAAGCCGTTGTGCAGATCACCGTTTCCCGGATTGATGACAACTGTCTTGCTCATGGTGGAGATGATGGGCTGACTGTGGGAAGATGCCGTTATCTACAAGCTTAAGGCATCCAGTTGCCCATTGTTTGACCAAGTTCTTATCCTGCTATATGTTCCTCAAGTTTGGAATTATCAGTCCGCTAGCTCAAAAGTCAAACTAAAAAAATAATTTTTGCTTACTACCAATACGACTATTAAAATATCTATCTTTTGATAGATATATAATTGTAACCGACACACTACATACTACTAAATACGTCAAGCATTTATACGAATAACCAATAAATTGCAAAAAGCAGCAAAATATTGCTGTAGTTTTGATGTATTCATCCGGTAATTTCCTTCAAATGAGGTATTTCAGATGGGAACAGCTCTGTTTATTCTGTTAATGGCTCTGGTTGTTCACTACCCACGTAGATCAGGACCAGCCCCAATTAAAAGGAGCAAGAGTCTCAATCCAACGATTGATGTAACATTTAACGACACTCATGTATATGAGATGACTTTAGATACGGGAGCTACTACTACCGTCATCACTGAACAAATGGCAAAAGCCTTGAAAGTGGAGAAGACTGGGATATTACCAGCCCAAATAGCTGATGGTTCAATAGTAGTATGGCCTACTGGTACAGTTGATTCAATAGAGGTTGGTGGAGTTAAGTGTAAGGATGTAAAAGTGGCGATCAGTCCTAATACTAAGCTTCTAGGACAGAGCTTTTTTGGCAAGCTTGATATGATAATCAAAAATGACGTTCTGGAATTTCGTCCTTGATCCAAAGCAAAAAAACTGGTTACCGAGCGCATTGCAATTCGAGTCTTACCTATCTCTGAGTAACCAGCCCTTGTTGATTAGAAACACCAGCGAGCCATAGAAACTGCGATATGGTCTCACTGGGAATGATGAAGGTGAAGCCAGAAACATCCGAACCAAACGTTACCATACCGATAACTTCTCCCTTATCATTAAGTACGGGACTTCCAGAGTTACCGTGGGTGGCAGGAGCACTAATTTGCAGCACAGGTGAACCATCTGGTAATTGTTTTTTGGCCGAAATTTTGCCATCTGTAAATGATGCTACATAATGAGATGGTGATGCCAATAAACTGCTATCAGCCGCACCGGGATATCCAACTACTGTAATATGGTCTAAAAGCTCAACTTGTTTAGAATCTGCCAGTTTGAGAGAAGAAGCATTTTTGATATTGACTTTGAGTATTGCAATATCTCTACCTCGATCAGGCGCACCTGACGCGATCGCTTGAAAAGGTAGTTTCTCTCCATTTGGCAGAATGACTAAATTAATTTGCTCAAATTCTTGTGGTTCAGAATGTTCGGCAATAAAC
>NZ_JAAKGC010000276.1 GCF_017591665.1 Aetokthonos hydrillicola CCALA 1050 | reverse complement strand
CCAAAAAAAAAGAGGAGATTTTAATTAAGTTGTCCCCCCCCTATAACAAAAAATGCGGGGGTTGAAACGGCGACGGTCGTTTTTGTCTGAAAATTCACCTCGCCAAAAAATAAACCCGCAGGGTTTAACAATCGGCCCGCGGGAATTTTAAATAAAAGCCCCCGCCATTAAATCAGCACCAACGCTAGTCGGTTCTTTTGTTTCAATAAATTCGCCGTAGCAGTTATCCACAAAGCAAATTGTGTTAGGATTTTGTTGTTTTACCAAATAAATTACTTTTTCAATTTCAGCAATTGAGAGGCTAGGACGCCAAGAATAGCCACAAGAACGCTGAATTAATACTAAACTAGTATTCTGACCTATTGCGGAGGATAAAGCTTGCCAGTCTACAGTTCCTTGTGCCGTAAGTTCCAATTGACGATAACGGATACCAAACTCGATGAGTGAACCTTGATCCTCACCACGCAAACCGATCACTTCTTCGAGAGTGTCATAAGGTGAACCCGCTACTGCTAAAATTTCATCACCAGGACGGAGAACACCAAATAAGGCACAAGCGATCGCGTGAGTTCCCGAAACAAACTGCACTCGTACTACAGCAGCCTCAGCACCCATCACTTCAGCAAAAACCTTGTCTAAAGTTTCTCTGCCTAAATCATCATGGCCGTATCCGCTAACACCAGCAAAATGGTGAGCACCGACTCGATGATAGCGAAAAGCTTTCAATACTTTTGTGAGATTGTGCTTGACCTGAGCGTCAATTCCAGAAAAAATCTGTAAGAGTGCCTGTTCTGCTTCCCGCAGATGTTCATTACTGTTCATTGCTTCCTCATTCATTCAAAATATTAGATATGCGGATTTTAGGATCACGCAGATTAGGCTGAACAATTCCTATTCAGGTTCCTGCATGACAATTGCTTCCACGACCGAACTTAAAATCAACTGGGTTAACACCCTCTTTTTCGCTGGGGTACATATTGGAGCTTTATTCGCTCTACTCCCTAGTAACTTTAGCTGGAAAGCTGTGGGTGTGGCTTTGTTACTCTACTGGGTAACTGGTGGCTTGGGTATTACCCTAGGATTCCACCGCCTTGTCACTCACCGGAGTTTTCAAACTCCTAAATTGCTAGAGTATTTTCTCGTTTTTTGCGGTACACTCGCCTGTCAGGGAGGTCCAATCGAGTGGGTAGGAACACACCGTCTACACCATTTGTATTCCGATCAAAACCTTGACCCCCATGATTCTAATAAAGGTTTTTGGTGGAGTCATATGGGTTGGCTGATTTATCAGGGTCAAAATGAATCAGAAATTCCTCGTTTTACTAAAGACATCGCTGAGGACAAAGTTTATCAGTTTTTTCAGAATTATTTTATTTTCATCCAGATTGCTTTGGGTTTGCTTCTGTTATTGCTTGGCGGCTGGTCATTTGTAGTCTGGGGGATTTTTGTTCGCATTGTATTTGTATGGCACTGCACTTGGTTAGTCAACAGCGCTACACACAAATTTGGCTATCGTAGCTATGATTCTGGGGATCGATCGACTAACTGCTGGTGGGTAGCACTACTGGTATTTGGTGAAGGCTGGCATAATAATCACCATGCTTTTCAATATTCAGCTCGTCACGGGCTAAGATGGTGGGAACTAGATTTGACTTGGATGACAATTCAATTGTTACAAGTACTCGGTCTAGCCACAAATGTCAAGCTTGCAGAAAAAAAGCAGTAAGCTTCTGAATTCGTGTTTGTGTTGTATCATCCAAAACGTTAACGTAAAAAAACTTTGCGACAGGTCACTTTTGAAAAGGAGTCAGGAGTTAGGAGTCAGTAATCATGTTGACTTTTAACTTTTGACTTCTCTGAAGGGGTTGGCTTGCTACTGAAGCTTTGTGTTTCTCAGGTATTCATGACTACATCAATAATAAACAACCAAAAGCAATCAGAGAATTTTGTTAGCTCCAACTTGAAGCTAAAAGATATCATAAAAACTCTGCCACGAGAGTGTTTTATACAGGATCGTCGCAAAGCATGGACAGGAGCAATAATCAATGTTGTGTTAGTTGGGTTGGGTTACTTGAGCATAGGAATTGCTCCTTGGTTTCTCCTACCCCTGGCGTGGGTTTTTACTGGTACTGCTTTGACAGGTTTTTTCGTGATTGGACATGATTGTGGTCATCGTTCATTTGCTAAACGCCGTTGGGTAAATGATTTAGTAGGACATTTATTTATGATGCCCTTGATTTACCCATTCCATAGCTGGCGGATTCAGCATAATTATCACCATACCCACACCAATAAGCTGGGAGAGGACAACGCTTGGCACCCAATTACTCCAAAAAAGTTTGAAAATTGGGGTAAAATTGGCCAGCGGAGCTTTGAGATGTTCATGCGCTACCGTTTATGGTGGGTAGGCTCAATTGGACATTGGGCAATGTTACACTTTGACTGGCGGCAATTCAAAGCTAAAGACCAATCAAGCGTGAGATTTTCTGTGATTGTGGTAGCAATATTTGCCGCGATCGCATTCCCTACCCTACTCATCACAACCGGGATTTGGGGAATTGTCAAATTTTG
>NZ_JAAKGC010000063.1 GCF_017591665.1 Aetokthonos hydrillicola CCALA 1050 | reverse complement strand
GTAAAAAAAGTAGCAATATGCACAAGCCTCTAGAAAACAAAGCTCTATTAAGAGTCTATAGTGTGCATTACGTCAACAATAACACTCTTTGTTGCGATCATCTAATTTACCTCGCACAGATTCAAGAACAGTTATTCCCTCAAATAAGGTTTTCTCAGCTAGGACAAGGTTACCTTTTTTGTAAAGAGCATACCCTAGATTGTTCAACGCTATACCTTCGCTTTGACGATCTTGGATCTGCCTGGATATTGCTAAGTGTTGCTGTTGGTAGTCGATAGCTTTGGTGTAGTCTCCCAGTAAATAGTAGGCATTACCAAGATTACCCAACGCCGCCCCCTCACCTTGACGATCTTGGATCTGCCTGGATATTGCTAAGTGCTGCTGTTGGTAGTCAATAGCTTTGATATAGTCTCCCAGTAAATAGTAGGCATTACCAAGATTACCCAGCGCCGCTCCCTCACTTTGATGGTCTTTGATCTGTCTGGCTATTGTCAACGCCTCTTGTTGATAGTCGATAGCTTTGGTGTAGTCTCCCAGTAAATAGTAGGCATTACCAAGATTACCCAGCGCGGCTCCCTCATTTTCAAGATCTTTGAGTTGCCTAGCTATTGCCAACGCCTGCTGTTGATATTTAATAGCTTTGGCGTAGTCTCCCAAAGATAAGTAGACCCTACCAAGATTACCCAGCGCCGCCCCCTCACCTTTATGGTCTTTGAGTTCCCTGACTATTGTCAACGCCTGCTGTTGGTAGTCGATAGCTTTAGCGTACTCTCCCAGAGAATCGTAGACAAGACCAAGATCACCCAACGCTGCTCCCTCTCCTTGACGGTCTTTGATCTGCCTGGCGATTGCCAAGTACTGTTGTTCATAGTCAATAGCTTTGGCATAGTCTCCCAAATGTAGGTAAGCAAGACCGAGATTACCCAGTGCCTTTCCCTCACTTTTACGGTCTTTGATCTGCCTGTAAATCATAAGTGCTTGTTGCCAAGACTGTGATGCTGCTTGAAATTTACTAGTTTTATATTGCTGTCTACCTTGTTGAAATAGTTGGTCTGCTTGCGTTTTCTGCTCATTCGTAGTTTGTGCTAATACCTGCGATACTGTAAATGCTGCTGGGTTAGTAGCAAAAGATGTTGATACGGCTGTCAGCAGGGTAATAGATACACGCAACAATCCCAGTTTGTATGAACGCATCATTTTCCATCTAAAATCTAGAATTCAGCATTCTGTCTTAAGGTTATATACGAATGGCACTAGGATATTGGATCTGTCTTTCATCTATAAAAGCTTTTTGGTTCACGGTATAGGAGAGATAGTTATGTAGTTTCCAAAACCGCACAAATGTAGGACGCGCAGCGTCCGGACTCCATGACGTCTGACAAGAGAAGAGTGGTTATTGTATGTAACGAAGAAGAACACATGCGTCAATCGCACAGAATTCAGCTTGGGAATTCTGTGCGACTGGTGGATGAATGCGGGTTTTTGTTGCCCCCGATTTTAATCGTGGCAATATCTCCTCTAAGGCAGCGCGGACATTGGTGCTCATACACCTAGTCCTCAAAGGTTTTCTGCATATTTCCTATAGAGGTTGCGGATTATTCTCTACTGAAGGTAACAAAAGCGGGATTAAGCGGCTAATACTTTCAGTTACGAATGTTGGTCATCATTCAGCAGTTCTTTTAGCAGTGTCTGGGTATACTGAACCGAAGTCTTTGATAGCTTCCGCTGATTGACCAACAATTCTCTTAGCTCGTTCACCAGGAGCACCTTCGGTTTCACGAGCTTCTCTATTCCATTCACCTGTTGTTTTTGGTCTTTGGGAATCATTTTGATTAAGAGCTGATTTAACGCTCTCGGTTACGGCTTTGCTGCTATGCTCAGAACCAATGCTTGTTGTAAGCACTAAAAACCCAACTAGGACAACAGCTACAAAACGCTTTACCTGAAGCTCTTTAAAGAGGTTACTGATACCAGCGATTGTCTTTGAAATTAGATTTGTCATGATATGACTCCATTAGTTTGTTCTTAATACTAATCAGCAGTTTCACGGTTAAGAAGCAGCCCATTTCAATTACAGGTAAACGAGTGGAAATTGAGTCAAAATCCAACCCATTTTCTAGCTAATTAACTCGGACTGAATACTTTTCAAGGCTATCTATAAAAACTTAATCATCCCTCTAACAAAAGTCAGAGCTTGATTCTGGGCACCTATCTGTCTTTACGTTTAGCTAAACCATGTCTCTGCGCAGAGAACAGTAACAGAACGCCCATTTTTTGTAGTTATCATTTGAGTGGATAGCTGGGACTCTAGGGGTAATGCACTTTACGAAGTCACGCTTTTAACTTAATCCCTGGTGTGACCTTTCCATCCCTGAGGCGCGAATCCATGCGTTCGGTTTGCTCTTGCGCTTTGCGCGATCGGCGTTTCGCAGCTTCTCTTCGAGACGCTT
Organism: Aetokthonos hydrillicola CCALA 1050; assembly: GCF_017591665.1. Taxonomy (GTDB): domain Bacteria; phylum Cyanobacteriota; class Cyanobacteriia; order Cyanobacteriales; family Nostocaceae; genus Aetokthonos; species Aetokthonos hydrillicola. The sequence goes on along the minus strand of NZ_JAAKGC010000063.1, from coordinate 42,463 downwards.
CTCAAGGGCGGAGAGGCTTCGCCCGACGCGCAGCTATGCCCGCTTTCTCTTTACGCGAACGCAATCGCGTCCAATGGTATATTTTCTAGTAAATATTCTTACTGTAGTCTAGCCTACAAGAACCGGCAATGCTTTTCATACCTAAGAGAGAGCTTCGTTTTATTTTAAAAATCTTAATATCTCTACACAAAGAGTGTTATTGTTGACGTAATGCACACTATAGACTCTTAATAGAGCTTTGTTTTCTAGAGGCTTGTGCATATTGCTACTTTTTTTACTGAAGGCAGGTCAAAAACGTGAATCAAGCAGAACAGTTACCTAGTCAGTCGATAAAACTTTCTAGTGTATCTACGCTTGCTGGAGTATTAATTGCAACTGCAATTATGGGTGTATCAGCAATTAGCTTGGTTTTATTACTCTCTGTAAATATTGCCAACCTGAATTTTTTCGTCTTATTCATTGCCATACTTTGGCAAACATTTCTGTATACAGGATTATTTATTACTGCTCATGATGCTATGCATGGAACAGTATTTCCTGAAAACACCAAAATTAATCATCTAATTGGGTCAATGTGTGCAGTGCTTTATGGATGCTTACCCTACAAAGCATTATTAAGGAAGCATTGGATGCATCACCGCTATCCTGCTAGTGATCTAGATCCTGATTTCCACGATGGAAAGAACAAAAATTTCTTTGCTTGGTATCTTCATTTTATGAAGGGTTACGCGACTTGGTCGCAAATGATTTTAATAACCATTATCTATAACTCTTCTCATTACATCTTACATATACCCAGAGCTAATCTCAATTACTTTTGGGCAGTACCATGTATTTTAAGTTCGTTACAATTATTTTATTTTGGTACTTTTTTGCCTCATAGAGAGCCTCAAGACGGCTATAGTGAACCTCACCGCGCCAGAACTATTTCCTATCCTATTTGGTGGTCGTTTCTCACCTGCTATCATTTCGGCTATCATTACGAGCATCACGAATATCCTAATGTCCCTTGGTGGCAATTACCGAAAGTTCATAGGGAGAATGTAGGAAGCCTCTGAGAAGGGGGATGCATGAAGTTATACCAAAACAAACTGATGACTGATAACTGATAACTGTTCCGGTCATTGTTGTGCTTGCATGTTAGCTATATTTGGACTTTCACCAACTTCTTGTAACGGTGGACGCACGCACAAATATAGCAACGGACCAAATAGAGGTACTAATGATATTAACCAGAACAACTGAGGATTCTTAACATCCCGCCGCGCCATGTCATCTTTTAAGAGCGTAGGAAACAATAGGCAAAGTAAACAAAAATCTAAACTCATGACGTGGATAAAGCGGCTAGTTTGCCACTGGTGAACAAAATCTGTCCAATTTCCGCCACTGAAGCCATAAATTACTATAAGGGATGCTGCTATAGTTAAAGCAATACCAGTCAAGCGAGAATCAAGCACTTTGATAAAGGCGTTCTTGTTTCCAACAAACTTTTGATTTGGTTCTCGAAGCGCTAAATAAGGTAACAAAGCAAATGCGCCTACGGCAAAAGAAGCTGTTGCAAAAACCCAAGCACGGATTTTTTGCCCTCTGCCATCAATAAATAGCACACAACTGTATATTGCTGGCCAGACACCCATAATATTGAATAGTGCGACAATAATGGGGTTGATTCCTTGCCATTGACCAATCGAAAGATTTTTAATTAATTCTAATGTGTCAGGCTGATCAGGAGGAGCGAAGATAAAGGCGTAAGTCAAAAATCCTAGCCAAAACGCTCCGAAAGCAATTTTTCTGACCATAATAAGTCGCCAAGCAAAATTATTGAATATCTACTACCCAGTTATATTAGCTGTTAGCAGTTGCATATTCTCTATTCCCTATTGCCTATTTCCTCAAAGATTGAAATAACTTAAAGACTCTGACAGATAATCAGCTGCAGCGGAAACCACCGCGATCGCACTCTCATAATCCAAGCGCGTTGGTCCCAAAACACCAACACTACCTACCGATGTGGTACCCCGACGGTAAGTAGAAGAAATTAAAGAACAAGTCTGTATCGGTTGCAGAGGATTTTCCGCACCTATGCGAACAGTAACCCGTGGCTTACCGCATTCTTCTGTTTCTGGTTCTTCAAATATAAGATGCCATAGTTGTTCTTGTTCTTCCTCCAGCAATTGCATGATTGTTTGTACTTGCTGAGACTGAGAAAATTCTGGCTGGCGCAAAACTTCTGATACCCCGCGAATCATTATTTGTGTAGCAGATGGTGCTAAGGTACGACGAGTAAGTTCTGTAAGCGCTTTTTTCAAAAAGTCTCCGTAGCACTGGAAATCGCGATCCAATTGACTCCAATCAAGGGCTTTGATTTCTACAAGGCTTTTACCCCGCAGATGACTGTTTAAAAAGTTAGAAACAATCTGTAACTCACGATCAATGACCTCTGTATCCAGTTCTGTTTGTTTCCCTTTGGGCAGATCCATCAACGCCGAATGTGTTTCATAGCTATCAGTGACTACGATTAGCATTACTCTTCCAGCTTCCATTTGGACAAGCTGCAAGTGCCGTAGCACTGCGCTTCCGGCTTGAGGCATAGTAATCAAGCTTATGCAGCCACTTATAGTCGCTAAAATTTGCGCTGCTCCTTGCAGTAGACCTTCCAAACTCCTATCTTCAAAATTCAGCCGATTTTGTAGCGCTACTTCCAAGTCTCGTGGTAAAGTTTCAGGGGGTGTAATCAACTGATCTACATAAATGCGATAACCAGAGTCAGAAGGTATACGTCCGGCAGACGTATGAGGTTGGTACAGTAACCCGACTTTTTCTAGCACACCCATGATATTCCGAATTGTGGCTGAGCTAACGCCTAGATTGTACTCCTCTACCAGAGCTTTAGAACCAACCGGTTCTGCTGTGGCTATGTAGTGGCGTACAGTTGCTCGAAGTATATGTTGTTGTCGATCAGTTAGCTGGACTTGCATAAGGATAATTTACTAAAGTAAAGCAAAACTTTAATGAAAGTTCAAAAAGAATTGTAAAGATGGTTTGAAAAAAGATTCATAATAGTAGTGTGGTTACGTTCGCAGATGATTTACATTTCTTGCGGAGGATCAACTCTAAGAAATCTAAAGCTGCTTTCCGTAAGGTTTGTATTCAATTCTCATATAAACTTCCCGATAGGCTTGGAAACCGTGCATCTTGTAGACTATAGCAAAGCATTAGTTTAGGTTGTTGACAGCATCATATGTTACCTTGTAATAACATAATTCCCCCCAAGCTTTGTAAAATCACCACTAAAATAATAAATGTTGAGCGATGAAGTACTTAAGTAGTTTGCTATATCATAAGAATAGCAAAAGTTAGTCGTTGTTAGCCAACTACATAATCACAAAGAGTCAAGAAATCCAAACTATAGTGTTGGATTGGCTGTTAATACTGAGGAATTGAAGGGTCAACAAGGCTTGAGTACGCATCAATCCCACCTGCAACATTCTTCACATTTGTAAATCCCTGAGACGTTAGCCATTGACACATCTGAGCAGAGCGAACGCCGTGGTGACAAATTACCAAGGTTTCAGCGTGCGGATCAAACATAGTTGGGATTTCCTCCGCCCAACTACTAAATTCACTCAAAGGTAAGTTTACAAAACCTTCTACATGAGCGATCGCCACTTCTTGTGGTTCACGTACATCTATTAGCTGAATACCAGGATCATTAGAAGCTAGACGTTGTTCAAGCTCCTCCACACTAATTTGGGTAATAGGTTGACCAAAAGATTGAACTGACATAAAAGGAAACAGCAAATAAGGAACAGAAGTACCCCTTCCTAGATAAATAAGAGCTTGGGTACAGTTATCCGATCATACCGCCCTCTTCAGGCTTAATCCCAATTTAATCTAAAGAGAGCGAAAGTCATAACCGGTACCAGATTTTTTACCCTGTTGGATCTGAACCAAAGATGCTGCTCCATCCTTGCGATCGCCCCATTGCTGAAACTGAACTTTTCCTGTTGCTCCAATAATCGAAAAATTTTGGTTCAACTTCTTCTGTAACCCTTCACGAGTCGGGTTACCTTTCAACCCTTCAATAATTGATTTTGTGGCATCATATGCCATTGCCGTGCGCCAGGTTACATTTCCACCCCAAAGTTTCTTAGCTTTTTCAATAAAGGTACGATCTGGAGTGGAATCGGGAGACCAAAATACAGAGATGACTAAACCATGAAGATCTTTCCCAGAAAACAGCGTTTGATATGTATATAATGTAGGACTGCCAAAAAGCGCTAACCGTCCTTTATTAGCCTGTGCTACCTTTACAGCTTGTTGAATTCTATCTATGTAGGGAGTTAGTAGCAAGCTATCTGCTCCATTTTTAATAGCATCATCAATTACCTTACTAGCGTTTAAGTTAGGATTAGCCAAATTACAAGATACATAAATAAGATTGACACCAGGAGCATCTTGGACGAACTCATTCCTAAACGCTTCATTATCAATGGCATCGGGATCATCACAAATCGCGATCTTAGTCTTGTGAGCTTTTTTAACTATATAAGTAGAAAGTGCGCGTGCTGTAAAATTAATACTAGGAACAGTACGAAATATGTAGTTATTGCTAAATTTACTATTGCTGCTTTCAGTTAGACTTTTAGCAAAGCTGGTTGGCGAGATCATAACTAACTTATCCTGATACACTTTAGCAGCGGTAATAGAAACTTCACTGGCGTTATGACCGACCACTGCCAGAATATTAGAATCGTTGACAAACTCTTTGGCAAGCTGTGTAGCCGTCCCAGGGTTATTATCATCATTGGCGATCTCAACCTGTAAAAGCTTTCCATTAATCCCACGATTGCCATTTACCTCATCTTGAGCCTGAGCTACCCCACGCAGAATTTCTTGTGCTACATTCACGTTGCTACCAATAGGTACGCTCACAGCGATTTTGAGAGCATCGCCGTTACCAGCTTGAATATTGTTTAAGTAAATTAAAGACTCTGGGTCATTGTGATGAGTTTTGAGCGAATTTCGAAAATCATCGGCGGCTTTCAAAAAATTACCAGAAGCAAAAGCTTGCACCCCAGCTTCCTTCTTAGAGTTTGTGTTTGACTTTACTAAAATCCTATTTCCTGAACTAATCCTGTCTAGTAAATTTTTACGATTTATTGCCTCATTTACCCATATTCCTATCAAATATATTACATACGTAATTATAGATATGGCAATAATAGAGAAACCGATATTTCTCTGCTGCCTGGCTTTTGTTTTTTCCGAGCCTTGGCTGGCATATAAAAACTGATAATCCTGATCGCTCAATCTCTTATCAGCTGCCCACTTTTGGGCATCCTGCAATGCTTGTCCTCGCAACAAGCGGGATTCATCTTGATACTTAGAAGCCTCCCATGCTTCTAGTGCTTCGGCATAAGGTCGGAGAGTTGATAATGTTTTTTTAACCCAACTTTGGTCAAAAACAGACTTATATATTGGGTTGTAAACTCTCAACTTGCCCTGTTGCTTCACCACCAATCCTGAGAGTCGCAATTCCATTTGTTCCGGGCTGTCATCTGCTTCTACTTCACCATCTTGTAAAATCCGGTGATATAAACCTATCAGTTGGCCTATACGTTGTCTACTTCTAAAAACGCGATCGCGAATCGTCCTCAAATGCTCTGGCTCATCCTGAGATTCCCAATTATCAATAATTTGGTGTTCTACAAATCTCTTCACCCACTCTGCCTCATTAAAAGCAGAAATAAGACATTGCGAATCAACTATTAATTGGCATAACTTTTGGGTCAGAAACGGCTGTCCTCCCGTCCACTCCAATACCTCTTTTAAAACCGCTTCAGGATTATCTGCAAAATTTTTTAATCCGTCAATTAAAGATAACTTGGCTTCTTCTAACTTAAATCCAGTTAGTTCGATTGCCCGACCGATATTAAACGGTGTTCTCTGTTTATCAACAATTAAATCTGATGGCGTTGCCACCCCCAATAAACAAAACGTGAGGCGGTTGTATTCTAAATTGTCTACTCGCTGAGTATAGCAAGCACGAATAAAGGCAAAAAAGTCGTCCCTCGGGAAATTTAAACTGAGAACACTATCAATTTCATCAATAAAAATAACAATATTTCGCTCAATTTGTGCCAGCATCACCGATTCTATAAACTCTCTCAATCTATCCAAAGGAGGTAGCCATTCGCGTTCGCGCCACCAGCTTCTCAAATTAAGTTCTAGATTAAAGTCTTTTGTCAAATTATTCGCTAAACCAGCATACCACTGTTCAATAGTTACCTGCTGAACACCAACCATTGAAAGGTCAATAACAGTACAAGCAAATTCTTCTAGTTTTAGCCGACGCATCACTTGAACTCGCAAACTAGATTTACCAGTCTTACGGGAGTTGAACACATAACAAAACTGTCCAGCTTTTAGACTTTCATAAAGTTCGTTATCAGCTTGCCGCTCGACATAAGTGGGATCATTTTCTGGTAGAGTAGCGCCAAATACATATTTATAAACCATAGATAAATCTGGTTAATTGCTAGCCATTGGTGACAAATTGATTCTCGTGTTATGTTAAGCGAGCCAGAAAATACTGACGATACAAATTGCATCTTGGACTACAACTGTTTCCTTGTATTCGTATCAAACCCATGCTGTCTAATTTAAATGTCTGAGCAGGTTCTAGTGTTGTAGGGTTGTTTGCTGTAACTACTTGATGCAAAGCTTTTGCTAGTTCTGGATAGGATTGTACATCCCACAACAGTTTTCGCAGATAGCTAACAAATGGACTTGCTTCTGTGGAAGCTATTTGCAAAAGGTTCAAGAGCGTATGTTCCTGACTTTTGAGATAATCAAGAGCGATCTGTACTAGGTAAGGATGTCCTCCTACTATAGCCATGAGTTGCTCAACCTCCTGGCGACTTAACCAATCGAGTCCATAACGCTGTGCTAAATCCTGCACTTGCGCTTGGTTAAACTCTGGCAAAGAAATAATCACTCCTACACCCTTAAGGGGTGAGGAATTGATATCTAGTGAGCTATAAACTTCTGTTGAGTGTGCTACTACCAACCGGAGTTTTTTCCAAATCTCACCTCGGCGATCGCTCCTTTTTGCCATGTCATACCAACCTCGTAACAAGCAACAAAAATCATTGGCAATAGCAGAGTGTTCAAAAACCCGATCCACTTTATCCAAGGCGAGTACCATAGGAGAAGCGCGTTCTACTAACAGATACTCCTCGAAGTAAGCCGTGGTGTTATCGTTACAGCCAAAAATGTCGTCCCAATGATGAGCCAATTTATTAGCCAATCCTAGTGGCTTACCCACGCTTGCACAAAACCACTGAGAGAATTTACGTGTGTCGTTAAATACTGTACTATCTGGTAGCTCAAAACTTAATGTCACAGTTTGATAGTTCTGCTTTCTTGCTTCAACGAGGATCCTATCAACAAGTAAAGTTTTACCCATCTGCTGAGGTGCTTTGATGCGGATGAGTGATCCTGGGTGTTTTATCGCCTCATAACAGCGTTCTTCAATGGGTGGACGCTCTATATAATAAGACGGAATTTCTATTTCTGGTGGTTCGGGGGATGGTTTAGGACTGGGTATTCCAAACCACTCGTCACTAGCAACAATATCCGTTGGTTGCAAATCTAAGACTTCCACAATCTTTCGGACAGAATCTCTGAAAATATTTTTTCCCCCAATGAATCGCTCATAGGTATCGAGATGTATTTTCGCTTTACTTGCAAGCTGTTTACGACACCATCCCTTACTAATCCTTTGAGCTTCAAGTTTTTCTATGCCTTCCTTGGTAGCTTGAACACTTGAGGCTCTGCGATTTTGATTCATTGCCCGCAACCCAGTCTATTGACATTTACCAATACTTTAGCGAGTTTCGAAGCCATTCTCAAGCGCAGATACCTGAAGATAACATATCTGCTCTGATCTGCGGTAATTTGCCTGCTTTCAAGATCTTCCTTTTGTGGATATTCTCATCAATATCAAAGTACTCAAAGAGATTAAAACTGTGCTTTCTCTTAACCGTTATCAATGGACTATTTTTTTAACCGCGTGGCTTGGTTGGGGTTTTGACGTATTTGATAGCTTGCTGTTTAGTTACGTAGCACCAAACTGTGTACCAACGTTGTTAAACTTGCCAATTGGTTCTTCTGAGGCTAAAGCTGCTACCCTATTTTGGACTGGATTATTGACTTCAATTTTATTATTAGGCTGGGCAGCAGGAGGCATTCTGTTTGGAGCACTTGCCGATCGCATTGGTCGTAGTAAGACGATGATACTAACCATACTCTGTTTTTCCTTCGGTACAGCTACTTGTGCTGTAGCACCTAATATAGCATCCTTAATCGTTTCGAGAGTTATTGCCAGTTTGGGACTAGGAGGAGAGTGGGCTGCAGGAGCATCACTTGTGGCTGAGGTAGTCCCAGAGCGATCGCGCGTAGAAGCGGGCGCACTTCTTTACACTTCTGCTCCGGTGGGACTAACTTTAGCAACACTTGTAAATTTACTAGTCGCGGGAGTGTTGTTCAAGAACAACCCTGAAGTTTCTTGGCGCTTTGTTTTTGTATTTGGCTTACTTCCTGCGATATTCGCCTTTTTATTGCGTTACTTCGTTAAAGAGCCAGAATCTTGGCAAAAAGAAGCTAATAAGCCTGCTCCCAGCATCAAAGAACTGTTCAACCGCCAAAATCTTCCCTTAACTCGGTGTGGTTTTCTCACAGCAACAGTAGCTTTGCTTACTTGGTGGACTTGTAACGCTTTTATTCCAATAATTTCTGCTGGTTTGGCGCAAACGGAAGCTCTTAATCAAGGTTTAGATCTGGTGGCAACACAAGCACTTATTGAGAAATGGAAAACTATTGCGTCTAACAGCTTTAATCTAGGGGGATTACTCGGCGCTTTACTGACAGTTCCCTTGGCTAAATATTGGGGGCGCAGAAAAATGCTTTTTCTCTACTTTTTATTATCAGGTCTTTCCCTAATAGTCACCTTTGGACTAGATTGGTCACCCTACACTCGTCTTTACTTATATTTTCCAATTGGGTTAACTGTTTTTGGTGTATTTGGTAGCTTCACGTATTATCTGCCAGAGCTTTTTCCCTCTCGTCTACGAGCAACGGGTTCTGGCTTCTGTTACAACGCTGGGCGAGTTATAGCAGCAGGGGGACCCTTTCTAGTAGGTGCTATCGCATCCAGTGGTTCAAACGCTCTCCATACTGCTTTAGGATTGCAACTCTGGCTAGCTGTTGTACCGCTGATTGGGTTGTTCTGTATGCCTTGGGTGATTGAAACAAAACGTTATTAATTGAATAAGCAGGGAGTGTAATATGGGACCAGTTGTTGGGGGACGTTACGAAATAATTCGTCCATTAGGAAAAGGAGGTTTTGGGGAAACTTATTTAGCCAGAGATCAACATTATCTAGAGCAAACTTGCGTTGTCAAAAAACTTAGAATTCCGACTAACAATCCATTTAATTTGCAGACAGCGGAACATTTATTTGCTGGAGAAGCAAAATCACTTTTCGAGTTAGGAAAACATCCTCAAATTCCCCAATTATTGGCTTATTTTCAAGAAAATAAACAATTTTATATTGTTCAGGAATTCATTCCAGGTCACGATCTGAGCCACGAAATAATACCAGGTCAGCAATTGAGTGAAGCAGTTGTTAAAGAGCTTTTGCAACAGATTTTAGAACCTTTAGTGTTTGTCCATCACAATAATAAGATCCACAGGGATATAAAGCCCGCAAATATCATTAGACGCACACAAGATAATAAAATTGTCTTGATTGACTTTGGCTCCGTTAAAACAATTAGCACGAGAATATCGTCTTATCAAACTCAGCCTTTAACAGTGCTAGTTGGCACACCAGGCTATATGCCAGATGAACAAAAGCTTGGACAACCAAGATTAAACAGTGATATCTACGCGGTTGGAATGGTCGGAATTCAAGCTCTAACAGGTGTAATACCTTATCATCTGCGAAAGGATTCTAATGGGGAAGTTATCTGGTGTAATAGAACAGAAGTCAGTGATGGCCTAAAGGCTATCATAAGTAAAATGGTGCGCTCTAACCCCAAGGAGCGTTACGAATCAGCAGCAGAAGCTTTGGAAGCACTTTACGCCCTACAATTACAACCACCGCCTTTGCCCATTAACTTAACCCTGCCTCTTCAACGACAATCTTTGCATAACAACCCGACCCTTGGTCTTAATCCAACTCGGGTTAAGCCCATAAGGCTTACAATTCCAAAGTCTTGGAGTAAAATGCTTGTATTTGCTGGAATAGTGAGCATTGCGGCTCTCATCGCTATAACAATCCCAACAGTTACATCGTCCCCAACCTGTCCTTTCAAATTTGAAGACCATTTAAGTTGTGGAGAAGAAAGCTTATTTCCTCAAGACTCTACTATACCAGAAAAACAACTTGGTGTTAATGCCTTAGCTAATAAGGATTATAAAAATGCTGCTTATTTATTGAGAAAAGCATATGAAAAGCGGAAAAATGATCCAGAGACCCTAATTTACTTGCAGAATGCCCGGTTGGCATACGAGAATGCAAAAACTGACACAATCGCTGTGTCAGTTCCCATCACTAATAATCCGTTAACAGCAGAGGCAATTCTGCGAGGAATTGCACAAGCTCAAGATGAAGTGAATAAAGGAATAAAGGTAAATGGGAGAGGTTTTAGAATACTAATTGCCGATGATGCTAATAATCCTAATCAAGCCCGAAATATTGCTAAGAGTCTGGTGTCCCAGACCGATATTTTTGGCGTTATTGGTCATTATGCTTCTGAAGTAACTGTAGAAGCTTTACCTGTTTACCAAGGGAATCACTTAGTATTGATTTCTCCTGGGAGTACAGCAGAAGAGATTCGAGACAAAGTCACTCCAAGCGACTTCTTTTTCCGGGTTGTCCCTAACACTACTACAAGTGCCGAGTCTTTAGCTAAGTATGTGCTGAACCACAGTCCTAAGCACCCAACAGCAGCAATTTTTTATAGTCCTGACAGTCTTTACAGCAGATCTATGGAGAATAATTTCCGCACCATTTTTGAAAGAAAAGGAGGAAAGATTGTAAAGCTGGAAGATACAGAATTTAATTTGTCGACAGTCCAATTTATATCCCAACGAGCCATAAAAACCGCAAAAGAAAAAGGCGCTACGGTGTTTGTCCTGTTTCCTGACGGTCAAGTCAACCCTTTCTCTTTCAAAAACACGTTAAGCTTAATAGATGCGAATCAGGGTCATTTTTTAATAGTAGGAGGCTCCGTGCTTTACGATACTCAGGTTTTACAAAAGGGAACATCTGTTCTAGGGGGTCGCTTAGTGGTAGATGTACCTTGGCATCGTTTGACAATTAATCCAAACTCCAGTTTTCTCGAGCGAGCTAGAGAATTATGGGGAACACAAGAGGTCAATGGACTTACAGCAATGGCTTATGATGGAGCTCTTGCTTTAATCAATGCCTTAAAAAAATTAGACCAACCAGACCGCACTCTCATACAAAAGACATTAGTAGATCTTCGATTTATTGGAGCTTCGGGAGAAATTTCTTTTCAAAATGGCGATCGTCAGGAGTTTACAAATCATTTGGTCAAAGTTATGCCCTCTAAGTGCTCATCTTATAAATATAGTTTTGTGCCTGTTGAATATTCTAGTGACCGAGTTGACAGCTTAGGGTGCGATAGTTAACATAAAGTGTCGACGAGTTACGAGAAGCCAGTGCTAGACTAGGGTTCCCGAGCCAATGTTCGACTAGGGTTCCCCGGCTGAAAGCATCTGGTGTTGAGAATTCAGCAAAAATTGTGGGTGTCTGGGCGAACGCGATAACGAGTGTCTCGTTAAGAGGGAACTCTGACTCTGTCTTTTTTCTACAACCCAACTAATTCGCGAGATTCAAAATCTGTCAACTGTTGTGCGATCGCTCTTCTTGCTTCTAATTTAAATACACTAAACTGGTTGCGTAGATATTCTACATGAGCAATTGCATTAGCTTTTTCAGCAGTTAAACGGTTTAAGGTGTCAATAGCTGTTTGATATTCTTGATTCACGAGTAACACTTCAAAGCGGCGGGCTTTGCGTTGAGAATCATTTTTTAAATCTATATCAAAAGCCACAATACGATCTGCATTACCTTCAAATCTATTAATTTGCTGCTGAACAGCCATCAATTGCGAGTCTATTTCATTCACCCTTTGAGCAGCTTGGGAGATCGCACCTGGATAATCACTTAATTGCATCACCATAAGATAACTTTTTTTGTTAAAATGTAAATATGTTGTTAATTGTTATTGAGTGGTTTCTAACAATTAACAACTGACTCTTAGTAACGCACCAAACCCTTATACGTGGTGCGTTACTAAGCTGCTTTCCTTAATTGAGGTTCTCTCATCTCCGGCATATTCAGCGATAACTGTTCACTGTAAGATACTGCGGCTTGTTCTAACACGTTTACTTCAATATTTACGCTCACTAAATAATTGCCTGTATCTGCACCAACAGCTTCAGCAACTATTTTGGCAATGTCTGGGCGTTTAGCAGTTAGTGGATCGCGCAAGATACACCGATCCCATTCGTGCTTAGCAGTCGGATTGAGGCTGAGAATGTAGTGCTTAATCATAGAAAAAAGAACCAATCCTTTAGAAGGCTGTCACAGAGCCTGTTTACCCCTAAGCAGGCTTTGCGATCGCTACTCCTCTATTATAGTACATTTGTACTAAATTGGCTATAAAGTTCTCGTTAAAGAACCCCGCGATCAATCTCACCCAACGGCTTTTAGCCGTGGGCGTTCTGCTTTAATTGGTGTAAATATAGCTCTAGCTAGAAACCTTGGGGGATACAGACAAAGTATTTTGTAAAGCTTCTATTTGCTCTGGTACAACCTTGTAATAGATCCAGTTACCGCGCCGCTCTTTGCTTAACAGTCCCACCTCATACATCACCTTGAGGTGATGGCTAATTGTTGGTTGCGATAGATCTAACAGTTCTGTTAATTCGCAGACACAAGCTTCACCCAAAGGTTGAGACGCAATATAACTAAGCAATTGTAAGCGTGCGGGTTCCCCCAACACGCGAAATAGTGTGGCAATGCGTGTTGCTTCATCCGGGCTGAGCGGTGCCGAAAGTAGCGGAGTACAACAAAGTGAGAGTTTGACTTGTGGTTTCATGCCTCTATGTTGACATCCATCAATAACTAATGACAAGATATTGATAGACATCAATATAGATTAAAATCAATATGGAGGTAGTCTAATGTCTCGCATTCAGATTGCGCTTAATGTTAGTCAACCTGCTGTTTAAGGTGTTCTAGTTCCATGAGTCATACCATTACTGAACCCATTTACAAACGCCTCTCCTTTCTAGATCGTTACCTGACGCTGTGGATTTTTCTGGCAATAGTGATTGGAGTTGCATTAGGCTACTTCTTTCCCAGCATCGAGCGATTGATTCATCAATTTCAAGTAGGAACTACGAACATTCCCATTGCAATCGGGTTGATCCTGATGATGTATCCACCTCTAGCTAAAGTGCGGTATGAAGAATTAGGTGATGTCTTCCGCAATGGGAAAATTCTAGGGGTATCCCTCCTGCTCAATTGGGTTATTGGTCCCATTCTGATGTTTCTTCTGGCAATAACCTTTCTGAGAAACTATCCAGACTACATGATCGGACTGATTCTAATTGGATTAGCCCGTTGTATTGCAATGGTAGTTGTTTGGAGTGATTTAGCGCGGGGTAATACCGAGTACACAGCAGGATTGGTTGCATTCAATAGTATCTTCCAGGTCATTTTCTACAGTCCTTTTGCCTGGTTCTTTTTAAGTTTTCTACCACCATTGTTTGGGCTGCAAAGCAGTGTGGTGAATGTCAGCATTGCTGAGATTGCCAAGAGTGTGTTTATCTACCTGGGTATCCCTTTTCTTGCTGGATATTTCACTCGCTTCTTCTTAGTCAAAGCCAAAGGAAAGAGCTGGTATCACGACGTTTTCGTTCCCAGAATCAGCCCAATTACGCTGATTGCACTGCTGTTCACAATCGTCGTCATGTTCAGCCTGCAAGGCGAAAAAATTGTCCAAATACCGTTTGATGTGGTGCGAATCGCCATTCCGATGCTGATTTACTTTGCCCTAATGTTTGTAGTCAGCTTCTACATGGCATGGCTCCTAAAAGCCGACTACTCCAAGGCGACTAGCGTGGCTTTTACTGCGGCTGGCAATAACTTTGAACTAGCGATCGCCGTTGCTGTTGCCGTGTTTGGCATCAACTCAGGAGCAGCATTTGCAGCTGTTGTGGGACCGTTGGTGGAAGTACCTGCACTGATTTCACTCGTGAATTTAGCATTCTGGTTTGAGCGCCGCTATTTCCGAGTTGCTAGATCTGAAAGACCATAGCTTTGAAAGGAAAATTCGGCGATGAAGCGTGTCATGTTTGTTTGCAAGAAGAATTCTGCCCGATCTCAAATGGCTGAAGGGTTCGCCAAGCATTTTGGTGCTGGAAAAATTGAAGTGATAAGCTCTGGATTGGAAGCAAGCCTTGTTAGACCAGAGGCGATCGCCACAATGAAAGAGGCTGGTGTCGATATTACCAAGCAAACCTCAAAAGCTTTGAAAGACTTCAACCCGGAAGATTTTGATGTAGTGATTTCCCTGTGTGGCTGCGGGGTGAATCTACCACCTGAATGGGTAACAAGGGAAGTGTTTGAAGATTGGCACTTAGATGACCCCGCAGAACAACCAGAGATTTTCCCCAGAGTACGGGATGAAATTAAGGAGCGGGTGATTCGACTAATTGAGGGGGTGCAAGAACCAACCGACGCAAATGATAGACCCTGAAAAACTTGAGAAACACAACAATTAGTAAGACGGGTGGGGAATTAGAAATTCCGTCCGTCTTTACAGTAGGTAGTTTATGTTAAATGAATGAGAATTCCTGCTTGGTCGAAAGCAGTTTTTAGGCGACGGCGATACTCGCGTGCGATCGCCCATTGCTTAAGAGGCTGTGTTTTAATCCAAACACGAACAATGACACCCCGATCTTCAAAATTATCTACACCCAAAACTTGTGGCTTTTCCAAAATTTGGTCTTGCCATTGTGGATCTTGAGCCATTTCCAAGCCAACGGTTTCAATACACTTGAGAGCTTCGTTAATATCCGTTTTGTAAGCAATTGGGATATTTAAATCCACTCGTGACCACCGGCTGGAAAGATTGGCAACAATTTTTATTTCACTGTTAGGAATTGTGATCAAACGCCCCTGAGCGTCCCGCACTTGAGTCATTCGCAGATTTAATTTTTCTACCAAGCCTTCAACAGTTCCCACAGTAATAGCATCCCCAAGAGCATACTGGTCTTCTAAAATGATGAGAAAGCCGTTAATCGCGTCTTTGATCAAGTTTTGGGAGGCGAGGGACACAGCAACACCCACTAAACCAGCACCGGCTAGTAAGGGAATAACATCTATACCCAACGCAGCCAAGGCTAGAAAAATCCCAACCCCTATCCAAATGATGGTAACAATACCTTTGGTAACGACAGAAATTGTAGAAACTCGTAGTTGCAAACGTTGAGAACTTTCTGGAGTTAATAAAGCACCACTGACCACTAAAGCAGCGGTGAAGCGGTCAATAAGGACATAGCTAAAACGCACAGCTATATAAGTCCCCAATGCCACAACACTCAATCTTAAAGGAATTTGCAAAACTAAGAAAAACCCTAACTGTAGTGTTCGCGTGTAGGGAAACAGACCTAGTAAGAATACTGTTCCTCCTCCCCAAATTACTACTTGAGCTAGCTGAAACAGTCGCCTCTTTGCTTCTCTAAGATTACTATTTTCCTGTCGCTTCAACTGTGTAGTAACCGGCGCATCTACTGCTATGTCGTTGACAGATTTTTCTGAATGTGATAGCGCTGTGCGGCGTTGCAATCGAGAGAGCAGCCAACTTGCTACAATCATGCTTATCCCAATAGCACCAGAAAGTTGAGCGTGGTAGATTAAACTTGAAGTCTGTCGCTCGCGCTTTGCGCGTTTCAGTTGTTCCTGTAATTGCTGGGCTATTTGAGTTGCAGCCTCTTGAGGCGAGTCTGTCTGTCGCAGTTTGGCATCATCACTGTTGACAGTCATGAGAAATTGATCATTCACATAAATGACTGGCAATCCATTTGCTGTGCGAACCTGGACATTGATGTTTTTTGAGGTTGATTGTAAGTAATCTTGGCTGATCTGATCTAGTTTTTGTTGAATAAGTTCCAAACGCTCCGTTAGACTCGCCCTTGAACCGGCTATTTTAAAGACACTACGACCATCCAAATACACCGAAGAAGAAATAATAGCTTTACTATCGGTTTCAAGGGCTGGATTAGTGAAAAGTTGCAGGTCAGGTAAAAAGGGAACTTGCGCATCAGCTTTTGGTACAGTTAAAATTGATACGACAATTGACCCTGCGATAGCTAAGAATTGAGAGCGCACTAAAATACCTCCTTTAGCAAAATGCTACTGAGTACGAATATGCTATCAATTAGGCTATAGATGCTCCTGAACCTATTTGAGTAAATATACCCTATAAAAGGGGATAGGGAACAGGAGATAGGAAAGAGAGGGGAGTAGGAGTAAGATTTTTTTATCAAAATTACTGGGTTTAAAACCTCGTGCTTTTAGGACGGCTTTGTGTTAGAATTTGAACATGTCAGTACAAGACATTTAAATAAAACCTACTCCCGGACTGGGAGGAAGTCACGCCCAAAACACTGTAAGGAGATATCAGTACGCCATGAGTGGCAAATGTATTGAGCCGGGGAACCCTAGCAGTAGGGATATTAAGGCTGGAACGTCTTAAGAATCTCCGTCTCTTTAGAGCGGAGAGTGTCAAACCCTTTTCAGTTTGCTGGTAGTGGTCTACTCTATATAAAGTGCATAAATCTTTATGCAGTGTGTTACTTTTTTTGAGGAACTATTTAGTCAGCACCCTGCTCTAAAGAGACGGGGCTTTGTGCCTCTCTCTTGAGATAGCTGACCTGCCTCAGTACCTTGTGTACTACGTTATCGATAAGCGTTAAAATTCCTACTCCGGGATACGCAGCCAGTCCCGCGACACTAGAACCAGACAGTTAACCAGTTCTACGAAGGGTAAGACAGTGCTGTTTGGAAAGTACCGACCGATAACATTGGCAAGGCTAACATTACTGGAGTAGCAAGGCAATTCCCGGCATACAGGGACTCATGGTTGAGTACTACTCCTCTACTCAACCTCCCCTTTTAGGGGTAGCAGTAAAGAATTGAACACGGCGATGAAAATCGCTCGTTCGTTTTTCCTCTCTGGGCTAAAAACACAGAGCTTCCAAACGTATCAGGAGTTTTAAATGACCGCAACTTCTCCCCGATTAAAGCACGAGGTTAAAGACCTCGCTCTCGCTCCCTTGGGAAGACAGCGCATTGAATGGGCTGGACGTGAAATGCCTGTTTTACAGCAGATTCGCGATCGCTTTGCCCAAGAAAAGCCGCTAGCGAATATTCGCCTAGTAGCTTGCTGCCATGTCACAACAGAAACAGCGAATTTAGCAATTGCTCTCAAAGCTGGCGGAGCAGATGCAGTACTAATTGCCAGTAACCCCTTATCAACCCAAGATGACGTAGCAGCGTGTCTAGTGGCTGATTATGACATCCCAGTATATGCCATTAAAGGCGAAGATAACGAAACTTACAACCGTCACGTACAAATAGCCCTAGATCATCGTCCTAACGTTATTATTGACGATGGTTGTGACGTGGTTGCTACTTTGGTTCAGCAACGCCAACACCAATTAGCTGATCTCATAGGCACCACAGAAGAAACCACAACGGGCATTGTGCGGTTGCGCAGTATGCTCAAAGATGGCGTTCTTACCTTCCCAGCGATTAACGTTAACGACGCTGATACTAAACACTTCTTTGATAACCGCTACGGTACTGGGCAATCTACCCTAGATGGTATTATCCGCGCTACAAATATCCTACTTGCTGGTAAAACTATTGTTGTCGCTGGTTACGGCTGGTGCGGTAAAGGCACAGCTATGCGGGCAAGAGGACTTGGTGGTAATGTAATTGTTACCGAAATTGACCCCATCAAAGCTATTGAAGCAGTAATGGATGGTTTCCGTGTACTACCAATGGCGGAAGCTGCTCCTCTGGGCGATTTGTTTATCACCGTAACTGGTAATAAGCATGTCATTCGCTCTGAGCATTTTGATGTCATGAAAGATGGCGCGATTGTTTGTAACTCTGGTCACTTTGATATTGAAATTGACTTGAAATCCTTGGGCGCTAAAGCCAAGGAAATTAAGACAGTTCGCTCCTTTACCCAAGAGTATCATCTCAACAATGGTAAATCGGTGATTGTTCTAGGTGAAGGACGCTTGATTAACCTAGCAGCAGCAGAAGGACATCCTAGCGCAGTAATGGATATGAGTTTTGCAAACCAAGCTCTAGGTTGCGAATACTTGGTGAAGAATCAAGGTAAATTAGAACCTGGTATTCACTCAATTCCTAAAGAATTGGATCAAGAAATTGCACGCTTGAAGTTGCAAGCTATGGGAATTGTAGTCGATACTCTAACACCTGAGCAAATCGAGTACATCAATTCTTGGACTGCTGGAACCTAAGTATTGGTTTTAGTTGAAGAGCGATCGCTCTTCTATAGCAGTTCTCATTTGTGTTAAATACACCCCATTATAAGGGCGAACGCCGTTCGCCCCTACATAATGTATTGCACTCAATCGAGAATTGCTATATAGCTACTTAAGTGAGGTTGGTAATTTGCTGACCTCACTTTTGCTTATGAGGAAAAAACCCTCTTATTTCGTTTTGTGTTAACTACTGTTTTTTCTTCAATCTTGGAGTCAAGTGTTCTGGAATTCCCTCTAGTTGAATAATGATACACGCCAGTTTGTAAGCAAATTCAACAGATTCTCCTGATGACAATGCACTATAAAAGCTCGTTGCAAATTTAATTGCTGCTTTATCATCAATCTCCTTACTCATGCCAATAACGTAGGAGATATGTTGGGCGATCGCACTTGCTTGAACTTCTGAGTAACAGGCATTGAGGACAACACACTCAATATTATCTGCAAACAGCTCGAATAGAGAAGCCAGAGCTTGTTTATCTACTAACCGCTGGTTTCCGGTTTCGTCTTCCAGCACCAAACCGTTATCCCTTGAACCGTGACCACTAAAATGAACGAATTGCGGTTTAAAATCTAGTAGAGCTTGGTATACGTCCTGGACACGCACAGCCCAGCGCTGCTTTAGGTCAAACTCTTCTCGTTTTTTACCTAGTCGCAATCCTGCGTCAATCTCCCTAGCTTCTTCATCCAAGCGTAACTGTGGTGTAGTTTTTGGATTGGATGCAAGAATCAAAATTTTTTTAACCGCAGGGTTATTGGGCTGTGTAGTGGGATTAACATTTTTTATTGCCTTTGCGTTCTTTCCTATTGCGATATTATCAGCCGAGAATTGACCACCACTTACCTGAATCCCATGATTATGACTGCTCATTATATCCTTCTTGTTTTTATTTACTAGCATAAATTATCTATTTTTCAGATTTTCCTCCTGGCGGTGTTGAATGATCAGAGGTCCCTCCTAGTGGTTCTGAAGGACCGGAATTATTTATTATCGCCTGTGCCTCGTCTCCAACAGCGAGGTTTTGAGTATTAAATGATGAATTACCGCTAACAATGACTCCATAGTTGAATATCGCTTTTGAGCTTTCCTTCAAATCAGAAGTATCTATACCTTCACTTTCTAAAAATTCATATAGACTATCTAGGATTTGCCGATTAATCATTTTATAATACATTTGTGTGTCAAGAACTTGAAAATATTGAGCCCAGTTTGTAACGCTTGCTTCTTCACGGATACTCTTGGTCGCTCCATAATTGAAATTAGCAGTCTCTCTAATTGTTCGTTTTATTTTGCTATTTTCCCTTCTACTAAACCAATATTCCTCAACTAAAAATTTGTAAATATTGAATAGAGAAAATGGAAATAGAAATAAGGTATCAGAAAAAGATTTTATTAAAAATTTGCTCATTTTCTTTAATCGAACTTCCGAATATAGTTTATCTATCTTTTGATACTCTTCCTTAACAGGTGGCAAGATAAAATAAATTGTTTCTACAAACAATTTTTGATTGACATTTTTTACAAATCTAAAAAATATTGATAAAACAATTTCTCCATTCCAAATAACTACCTGTATTTGCTTGTAGTAACGAATATTCTCGTGAGTATTTTGGTTTAAAAAACTTTTAATAATAAAATCATTTACACAGGATTTTGGACAACTTAAATGATTAGAGAAAAATGCTTTTCCTCTTACTTTTTGCCCATTCAGAAGAAGCTTATCTGTAATAATTAATCCATCGAAATTTAAATTTATTAATTTGTTAGTTACATAACCATATAATTCTTCTAAATCTAAAGAAATAGCTTCTTCCTGTTGACCAAATAGAGGCTCAGAAGTAGTGTCTACATCGTCTCTCTTCTTGCGAAGAGGGAAATCAAAAGACCATTTATTGTAAAATAGACCAGCACCTATAAAAGGATAGAATCTATCTCCATAAACAAGCACATTTGATGTATCATAATTGCTCATTTTTGGTATTTCTTTCCATAGAGATGGATGGTCTTTACAGAAAGAGTCGATATATTTTTTGAAATGCTTTTTTGAAAACTTTCTTGATATACTGTAATTAATATTCCATCGCCAGACAAAAATGATAAGAAAGGCTAGTGGGTAGGCTAATGGGAAGCAATATAAAAAAGTCAGTAAAAAGATGATTACCGATAATATATATTTTTTAAATGTAGTAGTTTCTTGTGTTTCTTGCTTTTCTTTAACCGTAGTAGTTTTTTGTGTTTCTTTCTTTTCTGATTGAGACACTTGCGAATCAAATCCTTCTCGTATAGATATAGCTTTTTTAAAAAAATTTTTGTCGAAATAAGCAATGGCACAAAGTAAAGAAAGAGGAAAACCCTTTAGTAAAGCTAACACTAATAAGAGAGCGAGACAAACGTCTCGACTTAACTCAAGTCTTTTTGCTAGAAGACAATGCTTAACTACTATTGCTAAATCAAATCCAGGAAATAGAGCAAGAGCTGTATATTTTTCCTTAATAACTTGCTTGATGGCTTCTTCACGAAATTCTTTGTCAGTATAAGCAGCAGCGCAAAGATACCGAGTTACTTCTGTTTCTTTTAAATCCATAGATTTAATAAATTGTTGTTAACTTATTTTCGTTAAAAAGAATTAAATAATAATATTTAACTCTTTTCGATGAATTTTACGAAATCAGCGCCAAACAGATAGATTAACGTCTAAAGAATATCGATTACTCGTTAGCACAACAAGGAGATATGTCTCATCTTCCAATTTAAAAACGTACTAAAGGGTTAGCTTTTCTACTTACAGCAGTTTTGAGACAAATGAGGTACACCGATAATCCAAGGGGGAATGCCGTTTGCCCCTACTAATGTACCTTACACGCCCCGAAAGCGCTGTAAACACACTATTATCTACTGCTAAGCGCTACAGATACTTATTACAAGTACTGTACAAACAAAATTAGAAATGTAGAAATTCATATTCTTATAGGTGTAAGCAAAAACAACTTATGCAGTTTTAAGGAATGAATTTCAAATATCTTTACAATATAACTACACATCACAAACCCTGTAAAGGCGTAGCCACCGGATTCTCGCAGAGTATGCCGGTGGCTACGCCTTTGAATTATAAAAATCCATTCAGCGATAATTGGTAAATTGTAAAGCAACAGGAAAGTCTTCTTGCTTTAAGCGCTGGATCACAGCTTGCAACTCATCTTTACTTTTAGCGCTAACCCGCACAGCATCTCCCTGAATTGATGACTGGATTTTTTTAAATTCGTCACGAATCAATTTAGAAATTTGTTTTGCATTTTCTTGACTAATGCCTTTTTTCAGCTTGATTTCTTGACGAACACGATTACCACTAGCTGATTCTACTTGACCAAAATCAAAAATTTTCTGCGAGAGGTTGCGCTTGGCGGCTTTCTCGCGAAGTATTGTGTGTACTGACTCTAAGGTAAATTCGCTGTCTGTGCTGACTGTAATATTTTGGTCACCTAGCTCGACAGTAGTTTGGGTATCTTTAAGGTCATAACGACCTTTTATTTCTCGCACGGTTTGATCGACAGCATTGACTAATTCTTGGCGATCAAAGTCACTAACAATGTCAAAGGAATAAGTAGAAGCCATAAAAAAATAGTGAATAGTCGTTAGTGAATAGTCGTTAGTAATTAGCCATTGGTCATTAGTCAGATCCAAAGGACTAATGACTAATAACCAATGACTAATCAAAGTAGAATAGTGTTACCACTTTTCTTTGTTCTTCTGCATCTTTACAAGTTTGCAGCAGAGTCCGACTGTCATGAAACGCAAAGCAGATCAACTGTTGGCAACGGGAGACAATCTCCTTATTGCATATGTAACTAGCTTCCGCAAGAGACAGATGATTGTTACCAGGATTTTCCACCAGATGCATGACCTTTTCTAGTTGCTGGCGCGATTCGTTGGACTGGCGTTCCAAGCTTTGGGGCAGAATCACCGTTAACAAATTTGGGTCGGCACGCATTGCTCCCCTAATAGCAGCGAAATTTGTACCTGTAGCGCCAGAAGTGATGACCCGATTGCCTGATAAAACAAGCGCGTAGGTCATCATTTCAATAAGAGTCTGATGGGTAATCGGCACGTGACGCGAACCCAGCAAGGCGATCCGCTTAGAACCTGTTTGCTGGATTGTCGCCAGTTCTTGCGCTAATGTATCTATGTTGTTGACTAGGTCTATTGACTGGCTCAAAGACGGATGTAATCAGATTAAACAACCCAGATATTTTAACAGACTCAGAGCGGAAAGGTACTTTATTATTCTAAGAGTTATGGAATTTTATTGAATAGTCCAGGTTTAGGGGCTGTGAGATTTACAAAAAATCATCGTTCAGTTGTCACGGTACTGAGCGTCCCGAGCAAAAGTATCGTAAGGAAGTGACACGATTTACTAACCGTGGTGATATTTCTTTTGTCGGTCGCAAGACCTTAGATGCACTCAGAGATCGCTTGGGTTTATCTCAAACACAAGCAACTGCAATTGAAGATGAGATCTTGGCAGATGCTCGTCAAGAATTTCAAAAAAAGTTACAACAATATGAGCAGGACTTCGGTGAAGCGCTTCAGCAAGAAGTAGCTCTCAGTACAGAAGAACTCGATACGCTGCGACAAAATCTCCAGCAAATTCTTGGACTAAGGAACGAGGATAC
This sequence comes from Aetokthonos hydrillicola CCALA 1050, assembly GCF_017591665.1. Classification (GTDB taxonomy): domain Bacteria; phylum Cyanobacteriota; class Cyanobacteriia; order Cyanobacteriales; family Nostocaceae; genus Aetokthonos; species Aetokthonos hydrillicola. The sequence continues at coordinate 19,102 of NZ_JAAKGC010000063.1, read as the reverse complement.
AGTACCAATTGAGTCAAGGCTTAGCGGAAGAATAGAAGCCTATAAGCAACATCTGCAAGAGTACGACCTAGCATTAGCTGTAGCAATGCGACAAGAGTATCCTCTTAGTCAGGCTACTCGCGATCGCTTTCAGCAGATGCAGCAAGAATGGCAACTCTCTAATGAAGATGTCGCTTCAATTGAAAGCCTCGTTACCAGCGTTCATTCAGCAACACCAGAGGGTGAAGATTGGTCAAGTCTATCGATTTCTGCTAGTAGTAGCTGTTCGCGTTGTTCAAGAAATGCAAGATCTTCTAATAGTTTTTGTTTGCATTGGCGAACTTTTTCTAGATGACGATAGTAATAGTTTTTATCAAGGAGATTGTTGACGCGCTGTTCTTGTTCTGAGTCTGATATGACACCCGCGAAAGCGTATTTTTCTAGTTCATATATTTCCTCTTGCCATTGGAGTAGTTCTGTCGTTTTTAGTTTTTTAATTTCCTGGGTCATGGTGGACTTCCCTTAATTGCTGCTGTCTGATTAAAAAGTCTTGTGCTGCATCATAAGTAAGTATCATTTCTCCCGAGCCGTTGGTTTCTATAAATCCGATTCTTCTATAGAATGGGCGAGCACTGGGTATTGTTATTGCTTTAACGATACCATTAAACTGGAGGCGTTGACTTTCACGTACTAATTCTTCAATTAGGGAGGTAGCACTTCCTTTTCTGGTTTCAGGTTGTGGACGGGAGATTGTATTCCAAGGTGCGTTGGTGAGACTTTCAATCCCCAAGCCTGTATAACTTTGGTCATTAATTAAGATACACAACGAACAAAATGGACACTGATTTTCCTGTCTCTCTTATTCCTGAAACAGCGCTTTCCGTAGCTGGGCTAACTGATTATATTCGCTTTCTGTTAGAACAAGACGAGCAACTTCGGCAAGTTTGGGTGACAGGAGAAGTTTCTAGTGCTCATCATCATCGCAGTGGGTTATTTTTCACACTACAAGATTCAGATGGAGTTGCAGGGATAAAGTGTGTAGTGTGGAGTAGTCAGTTAGCAAAATTAGTACAAATACCAAGGCTGGGTGAGCAATTAATTATCTTAGGCAGCATTCGGGTTTATCCTCAAAGGGGAGAATATCAGCTTTCGGTTTGGCAGGCTTTTCCCGGTGGTGCTGGTTTACAAGCGCTGCGTTCTAAACAACTGCGCGATCGCCTAGAAGCAGAGGGGTTGTTTGATCCAAAAAGAAAGCGATCGCTTCCAATCCATCCCCAAACTATAGCCGTTGTCACCTCACCTACAGCCGCTGCCTGGGGTGATATTCAAAAAACACTCAAGCAACGATACCCTGGTTTACATGTTTTATTTTCTCCCGCCACAGTACAGGGCGACCAAGCACCTGAGTCTATTGTTAATGCTATTCAACGAGTAGAACGAGATGGACGTGCTCAAGTGCTGATTTTATCTCGTGGAGGAGGAGCAGTTGAGGAATTGGCGTGTTTTAATGATGAACGGGTAGTGCGAGCAGTTGCTAACTGTTCGATTCCTGTAATTACTGGTATTGGTCATCAAAGGGATGAGTCTTTGGTAGATTTAGTTGCAGACGTAACCGTGCATACCCCGACTGCTGCTGCTGAACTAGTTGTTCCAGAGCTTAAAGAATTGTATGGTCAGCATTATCAGCGTATTGCTACTTTACATGATGCTGTTTTTTCCAGCTGGGAAACGGCAAAATACGAGATCGAACAATTGCAAAATCGTCTAAGGCGTTTGCGGTTAGATCGACAAGTACACCAAGAGAAACAAATGCTTAGTTGGAAGCGTCAGCAGCTTGTGCAAGCAACAACCAGACAATTTCAGCAAGCAACCCAGCATGTAGATGTGTTAAGCCAGAAGTTGGCAACTCTTGATCCTAAAGCTGTCCTGAAACGAGGTTATGCGGTAGTCAGACAAGAAAATGGTGCGATCGCTCGTTCTACTCAAGAATTAGCAGTGGGAGAACAATTATGGGTTCAGTTAGGTCAGGGTGAAGTTAAAGTAAAAGTTATAACGAAGCGTGAAGAAGAGAACTTATGAGTTCAGATGATATAACCCTCGACAAGACGTGGAATTACGAAGCAAAGGTTGCTGAGGTAGAAAAAATTATCGCTGAAATTGAAGCAGGCAAGTTGGATTTAGAAGAGGTGTTTGACCAATTTAATGCTGCTGTTAAGTATTTGCGTGAGTGCGAAAGTTTTTTGCAAAAACGACAGCAGCAAGTAGATTTGTTGATTGAGACTTTAAATGAGGAGTGAAGAAGGAGTCAGAATCAATCTTATTCAAATGCTCTCTCTTGTTTCCAATTTAGGTTGCTCTCTGGTGTCCATAAAGTCGTCGGAGAAGAGATTTAAACTATCAAAGAAATTTTGCCAAGGATTTTTTTTGAAATTAATTGTCGTAAATATTTGTTTCGCTTTACCCTGGTTGCCATTTGCTCCTAGCTCCCTTTTTTTTCAAGGATTTTTTCTGATGTAACCGGATAATTTATGGGTAAAATTACAGTGAAAGTAGTTCCTAGACCTACTCCACTTTCTACAGTTATTTGACCTCCATGTAATTCAACTGCATTTTTGACAATAGTTAAACCAAGTCCTGTTCCTGGCAGTTTGCCGGTATTACTACATCTAAAAAATGAAGTAAATAATTCTCCTTGTTCTTCTTCTGGAATACCAATACCATGGTCTTGGATTCGTAAAATAACACTTTCTTGATCACAAATTAAATTGAAGTGAATGTCGCCTCCTTCAGGTGAATACTTAATAGCATTTGAAAGTAAATTTGTGAGGATGTGTCGAAGCAAGTTTTCATCCATTAAAGGGCGGTCTTTGATTGTGGAATTATAGGAACATTGACTAATAAAATGGATAGTATAACGATCGCCTGCGCTAAGCTGTATTTGTTCAACCAAATCAAAACAGAAGTTTACGAGAGCAAGAGGTGCAGGTTTAAACTGTAATTTTCCTGCTTGTACACTACCAGCAATCAGAACATCTTCTAAGATTTGGTTCATATTTTTAACGCTGGATTTAATTTGTCTAAAATAGCGTAATCTAGCGTCTTCTGTTAATTTATGTTGGTGATTTTTTAAAAATTCACAAGATAGGAGAATGCTAGTTAACGGGGTGCGAAACTCATGGCAAGCAATTGCAATAAATCGAGATTTGAGTTCACTAACTTCTCTTTCTCTTTCTAAAGCCAACCGTGTTTCTTCTACCTGTTTACGTAGCATTTCTTGCTCTACAATTTTTAAAGCTAACTCTATCTGTAAACGAGCATTGGTGTCTCTAAGCTCTTTTTCTTTTGGAGTTAAAGTACAGACTAAGTGACTGACAAATCTAGATAAGCGGACAATTTCATCTTTTGCTTGCATTAATAGAATTTTGAGGCGTTTATTGTCTTGATGAACGCGGTCTGCGGCTTCTGCGATTGCTACTCTTAAATTAATCATTAATACAGCCACAACTTAACGATAAGAACAACTTCAAAACTGTCTTGTTTGTCCAGATTTAGTTAAACTTCAAGGGTCGTTGCTTTCTTTTTTTATTATCTCCAATATATTTTATTTCCAGCATAAACATTTTTCAATTTACCTACTCTCGGATAAAAACTCTGAACAGGTAGTAAGGGGTGTGGAACGCTTGGTAGGTGTCGGATTTACAAAATAAGGTTGTGTACTAGTTAAGGATCTACATCTTGCATCAGCCCTACAAACCAGGTAGGGTGAAAATCAGGAAAGCTGAGACTCCTTAATTTTTCGTTCTTAAACCTGGGTTCTCCGAGCTTGCTGAGACGAGGGCAAGATCTAAACCATCACTAGTGCTAAAACACAGCTAGCAGTCTATGAAACAAACACCTCCTCTTTCTATCATATTCCCTGCTCCCTGCTCCCTGCTCCCTGCTCCCTGCTCCCTGCTCCCCTGCTCCCCTGCTCCCCTGCTCCCCTGCTCCCTGCTCCCCTGCTCCCTGCTCCCTGCTCCCTATTCTTGCCAAGAGGTTGATATGACTAAATTTCTATTCGTAACTGATTTAGACAACACCCTCGTGGGAGAGGACAATACGCTCCTTGAACTTAATGGTCGCTTAGAAAAACATCGGCAGGAACATGGTACTAAGATCGTTTATGCCACAGGTCGCTCGCCAATTCTGTATCAAAAATTAAAAGAAGAGAAAAATCTTTTAGAACCAGATGGGCTTATCTTAGCTGTGGGAACCGAAATTTACATTAATGGTAGTAAAGATCCTGACTCAGGTTGGTCAGAAAGACTTTCACCTGGTTGGAATCGTGATTTGGTGGTGTCTGTAGCTACTAAGTTTCCTGACTTAGTTCCGCAACCAGATTCGGAACAGCGCCCTTTTAAGGTGAGTTTTTTCTTGCAACAAACCTTCGCAGATCGAGTATTACCAAAACTTGAGTCAGATTTGCAAGAGCTTAAATTAAATGTAAAGCTCATTTACAGTAGTGGTATAGACCTTGACATTGTACCTAGAAGCAGCGATAAAGGACAGGCAGTACAGTTTCTTCGCCAAAAGTGGAAATTTGTAGCAGAAAAGACGGTTGTCTGTGGCGATTCTGGCAATGATATTGCTTTGTTTGCTACTGCCGAAGAAAGGGGAATAATAGTTGGGAACGCCCGTCCTGAATTACTCCAATGGTACAAAGACAATCGCGCTGAGTATCGTTACCTAGCGAAAAATTTTTGTGCAGGTGGAATACTAGAAGGTCTTATATATTTTGGTTTCTTAAAATGATTAGTTATCTTAAAGGCATCATCGCCGGTATCCAAAGTAATAGTGGTAATCGTAATGTTCTGACAATAGAAGTTAATGGGTTGGGGTACGACTTGCAAGTTCCTGCACGACTGGTGAAACAATTGCCAGACTCAGGCGGCGAAGTTCAAATCTTTACTCATTACCAAATTCGTGAAGAAGTACCATTACTATATGGTTTTGCTTCACCAGGAGAACGAGATGTTTTTCGCCACTTGTTGAGTGTGAGCGGGATCGGGGCTGCTTTAGCGATCGCCTTACTGGACACTTTGGAACTACCAGACTTAGTCCAAGCAATCATCACTGGCAACACCCAATTATTAATTCAAGCTCCTGGTGTGGGCAAGAAAACCGCAGAACGCCTTTGTTTGGAACTAAAAAGTAAGTTGATAGAATGGCGCAAAACAGCAGGATTTTTCGTCGCTACAGGTGGTCCAGCACCAGGAATTCTCGAAGAAGTGCAAATGACTCTGTTAGCATTAGGCTATACGGCAAACGAAGTTAGTCACGCTTTGCACGTAGTAAGTGAAGATATTGGATTATCTAAAAATGCTCTTGTAGAAGACTGGCTAAAACAGGCGATCGCACATCTTAGTGCTGCTGAATATAGCCAGCCTTAGCCCTATGCCCCATGCCCTATGCCCTATGCCCAATCCCCAATCCCCAATAAACTCTCGCGCTGCGTCACAGATTCAGCTACACTGAGTCTTGGTTTGTTGCTTTGTTAGTTGGCATGGAAATCGGACAAAAAGTTAAAGTTTACCGTTTGCGCGATCGCGTTTCTGCTCCTGTAGCTCAAAGACTAGGAAAAGTAGGTACAATTCAGTCATTTAGAATGACTGACGCAAGCGGTGTCGGGGTGGTGGTTAAGTTTGAAGATAATTTTACTACTTGGTTTTTTGAAGATGAACTCAAACTTGTGCAGTAGCGCGGAAGTGCTCATAACTTCCGAGAGAGCTACAGTTTGATACAGAGTGCTAAGTTGGAGTTGAAAAAATCGGCGGTAAAATATAGGAATCAACTAATGGCGCTGATACTAACATTTTTGGGTAAAGGTAGCACAGATCGCACAAAAATTGCGATCGCTACCGCCAAGCTATTAGCAAATCAAGGAAGGCGGGTACTCCTTGCAGGACAGGCTGAACCAACATTGTCAATCCTACTGGGTGTCCCAATTAGTTCTAACCCTCAAGAAATTGCTGCTAATTTGCATCTCGTACAGTTTCAAACATCTGTATTGCTAGAACGCAGTTGGGAAGAGGTGAAGAAAGTGGAGGCGCAATACCTCCGCACACCCTTGTTGAAAGAGGTTTACGCTCAAGAAGTACCAGTTTTGCCTGGGATGGACAGCGCCCTTGTCTTAAATGCCATTCGCGAATATGACGCCAGTGGCAAATATGACGTAATTGTCTATGATGGTTCGGGGGACTCTTCCACCATTAGAACTTTAGGAATGCCAGAATCTCTTAGTTGGTATGTAAGGAGATTTAGACAATTATTCGTTAATTCTGATATAGGAAAAACAATTTCCGAATCACCCCTAATTCAACCTCTGGTTAGCACTGTTCTCAACATTAATTGGAACCCTGATAGCCTTAACGAACCTACTAACCAAGTTAATAATTTATTAGATAAAGGGAAAGCAGCTGTTGCAGATCCAAAGCATGTTGCTGCATTCTTAGTAACTACAGATGACCCTATCGAAGTTGCTACTGCTCGTTATCTTTGGGGTAGTGCTCAGCAAGTTGGTTTGACTGTTGGTGGGGTTATATTCGTATCTTCTGACAGAACCCTTAGCTTAGCAGAAGAATTTACTCCCCTACCAGTGAGTGTTGTTCCCGATGAAAGCACAGGCGACTGGCAATCATTAATAGATGCACTACCTAACTTTGCGGCTCAGGCAGTACAAGCTCCCAAGCCAATTGAGATCGATACCCAAAATCGTCAGGTACGCTTATTTTTGCCTGGGTTTGATAAAAAACAAGTCAAGCTGACTCAATATGGGCCAGAGGTCACTATAGAAGCAGGAGATCTGCGGCGAAATATCGCTTTACCTCCCGCTTTAAGTGGCAAATCAGTTACAGGAGCAAAGTTCCAAAATAATTATTTGATAATTTCGTTTTAGTGGTTAATGGTTAGTGGTTAGTACAACAACTAACCATTACATACTAACAACCTCTACTCCCCATCTCGTATATGCCTTATGTCTGAATCAACGCCCGTTTCCCCAAATCCCAATTCATCTCCTACGCAAGATCTAGGATCTGTTGGAGAAGAAGTAAATCGCGCTGCTGAGCGCACTGCTAAAACAAGGCAACTACTGGGCATGAAGGGTGCAGCGTCAGGAGGAGGCTCCGTGTGGAAAATCCGCCTACAACTGATGAAACCGATTACCTGGATTCCCCTAATTTGGGGTGTGATCTGTGGTGCGGCTTCTTCTGGTGACTACACTTGGACGCTGGAAAATGTTTTGAAGGCAGCAACCTGTATGTTGCTAGCAGGACCCTTAATGACTGGTTATACACAAACCGTCAATGAATTCTTTGATCGCGATATTGATGCAATCAATGAGCCTTATCGCCCAATTCCTTCAGGAGCGATTTCTCTACCCCAAGTCATTACGCAAATACTGGTTTTGGTGATTAGTGGTGTTGCGCTAGCATTTGTTCTAGATGTTTGGGCAGGTCATGAATTCCCCACAATCACATGCCTTGCTATACTAGGTTCTTTTATAGCATACATTTATTCTGCACCACCGTTAAAACTTAAGCAGAACGGTTGGCTAAGCAGCTACGCCTTAGGCGCAAGTTACATCGCCTTACCCTGGTGTACTGGTCATGCTTTGTTTGGTGAACTCAATTGGAAAATTGTAGTGCTTACCGTGGTTTACAGTTTAGCTGGTTTGGGGATTGCTATTGTTAATGATTTCAAGAGTGTAGAAGGCGATCGCCAGTTTGGATTAAAGTCACTACCCGTCATGTTCGGGGTGACAAATGCTGCATGGATTAGCGTGGTTTTGATTGACGTGTTTCAAGCAGCAATTGCAGTTTATCTGATCACTATCAATGAAAATCTGTATGCTGCAATTCTTCTACTCCTAATCATTCCGCAACTCACCTTCCAAGACATGTACTTCCTACGTGATCCTCTTAATAATGATGTCAAGTACCAAGCAAGTGCTCAACCGTTCCTCGTTCTGGGGATGCTTGTTGCTGGGCTAGCACTTGGTCATGCTGGCATCTAACTTCTCCCTCTATAGCAAGAAGTTAGGAGTGAGAAGTTTTTTTAACTTAGGAGACAGGAATAAATTGTTAGATACGTAGGATGTGTTAGCGATAGTTCCGTCTAACACACTCTACTATTTAATCCTAAGATATATTGGAACCCACCGTGCTGCAACTACTGTATTACCTACTTCACACAATTCAATTTTTAATAGTGCCTATTTGCTTTTTTTGTGCATGGGCATTAGTTTTTGTTGTTGCTTCCAGTTTATGGACAGCTGCAAAACAAAGCGTCTCCAGCGCAAAGCAAATGCATCAGATACCCTGTACAAATTGCGAATTTTTTACCGACAACTACCGCCTTAAATGCACTGTCCATCCCCACGCTGCAAATACAGAAGAAGCCATAGATTGTAGGGATTATCAGCCAAAAACTAATGTTATTTTTTAACAAAAGAACTCAGGAGTCAGAAGTCAGAATTTATAAGATTTAGTTGTAGGGTGCGTTAGGCGAAGCCGTAACGCACCTTGAATTTGTGGTGGTGCGTTGCGCTACGTTAAAATTTATTAACATAGCTTGAAATATTACCGTCGATTCACTTATCTACAAACGGTTGTTTTCCAGCCAGCCTGTGTTTCATCATTTCACTGTGTCAACAACATGAAACAATTGCAGCGTTATTACTTCCCTATCACCCAAGTATTTGCTTTATGGTTAGGAATATTTTTACTTTGCACTTTGCCAACTTACGCCCAGCAATCAGTAAAAAGTTCGTGTTCTGAGAAATTTGTTGCAAGCAAGTGTGTTGGAGATTTATCCCAGATGATACCAACATTGAGACAAGCAAATGTTGTGTATTTGGGAGAGACTCACGATAGTTCCAAAGACCACCAAAATCAGCTAAAAATTATTCAAGAACTCTATCAACATAATCCTAAAATCGCGATCGCAATGGAAATGTTCCAGCGACCTTATCAAGGGATACTGGATCAATATATTACAGGAAAACTAACCGAAAAAGAACTTTTAGAGAAAAGCGAGTACGAAAAACGCTGGCGTATTCCTTGGGAAAATTACGCCCCTATCCTGCGGTTTGCCCAAAAGAAACAATTACCTGTTTTAGCCCTAAATACTCCTTCTGAAATTACTCGTAAAGTTGCTCAGCAAGGCTTAGAAAGTTTAACATTATCTGAACGCCAAAAGATTCCCCCATTCTCAGAAATCCGTACTGATAATAAAGAGTATCGCCAAAGCTTACTTGCAGTCTTTCAGCAGCATCAAGCCGTCAATAATGGTGGTAATAGTAGTGATGTTGACCGCTTCTTTTTAGCACAAGTCCTTTGGGATGAAACAATGGCAGAAGGTATTGCCAAATTTCTAAAATCTCACCCAGATTACCAAGTGGTGGTATTAGCTGGACAAGGACATGTTGTTTATGGTTATGGTATTCCCAGTAGGGTTCTTCGTCGTCTCAAAGGTAAGGTGATTCAGCGTTCTGTTTTACTTAGTCCTCCAGAAGAAGCAAGTACTAAAGATAAGGCGATCGCCGACTTTATCCTTGCTGAAAATTAATACTTAGTGCTGTGCTACAGCGGTAGCTCGATCACAAATTCCGTACCTTCGCCTAGCGTAGAATCTACCTTGATCGCTCCGCCATGTTTTTCCACAACAATTTGACGAGCGATAGCGAAGCGCTGCGGCGAAGCGCCGATCGCCAATCCTAATCCTGTCCCTTTTCCGACGGCTTTAGTTGTAAATAAATGATCAAAGATTTTAGCTTTAACCTCTTCTGTCATCCCCTTACCATTATACCGAATAGAGATCTCAACTTGATTCTCAACCATTGCTGTGCGAATCTTGATTTGCTGAGGATGAGCTTTAATATGTTGAAAGGATCGAGTTTTTGCCATATCATCAAACAAAAAACTTCCTTGTCTGCTTTCCTTCCTTGTTGTCTTTGTCTTGCCAGCACCCAGATGTAAAAAACCTTCCCTTGTGAAGGGAAGGAACCTTCTTGTGGAGACGACTCCGAGCGTCATGTGTGCTACTGCACCTCCGCACGACTTTCACGTCGCACTTGCTCGTTTTAAGAAGGTTTTTTCCACGACTAAATTTTACTGAGTTGTGCTGAATACAACATCTACCCAGTAATTACTAGAGTTATAGGTGGAGCTAGGGAAAGCAGAAGTTGAACCATAGTGATAGACACCGTTACCCCCACTTGTGCCATTGCTTAGAGCGTGCAGTGGTGCGTTATCTACACCAGAGTTGGCAAAGTACCCCTCATCTGCTGAGTAATGACCAACATTAGTATGGTAAGAGGCAATATAGGTTGTATTGGCTGTAATCGCTACAGGGGTAGTAAAGTTTACCTGTTGCCAGCCTGAAGCTGTCTCGTTGGTAAAAGTTGCACTCGCAAGCTTTGTCCCACTACTGTTCCACAGGGTACCAGTATGTGTGCCTGTGTTAGTGATACTCTTGTAGAATCTGATGCTCTTAATATAGCCGTTGATATCAGAGCGGAACTTGACACCTAACTCGGTCGCTGCTGTATCAGGGTCTGCCACTACGGTAGGAGTCGCTGTGCTATTCCAAATACTACATGGTTGTTGTGTAGAACAAGTCCGTGTTCCACCAACTGTGACAGCAACCCCTGTTCCAGGTGTTTCGATATTGCCGCTATCATCTACAGCCCGATTTTTGATAGTTACTGAGCCACTGATTGAAGGTGTCCAGGTGTAGCTCCAGCTGGCACGTCCATTAGCTGGGTGCCATGTTGTCCCGCCATCCACCGATACTTCGACACCGCCGACAACACCGCCACCTGTATCACTTGCCGTGCCACTGATTGTAACTGAGCTACCTGTTGGCACTGTTGTGCCAGCCGTCGGTGAGCTGATCGTTGAGGTGGGGGCGCTGTTGTCTGTTGAGGCAGTGGCTAGTACTAGGCCGGTCTGCAAGGTGGCAGGCTGCACGCGCATGTCAGCGAACAGATTAACAGTTGCCTGTTGCATCCGCACATCTGGGGGGGCGCTGCCATTATCATGCTTGCTATCAAGCCCCCACGACCACTGATATGTTCCTGTTCCAAACACTAAGGCACCACTGCTGTGTTTGTAGAGTGTTAGGTGGTGAGTGGCTGTACCCGAACCATAGGTTGACCCGTAGTCAAGAAGGCGCTGCGACACGTTCTGTGTAGTGGTCGACAATCTAAACAAACCTGGGGGTCGGAAGCCGTTATCAAGGTCTTCATCCCACTCTGCACCCAATGTTCCATTCGGAAGTGTGGCAGTGGTTCCTGCTGCAAGATTTGCGATGCTCGTGTTGCGCCAAAAGCGCATCTTACCGTCAGAATCAGGGACAGTGATGGCATAGCTGCAGCAGTTAACAGTGAAAATAGTACCACTCAGGGCATTCTCTGGACGACCGCCATTTGCAGGTGGACTGAAGCGAGGATCGCGCCAAGTACCAGTCCATGTGGGTGGATCAGCCGGATCGATTACCGCATTCGCATGGGTCTCTTTGTAGGAGACTAGCGTGCGATATGGTGTATTTGACCCATCAATGCTGTTTTCCCACCGGGTCTTCCAGAAAATTTCATTGCCGCTAAAAAATGCCAGATGAATACCTACACCTTGAGCCGCTTCAACATTACTGCGCTGTTGATTAGACCAATACTCATCATGACCGACTGATAAGAAGACCTTATGATTTTTGATCAAGTTACCTCGGCGATCGCTATCTACGCCAGTAAAGTAGCTGACATTGTAGCCGTTAGCCTCTAGCCATCGCACTAGTGGATACTCAGCGTTAAACAGCCAGTCGGTAGCACCGTCGTATACGCGAGTGTTAAAAGGGCGATTGTAGCTGACTTTATAGGCATTTTCTTTAACACCTGGTCCTCCTATGTAGAGGTTTTTGCCGCCGTAAGTGTTATAAGCATGCCAGGTAGTATCAGAAGTCTGGAATAGTAGGTCAGAGGTGCTGCTATCTTTGCGGACGATAAAGACCATGTGGCTAGCCCCCCCAGTGTCTGGGCGCACAAGCTTCACCAAGTAGATCCCTGATGTGGCATTCGTCGGCACAGTCCAAGATGCGGACACGTTCCAGTTACCGCAATCTATTAGTCCAGTTGTTGTATCGCTTAAGCAGTTTGGCTGTGTTTGTGGCACACCTTGAACGGTTGCCACCTTACGAGCACCTGTGCCGTTGTAGTAGCCCAGTCGGTAGATGTTAAGGCTGTAATTGGTGGCGTCGGTCTTAACCTTGAAGGAAACGGTTTCCCCTGGTTGAAAGCTGATATCAGTAGCGAAGCCTTGGATAGTTGAGTCACCATCACCGCTGATGTCCCACTCTGAGGCTGGATTGCCTGCCAGACAGTTCTCAGCGACGATCTCGTTAGCAGGGGAGTCGCAAGGACCTACTGCAAACACTTTCTCTATTTGTAACTGAAAGCCTTTGTTCAGATTTATCACCAGCAATGCTGTGAACAGCATGATGGCGATCACGCGAATAAGCCTTTTCATTTAGTCTCCTTTGTATCTTGATAAAACTTACAGCGCTTTCGAAGTGCGTGAGGTACATTAGTAGGGGCAAACGGTGTTTGCCCTTGGACTATCGGTGTACCTCATTTATCTCAAAACTGCTGTAGCTAAGAAAGGCAGTCCTACATATACATTTTGTGGATTGAAAAAATTAGTTATCCCTTCTACTTTAGTAGTCTGCCTATGTAATTCAGTATAAGTAGGGGAAACAAGAGCATTGCTTTTTGGACTTGGAACTTCAATTTTAAAGTTTTAAATTATGATAAAGCGACATAAATTTCTAAGTTTAATTACTGGTTTTGTAGCAGCTAGTACTATCAGCATAGCTTTAAGTTTAAATTCCAAAAAATATTTAACCATTAATCAGAAACGGAGTCTACCCTTCTTCTTAGGTTGGTATGATAATATTAACAATATTGATGTACCAATCAAAGTATATTCTCAAGGAATTGACTTATTAATGCCTTATGTTGAAAAAGAGAACAAGGAAAAAATTCAAGCATTTTTGGATGCTTCTAAAAAAACACCAATAAAAATTCTGCTTGAGATCTCTCGTTCTTTAATCGAATCAGAAAATATCTCAGGAGTGAAAGAGTTTATTCGTACTTATAAAGATCATCCTTCTGTGTATGGTTGGTATCTTTATGATGAACCAGAGATACCATCTAGACCAATTGCTTCAGATTTATTAAAAAAGCTATACAAAGCTATTAAGGAAGAAGATAAATCAAAGCCAGTAGCGTTAGTTTTTGCCTACATATACGAAATTGAACCCTACAGCGATGCAATGGATATACTGATGTGGGATTTTTATCCTTGCACACAGGAAGTTGCAGAATTTCAATGGGCAAAATCTTACCGTGACCGCCTCAAGTACGTCGCTTCCCTAGCTGATATTAAAAAGAAAAAATTTTGGAACGTAGTACAAGCTTATGGTGAGAATAAGTACAATAAACGATTACCAACAAAGCTAGAATTTCGCTATATGTTTTATTTATCAGTCTTTGCAGGGGCGGACGGGCTGCTATTTTGGATACACTACCTCTCTTCACCTTCCTGGAATGAGTCAGTTTTGTATCCTACTATTAAAGAATTCCGAGAATACATTCCTGCAATCGTTGAAGGAGAAAATTTAAGCAATCCAGTACAAGTAAACAACTCAGAGATAGAAGTTAAATTATTTCCTATTCCTAATACTAAAAAACATTTAATGATAGCCATTAATCACAATCTGATTCAGATAAATTTCACAGTAAATCTCACTCAGAGGTTAGCTGGCAAAATAGTTACTTTTAAGGAAAAAACTATTACTAAAATATCCAATGAGGCAAGTTTTAGTACTCTTTTAAACCCTTATGAAGTCAAGTTGTATAAAATTGTATAACTTTAGGATGGGTTAGCGATCGCATAACCCATACAGGTGTAGTGCTTCATGTCTCAAACGAACCTACATGGTTTGCAATTTAATTAGTTGTTGATATTTATGAGCCTCTACTAAATAACAAATCATGCTCGTGTTTTTGAGGGCTGCTCTGTATTAATTACCAGTTACTAACTTGCAAAACTTGATTGCGGAACAATTGATAGCCATAGCCAGCAAAGTGAGAAATTGGCATACTTAATAAAGCAATTCCACAGAAAAAGAAACGACTAATGAATGAAGGAACTTCGTGTTCACTGCCTCGCCAAATTTCCGAATTAAAGCTTTTCCAATGTTTTAAAGTAACTCGCAGACTCTCCAAAAAAGGTAATAGTAACCCTCCAAGAATTACTAATTCCATTGGCAAATCTAATTTAGTAAAAAGAAAGTCAACAATGAGAAGCAAAAGAGCAGTAGATATAACTACAAATGGTAATATACCTCTCAATTGCAGTATTTTGGGGTGTTTTGTACTGGTTAAATATCGACCTCGACCATATCTGAAATATTGAAGAATTAATGACTTGTAAGATTTTCGCGGGTAGTACCAGACACGAATTTTTGAGTCGATGTAGATTGCTTGCTCATTTTTAGCAATTAACTTCTGATTCAATTCAGAATCAGCATTAGTAATTTGTGTTGGATCAAATATAGTTTTATCAAAGTTCAAGCTTATCGCTTTATTGGGATTATCTTTAACACACAAATCGTGTAGCTCTAATAAACTCTTTTTCCAAAAGCACCCTAAATAAACAGTATCTGCGTAACCGCTATAGTTAGGGTTTCTATATTTAGCTCCACCATTTCCAAGTAAGCTCAAAGATGCAAGTGCAACACCTGCTTGAAAGGAGTTTTCAGCTACAAAGCGCTGCGCTCCACCAACATTACAAGCGTTTGAATTTTGCAAACCTTCTACACATCTTTCGATGTAGTCAGATGCATAGTCAGAATGACCATCAGCTGTGAGAAAAATATCACCTGTACATTCAGATAAAATTAAATTTAGACCGGCTGGTCTAGTTTTTTGAGAATTGTGTAGTAGCTTGATGCGTACATCTTCAGTTGAGAGTTTTTCAACTATTTTTTGAGTACCATCCGTGCTACCACCATCAGCAACGAATATTTCTATTATATATGGGTAATTGCTGCCTAAAAATCCACGCACAACTTGTTCTATTTTTGCGGATTCATTGTAGGCAGGGATAGCAATAGAAACTGTAGATACTGTATTTGACATGGTTGTATTTATCTCTATCCATTCGACCTAACAATAAAAAAGTTTTTTCACATTCCTAACTAAACTTGAGCTACGCTAAGTTCACAACTTAATAAAAATGCGGCTACTTCTAAAAGGATTATTTAATTAATATGAATCAAATATTAGTTAATGTAATCTTTAATCGATTCATTTTTTAATGCAAAAGGCGAGCTAATTTTTAAATCACTCTTTAGCAGAATCAATGTATTTAAAATGCTAATTATAAATTTTTCATGGATTCTGTTAGCCTGTTTAAGGCGTATACCTGATTGCTCAATAACTCTCTTCCGTGATTGACTTGAAACACCCCCTGGTTGACATTTTGATATAACAAAAGGTAAATAGAATATTTCTATATCCTTCAGCATTCTGAGAAATAATTCATAATCCATAGAAGTTTTAATAGATTCATCGAATTTGTAATTTCTGTGCAAAGACGTCTCGCAAAAAAAACCTTGGTGAGGTAAAAACATAAAGTATTTTAGGAAATTAGATGTAAGTTTTGGTGGATAATACAACACCTCTTCTTCTGCATAATTTGAGGAGATTCTACCTCCGACGCCACACTTCCATTTATGTGTCAAATAGCTTTTAACAACTTCAGAAACAATAGTATTAGAAACAAGTACATCGCCTGCATTTAAGAAAAAGATTAAATCACCATTACTTCTATCTAAACCTTTATTAAATGCACTAGATATCCCATTATCTATTTCTGAAGAATAAACATATTTTTTAGAATGGGTATATGACTCTAAAAGCTCTTTACTTCCATCATCAGAATCTCCATCAATGACAATATGCTCTATTATTTTATAGTCTTGCTCTTTGACTGATTCCAAGGTTTTTTGTAATCCTTGGTAATTATTTTTCGAGATCGTCACTATGGATACTTGGCAATAGTTCATATTACTTATTACTTATTAATTTTTGAGTATTTGTTCGTAGATAGTTCTGGTTTCGGCTATCATGCGCTCAACTGTAAATTCCTGCACAAATTTTTGTCTGCCTGCTTTACCCATCTGTTGACGAAGATCAGGAGATTGAATGAGAGTAGAGAGTGCATCAGCTAGTAGTTGTACATCTTTAGGCGGCACTAGTAAGCCTGTTTCACTATGTACAATTTCCTCTGGCACTCCATTTACATTAGTTGCAACAATAGGTAAGCCAGCACGCATAGCTTCTAAAATGCTGATAGGTAATCCTTCATAGTGAGTGCTAAGAATAAATATTTGAGACTGAGTTAACAATTCGGACACATCTGTACGATCGCCTAAAAAAGAAACCCGATCTGCAATTCCCAAAGATTGTGCTAAAGCTTTGCATGATGACAAAGACGAACCACTACCAACCAAGTCAAGATGAAGAGTATGGTTCGACAGCAGAGCGATCGCGTTTAGTAGGGTAGCTTGGTCTTTCTGCTCATTAAAACGTGCCACCATAATCAAACGGGGTGGTTGCTGTGAAGGATTGGCTAGGGAAATCGCTATATTGTCAATGCCGTAACGAAGACAAACCAATGAACTTTTGCTGCCAATACCAAGGCTTTGTGCCAACAGGCGATCGCTTTCCGACACACAAATCAGCTTGCTAGTAATAAGTGCCGTCAATTTTTCGGCCAATAGTGCAATCATGCGACGAGGTATGGGTGTTCCAGAAGTAAAGCCCCAACCATGTGCTGTAAATACTGTAGGAACTCTGCAAATCCATCCAGCAACACGCCCAACTACCCCAGCTTTACTACTATGTGCGTGGATGATACCTGGTTTAATTTTTTTTATTAATAAAACGCATTCTTTTACTGCTAATAGGTCACTAAATAAGCTGATTTGACGGGTCAGATTTGGAATTAGATGCACAAACACTCCAATAGCACTCACATTCTGGGTTAAATGACCTGTGCTACCCGTTGCTAAATGAACTTCGTAATGTTCATGAAAATTGGAAATCAAATCATAAACATTCCCCTGAGCGCCACCCAATTCAGATTTTGTAATTATGTAAAGTAGTACTTGCTTATTATTTTGCATAAACAATTTAATAGGGTAAATTTTCTCTTATAGAACCTTGGGCAATGTTTTTGATAAATAACTCACCGAATAATTTTTTTGATAGAAATTCACAGCTTCTCGATAACACTTCTCGTAATCACTAATTTCCATGCTAAATAAATAGTTTATGCATTTTAATATTGAGCTTTCATCATTAAAATCAATCAGGAAGACAAACTCTAAATTTTTGAAACAAGAAAAAGCAGGAATATCATTAATAACTAACAACTTTCCATAGCTTAATGCTTCTGCTATCACACCACTTTGAGTAGAGAAAGAGTAAGGAATTACAAGAAAGTGCGTCAAACCAAGCAAGAATTTTTTAGCACTATTAGACATATAGCCAGGAAATCTAATTATTAGCTCTTTATCATAATTTATAGACACATTTTTATCAGAACCAGCACGAATTAACCGAGCTTTATCTACATAATATTTATTAACAATATTTGCAAATTTTATAAATCCTTGAGGATTTTTATCTTTTACCGCTGTACCTAGATAGGAAAAAGTTTTGACTTTTTCCCAATTACATCTCAGTTCAAACAAGTTCCTCTCCAAAATCTCATCAGGAACAGACATAAAAGTAAGATTTACCTGACAAATCTTCTGATTTTCAACAAAGCTTTTAGCTTTTAATACAGCTTCATTACTAGGTAATAAAACTTTAGATGATAAAAAACCAAACAATAAGTTAGAGATATAGACTAAAAATGCTTTAAGAGGATTAGTTCTTCCCTTCTCTAATCGAGGTTCATGCATCATATAATATACTCTTAAATCTTTAGAAAGAATAATACATATAGTTTTAAGAATAAATATTAAAGCCAAATACTCTAATCGTATTTGAAATAAAAATAGCGATATTACCTCGTCTGATGATAAACTTACTAAGTTTTTTACTAGGTAGAAAATTGTTCCAAGAGTAATACGATTTATATTTTCTATATGAGAATTACTATGAGAATTACCAAAAATATTACATTTTAACGCTGCATTAAAAGATTCTGGGCAATGATTTAGATTCGGATTTTTAGGAATGAAAAGGTATCTTATATGCATAGTCATAGAAACTATTTTTTTATTTATTATTTATTTTGATAAATTATAAAAATTCAATCGCCATTAATTCTGTCTAAACCTTTATTAAATGCACTAGATATCCCATTATCTACTTCTGAAAAATAAACATATTTTTTACAATGGGTATATGACTTTAAAAGTTCTTTACTTCCGTCATCGGACTCTCCATCAATGACAATATGCTCTATTATTTTAGAGTCTTGCTCTTTGACTGATTGCAAGGTTTTTTGTAATCCTTGGTAATTATTTTTCGAGATAGTCACTATGGACACTAGTCAGTTATTTATATCACTTGTAATTAATTAATTAAGTTTAATACAAATTGATAAAAAAGGTAAAAATGTTCAGTTATTGGTGTAGTTAGCGGTTGACCATTCCAAAAAATCAGATAACTTTCACTACCCTCAGGTTTTATCATACTAGAAAAAAAATAAATCATCCTGAAAACAATTGACCAAAGCAATATAAAAGTATCATAGCTACCATCACGTTTTTCGGAAGAGAGAGTGATCATATAAAAAAAACCAGGTATACAAAAAAAGATACTGGTAATTCTCAAATTAAATCCATACGTCAAAGAGCCAAAATAAAGCAAGAGAAGCAGAAAAAATGTTGTAATCCATCTTATATGAATTCTATTTATTTTTCTTATATCAGATTTCAAGATAAATATAGAGATAATAATATAATCAAAAATAGGACGTACTTGATTTTTAATCTTATCTCCAAAACT
>NZ_JAAKGC010000062.1 GCF_017591665.1 Aetokthonos hydrillicola CCALA 1050 | reverse complement strand
CTCTTAACAGGGAACAGGGAAAGAAAAAAAACGTGACTTTGTGGGTTTAAAGCCCACTTGCAAATAAAGATGTATTTCGAGACGCGCAGCGCTCTTAAATACGGCGTCCTTGTTTCAATCCCACGGCTTAAGCCGTGGGTACACTGTTCCCCGTTCCCTGTTCCCTGTTCCCTCTGAACTCTGCACTGCGATTGAGCAATAATCTTAAAATAGATAATCCCAAAATGATTAAAAATAGTACCAGACCGATTGTACAAGCGTAGCTAATTTCCAAGTTACTAAACGCTTGCTCATATAAATAGTAAACAATTGTTTTTGAACTATTTCGTGGACCACCTTGGGTCATAATATATACTTCTTCAAAAACTTTAGTCGCAGAAATAGCCGAAATAACTGCCACTAAAGCTAAGTACGGTTTCATTAAAGGTAAAGTTATATCCCAGTGTTTAATAATACCGTCTGATCCGTCAATTGTTGCAGCTTCATATACATCAGCAGGAATGGATTGTAATCCAGCTAGATAAATCACCATATAGTACCCCAACCCTTTCCACACTGTGACAGCCATGACACTAAACAGTGCAAAATGAGGATCCGTTAACCAGGGAATTCCTGCGGGGATAATACCCTTTAGTAACTGATTGAGTAAACCATTTTCTGCATATAGCCATCTCCAAGCAATTCCTGCAACTACTACAGAAATCACCACCGGCGCATAATAAGCAGCCCTAAACCAGTACATCCCGCGCAATTTCTGATTTACCAAAATTGCTAATGCTAAGGGAGCAATTACCAAAATTGGTACTACACATATAAGATACAATAACGTGTTGCCTAAAGTTTTCCAAAAAACAGGGTCATTCCACAGACGCTGGAAGTTAGTAAAACCTGTCCATTGTGGTAGCTGAGTCAGATCGTATTCGTAACGCGTAAAGCTTAAGTAGAATGCTTGTAGCGCGGGCGAAAATACGGTTAATACTAAAATCGTGAGGGCTGGTAACAAAAACAAGTAAGGAGTTAGTCGCTGCTTGATCACCTTTGGTATGGGTAGTAATATTGCTGGGTGGTGATTGGAGGTTGATAACCTGGCATGGGGTAGTATTGAGGAGGAGTCATAACAGGGGGCTGATAACCTGTTGAAGGTAGGGTGCTTCCTGTACCGTAATATGGAGGTGCCGTGATTACAGGCGCACGATAAGTTGTCGTAGGCATTGTAGGTACAGTGTTGCGTACAGAGGGATTTAGAGCAGGAGGCTGATAAGTAGTTGGGGGTACGGTGTTGCGTACAGATGGATTCGCCGCAGGAGGTTGATAATTATTTGCAGGTGGAGTGTTGCCTGTCCCGTTGGCTGTAGTACCATTTGGGTTTATCTGTTGGTAAGCAGCACGAGAAATTGAGCTAATCAATCTTTCTGCGCGGTTATCATTATTCGGGCGTTGTACCATTACAGAGATAATATAGCGTTTGCCGTTTGGTAGCTCAACCAAACCCGTATCTGCTAGCATTGTGCCAATATCACCTGTTTTGTGGGCAACCGTTACGCCTGAACCCAATCCTGCTGGTAGGAGATTATTTCTCACAGTGCGACGCATAATATCTAAGGTGCGATCGCGCGATGACTGACTCACGAGATTTCCTTTCGTCACCATTCCAATCAAACTTGCCAAATCTTTAGGGCTAGTTGTATTTGTCCCTTGTAAATCAGGAAGCTGATTGTGAATAGCTGTGGCTGTTAATCCCCAACTTTGAATACGCTGATTCAATTCTTCAATTCCACCTAGACGTGACATCAGCATATTAGCGGCGGTATTGTCGCTAACTGTAATCATCTTAGTGGCGAGTTCTAGGATTGTAAACTTAGTCCCTACACGTTTGTACTGTAAATCTCCAGAACCACCAGCAATCATCTGCTTTTGCAGAGTCATTGTCTCATCTAGATTAATTTTTCCTGCATCCACATCTTGGAAAAGAGCGACAAGAATGGGAAGCTTAATTGTGCTGGCGGCGGGAAAACTAGACGAGGCGTTGACATCGACATAAGAACCATTCTCCAAATCTACCCACAAAATTCCTGGTGTCAAATTTGGTTCGTTAGCTGCTAGCTTTTGGAAAGCTGCTTTTAAGTCACCATTTTCTTGAGACAGGGATAAACCACTGCCGTTAGAGTTATTACTTGGGGTATTTTGTGGTTGTGCTTGCTCAACAGTTGTGTTAGATTGCGATTCTGGTCTAGTAATACGAGAGGCTGGGTCGAATACTGATAAAACTGTACCTACAATTGCCCCAATCCCAACTCCGACAATTAACAACCGCATAGCATACAACATCGTTTTTGCGAAGGGCTTTAATTGCGTTTTTCGGGAGCGATTGCTTTTTTTCGACACCACTTGCTTGCGGGTGCGTAGTTTCTTGGAGCCAGGGTTGGGGTTGAAGGGTGGTGTTTTTCCCTTCATAGCGTTGGGATTGAAGGGGGGTATTTTTCCTTTACCAGTGGATATTGGTTTTACAACTGGTACGACTACTGGCGATTTTTTTTTAGCTTTAACAACTTTGGTAGATTTCCCTTTATTCTGACCCAAGTTTTGGTTTTTTTGCCCAGGAGGCTGGCGACGGTCTAAAGGTTGACGCTGCCAAAAACCTGTTGTGGTAGTTCTCGTTTGCATAAAATAAAGTATATAACTTAACCGAATTTATTTACTTTTTGATGCCGGAGTAGTTTTGTATTTATCCCACACCTGTAATAATATCTTTAATTACCGACCTATTCATCGCAATGCCCCATGCCCCATGCCCCATGCCCATTTATTAAGTAGTTTTGTATTGAGTTTAAGGCATGTTATGGATTTTGGCAGGATGGCTGAGTCTATCATAAGCAATGAGTCACAAATTTTCACTGTTCAAATTTTCAATAGCCCATTCTATCTGCCGTAAAATTCCTCGTAACATGGCGACTTCCCTAGTCTGTAACTGTGCTCGATTATAGATTTGCCGAAATTTTTCCATTCTCGTAGTTGCTGTGTGGGGATAAAGATAACCAATTTTAAGCAGTAATAATTCTAACTGCTGATAATATGATTCTACGACCTCTATAGGTGCTTGTTCATACTCAGATATTGAGATTTCTTTATCTGCAATATCTGTCAAGTTAATATCAATACTCTGCGCTAGTTCATAACAGCATATTCCTACAGCAGTAGCCAAATTTAACGATAAATAGCTCGAATTAGTAGGAATACAGACAAATTTTTGAGCATAATATAATTCTTCGTTGCTTAATCCTCTGTCTTCCCTACCAAAGATAAGTGCGGCTGGCTGTGTTGGTTCTTCTATGAGCCAAGGTAGTGCAGTGCGGGGATTTTCAAGAGATGTTTCGGGATTACGCACACGAGCAGTTGTGGCGATCGCTCGTGTACATCCGTCCAATGCTGCTGGTAAGGTGTCTACTATCACAGCAGATTCTAAAACATCTTGGGCATGAACTGCCATCTGTTTTGCTTCCTCAGAAAGTGGGTTGCATAGGGGATTAACAAGGACTAAATGATTGAACCCAAAATTTTTCATCACCCTTGCAATAGAACCCACATTAAGTGCTCCTTGTGGTTCCACCAATACTATTCTCACTTGGTTCAATCCCATTTCTGACTCCCTTGGTGTCAAGAAACAGCAGTTTTCGTTGTTGAAGGCATCTAAAACCCAAAACACTCTGTTGAGAGAATTCCGGCAGCAACTAATTGTACAGCAATTCCTTCCTCTGCGCCATCGTTTATCAAGAATTCAGGAGTCAGGAATCAGAAAACACCACCCATAAAGGGATGGTGTTTTAAACAAAAAGTTTTAACCCCTGTCTCGTCGACAAGGGAGGCGGTTTTTAACCAATCATCATTCTGAAGACTCACGTCACGATAAAGCTTTAGATAGGGACAGGAGATTCCAGGTAGAGAGTTGGCTCTTGGATGATAAATTCTATACCATAGCTTTCTAGCTTCTTGGATATAGAATCATTAGCTAACTCCAACAATTGCTTACGGAACTCCAATGAATTTTCGCTTGAACCCAGAATGAAGAAACTGACTCTTGCTCGATATTTGTTTTGACCATCCTCATAAGGAAATATACTAATTTTTGTGCTGTTCGGATCGATACCAAACAATGTATTAGTACTTTCTTTGACCACCTTTTCTAACAATGCTTGCTCCGTTTTTTCTAATGCTCGAGGAAAATCAAGGTAAAGCAATACCATCACCTTTTTCCCTCTTGTAATATTTTCAATATCTGCACTTGCCATCGTTGAATTTGGCACAACGACAAGGGTACTTTTAGCCAATGTGCGCAACTTTGTGGAACGTAAACCAATCGCTTCTACACGTGCAAACAATATTCCTTGAGAACTTAAATTAACGCGAATATATTCTCCTGGCGTGTAAGGACGGTCTAAGTAAATGACAATTGTCCCAAAAATTTGTTCAAGAGTTTTTTGAGATGCAAACGCTACTGCTATACCGCCAATACCCAAACCTGCAACTAACCCAATCAAGTTGACGTTCTGGCTTTGTGCAAATGCTACAGCGACAAAAAAACCAATGATGACGTTGGCAATCGTTTCAAATACTAGCAGTAACTCATCTACTTCGAAACCAAATTTGCGAATCATGTTGATGCCATAATAACGCAAGAAGTTTTTAAATATCCCTGACATTAGTGTTGCTATACTAATCGCGATGGATAAATCCGAGAAGAATTTGAAGAATCTGTAAAATCCTGTGTATTCTTGAATAAAGTTCAGACATAAAGACAGGAGAATTAACGTCGCCAAAAGCCCCAGTTTTTTTTCTACTGGATCAAATATATTTTGATAAATCTGGAAAATCGGTTGAGGTGATATTCGGCGAATCAGTAGCTTGAGAAAGCGGGGGATTGATTTCCCAAAAATCACTGATAAGAAGACAAAAACTAGGAAAATTCCTAGTTTTATTCCTATTGCAATCAGAAGCTTTTGGGTTGCTTCATCAAGCGAATACCATGAGTTTGTTGTTAGTAGTGTCCCCATTTCTTCTTAAGAGCTAAGTTAATAAATTATGCAATAATTCAGGAGTCAGAAATTATAAAGATTGTTTATTTAGCGTATCCTAATACGCTGATTCAATACTTTACCAATTTTTGAATAATTCTGACTCTTGAATTCCTTACTAAATTGTAATTGGTGCATCAACATCAACTGGTCTTTCTTCCAGATCGAAAGCAATACCATACTCTTTTAATCGCAAAGTGATATTTTCTTTCGCCATCAACACCAGCTGACGACGCATATCCATTGACATTTCTCCAGAACCTAGAATGAAAAAGTTAATCTGTGCTTGAGTTATTCTCCCTTTACCATCTTGAACAATATCTTTAAATGTCACATCTGTATTGCGAGTGTCAATGCCAAAAATTTCTTTGGTACTTTCTAATATCACTTGTCGAATCAACGCTTTTTCATCTTCAAGTACTTCTCTATATAGTGTTAAATACACTAAAGATACAATTTTTTTTGCTCCTGTAAAGTTCTCGATACTCAGGTTAGTCAAGGAATTGTTCGGCACTATGGTGACTGTTCCTTTACCAGAATTGCGAATCTTAGTGGAACGTAATCCAATCGATTCAACTCGACCAAATGTACCATCTGGTAAACCGATATAGTCATCTATCACGAATGGTCTATCTATATAGAGTACAACCCCACCTAGTATTTGGGATAAAGTTTGCTGCGCTGCGAATGCGATCGCTATTCCTCCAATTCCCAAACTTGCTGTTAAACCTAAAACATTAATTCGATGAGTTTGAGCAAAAATAAAGAAAATCACCAAAAAAATCACTGCATCGGCTATGATATTACCGACTACTAATAACTCTCCGTTAATTTTACGATTTAGGACAGATTCTTGTAAGTAAACCTGATATGCTTTT
Source organism: Aetokthonos hydrillicola CCALA 1050 (assembly GCF_017591665.1). GTDB lineage: Bacteria > Cyanobacteriota > Cyanobacteriia > Cyanobacteriales > Nostocaceae > Aetokthonos > Aetokthonos hydrillicola. Next base: position 39,041 of record NZ_JAAKGC010000062.1, on the reverse strand, counting down.
TGAAACAAGCGAGAACTCAACCAACCTACCGTAATTGCCACTATCAGCGATAAACCCAATTCTAGATAGTTAAGCCAAGTTGGTTTGGGAATTAGTAATAAAATCAGGTCAACCAATACTAAGAAAAAAGTTCTGGTTAACAAATTTTGATATTCGGGAACCACTTTGTCATATATTGCTCTTCCTTGAACCGACAAAATGCGAGTTCTTAAAAATTCATTCATTTTTGTTAATAAAAAAAACAAAACAAATAGTAATATAAAAAGCCCAGCAATCAACCCTATCCCGCTGGTAACTATTACTATAGGCAGCAGATGCTCTCGAACTGTTTCAATAAAGAGAGTAATATCCAAAATACAAGCAACTCCATTATAAATATCGAAGACAAATAACTTGCCGTAACTGCTCACAGACGATGGGCTGGGTATCGCCATTGATATAAGATTCTCATAACTTGTGCACAGATGTACAGAAGTTATAGGAATTTTGTATGAAGTTACATAAAATACTAAGGCTAAAACTTTTGCGATGCAACCTTTTTAGCCTTGTTTGATTTTATACAGCTTCACAAGATTTTGGGATTAATCATTAAAAAACATCATATATCGAAGCGTTTCTCTGATTGCAATTGTTATTTTTTTTTAAGTTTTTACTTTTTTTATTCTGAGTTGTGATTTTTGAATTCTATTCTTACGATCTTTTTGGGGAATTCAGAACCTGAGTAATTGTAGACTGGGAGTGGCAGATCTCGCTGCGGTCAACGAAACCCTGAACCCATCGCTTTTGAACAATTAGCACTCTTGTGTCACTTTCAAAAAGATGTAGATCAATTTTATACAACAGTTTGAGTAAGGGAATATATTTACATTCGTAGGTAACTCACTTAAACTTTTAAGTCGGAGAGGAAATTAATCTTGGAGAACACAGCAGCTTGACCACAATGCTGTTTTTGCTCATCTATGACGTTCCAGAGAATACCATCTTCAATAAAGAAGCGCTTACCAGTGCTAGAAATACGGATACCAGAATAAGAACTAAAACCTTTGATTGCTGTTTCTTCTAAAAGGCGATCGCGCTCCGCCTGTACCACCTGCTCAGCAGTTTTTCTCGAGGGCATTTGGGTAAATTCTTCCCAAGAAAGCTCCCATAGTTCTAGAGCTTTCCGATTACCATAATTAAAAATAGGGTCTGTTTCTGTACCGTGAGAAACTAAAACAAACGGTGCTTCAAATAATGCTTGTGCGACTTCCAGTGCTGAGCCATTAGTATCTAACAAAAAATTTCCAGTCCAAGAGTGAAAACTAGATAGTAGGTGTTGGGTGTGATAAATCACTGGCTCTTGTTGCCAGGGGAGTTGCATAGTGGTACTTATAGGAACTTCAGAAGACAAGTTTAGCTCAAAACCTGACTACTTAAAAACAAACCAAAATCCAACCCACAAAATCATTAGCACTCTCAAAACTATATTTACGATAAAGCGAACTTGTTTAATTTTCCACAAAACATCCCAATGAATAATTGCATGAGCAGTTTTCGAGAGTGGGACAGTATCTCTTAGAGGAATTTCACGAGTGAGGTTTTTATAAGTTAGGTGGTGACAATGACGGCTTCTAAGCCAAGGGAATAGGATGCAGTGATTTGCAGTTAATGACTGACACTTTGTGCTTTTCGCGTACCAGTTTGACGAATGAATATACGAGATATACTCGTTTGAGTGTCCCATAATTGCCTTACCTAATCTTGCCGGAGATGCATTACTTATTTAAAAGTATTTATTTAAACAAAAAGCTACTAATAAAATACTGAAATAAGTTTGCTCAAAATTCATCGGTAATAGCCACTATTTGGGATTGTTTAGATCTGGTTCTAGTTCTAGAACTTTCACTTATTTCAGCAATTCCTCTTGCCATTGTGGTATTATTAAATGCGCAAACTAGATGCAGAACCTTATTTTCGTGTATTCTGGTGTACGGAGTTCATGATGGCTATTTAGATGATCGACCAGATTGAAATCACAAAAGAGCAATCTGATAGCAAGGCAACAGAAGCAATAATTGCTGCTTTCCTTGCTATATGGATTTTTGGGATTATGGCCATCTTAATTCGATGGAGTGAAAATGAAATCAGCCCTACTGCTACAATGTTCAATCGTTGTTGGATAGCGGCTGTCATTTTTGGAGTGTGGCAAGAGCTTTCGCTTTTGCGTCAGCGTTGGTTGGGAAAACAACCTATCATCAAGCAGTCATTCAACACCAAACAAATCCTGCTACTAACAGTAACAGCAGCATTTTTGTGCGGTACTCAGATTCTTTGGGCTTGGTCTTTAACTCAGACCAGTGTGGCAAATTCAGCATTGATACATAGCTTGACACCATTGTTTACCGTCTTAGTAGGATACTTACTCTTCAATCAACGGTTTGATTATAAATTCCTCATTGGTCTTGCGATCGCAATGGTAGGAACAATTGCCCTTGGCTTAAATGACCTGCAAGTTGCCTCTATTAAACTTCAAGGTGACTTACTTGCTTTGTTGTCAGCGCTATTGTGGGGTGCTTATCTTCTAGCAGTTGAAAAACTTCGGACACAACTATCAGTGACAACAATCTTGACATGGGTTTGTCGGATTGGTACCGGTTTCTATTTGTTAATTCTATTCACTACCCACGATGAATGGTTTCCCCAATCTTGGCATGGGTGGCTGAGTGTTATTGCATTAGCCTTAACTCTTATTTTCGCCAATGGGTTGCTTGCATACAGCCTCAAATACTTGCCTTCTAGCCTTGTAGCAATGATTAATCTTTTAGATCCAGTGGTGAGTGCCTTTTTAGCTTGGATTATATTTGCAGAGGCTTTGAGTTGGTTAAACTTGCTGGATTTTGCCATCATTATGCTAGGTCTTTACCTTGCTATAACCAGTGAACAAGAAAGCAACGACCAAATGAATGAATTTAAAGAGTCAAATATCAGCAACATTTAAACCTACAAAACTAGATGTCACAAGTATTTACCAAAGATTTCGCAATAGAATGCATACCTGCTAAGCGGACATGGCGCGAAATTGCTCGCAAAATAGCAGAATTACCGCTACCAGGTATTCCCATTAGACTTATATTAACAGCAGTTGAGGAAAACACGCTGACATTTGAATGTAGCTTTGTTCAAACTCAAAAACAACCAGTATGGTCTTCTTTATTAGAGATCAATATTCGCCAAGCTGTATCGGCAAAACCCTTTGTAGCTGTTAGTATCATTCCCACAGGAGTTCGAGCGGAAATTGGTGGATTTGCTGGAGATGCTACCCCCAGTACTAATCTATTAGCCACAGCTTGTGACTACTTAATTACTAATCCTAATGCAGTTACGGCATCTGACCTTTATTATGCTCACGATAACGTTCTTTATTTAGAAGGCAATTTAATCTGTCATCTCTTACTAGGCAATATTGGACTGATTCCAGAAAAACAGAAAAACGTAGCTGCAATTATAGAAAAGCCTAAAGATGAAAGATTTTTAAACAATGTCCTCAACGCTCTCAATGGAATGCGCGCCGTGAGAGGGATTAATATTGATCCTGTTATCGTTACAGGTGCGCACATTGAAACCCGATGTACCTATTCCGAATACGGAAATGCTTCTGGGGAATTTCAAGGCATTGACGAACTGATACGGGCTTTAGATATTGTTGAAACTAGCACAGCTGGTGCAGTCGTGCTGATGACAACCTTGATGGTTGAGGATGAGATTCGACAGCAATACTATAAAGGAGATGTCATTCCCAATCCTTGGGGTGGTGCAGAAGCAATTATGACTCACATGACCACTAATTTCTATCCATTTACTGCTGCCCATGCACCCTTATTATTGGAGTGGGAACATACAGGATTTGGTAAATTGGTAGATCCTAGAGATGGAGCAGAATTAATTTCTAGTGCTTATGTTTGTTCACCTTTGAATGGGTTAATCAATTCTCCCCGTCCAGTAAAATTTGATACTCCTGTAGCAGCAGGTGAAACCAGAATATCAGTGGAAAATATTTCGGCAGTAGTCATGCCAGAAACAACCGTAGGGAATATTCCTTTCTTGGCTTCTTTAGATCAAGGTATTCCTATCATCTTAATCAAAGATAATAGCACAAAGTATAATATCACTCCAGAAAGACTAAAAATTGATGAGACTCAGGGTAGAAAGATATATCGTGCCAATAGCTACATGGAAGCTACAGGACTACTGTTAGCCCTGCGTCATGGTATTATGCCAGAGAGCACAACTCGCCCAATGCCAGAAATTAAGCCTATTTTTATCTAAACTTTGTATGGGTATGGGATGGAGCATCACTTAAATCTTATGACTCAACCAACCTCTGCTTATCAGCTAATTGCATCTCATAATCAGGATATACGGGTGAATCTTTATACCCCTGCCCATCAAGGAATTGCTCAAAATAGCCTGAGTCAAGAAATTTATGAATATGATGTGCCTTTTCTTACTCGTCCTCGTACAAACAATATAGAACAACATTTTTCTCGTTTGTATGGGACTAAACATAGTTTTTGGCTAACTGGCGGAGGGACTCAAGCAGTATTAACAGCTTGTGCGTTATTAGGTACTCAGTATAAACGAGTGGCGATCGCTCTCAATAGCCATATCTCCACAATTAACGGTATCATCTTGGCAGGTTTGGAGCCATATTTTATTGCTTCAAAATCCCTCATGCCAACAACCAGTGAAGTAATTGCTGCATTAGCAACCAGTTCTGTATCGACTTTGTTACTCACTCATCCGAGTTATGAGGGGGTAACAATCGAACTAGCTAAGGTTGCTGATTATTGTCGCCGACATGATATTGCTTTAGTGGTAGATGAAGCACACGGCAGTCATTTTCCCTTTCTTGGCGAACAATGGCAATCGGCGATCGCTCTTGGTGCAGATATCGTTACCCATAGTATGCACAAGTATACGGGGAGTTTAGTACAAACTGCCTTATTGCATTTACCCTCCTCTTCTCGATTTAGTGTTGAAGAAGTTATGGGGGTTTTAGCTTTATTTGAACCTACTACCCGCAATAATCTGTTAATGTTGAGTATTGAAGATGCGATTAACAAGGGGTATTCAGAATCAGGTCAAGCTTTATTTAGACAAGCCATTAAGGAATGCGCGAGCTTACGAGTTCAACTGGATGGTTATGGCAAGATTTTAACTTACGACCCTCAAGTGAGCGATCCTCTGAAAATCTATTTAACAAGCGATCGCACTACAGGGGAGCAATTAGCAGAACTGTTGTACGCACACGGGATTGATGGGGAATTTTATAGTGAAGAGGGATTGTTATTGATTTTTTCTTTCCATCACAATCAACAAGATTTTCAATATATTCGAGAAACTTTTGCTAAAGTTGTGTCAATTCTGAGGGAAAAAGAACCAAGAAATATTTTTCCAGAAAGTTATTTTTGCCGTCAACCTCAAATAAAAGTATTACCCAAAGAAGCTTTTTTTAGTCGAAAACAAAAGTTAACTCTTGAACAAGCATTAGGTAAAATAAGTGGTTGCTGTATTAAGAAAGTTCCACCTGGTATTCCTGTGTTAATACCAGGGGAAGAAATCACTAATTGGCATCTGAAAATTTTGCCATCCACTACTATTGTTGACATAATTTCTTAAATAAAAGAACTCCTGACTCCTTTCATTAATATCTTTAGGGGGAAATAATGCTATCTTTAAATACAAAAAAAAATTACGATGTTGTGATAGTTGGTGGTGGACACAATGGACTGATTGCAGCTTGTTATCTCGCCAAAGCTGGGCGCTCTGTTTTGGTGCTAGAACAACAAGATAAAGTAGGAGGAACAGTTGTTTCTGAACAAGTATTTCCTGGTGTTGAAGCAAAACTCTCAGTTTATGCCTATCTAGTTGGAATGCTTCCACAAAAAATTATCTCGGATCTAGACTTAGATTTTCAATTTCGACACAGAAATCCAGCCTCCTTCACTCCATTCGAGAAGAATGGGATACATCAGGGTTTGCTGATTAATCACGAATCTGAAGCCGTCACGAAACAATCCTTTGAGCAACTGACCGGAAGTTTAGACGAATACCATAGCTATCTCAAATTTTATCACCTGCAAAAGTCTTTAGGAAAGCATCTTTGGGATTCTTTGCTTCAACCAATGCAGACTAAAGAGGAGATTAAAAATCGCTTTCAGACAGAAGAAGAAAAACTAGCTTGGCAGTTATTTATAGAGCAACCCTTGGGAGTTGTTATTGAAGAATTCTTTCAAAGCGATTTGGTGCGGGGTTTGGTGTTCACAGATGGAACTATTGGTACTTTGACCCATCCCCATGACTTGTCATTAAAGCAGAATCGGACATTTCTCTATCATATCATTGCCAATGGCACAGGTGATTGGTGTGTTCCAGTTGGTGGTATGGGGAAGCTAACAGAGGAACTTATTGCTCAATGTACAAAAAATGGTGTGGAGATCCTCAACTGTGCTAAAGTCACGAAAATAGAGCCAGAACAAGGGCAAGCAATCGTCCAATTTCAACACAATAATCAACAAAGCTGTGTAAGTGGAAGCTATGTCTTGGTCAATCTTGCTCCGAAAAAACTTTCCCAACTGTTGACTGGGTATAATCCTCCTAACGATCCCACAGATGAAGGCTCTTTTGTCAAAATCAATATGGTTTTAAGCAAATTACCTCGTCTCAAGGCAGATCTGGATCCTGTGGAAGCATTTACTGGAACATTCCACGTCAACGAGGGTTATCAAAACATCATTGATAGCTACAATATGGCTTGTAAAGGAGTTATACCACAACAACCTCCCGGCGAGTTTTATTGTCATAGTTTAACGGATGATTCTATTCTCTCACCATCCCTAATATCAAAAGGCTACCAGACTCTAACTTTATTTGGTTTAGAAATGCCCTATAGCCTATTTGTTAACGACAATGAAACAGCGAAACAGAGAGTACTGGACAATTATCTTAATGGGGTAAATCAATATTTATTAGACCCTATAGAAGAATGTATAGCTCGCGATGAGAATGGTCAACTTTGTGTTGAGGTTGCAACTCCGGTAGATGTGGAACGCAAAATAGGGATTCCCACTGGTCATGTTTTCCATCAGTCTTTATCATGGCCTTTTGTAGAATCAGAGGAAGAACGGGGAATATGGGGTGTGGAGATTGGCTTTGATCACATTTTTCTGTGCGGTTCTGGAGCAAAGCGCGGAGGATGTGTTAGCGGGATTCCAGGTCATAATGCAGCGATGAAGATTATCGGAAACAGCTAACTACTATAGCTACAGCTTAGCTTTATATGTTATAAGTACAATTGCAGATCATTATGATTCGATCAACCAGACCCGATGATATAATCTCACTACTAGCTATAGCCAAAGAGATCGGTTTTCAAACAAGCGAACTCGCTCAACTGAGTGAAATGCTGAGCGATTACTTCAGCGGTGATAGCGACGGCGAACGCTTTTGGATTACCGATGAAGATGACAAAGATGGAGCGGTGGGGGTTGCTTACTGCGAGCCAGAAAGGATGACTGATCAAACTTGGAACCTTCTATTTATCGCCATTCACCCTAACCATCAGGGACAAGGACGCGGTGGAAAACTGCTTCGCTACGTTGAAGAGACTTTGAAAATGCGCGGTGGACGTATGCTACTGGTGGAAACCTCAGGTTTGCCGAGTTTTGAGCGCACGCGAGCATTCTACCAAAAATGTGGCTATGAAGAGGAAGCACGCATTCGCGATTTTTATACCGAGGGTGATGATAAAATCGTATTTCGTAAAGTGCTAGATGGGTAACGATGATTTGCCCCATTTGCTTATCCTAAAAATTTGGAATCACTAGCTTACCCATACTCAGTCCACAGTTAACTACTCTAGCTACAGCTTAGCTTTGATTTGTCGCAACTGATTCTTCAAGTTATCCATTGTTTGCTGCCATTGACTTTTTTTCACTGGTTCTGGGAAAATAGCTTTAGGTATATCAGGATTAAGATTGCGATAATATTCCCAAATATCCCAGTAAGGACAACCAGGTTCAATCCTAATACCTGCCCAGTGGAGATATTGCAAGGGTTGATTCACAGAGGAATCTATCAGTAGATTTCCCTGTTTCTGAAAATGAGGAGTTCCTCCCCAATTTCCTGGTGCTTGTCCTTTCCTGCGGACAATGTTGAAGCGGCGCTTAATCCGTTTCAGGAGCATATAATTGATAATTGGCTGGTCAGAGGTTTTTTCAGAAAAGTCGAAGTACTCTGGATGTGCTGCACACTCAGCAAAAACTTCATACAAATCCTGTTCTGAGACTAAATTTTTCTTCGATCCCCAAAAACCACCGTTGAAAATATCCCTCACTTCGTCTTCTGTAAAGACTTCTTCTTCTATGACTTTGGGAGTGAAGACGTTTTTGATTCCTCCTAGATGTTGATAATCGCAACAAATGAAATCTACGTGATCTAGATATTTAAGATTGTCAATGATTTTTTCAAAAACAACTATATCAGTATCTATATACAAAAACTCTTCAAATGGTCCAAACCAACAAGCTTGCTTACGAAACTGATTAGGACGAGCAAAAAATTTACTCCCAAAAACTTCATGTAACTTATTGGCTAAACGGTCGATAAAATCTAAGTCTTCGTAGAGTTGTACTCCGTAATGTTCCGCAAGGGTGTTGGCAATGTTGTGATAATTGTCATCATATGGTATCATCACGATTGGCGTTTCTGAATCGTGCAATCGAATACTGTTAAGTAGCGCGATCGCATGATCTGTCACTTTATCGTTAGCAATAATATAAATTCCGCGACTCATTTTCCCCTCCAGTTATTCAGTTATCAGTAAACAGTTATCAGTTATCAGTGTTTAAGGCGTATAGTGGGCGTGTTAATTGATTCGGTCATATTAACTTTTGACTTTTGACTTTTGACTTCCGCAGAGCGGTGCTAATCCTAACTTTCTTAAAATCCGTGTAGCTAAATTCGGCGGAGCGTTATAAGCTTTCCCCTTAGTTGTAAAATGAGGTCGCTGTTGTGGTTCATGCAGATAGCGGTAATATAAGAAAATCTCTCGATAAGGAAAATCTATATTATTTCCTGCGCAAACTTTAGTAAATAAATCGCTTGTTAAACCGATATAATGTATATAAGTTAAACGCTTGTCCCTATCATACAAGATGTGAGCTTGTTCCTCAAAATGAGATGAAGTCACACAGCAGCCTGTAATCTCATTCTCTGGTAATTCCAAAGCTAAATTACAACTTTTGATATCTCCTTTAATGACCATATAGTTTAAAATTGGTTGATCAGCAGACATCGTATATAAAACCTCTGCTTCTCCCTCCCGCAGTTTGCTAAGTAGCCAATCTCTTTTTTCTTGATTAAATAACCCCTTTTTAGCTGCGTAGAAGCCAGAACAAAATATTTTGGACTTGATTTGCTCTGGGGTAAATAATTCTAATAATTTAGGCGAAGATACATCATAAACGTGAGCTAAATCTTTGTACTGAAAGTCATAAGTAACCCAGTCGTAGTCATTTAACCGATGGAAGATTGGTGTGAGTGGTTGCTGAAGTAAAGTATCAGCGTCCATGTACACGAAACGATCAAAAGGAGCATCAAAAGCGCAAAAGCGTCGATGAGCACCGAAGCGGTGGTATTTCTGGCTCCCAATTTCTTGCCATTTTTTCTGAGCGGTGGGATGGGTATCCCAGACATCTCGAAAAAACTGATCCCATCGCTGTATGGAATCTTGATCGTTGTATAGCTGGACGTTTGGACGTTTGGCGATTTCAGCAGCAATTTTGTCTACATTATCGTTATAGGGATAAACACAGACAGGTGTTTGTGCACCCTGAATTGCCTCTATACTATTGAGTAAAGCAATCAGTTGGTCGTAAACGCGGTCATTGGCTAGGGTACAAATTCCATCCATGATAAAAATTGAGAACTAGAATTTGGTAACGTATTCAGAAAGCCAGTTGAGTAGGTTGAGTTTGTGGAGAATAATTTGTCTTGCTTCTTTGATCGCATCCTTGGCTTGATACCAAGCATCAGGAGTAGCAATCACTTCTTTTATATACGCAATTCCTTTTTCGTCCAAGCTTGGAATCCGCAAAAAGCTACCTGGTGGTAATAATTTATCAGCAGCCGAGCCTCCATAGTAAATTGGTAAACACCAAGCGAGCAAAGAATCCCATAGCTTTTCGCTCACGTACCAACTGTTACCAGCGTAATTTTCAACTGCTAAGTTGTAATAATACGGAGCCATCCCGTACCATTTATGGCTAATTTCTCCAAATTTCTGCGCCCATTCAGGTAAATCGCGTCCATACAAATCAAACTTAACACCGCTGTCTTGTAGCGATCGCAAAAACGCCAAACGCTCACGATGGCTAGCAGTGCGATTAATTCCAGAGGTAATCCAACTGCACATTTCCACCTTTTCTGGAGGTGGCATTTCATTAAAATCGCGAAATGAGTTAGAATGATACCATATAGCTGGCATATAATCAGGAGTAGGTGCAAAATCATCTGGTCCAGAAACGTAACCGCAATATTTTTCAGCTTCCTGGTAATTTCGCTTAGTACTTTCAACTATTTCATCCAACGGTGGTTCGCGTAGCAAATAAATCACCCTCTCTTTAGAAACGCCACGCAAAAGAGAGTTAATATCTAATTCTAAAGGTTGCTGCTTTCTCCGACGAAAGCGATCGCGCCAGGAGTTATAGCGGATAGGTTGCGGAAAGTTAAACTGATAGAATAAAAGGAAATCTGGCTTTTGTGCTTGTGCTAATACTTGGATATTTGCCCACTTCCCAAAAGGATGGGGAGTTTGTTGCCATAGCCAATCAATATAATTCAACCCAGAATACCCAGACACCATTCCTACTATTTTTCTGCTCATAAATTCCTAATTCACTATTGGTGGACGGAAAGATACATCTAGATAACTAATAATTTTCTTCGTTCGCTCTTCCCAAGAAAACTGACGGGCGAAATTTATACTTTCCGTATAACCTTCTGTTTTTCTGGGATATGTTTTCAAGACATACTCGATACATTCAGCGAATTTATAAGGATTATCTGGTTCACACCACCCAGCAATTAAAGGAGAGTCTTTAAAAACCATTAAAGGTGGAATCTCTGTGACTGCTATTGGAGCTCCCGCAGCCATGTATTGAAAAAACTTGACTGGATTTGTGATATCTGCTGCGGTACCCGAAAGGTGAGGGTGAGCCAAAATATCTGCTGCTTGTAGCAAACTAACTAATCTTTCTCGTGGTAGTATCCAGCCTAAAAATTTAATATTTTCCACCTGATTATCTTTAGCTAGCTGCTGATAGGCTTGTACTTGTGAATCCTTACCACCTGTGACTGCAAACAAAATTTCTGGCAATTGCTTAGCAACATCAATCAACAGATCGATTCCTTTAAAAGGATACAAAGCACCTGAATAAACAATCAAGTGTTTATATTTCTCTGTGAGCAATTCTTTCCGCCATTGTTGAGCAGCTTCCGGTTGTCTGACTAAAAAGGATTGCTCAAATCCGTTATAAATCCAAACAACTTTTTCTGATGGCATTCCGCACTTTATCAGGCTTTGTCGGACTGGTTCAGATTGGGTGATAGCAATTTGAAAAAATGGACTGTTAACAATCTCTGGTTCAAATAATAGTTCTTGAAAGTAGTGACGTTCGTAGATAACTGGAATTTGATGTTTGATGGATGCTTTAACAAAATTCCAATCTCTGGTATGGACAACTTTTGTATGACGCCGGAGATGAAGAGGTAAATAATACTTGGTTGCTATTGTACTAGAATTAGTTAACTTACCTTGGATTCTATCAATAGGCCAAGGCATAGGTAAAGGAGCAACTTTTAATTTTTTCTGGGCATTATAAAATTCTTTAAACTCAGCATCTGGCTGTCTTGGTTGAAAAGGAAAAAACCATCTTACAGGATTTAGCGCGTTATTTCCCTTATCTGGATAAACCAACACCGACGAGTAACCTAAATTAGCTGCTGCATTAGCGCAAAGCACATCATGAATTTCGTGAGCTGTATCAGGTTGTAATGTTATTCTGTCTGTATAATAAATATATTTATCTTTCATCTTGTATTTTTTGTAAGGTTTGTTATATCTAACCCTTGACGCAATAATTTAGGATTCCTATATTCGATCAATTTAACCTAACATGTACTGATTCCCCTAGAGAAATTTCACTGATACGGTGTCTCTTATTTTACCGTTTATATAAATTACAACACTGATATTGCCGTTCTGTCTTCCTCATTGCTGAATTTCGAGGAAATAGCAGCACTTTACACCTGACGTACCATCGACGCAAGGTCAAATTTTGAAGGTTTTAGCTTGACTTTCTCCCCGAGAGTTATAAATTGACTCTACTAGTCCCTTACTTACCCCAGATTGTTTCACAAAACTTCTTGATTGACAAGATAATAACTTGACGAAAAAGATGATAAAGTTTATACCGGAAATACATTTGCTTTTTCTTTTAAAGACTATAAATTTAAACTATGAAGAAAGCCCTCAGAAATTTTACTCGCAAATTTGGAATAGATATTGTTAGGTATTACCCTACACCTGAAGAAAGAGCAAAAGCAATAGACTTTGATAGTGAGAATTCTAGCTTTTTGAAGTTGTTCACATTGAATTCTATAGATTTAGTCTTAGATATTGGGGCTAATACTGGACAATTTGCTATTGATTTCTTTCGAACAGGATATGATGGCACAATAGTATCTTTTGAACCATTATCCTCTGCCTATTCTGAATTAGTAGCAGCTAGTAAACTATATCCTGATTGGATAGTAGCAGAAAGATGTGCAATAGGTGATTTTAACGGAGAAATTGAAATCAATCTTTCTAAGAACCCTCAAAGCAGTTCTATATTACCTATGCTACAGTCACATCTAGATGCTTCACCAAATTCTATTTACGTGGGTTTGGAAAAAGTGAAGATTTATAGACTGTCAGATATAGCTGAACAGTATGTAAAAAAAGCTCAAGCAACTTTTCTGAAAATCGATGTCCAAGGCTTTGAAGATAAGGTATTATCTGGGGCAGTAGAAATTCTACCAAAGATTAAAGGAATACAATTAGAAATGTCTTTGGTTCCTCTATATCAAGGTGAGACATTGTTTGAGGAAATGTTGAACAACATGAAAACAATAGGATTTAAGCTGTACAACATATATCCAGGATTTACGGATTATCGTACAGGAAGAATGTTACAATGTAACGGTATCTTTTTCAGAGAAGATTAAAAACCTGTAGCATCTTCTCCCGAAAATGCGGTTCGTTATATCTAATCCTTGAGGCTATTTTCAAACTCGCTTAGAACACCCATTGTTTTAATTGCAGAATCATAAGCCATCTGAGCCAACTCATTTTGCTTTGTGGGTGTGTCTATCGAATTATCGACTAGCGAAGACAGAGAAGTAAGGGTGGGTTCGATATATGTCCGCAAATCATCACAGATTTGAGAGGATGTTTCTTTTGTAGCATTATCCTCAAAAACATCAATACTATTGAAAAGTCTTACGGTAGATTTGTGGGATTCCGCAATTAATTCTCGCCTTTCTTCGAGGTTGTCTATTGTTGGATCAAGTAATAAGCGTAAAGAACCAATTATGGAATTAAGTCGTGTCCGCATTTGCAGAGAAAGGCGGAGTAAGTTGTGATGAGCTTTGGTAGCAGCTTCGGCTTGTTCTGCAAATTGCATTGAGTATAGACGTGAGTAGTAACCACCTTTTTGTAAAAGTTCTGCGTGGGTTCCTACTTCTACGACATGTCCTTGTTCTAACACCGCAATTTGGTGAGCTTTTTGCACGGTGGAAAGACGATGAGCAATCACCAATGTGGTACGATCGCGACTAAGGTCATCAATCGCAGCTTGTACTAATCGTTCGGAAACAGTATCTAACGCACTGGTTGCTTCATCAAGAATCAGAATTTCTGGATCTTGTAGTAATGCGCGCGCGATCGCTAATCTTTGTCTTTGTCCACCAGACAACATAACACCGCGATCGCCAATCAGAGTATCAAATCCTTGGGACAATTTGCTAATAAACTCATAAGCATTTGCCCGCTTTGCTGCTATGATAATATCCTCTTCAGTTGCTTCTGGTCGTCCATAAGCGATATTGTTTCGCACCGAATCGTTAAATAGAAAAGTCTCTTGACTGACAATCCCCATCGCTTGTCGTAGCGACTTGATACTAAACTCACGCAGATCAACCCCGTCGATGGTAATACAACCCGAAATCGGATCATAGAATCTGGGTAAAAGATCTGCTATTGTGGATTTACCTGCGCCAGAACTACCCACTAAAGCAAGCGTAGTACCACGAGGTAAAAACAAATCTACATCCTTGAGGACTAACTTCTCATGACTAGGGTAGGCAAAGGATATATGGTTAAAATGTACACCTTTGTGTAATTCTTTAAAATAGACGTCACCCTGCTTCATTAACGGCTTATTGTCTCTGCTGAGGAAGTCAGTTATGAGAGCTACGCTAGAACTGGTATTAGCAAAGCTACTACGAAGAATATTCATCTGAGAAATAAATGGGATAAGTCGTAGTAGTACCAACAAATATGTCAGTAGGACAGTGGAGAGAGAATTTAACTGGTTTGCAAATAACGTGCGACTTAAAAGGACAATCAACAGTAAAGCGGTGATACCTGTGACTTCGCTTAAGGGCGCGATCGCTTCACTATAAATCTGAGACTCAAAATCTGCTCTTTCACGAGCCCGAATTAACTGTTTAATCCGTTCATATTCTCTGTCTTCATTTCCAGTTGCTTTTACCAAACGAATTCCACTTAATGCTTCCAGCACAGCAATTGAATAAGCTTTTGACATCTCCGAGAGTTGATGACCAAAATCTTTTGAGCGAGAAATAGCAAACTGATTAACCAGCGTGACGAAAGACAGTAAAACTGTAGAAGCCAGAGTTAATTGCCAAGAAATCGACAGCAACAAAGCAATAAAAACTAAGATGGTAATTGCAACAATAACTGTTTTGATAACATTACCTATCGCACTAGCAGCGCGAGCAATTTCTCCACCCAAGCTATTGATTAAATCACCAACTCTTGTTTTAGAGTAATAATCTATATCTACTTGTAGTAAAACTAGTATCCCTGCTTCTCGCATGTCCGACGTTAGCATTCGTGTTAAAGAACTCGATGCTAATGTACTGGCATAGGTGGCGAAATTTTTTAAAATGATTGTGGCTATAATTGCTCCTGTCATTACCCAGATGCGGTAACTTTCTGGAATACTATCAAAGGGAGTCATAATCACTTTGAGAACAGGTGGCGCATTGGTTAAATTCACCTCCTGTCCCACAATTTTGAGAATCACTGGTACAATCAGTGCTGTGCCGACACCGTTAAATAAAGATCCAGAAAACCCCAACAATATCGTTAGCAGAATCCAACCTGGATAGGGTTTAGCAAATCTCAGTAGTAGTTTGCTTGTTGACATCGGCAATTTTCACCACAATTTACTAATTAAGTACTTAATCCACATTGTTTCCCCTCTCCCCCGCTCACTGACTTTTGACTTTTGACTTTTGACTTTTGACTTCCCCGCAGGGGTTGCTCCCTCATAACTTCCCCATCACCTCAGCCAGAGTAGAAGCCATAGTATCTGTACTATATTTTTCTATACATCTTAATCTTGCTTGTTTACCTCGTTCATTTGCTGAATCTAGATTTTCAAAGATCAATTGAATTTTTTCTGCTATTTGCTCAGGAGAAGCGGGGTTAACTAAATAACCCGTTTCCGCCAATATTTCTGGAATATCACCTACTCGCGTTGATATTACAGGTTTAGCCATTGCCATGCCATCTGTCAACTTTAAAGGAAATTGAGCATGAGCAATTACCGTATCTCTCTGGGGAACAACTACAATGTGAGCCGCTGCGACAACTTCAGGCATTACATCTACAGGAAACTTTGGTAACTTAATAATCCAACGTCCCCATTTTTTCATCAGTTGCTCATCATAGTTATCGTATGGGTTACCACCTACAATCACAAGTCGTAAATCCGACTGATTCAACTTATCTAAAGCTAATAGTACATCTTCAACCCCTTTATGAGGTCGTGGTGCACCTGGAAACATCAGAATTCGATACTCAGAAAGACCATAAGTCTTACGGCTAGCTACTGGGTTATACTTATCAGGGTCAAATAAGGAAGTATCTTTACCATTAGGTAAATAAACTCCCCCAAAACGTTCTTGGAGGAATTGAGTGTCAATAGTCAGCGCATCTGCTTGCTTGACAAAGCGTTCCATCAATTGCAGATAAAGTGGATGATCAGGAAATTTTAATGCACCATTCTGTTTAAAAATATCTCGATAAAGCTGCTTAGGAGTCGGACGGTATTTCCACTCAAAGCCTCCATACCAGCTAAGTTCCCAATCATCCATATCCAAAAGTAAAGGACGGCGATTAATGAATTTTTTCAATAGAGACAGGCCAAAACTTGTAAACTTTGGTTTAACTGCATAAATAATATCTCCATGCAATTCTTCGAGAAGTTTCTGTCCATATTTAAAAAATTCAGGGTAATTTTTCCCAGGGAAAGAAACTATGGGTATTTGTTCAGGTGGAATAGCAAACAGTTCCTTACCAAACAAAAACCCGGCAATTTCTACTTCATAATCCAGCTTTTTCAAAACTTGACCAAGTAAAAATGCGCGAATTGCTCCTCCTCCAGATAAATCACTAACAACTAATGAGACTTTTGATTTCATGGGCATGGGGCATGGGGCATTGGGCATGGGGCATTGGGCATTGGGTATTCAGGACTGAGATCTACTCGCTTGAAAGTGTCATTTCTTCTCCACTGCTACCGGCTCCCCATTAGCTACCCTCGATGTCAATTTAGACAAAAAAGCTATCACTTTTTTAGAGCGTGGTCCTCGGTATTTTTCATAAAGTAAAAAACTAGGAATAACTAATCTTGTAATATAAATTAATTTAAGTAAAGATGTGTGATAAATTTTTATTTTGTTATTTAAGAAATATAAAGGTGGCTTGATCATTTTTATAAGCCGGGTGAAATTATCTTCTTCTTTTTCTCTGATGGCTTCTTTCACCAAGAAATCAATACCAACTTGAGATAAAGGAATTAACTCTTGGTGTTTACCGCATACAGTTTCATAGAAGAGAATATAATAATTTTTCATGTAAGACCAACTGTTAGTTCTATTAGTCTGATGTTTCGTATAATATGCTCCTACCATAGGTGTGTAAATAAAATTCACGCCAGCAACAAGTAAATCTATGCAAAAGTCCCTATCCTGCAAAGCTTTTAACTTTTCATCAAACATTTTTTTCTGAAAAATGCTTCTGTGCATAAGTAGACACTGCTGGAGCAAAGGAAATGGAGAGTCAGCCAAGAAGTCAGGGATTAGTAATCGCTGAATCAATTCCTCTGTTGTTAAAGAACCAACAATATTTTCCTGCCTTTGAGTGATGTTTCCTTCCCTATCTATAAATACTCGTTCATAGTCAGTGTAGAATGCTGTATTTTCCTGACGCGATTCACTGACATGACTTAATTGAAACCTAATTTTATCTTCGTGAATCCAGTCATCTCCATCTAAAAATTGAATCCACTCACCTCGCGCCTTTGGAAAGCCGTAATTACGAGCCGACGAGACTCCGCCATTCGGTTTATGAAAGTAACTAACTCGTGAATCTAAATTCATCAATCGCTTAGCTACCTCTTCCGTATTATCGCTAGAGCCATCGTCTACGATAATGCATTCTAGGTCAGTAAACGTTTGCGATAGTACGCTTTTTACGGAGCGCTCTAGGTAGCTTGCTTGATTAAAACAAGTAACAACAATGGAGACGAGTGGAGTCATTGATTAAATCTTTTTCATTAACTGGCAGGAGTAGGAATTTTGATAGAGATGTTAGCACATTGCAGGTAATATTTTAAAAGGCTTATGTATACCCGATCCATTGCTGGAAGTTGATATTTCATCTCAGGTAGATTATCCGTTGAACCCCAGATAACAGGGAAAGGATTCGGTTCCCATACCACTATGTTTCCTTGAGAATCATAGCTGTAATCAAAAGCCATAAAATCAAAGCCTAACGCTTTACGTGCCTTTTGCAATATGTTATGATTGGGGTCTTCACCAGTAAAATAGGCAATTTCCTCTGCTATTTTAAAGACACGGTGTTTGTTGTCGCGTACTTCCCAAGACGGAGAAAGCATCAAAGGACCTGGAATACCTTCATCTCCCACAGCGAAGTAGCGGTACTTACGATACAAGCCATCTTCTGATTTAGTATCAATAAATTCTACAGCGATTGGGGCAATAAATTTGTCAAATGGTACATTGTGTAAATCTTCAGGTTTTTGGATGAAAAAGGTTTTACTACCATGTACCCAATCTTCACGAATAAAAAAGGGAGTTGATAATCCTCCTAGGTTTTCTTTGAAAGCTTCTACATTGGTGATTGATACTATTTCAGCAGTACGAATTCCTGCACTGCGAATTAGCTTTGATGCAACTGATTTAATTGAGTTTGAAAGCAGATCAACGCGGTTTACGATACTTATGTTGTGTTCTTCGCATTGTGTTTCTAATTGCTTTACATAATCGTAAATATGCGGAAATCTTTCTTTAAGGGGGTCTTGAAGCCAAGGAAGAAATAGGGCGTAACGCTCCCAGTTAGTAATCTTACAAGGTAAATAATGAAGTTCAAATAACTGTGCTGCTTCTGGGACTTTTTGACTAATCCAATAAAGAAAATAGTCATTGTATGTTGATTGATGGTCTGATTGTCGCACAACTAGTATGCGTTTTGGATAACGAACGTTGTTAACAAAATCCTTAATTGTTTGTCGTAGTTGATTGTACATATAAAATTGATAAATGGGCATGGGGCATAGGGCATGGGGCATCCCTTCGGCTTCGCTCAGGGCAAGGGGGCATAGGGCATGGGGCATGGGGCATGGGGCATAGGGCATTGGATTTACTGCTTCCCCTGCTCCCCGGGGGAAACCCCACCTTCCCCTTTTATTTATTTAACCCAACACGTACTGATTTACCCAGAGAAATTCTACTGATAAATTGTTTCTTATTTTACATGCTCACAAATTTGTTTCGCTGGCTTTACCCTAAATTTTGCAGCTATTGTAGCAGATTACACCTTGATTGTCATTTTCCTAATTGCTGTTTGAGATCGCGGATAGCGGCGCTGCTGTTGCGTTCATAGGTAATTTGAACACAACGGGCGATTATGCTTTGCAAATCAAATTCTGGGAAATAGCGACTGTGAGTGCAGAGTTGGTAATCTGCTCCTTGTAACTGATAAATCAGTAATTGCTGCTTCTTGAATAGCCAAATCTCAGGAACGCGATAGGGAAGGTAATCTCGTTCATCAGAGTAGCTAGTGACATCAATTTCGATGACTAAATCGGGTGGAGGATCTTGTCGCCAGTCAATACGTTTTTTGCCAGAAATGGCTTGCCAATTGTCGATATAGAAACAATAATCTGGCTCAATCCCACTTTGGTCTGGTAGTTCCATTGTCACTGGTGTGAACGCATCATACTCACGGCGATCATGATCTAACAGGGTTTTAACAATATCTGATATTAAGTTAGCGTCTCGACCATGTATAGGCAAAGGCGACATCAGCAAAACTTCTCCAGGGCGATATTTTATACGTGGAATTGAGCGATCGCCACGCTGCTGACAAAGATTTTGATAGTCCTGCCAGCTAGCAAGCAAGCGCACTACAGATCCAGGAGGTAATACGAGCCTTTCTGTAGAAACAAGGGCAAACATGGCAGAAGCTTCCTTAAGTATTTCGTTAGATTCCCTTTTTTCAAGTTCCTAGGAGGAAGAGAATTTAACCTAGCTCCCTATTATAGCAGTGAGGCTAAAGCCAATCGCTATAGCATTTGTGTAACGATAAGCAATGAGTGTTTAACGTCTGAGGAAGAACAGCAAATGCAAGTAATTCGTCTGGAAGCACTATCAGATAATTATATATTTCTGCTACACGATGTAAAGCAAAATACCGCCGCTGTTGTTGATCCAGCAGAAGCAGAACCAGTTTTAAAAAAGCTGAAAGAATTAAAAGCAGAATTGGTCGCAATTTTCAACACGCACCATCATCACGATCATGTAGGGGGTAATAATCAGCTAATACAACACTTCCCTCAACTAACAGTCTATGGTGGAGCGGAGGATAAAGGGAGAATACCAGGACAAAAGGTGTTTTTGCAACATGGCGATCGCGTCCACTTTGGAGATCAAATCGCCGAAGTTTTCTTCATCCCTGGACATACCCGCGCTCACATCGCCTACTACTTTCCTCCAATACAGTCTGGTGAAACAGGCGATTTATTCTGTGGTGACACCCTATTTGCTGGTGGTTGTGGTCGCTTATTTGAAGGGACACCACAGCAAATGGTAAATTCTTTGAGCATACTGCGATCGCTACCTGATAATACACGCGTCTGGTGCGCTCACGAATACACTCAGAAAAACCTACAATTTGCTCTCACCGTCGATGGTGGTAATACAGATCTCCTGAGCCGATATGATCAAGTCAAAGCATCCCGCAGTCGTTCTGAAGCAACAGTTCCCTCTTTGCTAGGCGAAGAAAAGCTTACAAATCCCTTTTTACGTTGGGATCAACCAACATTGCAATCTGTTACAAACAGTCACGAACCAGTGCAAACCTTTGCACGATTAAGAGGGATGAAAGATAAATTTTAGCTGAATCGGTCAAAAACCCCACATTTCACCCCCATTGGGTAAGTGTGGGAAAGTCAATCCCTGCTCAGCCTTGCTGTTTCTATAAAGCACCATTGAAAATCTGATTAGCAGTCAGTTTCAAATCTGGAAAAGTAGTCGATCTAATGAGTTCTGAGTTTCTAAATTGAGCGACTTGATATTCCCCATCAACTAGATGATAAATAGAAATGGTTGGTTGTTTGGGATTACCAATAAATTTTCTCGCTCCCAAAGCTGCATAATCGACGATCCAGTATTCAGGAATCTTCATTGCTTCGTAATTCCCTAATTTAGTGTAATAATCGTCTTCCCAGTTTGTACTCACGACTTCGATAATCAAAGGAATGGACTGACTTTGAGTCACAGTAGATTCTTTTTCCCACAATTCCTCGTTGTGTAAATTAGCATCGTTGATTAAAACGACATCTGGGGAATAACCCGATGATTTTCTCGGTGGTTTTACTAATGCGGTTTTGGGAATAAAGTATGGCAACTTCAAGCGCTTATATTCAACGGTAATTTCCCCTGCTAAAAATCCTATAACTTTTTCATGTTTTCCACTAGGCTGAGGCATTTCAACAATTATTCCGTCGTGTAATTCGTAACGCTTCCCCGTGTTTTCCGGTAGCCATTCAATAAATTCTTCAAAAGTGTATAGTTTGGGTAAAGCTTGAGCCATATCAAAACCTCCGCTTGTTTTAACTTTAACATTTCGAGCTTGGGGACTGATTAGCCCAGATTTCTTCCGGCGAAGATTTACGTTTAACAGACTAAATAGGTATAATAGAACCTTTGGCAGATCATGAAGCTGGGTAGTGGTTGCAATCTCTCCCTGCTTTTCGCTACGATTTGTAAGCTTTTTGCTATCGAATGTAAATTATCCTGCCCTTACCCAAGAAGGGTGAAGTTTTACAGTAAACACAGAAAAACAAAGAACAATGCCGAAACGTGTACAGTTAGTTTTAAATCAAGATGTCTACAAGTTGGGAAGATCTGGCGACTTGGTAGATGTAGCTCCAGGTTATGCTCGTAATTATTTGCTCCCCAAAAAATTGGCAACTCACGCCACTGCTGGTATTCTTAAGCAAGTTGAACGTCGTCGTGAACTAGAACGACAACGCCAATTAGAACTCCAGCAACAAGCTCAAGAACAAAAAGCTGCTTTGGAGAAAGTCGAAACTCTTACAATTGCTAAGCAGGCTGGTGAAGCTGATGCTATTTTTGGTACTGTCACCGCTCAAGATGTCGCAGATGCAATTCAGCAAGCTACTGGACTAGAAGTGGATCGTCGTGGCATCACTATACCTGATATAGGTAAGCTCGGTACATACACAGCAGAAATCAAGCTCTTCTCTGATGTGACTGCTAAAGTCAATATCCAAGTTGTGCCTAGTTAGAGGGAGCAGGGAGCAGGGAGCAGGGAGCAGGGAGCAGGGAGCAGGGGAGCAGGGGAGCACAGGAGAAGAAATGACACTCCTAAGTGAGTATATCCTCAGATCTTAACACCCAATGCCCAATGCCCCATGCCCCATGCCCCATGCCCTATGCCCACTAAAGACGTTGCGGTGCAGCGTCTTTTTTTGTATTGGGGGGGAAGATTTTGGACTATAAGGGAAATAAGCTCTAAAATCTAATATAAATTATTTATGACTGAAGAACTAAACTTTCACAGCAATAGTAGCGATCAGCTACCTCCTCAGAATATTGAAGCCGAAGAAGCTATATTGGGAGGAATTTTACTAGATCCAGAGGCGATTAGCAGAGTCAGCGATCGCTTAGTTCCAGAGGCTTTTTACATTAGCGCGCACAAAGAGATTTATCAAGCAGCGTTGCGTCTCCACGGGCAAGGTAAACCCACAGACTTACTTTCTCTGACAAGTTGGCTTGCGGATCAAGATCAACTTGCGCGCATTGGTGGGAGAAATAAATTAGCGTCTCTAGTAGATCGCACAGTTTCAGCGATCAACATTGACGCTTTAGCAGGATTAGTGATGGAAAAATACCTGCGGCGTCGGTTAATTAAAGCAGGTAATGATATTGTACAACTAGGTTATCAGACAGAAACCGAGTTACCGCTTGTCCTCGACCAAGCAGAACAAAAAGTTTTTGGTGTTACTCAGGAACGTCCGCAAGCAGGTTTAGTACACATTTCCGATACCTTGATTAATACTTTCCAGGACATTGAAACTCGCCATCAAGGTATCGCCTTACCAGGTATCCCCTGCGGGTTTTATGATCTAGATGCTATGACGAGCGGTTTTCAACGATCTGATTTAGTGATTGTTGCTGGTCGTCCATCTATGGGAAAATGTGTAGCTTACGATACAGAAATTGTTTTAGCTGATGGTTCTATTTGTACCATTGAAGAAATTTTTCATCGTCGTCAAGCAGAGTTACTAACATTAACGGATGATTGGAAATTTTCCATGACTCAACCATCTGCATTTGTGGACGATGGAGTAAAATTTGTTGTGCGTGTCACAACTGCTTTGGGACGATCTGTAGAAACAACAATCACTCATCCATATTTAACTGTTAAAGGCTGGCAACGGTTAGAAGAACTAAAAGTCGGTGATAAAATTGCTGTACCGCGCAAAATAGATGTATTTGGGAACAAAACAATCCCCGAGAGTGAAGTTAAATTCCTAGCGGATAGTTGCTTGACTGGGGAGAAAGTTGTTCCTAAGCAGATATTTGAACTAGAGCGATCGCAAGTTTGTTTATTCCTCAATCGCCTATTTGGCTCAGATAAATGGGTAAAAGTGCTGACCAGTGGTAAAGTACAACTAGGGTCTTACTCAGTTAGCGAAAAACTAGCCCGACAGTTACAACATTTATTACTACGATTTGGCATTATAGCTGCTCTTAAGCATACACACAGGGAAGTTTGGCAACTAGATATTACAGATACCCACTCAATTCAAATATTGTTCTCAGAAATTGGGATTTTTGATAAACAAGAAGCAATATTTCAAAATACATATCAAACAAATCGCGACTTAATTTCTGTCGTTGCTCGATGCGATGATATTAAAGGTAAGAATTCTACTTCAACTGTGGAACGAGTTATAGATTTACCAACAGCTTTAAAAAACGTACCACTTCAACCAGCTGCGCACAGGATTGACGATTGGGGATTGGGATTAGGGAGTAATTACTCCGAACAAGGACAAAATTCTTTTCCAGTACCCAGTACCCAATCCCCAATCCCCAGTACCCAGTACCCAATCCCCAGTACCCAGTACCCAGTACCCAGTACCCAGTACCCACTTAGTGATATTTATTGGGATGAAATCGTATCTATTGAGCCAATAGGATATAAACAAGTTTATGACTTAACAATTCCAGTGACACATAATTTTGTAGCGAATGATATATGTGTTCACAACACAGCGTTTTGTTTAAATCTTGCTCATAATATAGCGTCTCTGTATAAATTACCAGTTGCCATTTTTAGTTTAGAAATGTCAAAAGAACAATTAGTGCAGAGGCTATTAGCAAGCGAAGCAGGAATTGAAAGTGGTTATTTGCGGAGTGGACGCATCAGCCAAAATCAATGGGAGCCTTTAAGTCGTGCTATTGGTATGCTCTCAGAAATGCCAGTTTTTATCGACGATACGCCTAATATTACAGTAACAGAAATGCGTAGTCAAGCAAGGCGTTTGCAAGCCGAGATAGGTTCAGAACTTGGATTAATTATTATAGATTACTTGCAATTGATGGAAGGGGCAGGTGATAACCGTGTGCAAGAACTATCAAGAATTACTCGAAGTATAAAAGGGTTAGCGCGTGAATTATCCGTCCCGATAATTGCTTTATCTCAGTTAAGTCGAGGAGTTGAGTCCCGTACAAATAAACGTCCAATGCTCTCTGACTTGAGAGAAAGTGGAAGTATAGAACAAGATGCGGATCTAGTGATCATGCTCTACCGGGATGAGTACTATAACACCGATACCCCTGATAGAGGAATTGCTGAAGTCATCATCGCTAAACACCGTAATGGTCCCACTGGTGTTGTTAAACTTTTGTTCGATCCACAATTTACAAAGTTTAAAAATTTAGCTAAATAGAGTTAGGGCATGGGCTGCTCCCCATGCGCTATGCCCTATGCCCCATGCCCCAATAAATTAACTAGCTTTCAACAGTTCTACATCAAAAATCAATGTGGCGTTGGGTGGAATCACACCGCCAGCACCACGAGCGCCGTAGCCTAACTCTGGTGGAATGATTAACTTACGTTGACCACCAACTTTCATGGTGCTTAGTCCTTCGTCCCAGCCTTTGATCACTTGTCCAGCGCCGAGAGTGAATTGGAAGGGGGTACCGCGATCGCGTGAACTATCAAACTTTTTCCCATTTTCTAGAGTACCGGTGTAGTGAACCTCAACCGTTTGTCCAGATTGAGGAGTCTCACCAGTGCCCTCCTTAATGTCAACATACTTTAATCCAGAAGGCGTAGTAACGACATTCTCATTAGACATTTTTTTGCTCGCAATTAGGGTATTGTTTTCCGTTACAGTTATAGACTCTGGTCTAGTTTCGGTGAACACATTAGCAACGGCGGACTCTTGTTTACCACCACTGATTTGTGCTACTACCAAAACCACAACACACAGTAGCATGAAACCCATGCTTAGTAAAATCGCTTTCAAATTCAGTTCTCCTTTATTCAGTTATCAGTTATCAGTTATCAGTTATCACCCCACGATACACCTTGATCACTGATAACTGTTTACTGTTCACTGATTTTAGCGCCAAAGCTTATTTTCTAGATCGCGCACCTGACGTTCTAAGCGGTCAATTCTACCACGTAGTTCATCCACTTCAGACTGGCGAGGAACACCCAATTCCTGCATCATATTCCGCAGTTGGCGTTGCATTTGTGCATCCCAGTTTCCTTGCTCTGACTTTATCTGTTGAACAAAATCGTCCATCACCGCCTTGGCTTGCTCAGGATTCAGCTTACCATCCTTAACTAATTCGTCACTGACTTCCCGCATTTTATCTGCTACTAAGGATGTTGTCCCGATACCTAGCATTAATAACTGTTTCATCCAGTTGTTGTTATCCATATATTTTTCCTATCACCTTTTTTAAATCAAGCCACCCTTGCTTTGAAATCTAGTCAATCAACTTATATTAGAAAGGGTTAATATTCTAGATTACAGCTCTATTCTGACAAACGTGCAGAGGGAGAAGGTGTGGTTATCGAACTCCTGAAGGTGAAAGTCCCGCCCAAACAACGAGAAGAATATATCCAAAAAGATGCTGAAATTTGGACAACAGCCCTTGCCAAGTATCCTGGATTCTTAGGGAAAGAAGTCTGGATCAATCCTGATGATGATACAGAAGTCATTTTAATAAATCGCTGGGCAACAGAGGAACAGTGGCAAGCCATACCTAAACTAGAAAGACAAGCGATAGAACAACGGTTTACCCAAGCAATGGGGAAAGCTTACCCAATTGTGCTCTCAGCTAAGTATCAAGTCAGGAAATATCTTCGCTCGTAGGGTTTATTGTAGTCAGGGAAGCTATCGCCCTTTACGCTCCCTCCTGGCGATAGCTTCGCTGCTGCGCGGAGCGCAGATCGCATTTATCTTGTTTACTTTTGCATTGCTGTACTACAGCTTTTGTTATACTCATCGTAGTCAAAAGCTGGGCAGGCGTATGTAGTATGGTAGACTTTTTAGCTGCTTGGGGAGTCAGTAGTGCTGTAGGGTTTTTATTCCAGCCCGTTATGGCAAAGTTTGCCGAAGATTTAGGAAAAGACGTATTAAAAGATATCTTTAAGGATGTGTTTAAAGGTATTGGTCATCAGGGTTTACAGCGGCTAAAAAAAGAAGAAATTGACATTGCTTTTGGCAAAGCACTTAAAGAATTTTTGTCCCTAGTAGAGCAGGAATTACAAGATGCTGATTTTCCAGATCAAAAGGTCAAAGAGTATATCCAGCCATTAAAAGTATTTCTTAATGATAAGAGGGTTAAAGAAATACTCGCGAACACCTTTAAACCTGAGTGCCAAGATCTAAACACAAAGCAATTAGAAGAGAGATGGTATGAACTTGACTTATTATCTCTACCAGATGGATTTAACTGGAAGCAGCTTGACAAGCGCTATGTTAAAAAGGTTAAAGCAATTATTGAGGAATCACCTAAGCTACGAGATATACGTGACTCCCAAAACCTTGACGATATTGCACTCAACACCAGAGAAACCGCAGGAATTATTCCAGAATTTGACTTAGAACAGTATCAGCAAGCGATTAAAGAACGATACGGCAATCTTAAATTAGATAGTTTAGATACGAGTGGTTATGCCTATAACGAATTGAAGTTATGGCGAATGTTTATAGCACAAAATGTGCGAGAAGTCCACGAATTATTACCACAAATTCACGAAATACCAAAAGAGCATCAAAGAAGACTGCGAGAAAGTAACCAACTAGAAGCAGAAATAGAACTAGAACAATTAGAGCGCTACAGACAAACTTATCGTGAACAGCCAATACGTTCAGTATTAGATATTGTAAATGACCAAGTCCGTTGTAAATATATAGTAATTTTAGGTGATCCGGGTTCCGGAAAGTCCACTTTATTGCAATACCTGGCGTTAAATTGGGCAGAAACTCCACTAAATAATGTTATCTCTCTACCAATCCCTTTGTTGATTGAGTTACGCACTTACATGCGGAGACGGGATAATAATGAGTGCAATAATTTTCTGGAATTTTTCCATAAATGCAGTGGTGTAGTACATCACCTCAATCAGAATAAACTGCATGAAAAGCTTAGAAATGGTAAAGCTTTGGTGATGTTTGATGGTTTAGATGAAGTATTCGATCCAGCAAAGCGAGAAGATATCATCACAGATATTCATCGCTTTACTAACGAGTACCCTAACGTACAAACCATCGTGACTTCTCGTGTATTTGGTTATAAACCGCAACGATTACGAGATGCTGAGTTTCGTCACTTTATGCTACAGGATTTAGAACCAGAGCAAATTCAAGATTTTATTAACCGTTGGCATGAGTTAACTTTTCAAACCCAAGCTGATAAAAATAGAAAAAAAGAACTTTTAAAAAAAGCAATTGAAACATCAAAAGCGATTGTAGAACTAGCAGGAAATCCTTTACTATTAACAATGATGGCGATTCTGAATCGTCACCAAGAATTGCCAAGAGATCGACCAGAACTTTACAACCAAGCGTCGCGGGTATTACTCCATCAATGGGATGTAGAACGAGCTTTAATAGAAGATGAACGACTAGATCCAAAAACTATTGATTACAAAGACAAACAAGCGATTTTGCGTCAAGTCGCTTACAAAATGCAAACCAGTGAAAAAGGTTTAGCAGGTAATTTGATCAGTGCAGTGGATTTAGAAAATACTCTTACCAATTCTCTAAAGGATTTAGAATTTGAGAAACCAAGAAGCGTAGCAAAAGTGATGATTCATCAGATGCGAACTCGCAATTTTATGTTATGTTTCTTAGGTGCAGATTACTATGCTTTCGTACATAGAACGTTCTTGGAATATTTCTGTGCTTGGGAATTTGTTTGGCAGTTTGAGAAAGAACAAAAAATTACATTAGATTACCTTAAAAGCGAAGTTTTTGGCAAACATTGGCAAGATGAAACTTGGCACGAGGTTTTGCACCTAATTGCAGGAATGATTGATGCCAAGTTTGTTGGTGAAATTTTGGATAACTTAATGGCGCAGAATGGGGAAGAGAAAAAATTTAGCAATATCTTTCTGGCAGCTAAGTGTCTTACAGAAGTGAGAAACCGTTCGGTAATTGGGTCAATAGCAAGTAAATTACTGAACCGGTTAAAAGAATTAACTAAATATGACCTTTGGTACTATTACGAACCTTACCGTGATGACGAAGAAACCAAGTTAGTTCAAGAAATTCGCACCCAAGCCGTTGCAGCAGTTGCAACAAGTTGGCAAGAATCTCCCGATACCCTCAGTTGGTTGAAATCTCTCGCTACCGACGATGATAACTGGGATGTGCGATATGCAGCAGTGCAAGAATTAGCACGGGGCTTCAAAGATGACCCTGACACCCTCACCTTTGTGAAATCTCGCGTTACCAACGATGATAACCGTGATGTACGATATGTGGCAGTGCAGGAATTAGCACGGCGCTTCAAAGATGACCCCGACACCCTCACCTTTTTGAAATCTCATGCTACCAACGAATATAACCGCGATGTACGATACGCAGCAGTGCGGGAATTAGCACAGGGCTTCAAAGATGACCCTGACACCGTCACCATCTTGAAATTTTGCGCTACGGACGATAATGACCGGAATGTGCGAACAGCAGCAGTGCAAGAATTAGCACGAGGCTTCAAAGATGATCCCGACACGCTCACTATCTTGAAATCTCGCACTACCGATGATACTCACCCTGGTGTGCGATATGCAGCAGTGCAAGAATTAGCACGGGGGTTCAAAAATGACCCCGACACCCTCAGGTGGTTGAAATCTCGCGTCACCGACGATGATAACTGGGTTGTGCGAAGTGCAGCAGTGCAAGAATTAGCACGGAGCTTCAAAAATGACCCCGACACCCTCACTATCTTGAAATCTCGTGCCACCAACGATGATAACTGGGATGTGCGAAGTACAGCAGTGCAAGAATTAGCACGGAGCTTCAAAAATGACCCCGACACCCTCAGGTGGTTGAAATCTCGCACCACCGATGATGATGACTCAGATGTGCGAACAGCAGCAGTACAAGAATTAGCACGGGGGTTCAAAAATGACCCCGACACCCTCACTATCTTGAAATCTCGCGCTACTGACGATGATGACTGGGTTGTGCGAAGAGCAGCAGTGCAAGAATTAGCACGGAGCTTCAAAAATGACCCCGACACCCTCACTATCTTGAAATCTCGCGCTACTGACGATGACGACAGGTTTGTGCGATATGCAGCAGTGCAAGAATTAGCACAGGGTTTCAAAGATGACCCTGCAACGTTTGATATCTTCTACAACTGCGCTATCAAAGATCCGTTTAGGTGTGAGGAATACAGGCAAGATAATCCTCGGCGGGTAGCACTTAAGGCAATTATCAAGCATTATTCTCACTATCCCCAAACTTTACCACTATTACGCGACAAAGCAGAGAATGATCCAGATGAACAAGTGCGGGTGTTTGCTAAGAAAAATTTGGCAAAATTAGAAAAGTACGGGGGAATGTAACTCGAATTAAAGATTTATGTGGATGTTTGATACAAAGTCAAGGGTGTAGAGTTCTCAACCCAGGAATTTAATTTCGTCTAACCATTTAATTTATCAAAACGATAATATATATAGTATTCCCATATCATTACAGCAAATCGAGAAATGCGAGGTTAATTGTCATGTTGAAGACAGTCGAAGGTGTTTACAAGGAGGGTAAAGTAATGCTATCAGAAGTGCCGTCAGGTATTGTGGAAAGCCCGGTAATTGTCACGTTTTTAGAAGCAAAATCGCCGGAAGTAACTCCTAAAAAAATGTATTTTGGCATGTTCGCTGATAATAATCAATCAACAGAGGAAGATTTGAAAACTGTAGAATTTCATGGTGATATTGATGACTGCTTAGATTGGTCATAGAACCTTATGAAGTATGTTGTTGATACCCACGCACTTATCTGGTTTTTAGAAGGTAATCTCAAATTAGGAAGTGATGCAAAAAATATTCTTTCCGCACCCACCAGTGAATTAATAATACCTGCTACCGCACTATCTGAGGCTGTTTGGATTGTTGAACGGGGACGAACATCAATCCCTTCTGCTGATACCTTACTTAAAGTAATAACAACAGACCCTCGTGCGGTTATCTATCCATTAGACACGAGTGTAATAGCAAGAACTATTACTTTGTCTCAAATTACAGAAATGCATGATAGACAAATCGTTGCAACCGCACTTTTTATAGAAAGTCGAGGAGACAAGGTCGCATTATTAACTTGCGACCAAAATATTACTGCATCGGGATTAGTAACTATTATTTGGTAATTTTTTTTTAGTCTCCAGAGCTAAACCTATCGCTTAATGCGGTTTAGTCAAGAGGAATGTCAGCATACGGAAATATTTAGCCCCCTTGCTAAAGGGCGTTTGACACTACATAAATCTTAATGCTTATCCTCCAGCCAAGCCTGCAAATCAGCTAAAGTCGTAAAATCTAAGAGTGCATCGCTCAAGTCTTCGAGCACAGACAACGGTAACCCAGAAATTCGCTGTTGCATTTCCTCAGAAAGTTGTTGATCAATCAGCTTATTCATTTGTCTAATAATTAGTTTAGCTGCCTCTAACTGTCGTCCTTCTTGAAATCCTTCTTCCTTAATCTCCTGGTAAATTCGCGTTTGTTGTAGTGTTATCTGTGTTATGTCTACCATAAACTATACATCTGCTGGACTCAATTGTGTAAAGATGTGAGAACAAAGAAATATTTAGTCTCCTTGCCAAAGCGCATTTGACACTACATAAATCTTAATGCTTATCCTCCAGCCAAGCCTGTAAATCAGCCAAGGTAGTAAAATCTAACAGTGCTTCGCTCAAGTCTTCGAGCACAGACAATGGTAAACCAGAAATTTGCTCTTGCATTTCCTCGGAAAGTTTTTGCCCAATCCGCTTACTTATCTGTCTAATAATTAGTTGAGCTGCCTCTAACTGTCGTCCTTCTTCTCTTCCTTCTTCCTTAATCTCTCGGTAAACTCGTGTTTCCTGTAATGTTATCCCTAGCATAGACTCTACCTCTGCTCGGCTCAATCCTTGAAATTTGTACACCATGATTGCCGTCAATATCTCTATTATGCCTCGACTGGAGCTGGATGGTACTTCTTGACGGGTTCTGCTTAACAAATACCTTGCTTCTTCTGGTGCTTTGCTTTCTTCTACAGTAGTTAGCACCATCAGTGCCACCCATAAAGGCAATTGGCGAATATCCCCCAATTCATCCAAATAGACCCGATGCAGTTGATCTCCATTGAGTAAGCTTCGATGAGGATGAATATCGCTTTGTTCGATACTGCGCGTTGGGTAAATTATTACTGCTTGCCAATCGCTAAATCTTGCCCGGTTCCGATAGAAATATAATGAGGACTCAGCAAATACCCTTTCATAAAGCTGTTGATCTTTCTGAAATTGAACCTCGCAGAAATAGACTACTCCTGCTCCTTCGTTTTCTGGTGGTAGAAATACCCCGTCAATCTCAAATTTCGGTTCTTTGACAGCTACGCAATCAAATCGGTAATCATTAGCATTTTCTGGACGCTCTGTCAAGAGTTCAAACAGTAGTGAAGGCGATTGTTGAAACAGTTTGTAAAATATTGAGTCTCGACGCATGAAGTATTTTCAGTAATTTCACTTTTACTTTCGTATAGGCATAGAGACTGCGGAGTTTTATAGTGCAGGATCTCAAAGCCATTTTTTTGCCACAACATCAGAATAGATCATATGTACTTTTTTTGCATAACATCTCGTTATATTTTTTGAAATCATACTTACAAAGGCTATAAAATCTCTTTCTTAAGAGTTAAGCAAAGAAATCTGTGAATAGTTTATCGGACAGTTAAAATAAGAAAAGTGACTTATTTCATTTCAAGCTTTGGACACTGCAACCTGCCCCCGCTGCCATCAACTCGTTAACGCTCAGGCTGTAACCTGTCCGTATTGTCGTACAGAGTTGAAGGCGTTCGGACATCCTGGTATCCCCCTACATCGTGCTAAAGGAGATGAGTATCTCTGCGACAGTTGCACCTACCACCTTGATGATACCTGCAACTTTCCGCAACGTCCCTACGCTAAAGAGTGTACCCTCTACCAAAATATCGAACAGAGCAAGTTAGAGTATGAACAACGGCGTTACGCCACTAGCTTTAGTTCAACTCTACAAAACTGGATCAGACGCAATCAAACTTTACTGTTATTATTGGCTTTATTATTAGTTTGTTTACTTATAGCTTTGTCAACAACATAGTAGGGTGTCAGTCAACAGTTATCAGTTATCAGTTATCAGAAAGAGCAGCAGTTATCTATTAACACCGCACCATAGACCTTTTTCGTTGATAACTGTTTACTGTTCACTGATAACTGTTAACATTCCTGATCAAACACAGTCAAGTCAAACCAAAAAGTTGTACCAACACTGACTTCACTCACGAGATGAACTTGACTATGATGTTTTTCAATGATATTTCTCACTATCGATAGTCCTAAGCCTGTACCTTCGAGAGTGTGGACTCGGTTTTCTACCCGAAAGAAGCGATCAAAAATGGCTTGTTGATCTTCGGGAGCAATGCCAATTCCAGTATCGGATATTTCAACTCGTACTTGAGGTGGGCGATTATTGCCTTCCTTAGCCTTCGCTTCTAACTGGTAGGCGCGCAGTGCAACTTTTCCTCCCGCTTGTGTAAATTTAAGGGCATTACCCACTAAATTACCCAATACTTGCAGCAATAAATCATAATGACCTACAACAAGCGGCAAATCTCGACTAACATCTCGAATAAGTTCAATCCCTTTATCTCTAGCATTCAGTTGATAAGTCCGCAACGTTTGATCGATCGCCTGTGCTAAATCCACACCATCAAAATTATAATTGCGACCAGATTCCAATTTTGACAAATCCAACACGTCGTTAACTAAACGCGTAAGCCTATCAGTTTCATGATTCACAGTAGCGAGAAATTCCTGTCTCTTCTCGCTACCGAGATCTTCACCGTACTCATGTAAAGTTTCGATAAAAGATTTTATATTAAATAGCGGAGTACGTAGTTCGTGGGAAACATTACTGATAAATTGGCTTTTAGCCTCGTTCAGTTCTACTTCACGAGTGATATCCTGCACCGTGAGCGCAACCCCTTTAATGCTCTCTCGTTGCTGATTGAGAACAGTCGTCAACAGAATGCGAATAGTTCGTTTAGTGGGTTGATTCAGGTGAATACGAAATTCAGCGCTTTCACTTTCTCCCGCAGCCATTTCGTACAAAGAACGGGTGATTTCCATTTGCACTGTTGGTGGTAATAGATGCAAAACATTCCCATTTAAATCAACCCCCTCCCAGCCGAAAATTCGCCGCGCTGTTGGATTGACCAAAATCACCTGCATGTTATTATCTATAAGCACTGCACCATCAGCAATGGTAGAAACAAGAGTTTCTAACTTGGCTTTTTCTGCTGTTAGTTCTTCAATATTTTGTTCTTCGTAACGCTCCAAGCGCTCTGCCATTTCATTAAAGTTGAGAATTAACTCTCCTAGTTCACCTCCTAGGGGTAAGTCAATTCGCTGCTTAAAATTTCCTGCAGCAATTTGCTTGACGCCAACCAGCAATTCTTTAATTGGTTTGGTAATGGTCAAAGCGTTAATCACCCCTGCCAAAATCACCATTACCCAAATTGTGATAAATACGGCAATAGTAACGTCACGGGTGAAATTTGTAGAAATGACGGCTGTTGGGTTGGGATTAATGCCGATCGCCAAAACCCCCAGGTATTTGTTATTACTAGTTAAAGGAACAAATACATCAGTGACTTCTCCATCAGGGGTTCGGTGTTGTCGTACCATTGGCTTGTCTGCATCAGCAGCATAATCATCTGGTAGTTCTATCCTCCGCTCTATGGTGAGGGAGGTTTCCACCTCTGGCTCCCAAAAAGGAATACCGTAAAAAATATTCCCCTTTTCATCGGCATAAAGCATATAGCGCACGCTTGATGTGCTGCTATAAAAGCGCTGAGAAAACTGAGCAACTTCTTTGAGATTTTGGTCAGCAATTAAGGGAGCAACATTACCGGCAAGCAATAATCCTAGATCACGACCAAAGCGGGTGTCATTTAGACGTGCATCCTGTTGGATTGTATTGACTGCCCAGAATGTCAATCCACTCATCACCAACGATACCACTAAAGTTGCGACAGCCAAAAGTTTGGTCTGGAGGGTAAACTCCGACCACCAGTTTGCGATTACTTCTCGAATTGTTTTTAAAAGAGCCAGCATTTTAGTAAAAAGTTGCCGTAGCGGTGGTCGTTCGCCTTAAATACAACTTTAAGTGAAAGTATCTAGTGTACCAAATTGTTAACTCTTGGTTGTGAAAAAGAATCACGAACCATGTCCCACATGCCTCACCCGATGACCGATATCTCGACGATAATACATTCCCTCAAATTGAATACATCTTATCCCAGCATAGGCACTCGCTTTCGCTTCTTCAAAATTTTCTCCAACCCCAGTCACGCTTAATACTCGACCCCCATCTGTTACGACTTTTTCTTGGTTCAACTTGGTTCCCGCCTGAAATACAATAGCCCCCAAGGCTTCTGCCTGCTTAATTCCAGTGATCACCTTTCCTTTCTCATATTCTCTTGGATAACCCCCAGCAGCAGCCACAACAGTAGCCGCTACTCCCCTTTTCCAAGCAATGGGTGGCATTTCTCCTAAACGCTGCTCTACACAAGCCAACATTAACTCTTCTAGAGGTGTTTCTAACAAAGGTAGAATGACTTGTGTTTCGGGATCTCCGAAGCGACAGTTAAATTCCAAAACTTTGAAATCTCCTGATGGGCTAATCATTAACCCAGCGTAGAGTATACCCCGGTAGTCAATACCTTTTGCTTTTAAAGTGGCGATCGCTCTTTCCAAAACTTCTTTTTGAACTCTCTCCATAATAGCAGGTGTAGCAATGGGTGCTGGAGCATAAGCGCCCATTCCACCAGTATTTTCCCCCGTATCGCCCTCACCAATCCGCTTATGATCCTGAGCTGGTAACAAAGAACGAACTGTTAACCCGTCGCACAAAGCTAAAACAGAAACCTCTTGACCAGTCAAATATTCTTCAATAACAACAAACTTCCCTGCGCTGCCAAATTGACCTTCAAAAATAGCATCAATTGCTGCGTGCGCCTCAGCCACCGTTTCAGCAACCGTTACACCCTTCCCAGCCGCCAAACCATCAGCCTTAACAACAATTGGTGATCCCTGAGCTTTCACATAAGATTTTGCTGAAGACGCGTCATTAAACACCGCCGCTTGCGCTGTAGGAATTCCCGCTTCTTGCATCAAGGCTTTTGACCATGCTTTACTTGCCTCAATTTGGGCTCCTGCTTTGGTGGGACCAAAAACCATGATATTTTTGCTTTGGAGATAGTCTGTGATTCCTTTTGCCAATGGTACTTCTGGTCCCACTACCACAAGATTTACACCCTCTGCTTGAGCAAATTCGGCAATACCATTAAAATCATCAATTGTCAACCGTAAATTGTCGCACTTGTCCATGCTTGCTGTACCTCCATTTCCAGGTACACACACGACTTGCGCAATTTGTTTTGATTCCAATAATTTCCACACTAAGGCGTGTTCTCGCCCACCATTACCTACAACTAAAACTTTCACTTGTTTGCTCATGAGTCATTGCGAAGCGAGAATAGCATATTTTTTGGGGGATGGGGCAATGGGCATGGGGCATGGGGCATGGGGCAATGGGCAGAGGGAGCAGGGGGAGCAGTAAGAATAGGGTTTCGGAAGGAGTGTCTGGTTTAAGATTTCTAGTTGTTGAAAAGTATAAAATACATTTTATTTGTTCAGTATAAGCACCCGAATATTATAATTGTTTTTTTATTGATCGGTATTTTCCATTCTTTTTAGTTAAGAAAATTATTGTTAAAAAGTAATTGTAAAGTATTAGCGGATACCCGATTGTAAAGATTAACCTTTGAGTTTTGAGCTTAAAATAATAAAAAAATTAGAAATCATGAGTAAAATTATCGTTACCGGAGCCGCAGGGTTTATTGGTTCTCATCTTGTAGAAACGTTGTTGAAGGAGGGAAACCAAGTTATCGGAATTGATGACTTCACCGATTATTACGATCCCATTTTAAAGCGCAAGAACATAGCACACCTGCACCCATTACCAAACTTTGAACTCATTGAAGGGGATGTTCGGTTTTTAGATTGGCATAAACTACTCACTTCAGTTGAAGTCGTTTACCATCAGGCAGCACAAGCAGGAGTGCGCGCCAGTTGGGGAAAAGGTTTCCACGCTTACACAGAACATAATATTAACGCTACACAAGTTGTGCTGGAAGCAGCAAAGGAAGCTAAACACCTCAAAAGGTTCGTATTTGCCTCTACATCGAGCGTATACGGTGACGCTGAAACCTTACCAACTCATGAAAATATTTGTCCCAAGCCTGTTTCTCCTTATGGCATCACCAAACTCGCAGCCGAACAGTTGTGTTTGTTGTATTACAAAAACTTTGGAGTGCCTTTTGTGTCGTTGCGCTATTTTAGCGTTTATGGTCCAAGACAGCGACCAGATATGGCATTTCATAAGTTTTTTAAATCGGTTTTACAAGATGAAGGGATTCCAATCTATGGTGATGGTCTGCAAACGAGGGACTTTACGTTTGTTAGTGACGTAGTAGCAGGGAATTTAGCAGCAGCTAGGACACCACAAGCTGTAGGCGAAATCTTCAATATAGGTGGCGGCAGCAGGACAGTTTTAACACAAGTTTTGGATACAATGGAAGAAATTGTTGGGCAACCAATAAAAAGGAACTATATTGACAAAGCTATGGGAGATGCTCGACACACTGCTGCCGATGTATCCAAAGCACGAGAGATTTTAGGTTATGCGCCGCAAATTTCTCTCAAGGAAGGTTTAACTCAAGAATGGTACTGGGTTAAGTCATTATACAGCTGAGCTTTTCGTTCCTAAAGTACAAAAACCAATTAAAATTCAAAGTTCAGTAATACTACTATGGTGATCGTAGTTTTCACAACTTTAGAATAGTCAGCGTAGTAGAGATGATTGTGAAAGCGTGGTACTTTTTTAGAAAATACCACGCGAAGAGGAAAATAGTCTGATTTATAGTCTCAAACGATTACTCTAAATGAGTACAGTGAAAATACTGGCTTTTCTTCAGGTGGATCTGTGGGAATCCAGTATTTTCACTTGTGCGGATGGGATGGGAAGCTTTTAATAAGGAAGAAAAATAAAAACGAGATTATTCCTTCAATCGTGGAAGCACAAGGGATAGTACAAACACCTGATGGTCAAATCTATTTTGTGGCTAATGCAAACCATGCTACCCCATCATCTCAACCAACGGCTTCTCCTTGTCCTAGTCAAAAATAGGGGTTAGCGGACGACACCCAAGAAAAATATGCGTCATGATTGACAGATGTAGGGCAATTAAAACAGGAGAAGATCTGATGCAATCAGCGTTACGGATTGAGACAAAAATTTTACCGGGCAACAAGATTGAAATTAATCTGCCTGCGCATGCTACATTAACTTCTGTGGGACAAACCATTGAGGTGATTGTCCTGCTACCAGAGCAAAAATCTACTCTAAAAGGGCAATCGATTTTGCACCTTCTTGAAGAAATCCACGAGCAGCGTCCTGTTGGTAGAAGTGTAGAAGAAATTAATAGAAACTTACAGTCAGAAAGAGATTCGTGGGACACGAAAGCGCGATCGCATTACTCAACTCTGGTGTACTCCTCCTGAACTTTTGTTGAAAAAATCTATGGCTTATAGTGATTTTACAACAGTTAACAAAGCAACAAAAGCTTTTAATTTAGAAATAATCGAACAAGGGCTATTCTTTTTGCAAGAAGCTCCGCCTATTCAACCAAGTCATCTGCTATCAGAGATTTTAACTGAGAATTTACCTTTAGCGATCGCTACAGGCACTGAAAAAGCACGTTCAGAATTATTAATCAGCCCTATATTAGTAGAACTGCGCAGAAACTTTCAAAGAAAAATTAGTTTATTTTCAGGAGAAAGTTTTGATGTAGATCCAAGTCTTGGTTTAAATGGAGTTTGTGATTTTTTAGTAGGAGGTAGTCCAGTACAATCAGAAATTGAGGAACCTGTCTTAGTAATAGTGGAAGCAAAGAAAGGTGATTTAAAAACAGGATTGGGTCAATGTATTGCTGAAATGGTTGCTGCACAGATATTTAATGAATCAAGTAATATAAATGCGATTTATGGAGTAGTAACTACGGGTACTTTATGGAGATTTCTCTCTCTTAAAAAGAAGGAAGTTTTTATAGATTTGGTAGAGTATCCTTTACCTCCTGTTGATAAGATTTTAGGTATTTTGACTATTATTTTGAATTCTTTTAAACTCGTGGATAACAACACAGTCGACTAGTTTGATATCATGTGCAGTTGAACGCTTATTTCGACTGTTTCGTGTGTTTCGAGTATGT
>NZ_JAAKGC010000061.1 GCF_017591665.1 Aetokthonos hydrillicola CCALA 1050 | reverse complement strand
TATTTATCCCGCTTCATCAATTCCACCGCAGTGGCGGAACTTGGTGTTTTGGTTGAATCCTTTGACAGCAGTTGTTGAGGTTTATCGTGACCTACTTTTAGTTGGAGAAGTTCATCACTGGGGAGAAAGTAACGGATTTAACTACCTTTTTTGACCATTGGAACATTAGTTTTAAGGCCTACGAGCAGAGGATAACTGTGCCTCTCCATAAATATACTGCCCTAAAGCATTAGCCTGCCGTGATGGAGCCGCTAAATGGGCATTAATTTTTGCTTCTTTTAGCAAGCGTTGAACGTCTTCCCAGAAAAATTCTCCACCACCTCCGGTGAGAATCACATCAGTAACACGCTCCGGTAGCCATGCTAGCACACGGCTACAAATTTCACGAGAAAACATTTCTATCAGGTTGGGCAGAAAATCGTCTAAATTGGTAGGTTTACTTGCACCTCTAGGACGGTAGAAGCGCTCGCCTTTAGGTTTGTTAACAGCAGAAATCAGAGACAGCGATTGACTGTCTGCTCCTTCAACTTCAGCTGCAACGAGTTCGTAAAACTTGCTCATTCCAAAATCTTCGCTCTTAGAAGCACCTCGGGCGAAGCGGAAATTATCAATCATTAAACAATCAGTGGTTTGGTGCCCAATATCTACAATTGCTACGGATACTTTAGTAAAATCAGGAATTGTAGCACCTTTCTTAGGTTGAGCTTCACACCAAAGTAAGCTACCATAGCCTTCTGGCATCACCCAAACCTTAGTAACATTCAGTGAGACAGATTCGCCACGAAAGTTCATCACATGAGGACCACTCACCTGACTAATCATTTGTGCTTTTTCTCGTTCAAATTGCTCTTGGGAATGGTAGGGTAGTCCAAGCACAACTGAGATTTCATCTTTGAGTTTGAAATAGCCAGCACACGATAAAACTTTAACCAGCGCATCTTCAACCTTAGATTGACCGACTCCTAGATCTGCACCAAAGTCGGCTGCCAATTGACCAACAGCATAGCCTTTGCCTTGATACTCTAGCCACAGATCCATCAACGGGTCTGTAGCACGAGTTTCAAAAACACCTCCTCGTACCTGTTCCATTGTCATTTGCTTGACATTAGCAGAGGCAAACACTACATTATTAGGCTCACGGCTAACACAAGTCTTTGTGGAAGTTCTACCTAAATCAACACTGAGAATCTTTTTTCCAGTGGTAGTGCTGACATTTGGTGTAACAGGGTTAGCATTGATTGGAGTAGATGCCGACACTCTATTCATTGGTATAGCAGCAGCATTCATTGGGGTCGCTGCGGAAGGTTGGTCTGTCATGAAAGCTCCTAGTATTTACTTAGCTTTAACCTTTATATTTTTCCACTACCGCCTTGGGGCTACTCAACCCGGTGTACCGTTGTGCTGTACTTTCAATGGGACAATTACCATTTCAAGTTTTTCGCCCTATACGCATAATGGTTTTGCTCCAAAGAGCCTTCCCAAAAGGGAGTGATGTTAGCCTTGTCAAAGTTACTGGTCGGTACTTTCCAAACAACACTGGCTTAACCCGATAAGCCTGTTTAGCCATTTGGTTCTAGAGCTACAGACTGGCGAATGTATCTGTAGGTAGGAGCTTAAACGCTTACCAGTAACGTAGTGCGCGAAACACTTAGACGGGTCAGCTATCCCTAAAGGGGAGGCACGTACCCCTTCTCCTTACGGAGACGCTGCGCGAACGGGGAAGTAAACTACGCGTTAGGGTCTCCCCTTGGGAGAAGCCCCGTCCTTCAGGTCGGGGTGCTGACGGTCATCTTACAAAAATGCGTATATCAGTAATTATCGGTAAGGACACCTAAGCTAGATATCTACTTACAATTACTGAATACATCAGTTAGAGCTAAGCTACATTAGGCTCCTGTGTAAAAGCAAGAGTAGCAAAGCAAAGTTTCTGCCAGATTTTAGCGCAGGAAACGCTTGTTGTTACATAAAAATGTTTATTTTTGTCTATTCTATAAAGGTTAAGAATTTTTCCTCTTCATACTGCTTTTTGCTGCTTGCACCCTGTTAGGTAGGGAACAGGACGTTCTTAAATAAAGAACATTCATGAACCACCCATCCAGAATTATAGGATACAACCACTTTACATAAGTTATGAAACAAATATTTGAGACAATTAAACCCTAGTTAGGTTAGTGAAATTTCCCTGGAAGATCAAATGCTTCAAGCGGGGAAACCTCACTTGAAGCATTAGCTCACAGGTAGCACTTTCGACTAAGAGTCGCGATAAATTTTAGATTTTGACTTGATCTTCCCTTTTTAAACTGTAGGAGTTAGTGATTGCACTCTTGGTTCAGACTGCCAATCTAATGGACTCCAAACCCTGTTGTCTTCTATAGACATCTGCTCAATTAAACTTGCCAAACGTAAAGCTTTCAGAGCTTGTTCACCACCCACTGAAGGTTGATTACCACCACGCACACAGTTAACGAAATGCTCCAGTTCTGCCCCCAGTTTATCAGTGTTATTTGTATAAACTTTTTCAATTATCCCATCCTGCCTGTAGAGTGCTTGACGGTAATCTGTCACAGGATTGCTAGCGGTATGTCGGTGAATTAAAATTTCATTCTTGAGAAAATCTGACTCAGTGAATGAGTTTTTGCAATGAGCAGCAATACGGCGGATTTTACAATGAGTGACTTTGCTGGCTGTTAAGGTAGCGACGATACCATTAGCAAAGCCTAAGGTAGCAGTCACATAATCTAAATAACCAGAGTCTAAAGCACGACTACCGCTAGCGGTTAGTTTCTCTACTGGGGAACCAGCTAATTCCAATAGTAGGTCAATGTCATGAATCATTAAGTCTAGCACAACAGAGACATCGTTTGCTCGGTCTGAGTAGGGACTCATCCGATGGGCTTCGAGTGCCAAAATTTGCTCAGTTTTCAGCACTTTGCTTAATTCTTGAAATGCTGGACTAAATCTTTCAATGTGACCTACTTGCAGGATACACTGCGACTCAGCAGCAGCATTTACTAGAGATTCTGCCTCTGAAATACTTGCAGCAATAGGCTTTTCAATCAAAACATGAATACCTGCCAAAAGACATGTAATTCCGACAGCGAAATGCAAGCGGGTAGGGACGGCAATGCAAACCGCGTCTACGTAGGGCAATAGGTCACAGTAGTCTTCAAAAAAACGTATTTTATATCTACTAGCGGTTTCTATCCCTCTTTCTCTATTTATATCTGCTACACCGACCAGTTCAACGTCTTTCATTGAACTCAGTACACGGGCATGATGTTGTCCCATGTTACCGACTCCGATTACGCCTATGCGGATCGGTCGTAGTTGGTTGCGATGTCCATGACCATTTTGTTCTCCTACTGACATGCTGCTGTTTTGCACTCTCATTCTCTCCTCAACCACCAAATCTAGAGACGCTAAGTCTTTGGCTTTGATACTGAGATAGCCACCGACAAATCGTCTAAAACCATCCAGATGGTAACATAGAGGTTCTATTTATGAAGAATTTCAAAGTTAGTTATGAGTTCCCACCACGTAGATCTGTTTTGTCTATTTAATTCTCCTCGAATTTGCTGTTACGGTTTATACAAAAAAACGAAGGTTTTTTTATCAATCGGAAAACTCAGTATGGGATTTAGACGTAATGGTACTAGAATTGGCATTTAATTAAAATTAATAAGTTTTT
This sequence comes from Aetokthonos hydrillicola CCALA 1050, assembly GCF_017591665.1. Lineage (GTDB taxonomy): Bacteria > Cyanobacteriota > Cyanobacteriia > Cyanobacteriales > Nostocaceae > Aetokthonos > Aetokthonos hydrillicola. The sequence goes on along the minus strand of NZ_JAAKGC010000061.1, from coordinate 41,357 downwards.
TGTCGATGACATCATAACAGGGCATTTCGATGTAAGAAAAAATTATAAGGGTGTAGAGTGAGCGGAAAAAACCTTGTTTTGTATGATACCCAAACCTTAACCAGCTTGTTACAATATTTTAAATCTATTTGTCGACATAACTTAAAGTAGCACTACCCACAGATTGTAAGTTTTTATCTTACAACTGTTGGCGTGTTGCTAATTAATTGTAAAGCCGTCCTAGAATGACGGGGTTTCAAACCCAATTTTTCTGATGAAAGCTGTAATTTTATTGTCTGGGGGATTAGACTCTTCCACAGTTCTTTATCAAGCGATCGCGGATGGCTATGAATGTTACGCCATTTCTTTTAATTATCAGCAAAGACACCAACGAGAATTAAAGTCAGCATCGGCGATCGCGACTGCGGCTCGGGTTGTTCAACATCAGGTGGTAGAATTCGATCTACGTTTATGGGGTGGTTCTGCTCTCACGGATAAAACTATTGATTTACCTCAAGAGCGTTCCTTAGACCAAATGTCTCAAAACATCCCTATCACTTATGTACCAGCCCGTAATACCATATTTCTAAGCTTTGCTCTTGCCTACGCTGAAGCCGTTTTTGCCGAGCGTGTCTTCATCGGTGTCAATGCCCTAGATTATTCTGGTTACCCTGATTGTCGTCCTGACTACATTGACGCAATGCAAGAAGTTTTTCGGTTAGGCACAAAACAGGGTAGAGAAGGACAACCTATTACCATTCTCACCCCCTTAATTCACTTAAAAAAGACCGAAATCATCGAGTTAGGGAATCGACTGGGCGTTCCCTGGGAGCTGACTTGGTCTTGCTATACAGGTGACGAACTAGCTTGCGGCGTCTGTGATTCTTGTCGCTTACGTCTAGCTGCTTTTGCTCAACTAGGATTAGCTGATCCGCTTCCTTATTCTTCCAATCGTCTTATTTGAATTTGGTGTAAGCGTGGTCCGATAACCGATACCACAAGGAATTCAATATTTTGATAGTAGAAGGTTTCCCCAAGATCAGGGATTTTTTGCAGTTGGTAAAGCACAAAGCCCCCCAATGTTTGGTATTCCTTGTTTAAGGCTAAATTTAGATCTAACACCTCATTGAGGTATTCCAGGTTTATTTGGGCTTGGACTAGAAATGTTTGCTCATCCAAAATTTGAATCAGTAAATCATCAGCGTTTCCCGATTCACCTAAATCACCGATGATTTGGGCTATCACATCTTGGATAGTAACTAGTCCTACAGTAGCGCCAAATTCATCTACCACCATCACCATACCTGGCTTTTGTTGCAGTATGATTGGCAATAGTTCATTTAACGGTGTGTGTTCGGGTACAAATTGCGCAGAACGCATCCAAGGCTGGATTTCATTGCTTAAAGTTAGTTTTTCCATAGCCAAAGGTTCGGCTAGGTCTTGAAAGTAAATAATGCCACGAATATCGTCTAAAGATTCTCCAATCATTGGGTAACAAGAATGAGATGTAGTTGCAACTTCCTTAAGGAAAGTTTGTAAGGACGTGCTAATAGGCAAGGCTATAATGCTAGTACGAGGAACCATTATGGCTTGGACCGTCACATCCCCAAACTCAAATATGTTTTGTAGCAGCTCTCGTTCTCCCGCTTGAAATCCAGTAGATTCAACTTCTCTAGAAATAATAAGTTGCAACTCTTCGGGAGTTACAGGTGGTCTCCAACCTTGACCTGTGTATTCAATACCAAATAGTCGTAGTAGCCAGCGCGTTGATTGGTTGAGAATCCAGATAAATGGGCTGAAAAATCGGACGATCGCTCTTACTGAGGGTCCCAAAAATCTCGATAGCTGTTCTGAATACAGCATAGCTACCGACTTCGGACATAGTTCACCTAAGACGATTTGAAGATAAGCAATTAAAACAAAAGTTATTGGAATAGATAAGGAATGAGCTATAAACAGACTCATTCTAGAGGGTAAAGGCACAGCCCTTAACCACGAATTAACTAGCACAGAAATTGTACTCTCTCCAATCCACCCCAAAGCCAAACTAGAGAGGGTAATACCCAACTGGGTTGTAGACAGTAGTCGGTCAATACTACGTTGAAGCATCTCCACCGCAACGGCTTGACTGTCACCAGCTTCGACTAGTTGGTGAATGCGCGATCGCCGTACTGTCACCATTGAAAATTCTGCCGTCACAAAAAAGGCATTGATAGAAATCAGCAATAGTACCGATAACAATCGTAGCCCCACATCTGTCCAACTTAAGCAAGGATTACCACTCACCGTAAAAGATCGTGTAAAAATTGTTAGTAGTTGGTTTGATTGTTAAAAATTAATCATAACCCTTCTGAGGAGCCAATACTTACTCTCAAGTAGGATAAGACTAACCACTAACTACTAACCACTGACTACTTTTCTATAGGAATATTTAATACTTCCAAACGGAGTTTTTGAGCGGGATAGTCAGTCAAGGCGAGTGAGATTTTTTTCACGTCATCAAGCAAAGCCGTAGGAATACTGACTGTCCCAGAAAATAATGGACCATTTCCAGGTAATTCTGCTGGTAAACCATCTGCACTAGCACTGAGTGTTCGTCCTTTGTCGTCAGTGACATCCAAAAAACTATACAGAAAGTGTACAGATTCAGATCCTTTGTTCTGCATTTTTACTTTCAACAGCAAAGAACCGCTAGAAAAGCGAGCAGATTGTACAGAAAAGGTAACCCCCCCATTCTGTGCGGAGATTGGAAACCCAAGCTGAGGTTTTTCTTCAGCCGCTTCTTGGGGTTTTTTATCTTGTTGTTTATCGGAACTACTGTTGTCCTCGTCTTCGTCCTCGAGCTTTTTTGATTTAGCGGCCTTGGTCTTGCCCTCAATCCGTGATTTAACAAGTTTTATAATCTCATCCTCTTTTAATAACGTTAGCCCTCCATGTTGCTGACTATTTGCCTTACTGGTGGCAAATTTAGTGGTCGGACGAGCATCTGGTGCTGTAACACCTTTGAGTGCTTTGCTTCCAATATCAAATCCCAAAAAAGCACTCACAGAACCAGCACCCAACATCAGGGTTAACAAACTCAGCGTTAGAAGTACAGTAGAATTTAGTTTCATGTGCTATGAGAAATCTCTTGTAGTGAACGTACCCACTCACCCAATGGACCTGTAGTTCGCTTAAAACGTCGTTCCAGAATTTTCATTTCTTCGTTTTGAAATTCTTATACTCAAATCTTTTCCATCCATAAGTATCGCCAATGGCGGCACACATGCTATTATAGCCTTCCATACAAAATGTATAGATTCTTGAGTCCACCAAAATTGCTGAACTCATGCTATAATGACAACCATCTGATAAGCTAATTAATGCTAAGATCAGTTAGTATGGTTAAGTAACTCACTTACACCAGATCAAAACCTAATAAAATAAGCGCCTTTGGCCGATTGGGGAGGCAGCGAACTCATAATTCGCCTTCAGACTGGTTCGATTCCAGTAGGGCGCACTCTTAACAGTTATCAGTGAACAGTTATCAGTAATCAAGGCTTATGGTGGGAGGCTTAAACCCTAAGATAAACACCTTATTCTTGACTGATAACTGATAATTGATAAGTGATAACTGTTTACTACCTAGGTGGTAAAGTTTCAAAGCGAAATTCGGTACCCGTCTGAAGTTTAGTGGGATTCAGACGAGGAGACATCAGCAATGATGTGTTATAGGGATTTGGTAAATCTGGAGTCCGAATATAGGGATCGTTGTTAGCCTGTTGGGTTAAAGCATCACGATAAACAGTGTTAACTAACTCGGCATCTCGTGCGATTTCATTTTCTGGGAAGGAGTTCTTGAACAAAGAACCAGGTCCAAACATTAAGTCTATGTGACGCTTGAAAGTCTGATTTCCGTAGAAGTTAGGGTCATTTTTAAAAAAAGCTCTTTCAAAGACGTCATTTGGGCTCTCATAACCAGATGTTGCTGTTTGAGCTCTAGCAGCACCAGAAAAATTTATACTAGCAAATAGTACTAATAAACCACAAAGGGTTTTGAAATTTAAACCAATCATGATAATTCCTCTATTTTTAAGCGAATCTTAACTTATGCTTGATTTGAGAACTTTTGTAAGTTCAACCATTGGTTTAACATAAATTTTTGTGTATTGTAATGACTTACCAAGCCCAAACCCTTACTAACTCAGATTCCTGGGCTGCTACTGCCGATCTGAGTACCGTACGTCAAAAATTATTGGATTTATTTTGTCAACTGGCATATCAAGAGGGTGATTTTGTCCTCTCTTCAGGGCAGCGTAGCTCGTATTACATTAACGGTAAACATGTCACACTTCACCCTTTGGGTGCTTTAGCAGTTGGTCGCATTTTGTTATCTTTACTACCATCTGGTACTGAAGCTGTAGCTGGCTTAACGCTAGGGGCAGATCCAATTGTCAGTGCTGTGAGTGTAGTATCTGCCTATGAAAATAAACCAATTGCCGCACTGATTATTCGGAAAGAAGCTAAAGGTTACGGGACAAAGGCATATATCGAAGGTCCCAAACTGCCAGACGGAGCAAAAGTTGTGGTTGTTGAAGATACTATCACCACCGGACAATCTGCAATGAAAGCCGTTGAACGCTTAAAAGAAGCGGGTTATACCGTAAACCAAGTTATTTCACTAGTAGATAGACAGCAAGGTGCAGCACAGTTCTATCAATCAGTCGGATTAAACTTTGAAGCAGTATTTACAATACCAGAACTTGAAAAGCGGTATCGGGAATTAGGGGATTAACAGTTATCAGTTATCAGTTATCAGTTATCAGCCAAGAATCTTGTGTTTATAGGAACGCGAAACACCCCGACCTACACCTTGATCACTGATAACTGTTTACTGTTCACTGATAACCCCTGCTCCCTCTCTAACTTGTTACGGCTTCTTTATCTTTTGCCAAGAACTTTTCTAGTTCGGTCAATGCATCAGCATCAACTTTTGTTTGCATTGGGCAAAACTTAGGACCGCACATCGAGCAAAACTCAGCAGTTTTATAAATATCTGCTGGGAGGGTTTCATCGTGATATTCTCTAGCTCTTTCAGGATCGAGTGCTAATTCAAACTGACGGTTCCAGTCAAAGTTATAACGGGCATGAGACATTTGATCATCCCGCTCTCTTGCTCCTGGACGATGTCTAGCAATATCCGCAGCGTGAGCAGCTATTTTGTAAGCAATCAAACCATTGCGTACATCTTCAGCGTTGGGCAATCCTAAATGTTCTTTCGGTGTGACATAACATAGCATAGCGGTACCATACCACCCAGCTAAGGCTGCTCCAATGGCTGAGGTGATGTGGTCATAACCGGGAGCAATATCTGTTACCAACGGTCCTAGCACGTAGAAAGGTGCTTCAGAACACTCTTCCATTTGCTTTCTGACGTTAAACTCGATTTGATCCATTGGTACGTGTCCTGGACCTTCTACCATTACCTGTACGTCGTGTTCCCACGCTTTACGAGTCAATTGTCCTAGGGTTTTTAGTTCGCTTAATTGTGCAGCATCAGAAGCATCGTGAGTACAACCAGGACGCAGCGAATCACCTAAACTGAAGGAAACATCGTATTTCTTAAAAATTTCGATGATATCTTGAAAGTGTGTATAAAGCGGGTTTTGCTTGTGATGATGCAACATCCATCTTGCTAAAATTCCGCCACCACGAGACACAATCCCAGTAATGCGACCCCTTACCAAAGGCAAATGCTCAATCAAAATTCCAGCATGGATTGTCATGTAATCCACGCCTTGCTCCGCGTGTTTGGAAATTACATGCAGAAAGTCATCTGGTGTTAGTCTTTCTATGTTGCCGTGGACACCTTCTAAAGCTTGGTATACGGGTACAGTCCCAATTGGAACAGGTGAAGCTTTGATAATAGCAGTACGAATTTGGTCTAAATTCCCCCCACCAGTAGAGAGATCCATGACAGTATCAGCACCGTACTTCACCGCCAGTTGAAGTTTTGCAACTTCTTCGTCTAAGTTAGAAGAGTTGGGAGAGGCACCGATATTAGCATTCACCTTACACTTGGAAGCAATGCCAATACACATTGGTTCCAAATTAGTGTGATTGATGTTAGCAGGGATAATCATTCTTCCCCGCGCTACTTCTTGTTGAATTAACTCACAGGGAAGATTTTCACGTTGGGCAACGTAACGCATTTCTTCGGTGATGATACCCTGACGAGCGTAGTACATTTGGGTAACATTGCTTTGCCCACGTCGCAGAGAAACCCATTGTGTCCGCATATTTGATTCCCTCAATAAACAGCTTCCCTCCGCCGGTATTACCCGGACTCAGGTGTTAAGGGTGTAATCTCAGCCTGTTGTGACAGGCACCCCTAGCATGAGACTAATCTTACCACTTTAATTAAGGGTTGAAACAAAAAACTCAACTTATGGCACATCAATACCGGTATATTATCTTTTATAAACCTTATGGCGTTCTGAGTCAGTTTACCAAAGATACTCCCACTCGTAGCACCCTGAAGGATTATCTATCTATTTCTGATATATATCCTGTAGGGCGTTTGGATTGGGACAGTGAAGGCTTACTGCTGTTGACAAACAACGGGCAGTTGCAGCATCGCCTTTCTCATCCAAAGTTTAAACACGAGCGTACTTACTTGGTACAAGTTGAGAGGATTCCTGATGCAGAAGCTTTAGCTAAGCTACAAGCAGGTGTGCAAATTCAAGATTACCGGACTCGACCTGCAAAGGTAAGGTTATTAACGGAAGAACCGTTACTTCCTGAGCGCGATCCGCCTATTAGATTTCGTAAAAATGTCCCAACAGCTTGGCTAGAAATGACTTTAACCGAAGGTAAAAATCGTCAAGTGCGCCGAATGACCGCGTCTGTAGGATTTCCAACATTGCGATTAGTCAGGGTAAGTATAGCCCACTTACAATTAGATGGCTTACAACCTGGTCAATGGCGCAATCTTAACCCCAGTGAACTGGCATTGTTGGAAAGAGGAAGTAGGAAACAGGGATCTCTTAGTAGGGGAGCTCTTGAGCAGAGGTGAAATCCTCTATGCCCCATGCCCTATGCCCCATGCCCCATGCCCCATGCCCTATGCCCTTTTTTTTCGACAATTTTCCGAAAAAGCATTATAATACTCTTCTTTTAAGATTATTTCCTCCTAACACCGGCTCTTGGGTGCAAGTTTAAGTTTTATGAGCAGCAATCAGCAGTCAAGCTCGCATTACACCTGCCAAGATAGAGATACAATATCGACAATGCCCACAAATCTCGAATTTGTGTGTGATCGATCTTCAGAGTTAGAACTTTGTATACAAACCCTACGTCGTACCCAAGAACAACTTTGGTTCTATCGTACAATGTATGAAAATATACCTTGCGTATATTTTAGCTTAGACGCAAATGGGTCAATTTTGTCTGTAAACCCATTTGGGGCAGAGTATCTTGGTTATGCTCCTGAAGAATTGATACAAAAACCCATTTTTCAATTGTTGGCATCAAAAGATCAGCAAAAGTTAGCTAATGCGTTGATAGGACTATTAACTGAAACACCTCTAGAGGTATTGACTAGTTGGGAATTTCAGTTGGCTTGCCCTACCAATAAAATCCAGTGGGTAAAAGTTGTGGCACGGGTAATATTACCTGATAGAGAAAAAAATCCAATAATTATGATGGTTTGGGAGGACATCACTGCCTACAAACAGGCTGAAGACTCTCAGGCTCTTGCTGATGCAGAAGCTGCTCTTACACAAAGCCAACAGATGGTGCAAGCACACATAGATGAGACTAATAGTCTAAACCGGCTTAAAGAAGAATTTCTAAGTACTGTTTCCCATGAATTACGGACGCCACTGACCAATATGAAAATGGCAATCCAGATGTTGGGCATCTCACTGAATCAAAATCACAACTTTTTCGCAGAAATGGCAAAGCCGCAAACGGAGTTTTATAAAGCGGCTCGCTACTTCCAGATCTTAACTAATGAATGCGATCGCGAGATCAACTTGATCAACAATTTCCTAGACTTACAGCGCCTAGATACAAGCAATAAGCCGCTTGTCTTGGAAACGATTCGAGTCCAGGAGTGGGTTGAACAAGTGATAGCATTATTTAACGCGCGCAACCACAACTGCTGTGATCATAAGCTACAACTAGATATAGCACCTAATCTACCTCCGCTTATTTGTGATCCATTTAGTTTAGAACGTATATTAATAGAGTTACTTACCAATGCGTGTAAATTTAGTCCTACGGGTGAAACAATTACTATTAGTGCCGAATTAGAAGCTAATAACCTTCAATTAACAGTGACCAACTTTGGTGTTGAAATTCCATCTCATGAATTACCACGTATTTTCGAGAAGTTTTATCGCATTCCTAGTAATGATCCTAAAAAGCAGGGTGGCACGGGTTTAGGACTAGCACTAGTACAAAAACTGATTAAGCATTTAGGAGGAACAATTCAGGTTGGAAGTCAATGTAACTTTACATACTTTACTATTGAATTACCATTGTTAATAGACTTGTGAATATCAGAAGTTTTTAGTTAAAATAAGTAAAAATTAAGACTAGCCGCCACAAAAATTAACATTTGAAATTATTATCATTCGTAAGTTTACTATAGAAAGAAGTGCTGCCTGTTAGGGAACCTTGGCTCTTAGTGGCTATAAGCACTTTGGAACGGGAATTAAGGAACTTCCACAATGCTGATTTGCCCCCATTGTAAATTTGAAAACCCCAATAGCAACAAATTTTGTCAAAACTGTGGCACTTCCCTGACCCATAAGGTCTGTCCCAAATGCGCCGCTGAAGTAGCTCTAAATACACAATATTGTTACAATTGCGGCGCGGAGTGCGGAACCGTTTGGTTGGCGATTATTGCCAAAAACGTGGTTGACACAACACAAAAAGAGGAAATAGAACAACTCGAGCAAGGCATAGGTTTCGTTCTCCCTGCTCTCGCCAGTAGCCTTAAGTCGGAACAACCGCAGACGACGCTGGCTCTCCTCAATCTCTCTGCTGGCTCTTATCTGGATCCTCAACAGCGTTATCAACTCCTAGAATCTTTACCAAGGGAAGAGGACATTGGCACTGAAGTTGAGGTGAGTGTAAGAGTTTTAGACTGTCAGCCGTATGAAGTATCACCACTAAGTGCAATCCTAGAAAATCAGCAAAAGGGATTAGCCACAACATCACTGGATACAGATGGAATAAGCGACCTCGCTAAGCGGTATATTGCCCTGCAATCTCACCACAATCTCGGTATACCAACAATTCATGATGCATGGCAACATCAAGATATCCAGGTAGTCTTAATCGAAGACCGCTCAAATTGGCAGCATTTATTGGAGCTATGGCGACAAGATACAACGAGTTCTTTACAAATCGTACATTGCTTCTATCAAATGACCCAACTTTGGGGATTACTAGAAACAATAAATTGTCGGCAAAGTCTTTTAGAGTGGTCAAATCTGAGATTAGATGAAGATCAAGCAGTTGCACTACAACGTCTGTATGCGGAACCCCAAAGCACACAGATAGCAAAGGATTTATACTCCATAACAAATCAATCTCTACAAGAAGGAGAAACACAAACAGCCAGTACACAAGACCAGCCTTTCTCAATAAAAACTTTAGGGCGAGTTTGGCAGACCCTATTTAAGCAGTCTCAACGCACTCAGTTTGGCTCGATATTACAGTTATTAGGGGATATAGAATTAGGTAAGTTTAACACACTAAAAGAGTTGCAAGTCTGCTTGCAAGCGATCGCTGTTGAACTTGAAGAGAATTCCACACCAGTGGACAACAGCAGTGCATCACCCACAATTTTACAATTAGATGAAAAGGAAGAAAGCGCATCCAAGAGCGATGACGTGTCAACTGTTGTTTTACCAATGCAGTTAGTTAGTTTAGAAAATGCAGGACTAACTAATGTAGGGCGTCAACGGGATCATAACGAAGACTACTTTGGTATTGAAACCGAAATTAACAAGGTAGAACTGCCCAACAATCGTACTATACAGGCACGCGGTTTATATATCCTGTGTGATGGGATGGGTGGACACGCAGGTGGTGAGGTAGCGAGTGCCTTAGCAGTGGATAGCCTGAGACAATACTTTAAAAATCATTGGGTTTCTAACCAACTACCAACCGAAGATCAGATCCGTGAGGCAGTACGCCAAGCAAACAGAGCCATCTACGATATGAATCAACAAGATGCTCGCTCTGGTTTGGGGCGTATGGGTACAACCCTAATTATACTCTTAATTCAAGGAACTCAGGTGGCCGTGGCTCACGTAGGAGATAGCCGCCTTTATCGCTTAACTCGGAAGAAGGAACTCGAGCAAATCACAACAGATCATGAAGTGGGTCAACGAGAAATTTCCCGAGGGATCGAGCCTAACGTTGCCTACTCTCGCCCAGATGCATACCAACTTACCCAAGCTTTAGGACCTCGCGATGAAAACTTTATCGCTCCTGACGTTCAATTTTTGGAGATCGATGAAGATACACTTTTCTTGCTTGCTTCAGACGGATTATCAGATAATGAGCTATTGGAAAGTCATTGGAGAACTCACTTACAACCCCTCTTAAATTCTGGTACAAGTCTGGAAAATGGTGTTAGCGATTTAATTGATTTAGCAAACAATTACAATGGTCATGACAATATTACTGCCGTAGTCATTAGGGCAAAAGTACGCCCTAGCTTATAAATGGGCATGGGGCACCCCTGCGGGGAAGTCAAAAGTCAAAAGTCAAAAGTCAAAATTGCTCCCTGCCCCCTGCTCCCTACTCCCTGCTCCCTACTCCCTGCTCCCTGCTCTTTCCCCCTACTCCTTTATGGTGACGCTAACCTTGTTAGAACCGCAAAAGAAGACTGCCCTTAAAGAGTGGTCTTTTAAAGATCAATCCGTCATTCGGATTGGCCGAGCAGGTGATAATGACATAGTTTTAAACGATAGTTTAGTTTCTCGACATCATTTAGAAATTACTAAAATTAGCTCTGGTCACAATGGTGTGACTTGGCGAGTTATTAGTCAAGGTACAAATGGCACTTTTCTAAACGGAACTTTGGTCGCAGGTGATAACCTGTTGCCAGACAACGCGGTGCTGCAACTGGCAAAGGGAGGTCCGATCCTAAAATTCCAAGTGGAGCAGCCAACAACACAGACAAAGGAGCCTGTAACTTCACCTTATAGTTGCACCCATGAAGGTAATTCACCTAACAATTTATTTTGTATTCGCTGCGGGCAACCTATCTCAGTGAAACAGATAATTCGCCACTATCAGGTGTTAAAAATCTTGGGACAAGGAGGTATGGGTACCACCTATTTAGCTTGGGATGGTACGGGAAGCATTACCGGCTCTCCACAACTATTGGTGTTGAAGCAAATGAATGCGGATATGGCGAAAATTGCCAAGGCGCAAGAATTATTTGAACGGGAAGCCCACACTCTTAAATCTCTGAATTATCCTGGAATTCCTAGATATTACGACTTCTTCGTGGAAGGTGGGAAAAAATATTTGGCGATGGAACTAGTCCACGGACAAGATTTAGAAAAGCTTATTTATTTAAAGGGCCCAGTAACCCCAAATGACGCGATCGCTTGGATGATCCAAACGTGTGACATCTTAAACTATCTCCATAGCCAAAACCCTCCACTTATTCACCGCGATATCAAACCCGCCAATTTAATGGTGCGAAATGCTGATAATCACATAGTCGTATTAGATTTTGGTGCTGTTAAGGAAATTGGTACAACACCTGGAACCCGTATTGGTGCAGATGGTTACTGTGCTCCTGAGCAGGAGCGAGGTCAACCATTAACTCAATCAGATTTGTATGCTATTGGACCAACATTAATATTTCTTCTCACCGGCGAACACCCTATCAGGTATTATCGCCAGCGAGGACGAAATTTTAGATTTGATGTCAGTAGTATTCCAACAATCACTCCTGAGTTAAGGGTAGTGATTGACCGTGCCACAGAACAAATGCCACGAGACCGTTACCAAACGGCTAAAGAGTTGGCAACAGCATTAGCAGAATGTAAAGCTTAGGAGCCTTTTGATTGGTTAGTCGTTAGTTGTCTAACAAAACAACCAACAAAAAACAATTTCTAATCCTCATCCCAAGCTTCTACTGCCAACAGTTCGCTAACCGGGTCTTGCATACTGAAGCCGAAGTCTAGCAGTTCCTTTTTCCAGTGCTGCCAGTCATTGCCGTAAAGCAAAGCGATCTTCCAAATGCTATCGGTTGGCTTGATAATTTGTGAATCTATGAGCGATTGCACGTTTCGCTGCAATTTCACCATTGGGTGAATCACTTTCTGAGTCATAAGCTCAATTAAATTCTGATTTGGTTTAGTAAATGCTTAATCAAAACTGCTTTCCGTTGTTGTGGAATTATTGCCTATGCGTAGAGTCCTATACTTTGGCTAAGCTAGTCTTAACTTCTTAACTATACCATAGCTTTCTCTACTGTGTCCCTTAAAATTCGGTTTTGTACGGTAATCACCACCAAACAACTTAAAAGTCGTTGCTTTGTTAACATTGTAGACGCATAGTGGCACAAAAATAACCATTTGTGCAGTTTTAGGAGACTTGCACTCATTTTATTTTTTCACCAAAAGTCGATGTAATGTTTTACAAATGAATCTACCACAGGTTCTTAGTACGTTTTTGATTAACGCTAAACTCTGCGATTTCCGAGGAACACTAAACTTATCATCAAACAATATAAAAAGTATAGCAGGATTATTAAAATTTTTATGAAAATTTAACTATTGTTATGAATAAAGAAAATGGTGCGATTAATTGGACTAGCTCTCATCCGTTCTGTTGCTCTTAGCTTCGTAACACTCGTCATAAAGGTTAAGTTCCCCAGAGTCCGCCAGATTACGACTAAAGAATTTGCTCAGTGGTTAGAACAAAAAACCAAACCACAACCACTTTTGCTCGACGCACGGACTCAGGTGGAGTACAACGTTAGTCATTTAAAAGCAGCCCAGCGAATTGACCCAACAGAGCCTAATTTATCTCAATGCTTAACCGTTGCGAAAGAGACTCCTATTGTTGTATACTGTTCGGTAGGCTATAGAAGTGCTAGAGTTGCCGAGCAAATTCAAATACAGGGCTTTTCCAGGGTCTTTAACTTGAGTGGTGGCATCTTCCAGTGGGCGAATGAAAAACGGCCAGTTTTTAAAGACGACCATTCAGCAAAACTTATACATCCCTACAATGCAACGTGGGCTAAACTGCTGAGATCTGATGCGGTAATGGGACAATAGGGTGCAAAAATTTTATGCCTTGTGTTTCGATTATTATTCCGACTTTGAATGAGGCGGTTGTTTTGGATCGCACGTTGCGTCAATTAACTATACTTGACCCACCAGCAGGCGAGGTTATAGTCGTTGATGGCGGTAGCGAAGACCAAACAATCGAAGTAGCAAAGCGCGTCTGTGAGTTATTTGCTCGAGGAATAAAGCTGCAAGTTCTCAGTTGTCCTAAGCGCGGGCGTTCCATTCAAATGAACTACGCTGCTAGAGCTGCAACTGGAGACATTCTTTGCCTACTTCATGCAGACACTTGGGTGCCAGATGATTTGATTGCAGTGATTGAGCAAACCTTAGCAGAACCAGCCATTGCCTGCGGAGGTTTTATTTCTTTAATGGTAGGTTCTCGAAGTACTCGTTGGGGCATCTCCCTACATAATTATCTCAAAACTTACTATGCCCCACTCATGTTTAAGCCTCACATGTTTTTGAGGGGCTTACGTTTGTTATTTGGCGATCAGGTAATGTTCTGTCGTAGAAATGACTTTTGGGACTGCGGAGGTTTTAATGAGGAGCTACCAATTATGGAAGATGGGGATTTATGCCTTAGACTGTTTACAAAAGGACGAATTTACCTCGTAAAACGCGTTGTTCAAAGCTCTGATCGCCGCGTAGCACGTTGGGGTAGTTGGAAAGCAACTGCCATCTATTTTTACATTGGTTTTTTATGGGGGATTGGCGTTAACACAACTTATCTCAAAAAATTTTATGAAGACATTAGGTAGTGGCAAGTTATAAACTCATAACTAAAAAGCAAGCAATTAAAATTGCCGTCAGAATCAAGGCCATAGTAACCACGTGTTCAAATTTTTGGCTAAAAATTCCTACAACGACAAGGACACCTAATACGACGAATACAGAGCCCACGTAAACCGAGGTTTCCCAACCTTTGGCAATTAACGGATCATCTTTGACCTTACTCTCCGAAGGTTGCTCTGTTCGTAAAGTCTCTGGGTTAGGTAATGGCCCTGTGGCGATGAATAATGTTTGTGAATAAACAGTCATTACGAAGAATTAATTTTCCTTAGCACTCCATTATATAACATCAAGCCCATCGGGTTCTACTTTCTTCTGGTGAAAGTCCTGCTTTATAGGGCGTTTATCGTGATACCAACTTGAAGAATCAGTAAGTCGGGGGGAAAAATTCAATTTTAATAAAAATTTATACCATCTATAATCTCTGCTTAACCATTAGGTATAAATATCAAAAAATCTCGTTATTAGAGTATATTTCACCGTAATAATACTGCTATTTTCAAGAGAAACATCGTTCTCTTCTTGTTGGCATCACTTGTTGCTAACCCAAGCGCCAATGCCGAAGTTAAGCTGATTGCGACAGGCAGCATTGCTCAAGGAGCATGATGAAGAGTAGCAGGTAATCTCATGACATATCCGGGCAATTAATTATAATTCCCGGCTCACTGCTAGATTTCCCATTATTAATTACAAATTATTTGCAAGCACATAATCGTTAGTACTGACGAGCATCACTAAATACGTAAAATGTAATCGGAATATAAGCAGCTGAACACTGACGATTTCAATACAGATCACTCATCATGTTCCGAAACTTTAAATAGAGGCGTACAATGCTACGCCTCTACAAAGAATTATGCGACCAAGTGCAGTGCGTTGCGCAGTACACTATAACCGGCTAAATCCCAAAGTAAATAAGCCAAGAAGCCAATCATCGCTAAGCGACCATTCCAAAGTTCTGCTTGAGGATTGAAGCCGAAAATAAATGCGTTACGATCAACGCCGTTATAAGCTTTAGCTACTGGTGGTAAATCGGCAGAAGGACGAGTTTCCATTTTATTTATCTCCAAAATTATCTCTTTTCACTCTTAGTGGCCGATTAAGTGCAGCACGTCACGTAGGACACTGTAACCAGCTAAATCCCAAAGTAAATAAGCTAAGAAACCAATCATTGCCAAGCGACCATTCCAAAGTTCTGCTTGGGGATTGAAGCCAAAGATAAATGCATTGCGATCAATACCGTTGTATTCTGTGGCAACTGGGGGTAGACCTGTAGAAGGAGGAGTTTGCGGAGTTGGCATGTTTCTATCCTGTTTCGTATTCTTTAGTTTGTTGCTCTTTCTAAACACAGCGTAACAATTCGTAATCAAGCTTTTTTCTATCTATAGGCACAACGTATAACCATGTCTTGTGGATGATCTTCTGTGACTGCTTTTATCTCAATAAATCCACCTAGAGATTGTGAAAAAAAATCATCAAGTAAAATAGGCTCACATATTTTATCTTTGACAAGAAATTATGCGTAATATACTCTTCGTGGTTTAAAAGAAAAGATCAAAGCTTTAGGAAGGCTTGCCCAGAAATAACTCAACACCTCTCGACTCTTTAAACTTACCATCAATAGATTAAAAAACGTGACTAATATGTTGTAGAACTACTCTTCTGAGATAGGTTGTTAATACAACAGTTAGGGCAGTTACAAATCAAATTAAGTCGATAAATTTCTATCCTTCTGTATAAGGAAGCTTCAAACTTTGGAGGGATGCTGAAAGCACCTAACTTCCTGGATTCTTAAGGCTTAAGAGTTGAGCTTTTCGACAGATACAAGAATTATTTTTTATTCGCATTAAGGAAAGTTTAGAGGAAGGAAATAGGATGCTTCAGAGCGATTATATAGTTCTAGGACTTTATAAATGGTTATCTTGGGTGGCACAAACTCCAACGATAGATATTACGCCTTCAGGACCGCGCTTATTTATTACCATAATCTCAGGTGTGATTCTGGCTTTTGCCATCCAATTAGTTTTAACTAACCTTTCAGTTGCTGGTGGTATTAGTTATTTGGGACATCAACCTGACTCAGATTCAGGTGATCATAACGGGGGAGGAAGTTTCGGGGGTACACTACGCAAAATAAGCGTGTTAGTGGGGATGTGGACAGTCATTACTGTGACGATCGCTCTTACCATTGCTTCTTTTCTAGCAGTAAAACTCAGCCTCCCGATCTTAAGTTGGTTAACGGGTGCAGTTCTAGGCCTAGTCATATGGGGTGCGTACTTCCTACTATTAGTGTGGGTGAGTTCGACAGCCGTAGGATCTTTTATTGGCTCAATAGTTAACACGGCGACATCAGGTTTTCAGGCGCTGATGGGAACAGCAACAGCAGCTTTGGGTGCTAAAGCTGTAAGCCAACAAGTTGTAGCAACTGCTGAAGCAGCAGCATCCGCAGTCAGTCGTGAATTAGGAAGTGCAATTGATCCTGGCAGAATCCGCGATAACGTTGAGGACTACATAGAAATGTTACGTCCTCCTGAGCTAGATATATCAAGAATGAGGAGTGAATTTGAAAAGTTACTAAATGATCCGCAGCTAAAGGAGATTGCTGGAAGTTCCGATCTACGTAATATAGATCGCCAAAAGTTTGTCGAATTAGTTAGCAGTCGTACAGACCTTTCAAAGCGGGATATTAACCGCATTACTGACACATTATATGGGGTCTGGCAGCAGGTTGTGAATCAGCAACAACCACTACAAGACCATTTTGGAGAGTTGATTGACTATCTTAAATCACTACAACCAGGAAAAACCAGAGTAGATGAACTCAGCAGGAAAATTGATCAACTAATTGCACAGATAAATTCTCAAAAACAGCCTGATCAAAAACCAGCCCCAGGTGGAGTTCAGCAAACCTTGCAACAGTCAATTTCAGCACTAACTGGTATAGTGTTAGGACGGGCTGATTTGTCAGACTTAGACGTAGAAAAAATCTTGGGTGTTCTGTCTAGTGCGAAAAATAAAGCTGTAGACACAGTATCCTCTCTACAACCTGCCTCATCACAAACCTATAGCCCGATTCGCATCGATGTAGAAAATTACTTACATACTACATACGCTTGGCAATTGAATCAAGCAAGAATCTCTGAAGAGTTTCGTGATGTTATTTACGATCCAGCCGCCGCTCCTGGAACAGTGCGACGGGAGTTAGAACAACTTTCTCGAAACGATTTCGTTAATATTCTTCAGCAACGAGGTTTGCTAACACAAAGAGAAATTCAACGTGTGGCAGATCAATTAGAAGCCGTCCGTAAAGAAGTGCTGATCACAGTCACAGCAGAAGAAGAACGAGAAATTTCACAAGACTTACAGCGTCGTATAGAAAGTTATCTACTGGTGAATACGAAGTCAGATTTGACACCAGAAGGAATTGCGCATAGTTTTAAACCTTTATTGGAAGATCCAGAAGCAGATTACGAAACTATGTCTCGGCGCTTATCCCTGCTTAATCGCCAAGAACTGAGAGAGACGTTACTAGAGCGTAATGATATCTACCCAGACGAAGCAGATAGAATTCTTGATGAGTTAGAAAAACAGAAGGATAAAGTTTTAGTTGAATCTAAAGGACTAGCAGAACAAGCAAAATATCAAGCTGAAACCCTGTGGCTGAATTTAGAGTCGTATCTACGCAACACTGGTAAGGAAGAATTAAATCCCGACACTATCCGCGCCGAACTTAAAACTCTCCTGAAAGATCCACAAGCTGGAGTAGCTGCGATTAGAACACACTTGTCTCGGTTTGATCGTGATACCCTAGTACAATTACTGAGCCAGCGTCAAGATTTGAGTGAAGAACAAGTCAATCAAATTCTTGATGCTGTTGAACACTCATGGTACAGCATTCGCCACGTACCACAGGTTGTGGCGGATAAAGCTAAAGATCAATACGATTCTGTGACAACCACAATTGCCGATTATTTACGTAATACAGGTAAAACAGAACTAAACCCCGAAGGTATTCAAAGGGATATTGCCAGATTGTTTGACAACCCAAAAGAGGGTGCTTTAGCTCTAAGCCATCGTTTGTCTCAAGTTGATCGCGATACGTTGGTGAAGCTTTTGAGCCAACGTCAGGATTTGAGCGAAGAGCAAGTTAATGAAATAATTAACTCTGTACAAACTTCAATTCGGAACACTGTTCGTGCGCCTCGTCGTTTAGCCGTTAGGACGCAACAGAGGCTACAAACTTTCCAAGATTATCTGCAAGAGTATCTACGGCAGACGGGAAAGGAAGAATTGAACCCTGAAGGTATTAAGCGTGACTTGCAGCTATTGTTACATGATCCTCGAACTGGGGTGGAAAGTTTGGGCGATCGCCTTTCCCATTTTGATCGTTCTACGATTATCGCCTTACTCAAAATCCGCGAGGATATGACAGAAGAGGAAGCCGCAAGGATCGCAGATAATATTGTATCGGTACGCGAGCAATTTGTAGACCAAGTGCGGGCTATTCAACGACGGATTCAAGATGTAGTTGAAGGAGTTTTTGCTCGTATCCGCAATTACCTTAATTCCCTAGATCGTCCAGAACTTAATTATGATGGCATCAAGCGTGATGTTCGCCAGCTATTTGACGATCCACACGCCGGGTTTGACGCTCTGCGCGATCGCCTTTCTGCTTTTAACCGTGATACCTTGGTTGCTATCATGAGTTCTCGCGAAGATATCTCTGAAGCAGACGCTAACCGAATTATTGATCAAATTGAGCGATCACGAAATAGCGTCTTACAGCGTGCAGAACGTATTCAACAAGAAGCTCAGCGACGCCTAGAAGAAGTGAAGATTCAAGCACAGCGCCAAGCTGAAGAAACCAGAAAAACAGCTGCATCAGCGGCTTGGTGGTTGTTTACGACGGCGATCGTCTCAGCAATATTCGCAGCATTTGGAGGAGCAATGGCTGTAGTTATTGTGTAAGCTTAAAAGTTTTTTCTCTTGGTTACTTGTTGTCTAGCCTCTTAGTCTCTAAGAGGCTTTTTTTTGCATTAAAAACTAGCTATAAGCCTTTCAAGTGGTTTGAACATTTCTCGTAATACTCGGCTTTAAGAGTAAATTGTTACTTTCTCTAAAATCTGGGGAACTATATAACTATAAAAATCTATCCGTTAAAGAGATTTAAGATGAAGTCTTTCGGTATTTATACGCTTGCTAATGACATAGTTTATGATCAATTAGTAGCATTACTGAATAGTATTGAGGTAAATATTAGTCCAGATATTCCCGTTTGTATTATTCCCTATGATGAACAACTGAAGCAGGTAAAGCAGGAAATAGCTGTTAGAAACAATGTAACACTTTATGACAATTGGGAATCAATTCAGCGTTGGGAAAATTTTGCCCATAAAGTATGGGCTCTACATCCAGATGCTAAACAATTAAGGTTCTTTCACAATTGGTGGTCTACAGGACATTTGCAGCGTAAAATGTGTGTTTTTGACGGAGATTTTGATAAGTTTGTCTTTTGCGATGCTGACACATTAGTAATGAAATCGTTTAGTAATATATTCGATAAACTGAACCAGTATGAGTTTATTTTTGATGACTGGGTACATACTAAACCTCGCAACAAAGTATCATTAAATATAGAGTTATTAGAAAATAATGGTCTTTTTTATGAAAAAGATATACGTCCCAGACTACACAGTTCTGATTTTTTTGCTTCTAAAGGAGGTTTATTTAATGCCAAAGATTTAAAAAAATTTCAAGATGAACTTATGAAAAATAAAGAAGTAGAATGGATAACTAACTGGTGGGATGACGCTCATTTATTTAATTATTTAACTTTTAAGTCTAATCTTCCTTTATTCAATTTTACACTCAGTCCTAACGGACAAGAAAGAACTGGTAATTGCGCAAACGCTGATCCTTTCATTAATATTGATAACATACTTTATAATAAAGATGGATTAAAGCCTATTCATCGTATTCATTACATGGAGTACCCAGCGATCAGCTTCACTCGTTTATGTGCAGGTGAAGATGTAGATATTTGTTATCAAGACGTATTTTTACACTACCGGTTTCTCAAACATCCAGAGCAAAAACCTATTGCACTAAAGCGTCCTAGCCCATTAGTAACTATGAGCAGAACTTTAGGAAAAATCGAAAGAAAAATTAAAAGAACTGTATTTGCCGCGCAGTGATATAGTTAGAGTCTATCAGTCACCTGCAGCAAAGTTGAAACAGCATGAGTAGAGGCAAATTTATCGTATTTGAAGGTGTGGAGGGTTGCGGCAAAACTAGTCAAATACAGCTTACTCAAGCGTGGCTTAGAAATGTTACCAGCAAAGCTGTACTTGTAACACGTGAACCGGGGGGAACAGAGCTAGGGCTAGATTTACGACGCTTGTTATTAGAAGTAGGAAAAAACCAAATCGCTGAAGTAACGGAATTACTGCTATATGCTGCTGATAGAGCGCAACACGTAGCACAAGAACTTAAGCCGAATTTAGAATCGGGTACGTTTATTTTGTGCGATCGCTACACTGACTCAACCATTGCTTACCAAGGTTATGGTCGTCAACTGGATATAAATTTAATTAACCAGTTAAATTCTATTGCGACAGGAGGCTTAGAAAGCGATTTAACTTTATGGTTGGATCTTGATGTAGAGATAGGGCTTGCCCGTAAACAGGGAAGTGGTGTAGTAGCTGATCGTTTGGAAAAAGAAACAATAGCTTTTCATCACCGTGTACAAGAAGGATATTCTAAACTTCATGCTTCTTATCCTGATCGCATTGTGCGCGTAGATGCAAGCCTAAGTCAAGAAGCCGTGCAAGAACAAATTCGGGCAATTTTGCGCGATCGCCTCGTGAGTTGGGGATTTCTCAATGGACGAGTTTAAACCACTGATAGGACAAGAACAAGCAGTAAATTTACTAACTCAAGCTGTTAAAACAAACCGAATAGCTCCAGCATATCTGTTTGTTGGACCTGAAGGTGTAGGAAGGGGTTTAGCAGCGGGTTGCTTTGTACAATTGCTTTTTAGTTCCAGCCAAAATCGTGTGCTTCAAGGTAATCACCCAGATTTATTATGGGTACAGCCAACCTATCTACACCAAGGACAACGACTGACGCCAACTGAAGCAGCAGAAAAAGGACTTAAGCGGAAAGCACCACCTGTAATTCGGCTGGATCAAATTCGGGAAATTACTGAGTTTCTTGGTCGCTTTCCATTAGTAGCGTCGAGGAATGTAGTCGTATTAGAGCAAGCAGAAACCATGGCGGAAGCAGCCGCTA
The DNA here is from genome assembly GCF_017591665.1 of Aetokthonos hydrillicola CCALA 1050. Lineage (GTDB taxonomy): Bacteria > Cyanobacteriota > Cyanobacteriia > Cyanobacteriales > Nostocaceae > Aetokthonos > Aetokthonos hydrillicola. The sequence goes on along the minus strand of NZ_JAAKGC010000061.1, from coordinate 19,986 downwards.
ATGCTTTGCTCAAGACTTTAGAAGAACCAGGACAGGCAACACTAATTTTAATTGCTCCGTCGCTGGAATCTATCCTGCCTACTTTGGTATCACGCTGTCAACGAATTCCTTTTTATCGCTTAAATACAGCAGCGATGACTCAGGTATTGAGAGAAACAGGACACGAGGAAATTTTGCAGCACCCGGCGGTGTTAAGCCTTGCATCCGGTAGTCCAGGGCAAGCGATCGCCTATTACAAACAAATGCAAGCCGTTCCCCCTGAGCTACTAAAAGCTGTTACAAAAGTACCTTCATCTTACCGCGAGGCTTTAGAAGTAGCTAAACAAATTGATAAAGCGATCGATACAGAAGCTCAATTATGGTTAGTCGATTATCTCCAACAATTTTACTGGCATCAGTCACATCAACCAAACATCATCAATCGATTAGAACAAGCTCGCAAATCCCTACTTTGCTACGCACAGCCACGCCTTGTTTGGGAATGCACTTTTTTGTCTTTTTGTCAATAGGTATTGGGCATGGGGCATGGGGCATTGGGGTTTTAGACTAAGACTAATTCCTGCTCCTCTGCTCCCTACTTACCGCTGTAAACTGCGAGGATCAAGGGCATCTCTCAAGCCATCACCAAGCAGGTTAAAAGACAGCACTGTGAGGATAATTAGCAATGCTGCGGGCCAAATTAACCACGGCTGTAGAACTAAGATAGAAGCATTAGTTGCTAAGGATAGCATATTGCCCCAAGAGGGATCTGGTTGCTGTATACCTAAACCAATAAGGCTAAGTATTGCTTCTGCGCCGATAAAACTAGGAATGGTAAGGGTAGCAGAAATGATAATATAAGTAGCGGTTTGTGGCAAAACGTGGCGAAGAATAATATAAAGTGGCTTACCACCCATAGCTCGTGCTGCTTGGACAAATTCTCTCTCTTTAATTGAGAGCACTTGTCCCCGAATCACTCTTGCTAATCCAGCCCATTCAATAAACGAAGTAATCAGAATAATCAATAAAAAGCGTTGGGTGCTAGACAAGCCAACTGGTAATACTGCTCCTAAACTCACCAACAAATAAATGCTGGGAAAAGTCATCAGCACTTCTGTTAAACGCATGATAATGCTATCAGTCCAACCACCGAAATAGCCAGAAATTCCTCCAATGATCATTCCTAATGGAAAGGAGAGAGCAACTCCAGCAATTCCTATAAATAAACTGATTCTACCACCATGCACTAAACGACTAAATTGATCTCGTCCTTGATCGTCTGTACCAACAATGTTAAATTTTGCGGGACCAACAGCGCCAAACAAATGCCAGTTTAACGGGATCCCAGGAATGATTTCTTGTTCTTCCCATTTTGGAGGTAAGGGTAAACTCAGGCGAAATAGACGGTATTCGGGACCTTGAACAAATAGTCTAACAGGAGAGGGCTTTGTAAAATCTACTATAAGTTGGCGATCGCCTGTATTGAGATCAGTTTTTCCTTGAGTTGTGGGATAAATATGAGGACCAATGAATTGCCCTGATTTAGAAACCCAATAAATCCGAGTTGGTGGCAGTAGTGAACCGTTTGTTTGTGAAGCGTAAGGGTCGTAAGGGGCTACAAAATCAGCTGCAATAACTGCTATATAAAATATCAGGAGCAAAATTGCCCCAAATCTCGCCAAGGGATTTTTTTGTAATCTTTGCCACCAATTCATAATCAGGGGGTAGGGGTTAGGGGTTAGGGGGTAGGGAAGATAATAATATCTTAGGCGAGTAGTTTGTTTTCAGATGTGGATCAACAGCACAGTTTAGATAGCTTTTCTTCGTGATGTTTTTCGTGTTCCACAACAAACACGTTTGAGTAAAGATTAGCAATAATTTGTTTTCCCTGCTGTGTCAAAGACAGGAAACGTAACCCATCCTGAATGTAAGGATAAACTCCATTCCAGTAAAACTTAGCATAATTTTTGCGTAAATCGGCAGGGGTGTTGTAGCCAAGAGATTTATTAATACCAGTTTCTTCAAACTCGTAGAACAAAGAGGTAATCTTTTTTAGGTAACGGGGATCGCTCAGTTGTCCTATTAAGTCAGCAGCACGCACTAAACCAGCAAAACTACTGGTTTCCTGATGATCTTCTGCTGCTGGTACAGGAAATCGGGTTAATTCAATATTGGTCTTAATCACCTCAATATCTATTAGCTTATGACCACCAAAACGTTCCTCAATGAAGAGTTTAGCTCTGTCAACATGATACGGTGTCAAACTAGCATCGGATGCCCCTGGAGGGAGCGAGATCATCTGCCCATCTTGTCCTGTTGCATAAAAGCTTTCCTCTTCACGGTCTTGACGACACACCCCTTTAACATACCCAATATCATGACACAGCAAGGAGATAATACAATGTAACCAGTCCTCACTTGAAACACCACCTTCTCGGATGTGTTTGCCGCGTAATACTTCTTGTCCAACGAGAGTGACTAAAATAGAGTGTTCAACGTTATGATATAGGGCGTCACTATTGGCAATATTTTCTAAGGCCATATTGCCAGCCCAAGCTATTATGTCTTGGTAATCATTCTTCAAACAGCCGTAGGTGCGACGATATCCTTCCCGAATCTGCTTTACAAAAGCATCTATTAAAATTTCAGTGGCATTAAACATAATATATAAATTTACTCATTAGCTAATTGTACGCTACCCCAACCTAGCTCTGTCTGGGCTTGGGGTATATACGGAGAAGCTCCAGACTTTAAAGCTTTCTGACACATATTATCCATATGTAATACATTTGTAGGGTCGAACATCTGTTCGTCCCTACAGTAGTCTGTATTTAACATTTAGGACAATCTCTGTGTAAAATTTGAGGCTATTAGTACTAGCAATAATTGTTACATATATTACAAGGCAGAGCAGACAGATGGAGAATTTTCCGTCTGCTCTATTTTTGCTCGCCAATCAGTTTTTGTTGTGTTCTACTGTTACAAGATTTTGGTTAGTGTCGTGAGGGCGACGTTTGGGAAAAAGTTTTGTCGCTGATAGTGCAGCTCGAGCCAGTACGGGTAGGAGTTGAGGTTTGAGCAGTTCGTCATCAAAAATGCTCATACGTCGTGCATTTTCCTGTAAGCAAGTTGACACAAGCTGGTCTACGCTAAAGCCTTCTAGAAAGACGCTGGCTTCAGTCGCTGAAAAACCGTTACCATTTTGTTCAGAGCTACGATCAACCACACCCAACAATCTTTGAACTGCTCTAACGTAATACCAAACTGAATGAGCAGAGCGAAATAATGCAGATCCGCGCCCTCTACTAGCTTGAAGATAGGCTACCCAGTTGACGAAAAACACAATATGACGTGTTTCATCTTGTAGTAGCCGATCAAATATGTTGAACATTGGTTCTGGGAGGAACTTCGACTGACGAGCAATTTTAAAAAGCCCAAATCCCAAAAAAGCATCTAGACACTCGCCATAGCCAAAATCAATGAAGGCTTGTTCAATGTTTGCAGGTGGCGCAGCTGGAGGATGTCCAGAAACTTTAATATCGTAATGCTCAATCATATACCTGAATAACTTACCATGAGCAGCTTCTTCTTCTCCCATAAGTGCTACAGCATCTCGTAGAAGTGGATCGCTGATCATAGGCAGGTAAGCATCAATCTTCGCTCCTGCTTCCAATTCAGTATTAAGGGCTTCCTCCCAAAAGGGAATTTGCTGGAGGCGCTCAAGTTCTGAATCTTCAAGTTTAGGCCACATTAGCTGTTCAGGATCCATCGGCTGGTGGCTTTCCATAAAACTACGGCAGAATAATTCCTTATGGGATTCAGAACCGATTTTCATTATTGAATTCCTAAATGTTAAGGTTTGGAAAATTGAGTTGTTGGGTTAGACTGACGCCCAGGTACAATCCTTACAAGGCGTAGGGCAATTGCGGCAAGTCTAGGAATCAGTCGTGGCTGAAGTAGCTGTTTGTCAAAGGCACTCATCCGACGAGTGTTTTCTTGAAGACAAGACGACAAAAACAACTCTGGAGTTAAATCATCGGTGAAGTTACTAGCTCCAGTAGCAGTGAAACCCTCGTTTTGATCTTCTATAGAGCCACTAAAGGCTTGAATTTTGTCTTGAAACGCTCTCCCATAATGCCAAAGTGCATAAACGCCACGTAACCAAGTAGGATTACCTCCTTGATTTATTTGTTGATAAGTCACCCAATTAACAAAGAACATAATATGACGCGCTTCTTCGTCAAGAATGTGATTAAATATGTCGAACAATCCTTGAGGAAAGTAGTTTGCTTGACGTGCAATTTCAAACAATCCAAATGCTAAGAAAGAATCAAGACATTCTCCAAAACCAAAGTCAAGAAAGGCGGTTTTGATATCGCTGGGAAGTACGGGCTCTGGGGGTCGAGAAATTTGAATGTCGTAATGGTTAACGAGAAACTCGATGAGTTTTCCATGACGGCTTTCTTCAAAACCTTGGAGAGCGATCGCGTCTTGCAAGAGAGGATCGTCAATTGTTGCAGCAAAAGTGTTAACCATCGCACCGGCATTTAGCTCTGTGCGAAGAGCTTCAAACCAAAAGGGAATACCTCGCAAACGTTCAAGACCTATACTATCAAGAGTGGGCCAAGGTAGTTGCTCTGGCTCAAACTTTACGTGGCTATCCATAAAACTGCGGCAAAACAGTTCTTTATGAGCTTCGCTTCCTAGTTTCATTGTTAGGTGTTGATTGTTATTTATGGAAAGTTTTAGATAGAGTGGGAATTATTTATTGTATTTAGCAATTTTCTCAAAATAGTAACGCACCGCTACATTTTTCCTAGACAAAAACGGACAACCTTAGAAAAAACGCACCTCCCTACTGCCAAAAAATACCCGGACATTTCCAGACAGGTGCGTTTTTTCGCACCCTCTCCTAGAAGTCTACATCCCAAACTGGGACAAAGGTTGTCCGTTTTTGTCCGGGTTCATCCCAACCCTTTATAAATGGTGCGTTACGCTATCCCTCACACACTTTACTAACTACTAACAGCAGTTGGTGCTTTAGCTGCTGCTTGCGTACGACGATCTTTTAAATAGGAGAAGAACTCCCTACCCTCTCTTAGGCGACGCACTAACATTTGAGGATCGCTGAGCATTTCACCCACAATTGGGATGATAGCTTTGGGTCGAAAGTAGAATCGTCGGTACAATCGCTCAACAGCATCTTCAATCTCAGCGCTGGAAAGGTTTTGATATTGCAAAGTAGACATTTGAATGCCTGAGTTTGCTACTAAAGAATTGTCAGTAAACCAGCCGTTGTCCTGAGCTTGTTTATAAAGTTCTGTACCAGGATAAGGCGCAGCAATAGAAACTTGGATGGTGTGAGGACTAATCTCGCAAGCAAAACGAATTGTTTCGTCGATTGTCTGTTGCGTTTCGTTTGGCAACCCGATGATAAACGTGCCGTGTACAGTGATCCCGAGTTTATGGCAGTTTTCCATAAACTTCCGTGCCACTTCCAGTTTAATACCTTTCTTAATGCCGTCCAAAATTTGCTGGTTTCCTGACTCAAACCCAACTAGCAATAGACGTAAGCCGTTATCACGTAGCTTTTTAAGAGTATCGTAGTCTAAATTAGCGCGGGCGTTGCAGCTCCAAGTCAGGTTTAGACGTTTCATGTGTTCGCTGATGGCGATCGCTCGATGTTTATCGATTGTGAAGGTGTCGTCATCAAACATATATTCCCGGACGCGATCGCCAAATATTGCTTTGGCTTGCTCCATTTCTTTCCCAACTGCTTCTGGACTTTTAGATCGGTATTGATGACCACCAATCGTTTGAGGCCAAAGGCAGAACGTACATTTGGCTGGACAACCACGCCCTGTATAAAAAGAAACGTAAGGGTGCAGCAAGTAACCAATGAAATATTTTGTAATATCCAGGTTACGCTCGTAAACTGGAAGAACGCTGGGCATAGCATCCCAGTCGTGGATCAATTCACGCTCTGGGTTGTGACATATATTACCATTCTTGTCACGGTAGCTTAGACCTTTAATTTCATTCCAAGGTTTGTCTTCTGCCAGTTCCTTACATGTGTAATCGAACTCATTGCGACACACAAAATCAATAATTGGGTTTTCACGTAGCGTTTCTTGTGGTAAAACTGCCACGTGTGCGCCAATCAAACCAATCTGTACATCAGGTTTTTGGGCTTTGATGGCCTCAGCACACTTTACATCATTTGCCAGAGAAGGCGTGCTAGTGTGCATAATAATTAGTTCATAATCTGAAGTTATTTTCAGCACATCTTCCACAGTTTGACCGTGTGGTGGAGCATCCACAAGCTTGCTACCTGGCACCAGAGCAGCTGGCTGAGCCAACCACGTTGGATACCAGAAAGAGGTAATTTCGCGCTTAGCTTGGTATCGTGAGCCCGCACCACCATCAAACCCATCGAAGGAAGGAGGACTGAGGAACAAAGTTTTCTTCACGAGATCTCTCCTTATATTTAGGTCAGAATTTTAAAGAAGCAGCCAGAATACGGAATTCAGGAGTCAGAATTCAGAATTCAGAATTAATGAGTTTGACATTTAAACCCCTTTATTCAACCCGCCAGACACATAAAATTCGTTCTGACTCCTGGCTCCTGGCTCCTGAATTCTTAAATAGCATTCATATTCATACCAATCAGTGGCTCAATCAGTGCAACAACATCACTGCGGCTAAGTTTGTCTTTGCCATTTTCTAGAGCTTGAAGGGTACCATAAGCCAAAGTTAGGGGAATTTGACAAAAGTCTAATGCTGGTCCAGCAGGAAGGGCATTAGTATAAGTATCTGCCATTGATAAATTGTGACGGGCATACTTTTGCATATCTTCCGGACTCCAACCTTGGGGGAAGAAGTCCACCCCTCGAGACAAATCCTCTGTATGGTTACGCAGCATATTCACCACTTGTAACCCTCGCCCAAATCCAATTGCCAAAGTACGGTTTGTTTGTGTTCCATCGTACCAAGCCCATAAATCTGAGAGCAACAAGCCAACCGCACCTGCAACACTAAAAGTGTAACGGTCCAAATCGGATTGTGTCTCTATTTTCCAGTTTACTTCTGCCCAGAATGCCATTCTGTCAGCCATTGCAGCAATAGCATCCCATATTCGAGGAGCAATTGTTCCAGGTGCTAATAGCGTCCAGTCTCTAATCCTAGTAGAGACTTCTGGTAATAAATGCTCGTATGGACGGAATCCCATGGAGAAGGCATCAATGGAGAAGCCATCAACCCTAGCCTCTTGTAATGTTAAGCTAATCGCATGTAAAAGTTTTGCCTTAGTAGGGTTATCTAGTTCTGGATGATCTTCAATTTCATCAATAGCTCGAAAACACAGATAAGCTGATGCCACTGCCTCTTGCAAGCCAAGGGGTAGACGAATAATTGGGATATAAAAAGTTCGGCTAGTTCCTTTGAGGATTTTCAATGCATCGCTGTATAGATCCATTTATTGCAACTCCATGGGGTATTGTCTACTTAGACTGAATATAGATTGTGAAAAATTAACTGCTCATCATAAATAAGGTTGGGATTGCCGAGAATGGTAACTTGGACAAAAGTTGATTCGTTTTAGTGGATTGTAAGCTGGGTAAGGTAGGCAAATGTAGCATTTTCTTGAAGAAAGTTCAAACAGCTGAGCGATAGTACTAGTACAGCACGGCGTAAATAAAGCAACCGTTTCAAACAGTCATAAGCCTTGATATATAAAACTTTTGACTTTTAACTTTTGACTTTCGCGCAGCGGCGCTAGCCACAAGTAAATGCACCGTCGCTACTAGGCTAAATTTCCGCGTTACCAATCTTGCATCCCTATTGCTTTTGGGACTAGCGCTCACCAGAAAATAGAAAGCCGCAGGTTGTAAGTTTAGACATCTAAGATTAAATAACTCTCTCCTCATCAAAGCTATAGAGGCTCCATTATTTTCGTCGCCGAGTGGTGCCCTATAATTGCTACTTTGAGGGTATATTTTGCCTATTTGAACATTGAATTGTCCCAGAAGGCTGCTTTTAATCTCTGCCCACATTCCATTCCTTTGCCATCCGTGGAAATATTTGTTGTATAATGCTTGTCCGCGAAAGCCTCTTAATAGTTCCCGCCAAGTGCAAACCTTAAGGATGAGCAGTTGCTTTTGCATTCTTAAGAAAGGTTTAAGCTTTTAATATTTTTATCAATTAAAGCTATAGTTGAATATTTCGGGGGAATTATTCCAGGACTATTACCATTCATAGCTATTTTTAGGTTGGCTTCATCCTTTTGCATCTCCCCTCACTTTTTCTTGAAAAACAATCATGCAGTTAAAAATAGTTGTAAACAACTTTCATCAGCTAGAGTGCAATCTGGTTACTTAGCCACTTTGTGATCTCTGTCAATGTTTCTTCACTCGGTGTCTGAATATACCATTTTCTAGTTGCCGAATTTGTCTCTCCCAGATTATACTCATCATTTCGTATCCTATGAACATGCGTCAAGCACTATTGAAGAATTTCTACAGTGTTTCTACGTTGAGCAACCATTTTATCTATCAATGGTCTTGTTGCACAATCTGATTCAAATAATTGCCTGTTATCTATTGAATTTAGAAGATTGTATAGTGAAGCTGCTCCTTTGTCTCTAGTTAAACTAAGGAATGTGGAAGCCGTCGAAAAATATACTATGTTTATATATGCGTTTGGCTTGACTAATGACTTTTGCTGTGAAAGAATTAGAGGATTTGAAATTTTGACCATAGTAGTTCAGGTATTGAAATACTCTACTGCTACCCATGCTCTTAGTATTTCTGCCACTGTCCAAGCTTGAGCAATACAGCCTCTTGGAATCATAGGAGCATCGCCATCAAAAATCTCACTCAAACTACCAATTCCGTGGGTGCAGAGATGATTCTCCATGGGCTGCAAAAACTGACGGGCTTGAGCAGGATTTTTATAGACTTGCAAGTGTGCCAAAACAAAAGGACCAAGGAGCCAGCCCCAAACTGTCCCTTGGTGATAAGAACTATCACGCTGGTACTCACTACCGCCGTAATGTCCTTGGTATTTCGGGTCTTTAGGGGTTAGCGAACGCAATCCATGGGAAGTGAGTAGCATCTGTCCACAAACTTCTACCACTCTCTGTTGCTGAGCAGGTGTCAGAGGACTTTCTGGCAATGATACAGCAAAAATTTGGTTAGGTCGCAAGGATGGATCGTCTCCATTAGGACCATCTAAAACGTCATAACAGTAACCTGTAGTGTTGTTCCAGAATCGAGAAAATCTGGCTAATGAACGATCTGCGATCGCCTCATACTCAAGATATGGTTTACCTATTTGACGGGCAAATTTAGCCATTGTTCGCAAAGCGTTATACCACAGAGCATTGATTTCAACCGGTTTACCAATACGAGGTGTAACAACCCAACTGCCTACTTTAGCATCCATCCAAGTCAATTGGACACCATCAACACCAGCATAAAGTAACCCGTCTGACGCATCAAGGTGAATGTTGAAACGAGTCCCTTGACAATGCCAATTAATAATATCCGCCAGAATTGGAAACAGTTCACTGAGCAGATCATTATCCTGTGTCACGCTGTAATAGCTGCGGATGGCTTCAAAATACCAAAGTGTCGCATCCACTGTGTTGTATTCTGGTACTTCCCCTGCATCAGGAAAGCGATTGGGTAACATACCTTGGTCTACATATTTTGCAAAAGTACGAAGAATAGAGCGAGCAACCTCTGTACGTCCAGTAGAAATAGTCAATCCTGGTAAACTGATCATGGTATCGCGACCCCAATCACTGAACCAGTGGTAACCTGCGATAATAGTTTTACCATAGGGTTCATTGGGTAATGGTCGATCAACAATAAATTGATCAGCAGCAAGCACTAATTGCTTTATCCAAGCTGGGGAGTCTTTAATCTTGGATGCGTGGTTGGTTTTCCAAATATCAATTAACTTCTGTTGCTGACTTCGGCGTAATTGTAGAGATGTTTCACCATTCAAATCTGGTTGTTTGTGTGTACTAGCAACAATGGTTAGAGATTCTCCAGGATTCAATGTTGCTTCAAAGGTAGCAGCATGGAGATGATCTTCCTTGTCGCTCAGCCCTCGGTAGCGTTCTACCTCCAAATCGAATCCGTAATACCAAATATTTGCAACAGATGCTTTGGCATTATCGCTAAGCAAGTAAAGTGGTACAGCATCAGGATAAGCAGTAACGCATATTCCTTGTGCAACTATCTCAACTGTCATACCTCTGCCATAGCTTTGAGTGATACCGTGATAATCACGGTAGTTAACCATTGCTTTGAGTGTTAATTTAAGCGGTTGAGAAGCTCTGTGTAAAACATACTGCACATAGGTTGTGTTGGCTCCCTGTTGCATCCACACCCGTTTTTCTAAAAGAGCATCAGCACAAGCAAACTTCCAAACAGGAATAGTTCCCGTTTGTGAAAAACTCTCAATATTTTGATAACCGTGAGGATTAACAGTCCCATCAGCCCAACGGTTGGTATGGAGAGGGTAGTACTGATCACCATAAAAAATGCTTTCATCAAGCTTAGTAAGCAATAAAGTACGACCTAGGGGTGGTTTTAAAGGGGCTACCAGTAACCCGTGATAACGGCGAGTCAGCACTCCAGCAATGGTTCCAGATGCGTAACCACCAATACCATTAGTTACTAACCACTCCCTTGATTGTGCAATGTCAAGATAACCGCAAATTTCACGTCCAAATTCTATAAACATAAAATTACCTCATCCGGATACTACCTAACATGCACAAAGCCCGCTATACAATGGGCTTTGGGCTATAATCTCGAAATTTCCGTAATCTAGCAAAAACACTTTTATCCCCCATCCCTCTGGAGGATGGGGGATAAACCTAGAAGACTCGCTTTCCCTGGGGGAACGAAATACCGCTTGTATCTCTTTTATACCCTATTTATCACGTTTGTACCGTTTTAGGTCTTGGAAAAGCAATTAGTCAAATAACCTTACTTTTTTTAACTTTGCTAATGATTTAGGATTGGTATTGCCAACTAGAAAATAATACAAAAGATATCTATAGCAAGTAAAAGAATATACAAGCTTAGATTAAATTTAGTTTAAGTAATTTCGTGAATAATACACATGTTGCACCTTTGTATAGAAACGAATTGGCGTTGCTATTGCTGTAAGGCGATCGCATCGCGATTGTTGTAGTTAATCAACTCAAAGCCCTTAGAAGCGAGCATTTCGCGAATTCGTGGACTCGTGAGGGCATTAAGCTCTAACTGACCTGCTCCTTGAGGTCCATTTCTTGGTTCTCCAGGAATTGCGATCGCAGGATGGCAATAAATTTCTACAAAGTCTTCTTGGATCTGCGGAATTAACCCGAGTAAGTAATCTTCTGACATCCGCCCACTTTCAAGCCAGCCATAAACACGCTTAGGGGAAATAATTCCTTTTGCTTTCAGTAAAGGTTCTCCATACCGGCGTAAACCAGACATAACAAGATACCAGATGATCTTCATGACGCGATCGCCGCTATCGACATTTAAAGTGAACCCCAATTCCTCATAAGGTAGCCGGATCACTTTAATATTGAATTCCTCAGCAAGGCTAACCAGAGTATGCAGCACTATTGGGTTAAAGTGCATATGGTTATGACCATCAACATGAGAGAGTTGCAATCCAGTGGAGCGAAATTTTTCTAACTGAGCGCGAATTTCCAAAGGTAGTTCTTGACGAGCACCTTTACTCAGGTGGTAGTGTATTCCAGCTTCATTATGCTTATCAGAGAAATTACCGTTCGAGTCCACTAAGTGGGGTATTTGTGAAGGAGGTAATACTGATTTACCACTACCCAAAACCAAGTGCAACCCAACTGCTAATTTTGGATGCTCATGAGCAAGAGCCACGGCTTCATCAAATGCTGGAGCAGTTACCATTAAGCTTGTGCTTGTCAGGACTCCCTCTTTATGGGCTGTTATGATTCCTTGATTTACACCAGATGAGAATCCAAAATCATCGCCATTAATGATAACGAACCGACGGCGTGAATACGAGCCTTTTTCACGCTTCTCTAAATAACTAGGAGTTTTAGCTGAAGAGTCAGTCATTAGAACTTAATAAACAAGTAATTTTAACCTATTTCGCGAAATTCCCCATCCGTCTTACGGTGGGGATGGATAGCCGGGAAAATTTCGCTGATTTCTTAGAAATCGGCGAAATTTTCCCAATAGACTTGTCCGGAATAACATCAAAGTATGTAGTAGTATAGTATTGGTTGATGACCCTCCGCACGGCTGACAACAAAAGGCGCTTAGTAGCGGTAATACGCTTGCCAAGGTAACTAGCGTGAGCAACGGTAAATGCAATTGACCACTGATCCTTGAGATCAAGCCGATTGTCGAAACAGTGTTCTATGAACCCGCCCCAGGAAGTGAGGCGGCTGGGTGTGGACGCAGAGTAAGACCAAGCTAAACACGGGTTTAGGGAGGCATCCGCGAATGAAGCGCCAAACCTCGTTCGCGTAGCGTCTCCCCTTGGGAGAAGACGAATAAGACCGTCCTTGTTCTTTGTGTTTAGGTTGGGAAGCCCCAACTTCAGCCGGAGGCAAGTTGAGGTACTTCACTATTCTCACCACAGAGCGAGCAAATTCCACTCTAAAGCTCAGTTACTGTGAGCATACTATATGCTATTTTCAGACTGAAAAGCTATCCGGTAGCACAAAAACTACTATGATTATCGCTTTACAGTTAGTCCTGCTTATCCTCATTGCAGGATCTGTAGCCTTCTATATCTGGTGTGCAGTCTCCACTGCGGAGTTCTTCCTAGCTCCGAAACAAGAAGAGGACATTAACTACCAACCAGTATCAATAATGATTCCGGTGTGTGGAGTTGATGACCACTCTAGAGAAAACTGGGAAAGTTTCTGCCAGCAAGACTATGAAGATTACGAGGTGTTGTTTGGCGTTATGAACCCAAAAGACCCAGCCGTTCCTATATTAGAAGAAGTAGTTGCAAAATTTCCTGGTCGCGCTAAGTTAATCTTTTGCCTGGAGGTGCTTGGTCTTAATCATCAAGTCAGCAATCTAATGCATTTACTAGAGGCTGCTCAACACGAATTAGTAATTTTTACCGATAGCGATGTATACGTAAAAACACATTATCTACGTACAGTCACTGCTCCGCTAGTAGATTCTTCTATCGGTCTAGTCACATGCAGTTATGTTGCTCACAAACCTCATTTTCTCGTGCCAGCTATAGCTGCTTTGGGAAGGTGTTTAGACAATATTCCAAGTGTGCTGTTGGCTCGTAAATTGAATGGTGGGGGTCTTTGGTTTGCTTTCGGAGCAACGATGGCGACACGTAAATCTTTACTTACTCAAGTAGGTGGATTACAAAGCATTGTTAACCGAATTGGCTCGGATTACCTGATAGGAAATATGGTAGTAAATGCTGGCTACCGGATTGAACTTTCGCGATATATCATAGAGACCGACGGTGGGCGTCAAACCTTCCAGCAACTTTTCCAACGGGAATTGCGCTGGGCGATAACGATCCGTTACACCGAAGGTCTTTTGTATTATGGCAATGTGTTCATTTATGGTACAGTATACTGCGTTCCTTTACTTTTGCTTTCAGGTTTTCAACTCTGGGCAGTGATTGTATCTATCGTCACTATAGTTATTAGAATTGTTCAATCACTGACAGCTATTTATACAATGAATTGTCCCAAACTTGCTACCTGGCTCTGGGCTTTACCACTCCGCGATCTATTGAGTTTTATTATCTTTGTCGGTGGCGGTGTTAGCAAAAGCATCTACTGGCGTGGAAGACGGCTCCAGATTGGAATGGGCGGTACACTGACTGAGCAAGATTCCATAAGAGTTTGAAATTATTGACAAGTATACTCATAATGAGTACGCTTCAGAGACAAGAGCCAATAGCCGGTTAAGGAGGATGAGTTTCACTGATGTTAAGCAATCGAGAAGGACAAAGAGTTCCACAAGTTACCTTCCATACTCGTCAAAAAGACCAGTGGGTTGATATTACGACTGATGAGCTATTTGCTGGTAAGACAGTCGTTGTCTTCTCATTACCAGGTGCTTTTACGCCAACCTGTTCATCGACACATGTTCCTGGTTATAACCAGTTGGCAAAAGTATTTAAAGAGAATGGAGTAGATGACATTATCTGTTTATCTGTTAACGATGCCTTTGTCATGAATGAATGGGCAAAAGATCAGCAAGCAGAGAATATCAGGTTGATTCCTGATGGGAATGGTGAATTCACCGAAGGTATGGGAATGCTTGTAGATAAAGCAGATCTCGGATTTGGGAAGCGGTCTTGGCGCTATTCTATGCTAGTGAAGGATGGCGTGATTGAAAAAATGTTCATTGAGCCAGAAGAACCTGGTGATCCATTTAAGGTATCCGATGCAGATACAATGCTTCGTTACATCAATCCTGAAGCAGCAAAACCCAATTTCGTTTCCCTATTCGCCAAAATAGGTTGTCCATTCTGTGCTCGCGCTAAGGCTATGCTGAAGGAACATGGCATGGATTATGAAGAAATTGTTGTGGGTAGAGATGCTACTATGCACTCTCTCAAGGCAGTTAGTGGAGGTAGTACAGTTCCTCAGGTCTTTATTGATGGTAAGTTAATTGGTGGTTCTGAGGCACTAGCAGCTTATCTTGGTTCTAAGTGATAGCACCTCAATACGAAAAACCCTAGTTTTATCATTAACTAGGGTTTTTCAGGTTTGGTAGTAAGAACGATACCAATCGACAAACCTTGGAATTCCAACTTCAACAGGAATAGTTGGCTTGAAGCCAAATTCTTTCTCTAGATCTTGTACATCCGCATCGGCTTCGGGAATATCGCCTGGCTGAAGTGGAAGCATATTTTTTTTCGCTTTTTTGCCTAGATAATTTTCTAGAATCTCGATATAGTCGTTTAATAATACAGGTTTGTCACTACCAATATTATAAATTCTATAGGGAGCATAACTTGTACTTGGGTCTAATATGAAATCCGATGAGTCTAAATTGGGCTCAGGAATTTTATTTTGAATGCGAATAATTGCTTCAATAATATCATCAATATAAGTGAAGTTTCGACGCATGTTGCCGTTATTAAAGACGTTGATAGATTTTCCTGACAAGATAGACTGAGTAAATAAAAACAGAGCCATATCTGGTCTTCCCCAGGGACCATAGACCGTGAAAAAACGTAAACCTGTTGTTGGTAAATTATATAAATGGCTGTAAGAATGAGCCATTAATTCATTCGCTTTTTTTGTAGCTGCATACAAGCTAATAGGATGATCTACATTATCATGAACAGAAAAAGGTCTTTTTTTATTAGCTCCATACACTGAGCTAGAAGAGGCAAAAACTAGGTGTTTTACTGATGTGTGACGGCAGCCCTCAAGAATGTTGAGGAATCCTACTACATTGCTGTCTACATAAGCGTGAGGATTGGAAAGTGAATAACGAACACCAGCTTGAGCAGCTAAATGAATAACTTTGGATGGCGGCTCGCTAGCAAATAATTCAGATATGCTTGTGCGATCGCTCAAATCCAATTTGTAGAACCGAAAATTCTTGTGATTTTCTAGCTTAGCTAACCGAGCTTGCTTTAAGTTTATATCGTAGTAATCGTTCAGATTATCTACACCAAGAACTTCTTTGTCAAGCATCAGAAGTTTTTGACTTAAATGAAAACCGATAAACCCAGCCGCGCCAGTAACCAAAATTTTTTCCATATACTGACTAATCGAAGACTCCAGTATACAATATTTTTCTGTTGATTGCTTGCTTAAATAAGCACAGTAAATATCTTGGTTTTTACTCAAAACCAAGTTAATTTTATCTGTACATTTGAGTATTTTCAATAAAGCAAATTATCGGGGAATTTACCTCTCCTGCTCGGAATATTGTTTGTCGTAAATCACCTGTCCGTATTCTAGTTTGATTATCCTGTCTGCTACATGGAAATAGCGATCATCATGAGTGATTGCTATCACAGTTTTTCCTCTACTTCTCAGTTTTGGCAACAACTGGGTGTAGAATATTTCCTTGAAAACTGGGTCTTGGTCAGCTGCCCACTCATCAAATAGATAAATGGGTCGGTCTTCCAAGTATGCTGTAAGTAAAGCCAGTCGTTTACGCTGTCCTTGTGAAAGAGCAGTTGTGGAAAGTCTGCCATTTTCAACTTTGACCTTATGATCTAGCTGGAGTAGTTTCAGATATTCTTGCGCTTGAATATCTATGTCTATATTTTCTGTCCCTACAAGCTCTTCAAACAAATAAAAGTCAGAGAATACGGCTGAAAAATACTGACGATACCACTCTCGATTTTGTTCGGTAATCAGCTGATTGTCTAGCCAGATTTCTCCATCTTCAGGAATGTAAAGTCCTGCAATAAGCTTAGCTAGAGTCGATTTACCGCTACCGTTGCCACCCACAATGAAAACTAGTTCTTGCCTATAGAATGTTAAATCTATCGGACCTATGATAAAGCTACTGTCTTCTCCCCCATGAGTGTACGTGTGAGTGACTCCTTTTAACTGTAAGCAACGCCACGAAAGCTTAATTTCAGGCGGAACCGATGAAAATTCGGCTCGATCCGCTAAAGATAAGCCTAGCGACTCAATTTTTTGCAAAGAGACTCCTGCACGAATGAAACGAGGAAGGTTATTAACAATATTGTCCATCGGTAACATTAAATACGTGAAGGTCAATATGTAACCGGAGATAGTCTGGCGACTAATCGTGAGGAGATGAGGAAGTGCGAACAGTACAAAACCAATAGCAAAAAAAAGCAGCAGCCTTCCCCAGCTCATACTGCCTGCAAAAAGGGTTAGACCATTAACGTTATGGCGGCGTAATGTTGCGGCGGTTCCTCTAAGATCTTGGTTAAGGAAGACTTGACGTCGTCCGTAGTGTAGCTTAAGTTCTTTGACTCCTTCTGTGATGGTGCGAAAATGGTTGAACAGAAGATCTTGATCTTCACGCGCCAGAGCGAGAAATTTTTGTCCTCTTTTTAATAACCACTGGTTGGTGACGACAGCGACTAATATGAGGCATAAAACCATCATAAATACTGTCCAAGAAAGCCAAGTTATATAAACTAGGCAACCTACAACGATCGCAATATCTATACAAAGAAAAGGGATATCGTAGACGGCATTCGATACTGACTGCACATCCTCTGTAAGCGTTGCTAACAACCTGGGATTACCTAGCTGTTCTAAATGTCTCAGTTCAGAAGCCAGAATTTGGTTACTCAAGCGCATCCGTAAATGGTAGACCGCATTTTGAGACAACTGAACCAGCATCACTTGAGAAATAATACTAGTAATAAGTGCGACTAAGGCAAGTCCTGCAAAACCCCACGCTATAGATGTGAGGTGTGAATTGGTACTTTCACTCGCAGCACTGCTAATCAGAGCAATTAGGCTAGCGCTACTTGTACCACTTAAAAGTCCGGTGATGATAGCGATCGCCATCATCCCCCAAGACGAACGCAAAAGAAAGTAAATCAGATTCATATGATTTAATGACAAACCTATTTAGTTTGCGTTCTAGGGGAAAAGTCAATGAGTTTCATAATTACTATGACGGCAAATTAATTTAATTTTGTTCTCACTCCTACGGCAGAGGTAATATCATACACTTTAGGCTGCTTGATGATGATATCACCCCAAATCGAGCTAAAACAGCCACTAGCGGATAGTATTTAGACTGTCACAAGTCTGAGAGCCTGTGGGAGCGAACAGGGGAGCAGAGGAGCAGAGGAGCAGGTAGTCTAAAACTCAATGCCCCATGCCCTATGCCCTATGCCCTATGCCCTATGCCCTATGCCCTATGCCCTATGCCCTTCTTTAGTTATGTTTTCCTTGCTACAGCATCACCAAGGACTTCTACCAATTTCTCAATATGCCATTGTTGATGAGTTGCCATAAAAGAAATGCGCACCCGACTGGTAGGAACAGTAGGAGGACGAATAGCAGGGGCAAAGATACCAGCACTCGCTAGATGTTTCGCGACTTTTAGTGCATCTGCTGCACTTGTTAATTCAAAGCAGAGGATAGGAGATTCAGAAGGTAGTGATTTTAGATTTACTAACTGCTTTTGTAATAAAAATTTAAAGTAATTTACATTTTTCCACAACTGGGTGCGTCTATCAGGTTCTTGTTGCACTATGTTGATTGCAGCTAAAGCCGCTGCTGTATCAGCCGGTGAAAGGGCTGTGGTGTAAATCCAACTCGCTGAACGATTTCGCAAAAAGTCAATTAGATTTTTACTTCCCGCTACATAGCCACCTAAACTACCGAAAGCTTTACTTAAAGTACCAATTTGGATGAGCTGTTTTCCTGTACAACCAAAATGTTCAACACATCCTGCTCCAGTTGTTCCTAGTACTCCAGTAGCATGAGCGTCATCAACTAGCAGCATACAGTTAAATTCAGCAGCTAGTTCCAATAGAGCGGGTAATGGACATAAATCACCATCCATACTGAAAACGCTGTCGCTAATTATCAAACAGCGTCGATAGTTTTGCCTTTGCTGACTGAGTTGAGTTCGTAGCGTTTCAATATTACAATGAGGATACTCGATTACGACTGCACCACTGAGGATTGCACCGTTTTTAAGACTGGAGTGATTGTACTGGTCTGATAAAATTAAATCACGCTTGCCTACTAAAGCGGTTATTGTACCTAAATTTGCTAGATAACCTGAACTAAAGACGACAGAATCTTCTGTTTGTTTTAAAGTGGCGATCGCCACCTCTAAATTTCTGTGTAATTCCCGGTGTCCACTGAGTAATCTAGAACCAGTACTACCTGCTCCATACTCTTGAACAGCAGTAGTTACAGCAGCAATCAAGCGTTCATCTCCTGCCAATCCTAAATAATCATTACTCCCAAAATTAAGCACCTCTTGCCCTTCTAAAAGAACTGTAGCACCAGGAAGACCATCCACTGTTCGTACTGAGCGATACCAATCAGCGCGATGAATGGTTTTTAGCGATTCTTCTATCCAAGCGTAAGGATTCGTAAGCATTTATAACTACTGGGAGTCTTTTACAATATATTCTGTTAGTGTTTGGCAGTTAATAAATTTACTAAAAATTTAAGCTTGGAGGGATTGTAGTACAAGCGTTATGATGTCCACTAAGATTTCCAAGGTCAGGCTTTTTCTTGGTAGTTGAGCAAAACGGCTTCTATAGGTAGTGAGGGAGGAAAAACGAACAATGCGAGGAGTTGTCGGTACCCTAGGGAGGGTCAAACGGATTCTACCCTTTAATGAAACGTTATGGGCAAAATTTGACCTGTTAAGAACTCTAGTGCGACGAGATTTAGAAGTACGGTACAAAGGTTCTGTTTTAGGTAACCTGTGGCCATTGTTGAATCAGTTGTCCCAGCTATTAATTTACACCTATGTGTTTTCGATTGTACTGAAAGTAAAGCTAAACCTCACACATTTACCACAGAATAACTTTACCTTTGGTTTGTGGTTATTTGCTGGACTATTGCCTTGGATTGCTTTTAGTGGCGGTTTAACTCTAGCAGCTAGCTCCGTAGTAGCGCAGCCTAACTTAGTAAAAAAGGTAGTGTTTCCTCTGGGTTTATTACCTTTAGTTCCTATTTTATCGACATTTATTGAAAGTTCCTTTGGTTTAATGGCGTTGATTTTTTTTGTAGCATTAACTTCTCACACCTTGTTTCCCACATTAGCACTATTGCCATTGGTATGGCTGCCGCAGTTACTATTAACAGCTGGATTAGGCTATTTGACGGCTGGAATCACCGTATTTTTACGGGATATACCTCAGACTTTAGTTGTAGCTTTAAACATCTGGATGTATTTAACACCTATTATTTATCCCGCTTCATCAATTCCACCGCAGTGGCGGAACTTGGTGTTTTGGTTGAATCCTTTGACAGCAGTTGTTGAGGTTTATCGTGACCTACTTTTAGTTGGAGAAGTTCATCACTGGGGAGAA
>NZ_JAAKGC010000275.1 GCF_017591665.1 Aetokthonos hydrillicola CCALA 1050 | reverse complement strand
ACAAAAAGAACAGCTAAAACGAGGTTATTTGCCAGTAGTAACACCTCACATCGCTAGAGTGGATTTATTTAAAACCTCTGGACACTGGCAAAAATACAAAGAAGATATGTTTCCGATGATGGCAGAGCATCTTATGGAGTATTATTTGATACTTTGAACTCAATGTGAGTCGTAACTGTAGGGTGTAGAGGATAGTTCAGACTGAGTAGAAAGCAGGCGAAACAGTGAACAGCAAACAATTATTCAGTTATCAGTCAAGAATCATGTGTTTATCTTTGGGTTTAAGCTCTTGAGCAGACGCCTTGATAACTGATAACTAATACCTGTTTAGCTGCCCCTCCGTCCCCTACTCCCTACTCCCTATTCCCTACTGCCTCTTTTTATACAGCTAGTAAGTACTTTTTACGATTCTTTACATATTGCAACTATATTGTTAACTTGAGAGTCCATTGTAATTTGTACAATGCAGCTGTGACGTGGATCATTTCCAGATAGGGCTTTTAAAGAAATTGATGAGCAGCATTTCAACTTCCGTGCTGAGTGATCTGCTACAGGCTCTACCCCACCTGCGGCCCCAGCTATATTTTAAGGCTTCATTAACCGCGCTCTCCCATGCAATGGAAGACCAGGTTTTGGCTGCTACTTTAGACCAGCCCCTAGTCATTGCGAGTTTCCAAAGAGAGCGATTTTACCGCCAAGAAGCTCACCGATATGAAAGGCTGGCTCAGCGAAGCAATCAAGTATATGTACTATCTGCACCAGAAACAGATTTTGTTAATAGCTCAGAACATTACGAAAAAATAGCGTTTCAGCCAGAGGATAGCTTAAGTCAGGAGTGGCATTTGGTGGTAATTGCCCAAAATTATGCTACTTGCTTGGTTTGCCGAGAAAGCCTTGGATCTCTTGCGAAAAATAAGCAACAGCCAGACATTAACCCCCATCTGGATATGGATACGACGCGAAGATTTGAGGGAATTTGGACAGCAGAAAGGGGAGTGAGCTTGAAAGTAGCCGAATTCCTCTTGAAGAGAATTTTAATCTACAGACCCGAGTTAGCTGTTAAAGTAAAGCAAGCACGCCAAAGGTTTGGGATAGGCACTAAAAGTAAAAGTTTATTCCAAGGTAGCCAAATAAGTGAATATGCTTGTGACATCGATACCGACCCATTTGTACAGCGGTTGGTGACTTACCTACAAGCAAGTCAGTATAAACTGCATAAAGCGTACCGTTCAATAGCAGCCCAAGCTCGGAAAGAACGCTTAGTTAACTCTATTAACATTGCTATCAGGCGATCGCTCAATCCCCAAGAAATTTTGGCAGTGGCAGCACAAGAGCTAGGACAAAATTTAGGGGTTTCTCGCTGTCTTATCTACCGTGCTCAAGCAACCGATACCCAAGCTATTATTGAACATGAGTTTTTGAGCCCTGGCGTTGTCTCTGTTTTAGGGCAACCTTGGTATTTAGAGAAGAATCCTCTGTTTCAAGAAGTAGTACAAACATCTGAGGGTACATGTGTTGTCGATACTCACACTGATGATCGGATTACGAGATCTAAAATACTCACCAAGATTGTCGAAAGATTGAATATTCGCTCTTGGGTAATTGAACCAGTCTTATATCAAGGGCGTTTATTAGGTATTGTTGAATTACATTACTGTAATAAAATTCAGCAAGATTTCCAATCTAGTCAATTTGACTTAGTTGAGGCGATCGCCACTTCTGTAGGTGTAGCTCTCATTCAAGCAGAAGCCTATGCCCATTTGGAAGACCTAAACCAGCAGCTAGAAGCCCTTGACCTTACCCGTAGTAACCTGATAGCTATTACTGGGCACGAACTACGCACACCCTTATCCACAATTCAAGTGTGCCTGGAAAGTCTTGCTAGTGAACCCGATATGCCCCTAGATCTGCAGCAGGTAATGCTAAGTACAGCTCTTGCTGATTCAGAACGGATGCAAAAACTCGTGCAAGATTTCTTAACTCTTTCTAACTTAGAAAGTGGGCGGGTAGAATGGCATCCAGAATCTCTCACCCTACAAGAATGCGTCGATCTAGCACTTAGCCGTATTCGTGCCCGTGCAGTTACCGAAAAGCTACCTGAAATTCTTACTCAGATTGGCAAAAATTTACCATTGGTCAGAGCTGACGGTGATTGGTTGGTAGAGGTGCTTGCCAAGCTCATAGATAACGCTTGTAAATTCACCCCAGCACAAGGAAAGATTGCCATCATAGCCCAAACCAACAACAACCAAATGGTAGAGGTCACTGTAACCGACACTGGACGGGGTATCGAACCCAATCGCCTAGAAGTCGTTTTCGACCGATTCTATCAAGAAGAAGGGGCACTGCGCCGTACAACTGGTGGTACTGGTCTTGGTTTAGCAATTTGCCGTCAAATAGTCAATGGCTGGGGCGGTGAAATTTGGGCAGAATCAGATGGCAAAAATCAAGGTAGCCAATTTCACTTTACTGTACCCACTACTCAGGGAGTAGGGAACAGGGAGCAGCCCCTGCGGGGAAGTCAAAAGTCAAAAGTCAAAAGTCAAAAGTCAAAAGTTAGGGAGCAGGAGGGCAGAAGAGCAGGTGATTAGATACTAAGTCCTTAATGCCCCATGCCCCATGCCCCATGCCCCATGCCC
>NZ_JAAKGC010000274.1 GCF_017591665.1 Aetokthonos hydrillicola CCALA 1050 | reverse complement strand
ATTCCGAATTGTAGCGAACTTCCACTCGTTGGGGTGTATCAAAATCTAATATAGGTCGTACTTGGTCAAGATAAGTTTGGGCGTTTTGCACAACCTCTTGTTCGGAAAGCTGGCGACGCATTTCTGATTTACCAGTCGGATCTCCAATGCGAGCGGTAAAATCACCAATAATTAGCACTGCTGTGTGACCTGCGTCTTGAAAAGCTCGCAATTTTCGG
This sequence comes from Aetokthonos hydrillicola CCALA 1050, assembly GCF_017591665.1. Taxonomy (GTDB): domain Bacteria; phylum Cyanobacteriota; class Cyanobacteriia; order Cyanobacteriales; family Nostocaceae; genus Aetokthonos; species Aetokthonos hydrillicola. The sequence goes on along the minus strand of NZ_JAAKGC010000274.1, from coordinate 2,425 downwards.
ACTGGTATGCTATGACCAAGATGAATATCCATACCTGTAGGGTCAATTCCCAATTTAACCCTTAAAGGTCGGTCTGTAGTTGCCAAGCGCTTTTCTAAACTTTCAATTTCGCTATCAGCATCTGTCGGTTGTGGGAAGATCTCGGCTGTACCACGATGCAACCAAGAAAAATTTTGCGTCATACTAAGATATTGACTATTAACTATGTTCTGTACTTTCAAAGTAGAATCGATGCTAACCACTGGCAACTTGTTTAAATTTTCATCTACCAAACTTATATAATTGCAAAAAATTAACCGCCTTGCTTCACCAATGAAATTAGACTTATATTTACAAGTGAGGAAGTGAGATAGCCGTGTCGTCTAGGACTTTTGAAGATAAACAGGCGCAACGCCAGGCTTCATCCGGTTTTGAGTTTTTCAAAGGAGTGGGTCAGGTAGCTGGTGCCACTCTACTATCTGTTACAATGCTGGCGAGTTCTGTTGTAGCCGGAGGACTGGTAGGCTTAGCAGTCAGTTTCCGTAATTTGCCAGATGTTAGACAATTACGTAACTTCTTTCCGTCAGAAACGACTTATATATATGACGTAAAAGGTAAGTTACTTACCAGTATTCACGGAGAAGCCAATCGAGAGGTTGTACCTTTAGACAGAATTTCTCCAGATCTCAAAAGAGCGGTACTGGCAAGTGAAGATAGTGATTTTTACTATCATCATGGTATCAACCCTAAAGGTGTTGGCCGTGCTATAATCACAAACTGGACAGCAGGCGGAGTCAAAGAAGGTGGTTCAACCATCACCATGCAGTTGGTGAAAAACCTCTTTTTGTCTCAAAAGCGTGAATTTACGCGCAAAATTGCAGAAGCTGTACTAGCTATTCGTTTAGAGCAAATTCTCAGCAAAGACCAAATTCTAGAAATGTACCTCAACCAAGTGTATTGGGGTCATAACAATTATGGTGTGCAAACAGCAGCCCGCACTTACTTTGACAAATCTGCTGAAAATATGAACTTGGGTGAATCAGCAATGATGGCTGGGTTGATCCAAGCGCCGGAACAATACAGCCCTTACGTCAATATGGCTAAGGCAAAAGAACAGCAGAAAATAGTTCTGGGTCGAATGAGAGAATTGGGTTGGATCACTGACTCAGAATATGATAATGCCCTTAAACAACAAATTAAGCTGGGAAGAAGATACAGGTCATTTCAAGGTAGTGCTTTGCCTTATATAACGAATGCTGTAGCCCAGGAGTTAGCAAGAAAATTTGGTCGTGAAGCACTCTTGAAAGGCGGAATGCGCGTACAAACTACTGTAGATACTGATTTTCAGTATATGGCAGAGGAAACAGTAAAGCGCTGGCATCAAAGACTAGAGGGAGAGGGATTGTACAAGAATCAAATGGCCTTAGTCGCAATTGATCCACGTACTCATTTTGTGAAAGCATTGGTGGGTGGTGTAGATTCCAAAACTAGCGAGTTTAACCGAGCGACCCAAGCTTTACGGCAGCCAGGCTCATCATTTAAGCCATTCGTATACTATACTGCTTTTGCTAGTGGTAAATTTGCACCAGATTCTACAATTTATGATACCCCAGTAGGTTACAGAGACGGTGATGGTTGGTACTATCCAAAAAACTACGATAATAGTTTTGGTGGGCCGATGTCGGTCCGCTACGCGATCGCTCAGTCTCGCAACATTCCCGTGATTAAAGTTGGTAAGGCAGTGGGAATGAATAAAGTTGTTGAGACTTGTCGCATTCTGGGGATTACAAGTCCAATGGAACCTGTAACTTCTTTACCTTTAGGTGCAATTGGTATTACACCTTTAGAATTGGCCAGTGCTTATGCTACGTTCGCTAATTATGGTTGGCAGTCTCCTGCAACGGTAATTGCCCGCGTCACCGATAGTAGTGGCAATGTCTTACTAGATAATACACCTAAACCTCAACAGGTTCTTGATCCCTGGGCTTCAGCAGCAATTCTTGATGTTATGCGCTCAGTTATTAGTGAAGGTACTGGTAAGCATGCTGCATTAGATCGACCTGCTGCGGGTAAGACAGGAACAACTTCTTCAGAAAAGGATATTTGGTTTGTTGGTACTGTACCACAGTTAACAACTGCTGTTTGGGTTGGTAGGGATGACAACAGAAGTTTAGCTCGTGGAGCTACTGGTGGGGTTATGGTCGCACCTGTTTGGCGCGATTTTATGACAAAGGCATTGAAAAATGTACCAGTAGAAAACTTCAAGTCACCTTCTCAGTTCCCTCGGCCAAAACCTTAATGAACAGGGTGTAGGGTGTAGGGAGCAGGGGGAGTAGGAAAAAACGATTAACTTAGACTTTGGTTGCTCGTTGCCCCATGCCCCATGCCCCATGCCCCATGCCTTTCCCACAGCGGTGCTACTTTTGTTTTTCTAGTTCTGTTTTCA
>NZ_JAAKGC010000060.1 GCF_017591665.1 Aetokthonos hydrillicola CCALA 1050 | reverse complement strand
AAAAATAATAACGTCTTGGTTAATGTTAGGTATCGAGAAGGAACGTTGCGGATGGATGCGGGAATGCGGAGAAAGATATATTCTAGTTGGTTTGCGTAACCATGAAGAAGCAAACAGGAACGTACAAAATTTAACAATAGCACCAGGGAAATTGACAATTATGCCCCATGCCCCATGCCCTATGCCCCATGCCCCATGCCCCATGCCCCATGCCCCATGCCCATTTTTCCCCAACATTTGTAGTTAAATTTTGTTACGATTAACATAGAGCTAGCATTTCTGCCTTCCCTATCTATCACCTACTTCGGAGACACCTGATGCTGCGACTTGAACATATTAGTAAAATTTACCCTACAGGTGAAGTCCTCAAGGATGTCAACTGGGAAGTCAAACCAGGCGATCGCATTGGTTTGGTGGGTGTAAACGGCGCTGGAAAATCGACCCAACTTAAAATTATCACAGGAGAAATAGAACCTACTTCTGGTGAAGTTATTCGTCCTGCAAGCTTACACATAGCATACCTCAATCAAGAGTTTGAAGTAGATCCCCTTCGGACTGTAAAAGAAGAATTGTGGCGTGCCTTTGGTGAAGCCAATAAAGTTAATGAAGCATTGACACAAGTCCATCGCGAAATGGAAACTGCAACACCAGAGGAGTTAGACAAACTGATCCACACAATGGATCGGCTTCAGCGCTCCTTTGAAGCTTTGGACGGATACGGCTTAGAAGCCCAGATCGACAAACTCTTACCAGAAGTTGGATTCGATCTGGGCGATGGAGATCGCCTCGTTAGCGCTTTTAGCGGTGGTTGGCAGATGCGGATGAGTTTAGGAAAAATCCTGCTGCAAAAACCTGACTTATTGTTACTGGACGAACCGACAAACCACTTAGATTTAGAAACTATTGAGTGGTTAGAAAATTATCTCAAAGGGCTAAGTACTCCCATGGTCATAGTTTCTCATGACCGTGAGTTTCTGGATCGCCTCTGTACTCAAATAGTCGAAACCGAACGTGGGGTTTCTACTTCATATCTAGGTAACTACTCAGCATACTTACAACAGAAAGCTGAAAACCAGTCCGCTCAACTGAGTGCTTACGAACGCCAACAAAAAGAATTAGAAAAGCAACAAGCGTTTGTTGACAGATTTCGCGCTAGTGCTACCCGTAGTACTCAAGCAAAGAGCCGAGAGAAACAATTAGAAAAAATTGAGCGTATTGAAGCCCCTACGGCTGGGGTAAGAACTTTACACTTCCGTTTTCCCCCTGCACCCCGTAGTGGACGTGAGGTGGTGATAATTAAAGACTTAACCCATATCTACGACGATAAAGTGTTATTTTTGGGTGCAAATCTTTTAATCGAAAGAGGCGATCGCATCGCTTTTATCGCGCCTAACGGAGCTGGTAAATCCACTTTGTTACGCTTAATTATGGGGATCGAGGAACCAACAGAAGGGCTCGTCAATTTAGGCGAACACAGTGTTATTCCAGGCTATTTTGAACAAAACCAGGCAGAAGCTTTGGATTTGAAAAAAACAGTCATGGAAACTATTCATGACGAGGTTCCAGATTGGAAGAATGAAGAAGTTCGCACTCTATTAGGAAAGTTTCTCTTTAGTGGAGATACTGTTTTTAAAGCAGTTTCAGCACTAAGTGGTGGCGAAAAAGCACGTCTGGCGTTAGCAAAGATGCTATTATGCCCTGCGAATTTGTTGATTATAGATGAGCCCACGAACCATCTCGATATTCCCGCTAAAGAAATGCTAGAAGAAGCCATACAAAACTACGATGGCACGGTGCTTGTGGTTTCCCACGACCGGTATTTTATCTCTCAGGTTGCCAATAAAATTGTAGAAATTCGAGATGGTGAGTTCCGCGTTTATCTCGGTGATTATCATTACTATCTAGACAAACTTGAAGAAGAAAAAGAACAGGTAAGGTTAGCAGCAATAGCTGCTGAGAAAGCCGCAAAGAAAGCAGCAAAAGCCGCCAAAGCTAGTGCCAAACGAAAATAAAAGAGGAGTCAGGAGACAGAATTCAGTAGTCAGAATATCTCACCCATAAAGGGATGGTGTATTCTAAGTTCTGAGTTCTGAGTTCTGAATTCTTTTTATTCTCACTTCTGTCGACTGACCTCACAAATTCTGCTTGACAAACTTAATAAATTGTAATGAAACAAGTGGATGAGCAAAAATCCACTTGCAGAAGTTCTTAGCAATGGTATCATTCAAGTATTACAAAAAGTAAAAGGCAGTTTTGTTATGACCAAAGCACCTGTTTCTCCCGTGGTGCTAGTCATTTTAGACGGATGGGGCTACTGCGAGGAGATAGATGGAAATGCGATCGCCGCAGCTAACACTCCGGTGATGGAAAGTCTATGGACGGCTTATCCCCATACCCTCATCCGCACATCGGGAAAAGCTGTGGGTTTGCCAGAGGGTCAAATGGGGAACTCTGAGGTTGGTCATCTAAATATTGGCGCTGGACGAGTTGTACCACAAGAACTGGTACGCATCACAGATGCAGTAGAAGATGGCTCGATCCTCGGAAATCCAGCACTTGTCAAAATTTGCCAGGAAGTGCTTAGTCGTAATGGCAAGCTGCATCTAGTAGGGCTTTGCTCTGAGGGTGGTGTACACTCTCATCTTAGTCACCTGTTTGGCTTACTGAACCTAGCAAAGTCGCAAAATATTACATCTGTCTGTATACACGCAATTACCGATGGTCGCGACACTAGCCCAAAAGAAGGTCTAAAAGCGATAGGGCAGATTCAAGATTATATAGACCGCATAGGAATAGGGCAAATTGTCACCCTTAGTGGTCGCTACTATGCGATGGATCGAGATCGACGCTGGGATCGGGTCAAACGAGCTTATGACGTGATGACACAAGATAGCTCTGGTAACGGTCTTTCGGCATTGCAAGTCATACAAGCATCTTATGCAGAAGATGTAACTGATGAGTTTATTGTCCCAGTTAGAATTGCTCCAGGTGCAGTAGAACCTGGAGATGGCATTATATTTTTTAACTTCCGCCCAGATCGTGCTAGGCAGCTTACCCAAGCTTTGATTAGTTCAGAGTTTAAGGGTTTCACAAGAGACCAAATAACGCCGCTTTCTTTTGTTACTTTTACTCAATACGACCCAGACTTACCAGTTGGGGTTGCCTTTGAGCCCCAGAATCTTAGTAACATTCTGGGAGAAGTCATCGCTAAGCATGGTTTAAAACAGCTTCGGACTGCGGAAACAGAAAAATACGCCCACGTCACTTACTTCTTTAATGGTGGGTTAGAAGATCCTTTTCCCGGAGAAGACCGAGAATTGGTTAATAGTCCAATGGTGGCGACTTACGATAATGCACCTGCAATGTCAGCAGCGGCAGTTACAGATGTGGCGATCGCCGCTGTTGAAAAGCGTATTTACTCTCTAATTGTAATAAACTATGCCAACCCAGATATGGTGGGACATACTGGGAACATGGAAGCTACAGTTCAAGCACTAGAAACAGTTGATAAATATTTGGGTAACCTGCTTGCTAGCATTAGCAAGGTTGGGGGAACAACAATTATCACTGCTGATCATGGCAATGCTGAGTTTATGCGAGATCATGACGGTAATCCTTGGACAGCTCACACCACTAATCCAGTTCCTTTGATCCTTGTAGAAGGAGAAAAGGTCAAAATCCCTGGACATGGTACAAATGTTGTACTACGCAGCGATGGAAAGTTAGCTGATATCGCGCCTACAATTCTGGATATTTTACAGTTACCAATTCCTGTGGAAATGACAGGGCGATCGCTGTTACAATCAGCTGAGTATGAAGTTCAAATTCCTCGCAGACCTGTACAGGTCGGTCTTTGAGATAGCAATCAAATCTTTGCTCTGATGCTGTCTCAGTAGATTAAAATCAATGTGTTTTTACTGTAAACCCCTGGTGAAAATCTAGGGGTTTACTGCTATGTTTTGATAGAATTTTGTAAAGATAAAAAAATTAACATTTTATAAGATGCAGGCACTGGAAAAACATTCTGTCAAAGAAAAGTCAGTTGTATCCAATCTTCGTCAGCCCTTAAAGATTGTCGCTTTGGGAGATAGCTTAGTCTATGGCTTCGGCGATCCAGAAGGAGGAGGATGGGTTGAACAACTGCGGCGATGGTGGATGTTACCTGATAGTGCAGGTCATATCATATATAATTTGGGCGTACGGGGCGATCGCACTCACCAAGTCGCAGAAAGACTAGAAGTTGAATTTCGTCATCGAGGTGAATTGCGAAATCGTGTTCCTGACTTAATTATTCTTTCAGTCGGGGTGAACGACTCAGCAAGGGTAGGTCGTCCGAATGGGAAAAATTATACAGATTTTAAAACTTTTGAATCCCAGATAACTTCTTTACTAGAACGAGCACAACAACTTTGTCCTGTACTCTTTGTCGGTATGGTTCCCGTTGATGAAGCGAAAATGCCGTTTCTAGATTGCTTGTATTACAACCATACAGACCAGTACTGTTATAAAGAAGCTACTAAACTTGCTTGTGTTAAGCGAGAGATTCCATATCTCGATATTTTCCAACAATGGATGGATCGCGGTGAGACTTGGAGGCTTAAGCGCATGAGTAACGATGGGCTGCACCCGAATACGCTAGGATATAAAGCTTTATTAGAAGATGTTATCAATTGGGATGCTCTTGCTCCCTATAATTTTAATATTCAAAATCTCGTATGACGCCAACTTTATTTGGTCGCTGGCAAACTCGACTATTACTACTTTTAACCGTAGGCGTTGCGGTGTCCATACCGTTTGCGACGGGTTTAATTGCTTCCAGTCCTGGCATAGTTTATTTTGAGATACTTGCCTATGTTGCTATCTTTGGCTTAGCCTGGGATATAGTTTATAATCAACTCCAAAAGTATCGTTGGGATAGGGATTGGCCTGCAATTTACCAGTTATTTGCAGGTATTTGGGAAATGGTATTTGTTTGGCTTGGGGTCGGAGTTTTTCATCTCTTACCTGTTCCCCAAGAAGTTCCCATCAAAGTTTTTTTGGTTCACTATAGTATCGTGTGGATAGCAGTTTTTATCGCTTCCCAAAGCGTGATGCGTATTCTATTTCCCCATTGGCGTTTTCGCGGTGGTCGATGGTTGTGAAGCAATGGCTCAGTTTACCTGCATTGGTTGCTCGTTGATCACCGATTGTTATGGCGCGTAAACTTACAGAATGCTGCGACGAACAGCGAACCCTTCCCATTATTAGTTAAATCGCAGTTCTCTGCTGTTCCTTTACCTCTTTCAACTACCCGCACACCATATGAGCCATTCCCACTAATTCGACTACCTTGAATGCGAAGTTCTGCTCCACTAGTAATATGAACCCCATCATATTCATTCATGATGATATTGCATCCTTCCACTATTCCCCGAGCACTCTTCCGTATTAAGAGACCAAAGTATTTCCCATGATGAATTTGACAGTTACGGATGACAGGTTTGGCTGTCGAACCGTGAATATGTATACAGGAATGGTCAGAAGTAATGTCACAGTTTTCTAACAGCAGTTCCCCAAAGGGAATATCTACGCCAGCAAAATTTTTTTCTCCAGTCCGACAACGTAGGGTTAAACCACGCACTTCAGCATAATCAGCACCCATTAAGATACATGATGAGTTTATACTCTCAATAATAATTTCCTCGACCGAGCCAATACCAACGATTTGAACGGGCTTATCAATAATAAGGCTCTCCTGATAAATTCCTGCTGGAACCAGGATAGTATCACCGGGCTTAGCATTACGAATAGCCTCGTTAATAGTTGTTGGAATTAACAACCGCTTTTTTAGCTGTTTAGGCAGGTTGCTAATAATACTTTCTGGCACAACTTTCAGTACAGTAGTGCGCTCGATATCAAACATCCACTTTAGTATCGGAGGGCTCGTCGAAGAAGGAGCAACAGATAGAGGACGAGGGAGAGCAACGGGGATAGGAGGAATAACTTGCTCTATCTGTAGTACCTGACTTACTTCCTTAAAACAAGCAGATTGCAGAGCCTTAACACCTTTGACAACATCCTGATTAGCCAGCAATTTAAGTTCTGCAAATACTTGAGAATTTTGAGGTTGTCGAAAGTCATTGCGGCGAAAAAGAATGTTTTGACCATTATCAAACGTAGTCCATAACTGTGGTTGCTCACTTAAAGCTTTAATGGCAGTATAGATAGCCAAAGCAGAAAAATTATCGATATCGAGACTAAAATCCTCTCTTGTTCGTTTCGGATGTTGATAATCGGGATTACCAACTTCCAAGCCCAGTGTTCCGGTTAAAGGCGGAACAAACATCCCATCATAATCAATCAACTTGAGCTTGTCACCCACTACTAGGACGTTGCTATCGGATAAATCACCGTGAGCAATTCTCATTTGTTTCAAGTCTTTTACCAGGCACAGCCAACGGTCAGCTAATTGCTTTAAAGCAATTGAATTTCTTAGAATACTTTGAATATATTCTCTCAGGGTCTTTCCCTCAACCCACTCCATTTTAATAATTGGGTACCACTGTTTATTAACCTTAATTCCTACTTGCTGAAATTCAAAGTTAACGAAATAAGAACTATTGTGTTTTTTTAAATACTTGCTAATTATTTCATAACGAATTTTACGTTCTGGTTGATTGTGCTGAAAACAGCGTATTGCCCATTTACGAGTGCCACAATCTATTTTATAAACAATGGCAAATCCCCCAGTACAGGCACGTGGCAATCCATTTGAAGTCATCACTGGCACACCCCGTCGCAACTCAGGGTCATTAAAACGGGTATTAGGATTTTGAATAGCTATTTGGTAATCTCTAATTTTTGGCCACGGCATAATGTTTGCATTTTTTAGTGAATATCAATACTAATGAGAGTCACATCGTCATTGCGTATTTCCTTGTTGTCTCTCAACGTAGAAATCCACTCCTTAAACTGTTCTTGTTTTTGAGAGTTAAGTTCACTGAGAAATTCTAAAGCTGTTGTGTTATGTTTCTCGCACTGATTCAAAAACCAACAAGCTAGAGCATCAGTCATTAAATAAAATCTGTCTCCTTTTTGCCAGTAGTCTTCTTTCTTTACTTCTACCGCTTTTACTTTTACTGCATGAAGAATCTCATGATTCCGAGAAGGATTACTAGATATAAGTAAAGGAGTATTATTAAATTTAGCAGAAGAAGACACGGGGAAAGGATATATTAATTTGTTATCTCGTACTTGGAATAAGCAACTATCACCTAATGCAACTGCTATCCATTTTCCTGACATGTTATCAGTATCTTCGAATTCTTCCCGATTTAGTGATGCTTGTTCAAAGACTTTCTTTTGTCTCTCTGCAACAGAAATTGAGGGTTGTTCTGATGTGAGATCGCTTGGTTGTATGTTCGATTCTGAAACAGGACTAATTGCTTCAGTCATTTCATCAGATTTGGGTATTTCTGGTGAATTCACAGACTCGTTTGTGCTATTTTTTTCTGATAAATTTCCTGATTCTGTGTTTGGCTCTGAAACAGGATTAATTGCTTTAGTCATTTCATCAGATTTGGGTATTTCTGGTGAATTCACAGACTCGTTTGTGCTATTTTCTTGTGATGTACAATTTCCTGATTCTGTCTTTGGTATTTCTTCTGAATTAACGAACTGATCTACAACTTTTTCTAAAGTTGGTTCAGGCTCTATGAATTTTAGAAACAAGAAAGTTGAAAATGCCCCCTTTTTCAAACCTGGCTCTTCATACCACTTAATTGGTTTTTTTCTTTCTTTTCTTTCTTGAAAATATTTCTCTGTCCACTCTTTCCATTTTTTATAGGCTATGTTAAGAGATTCCTCAAGAAAAGTTTCTGATAAATATTTTGATTGATTGTCGTTAACTTCATACTGCTGCAAGCAGTCCAAAAGAATACGAGCCCAATGTTTACTTAGTAAACTCTTACTGGCACCATCTGCAATTCCAAAACACAAGTGCTTCTCTTGCTGATCAATGGTTTCTTGAGGAAAGAAAGCATCTTCATACTCTTCATCTTTATTTCCTGCTTTTGGAAGATGAAAAGTTGCATAATAAATCCTCATTTTTTCCTCGAATCTTAGCGTGGAAGACAACTATTTTCTGTTTGAGTCCCAATATCTAACAAGTCGATCACAGTATCTACCTTGGCATTATAAACAAAACCCCGTGAATTTTCAGATAAGTTGTATTTCAGAATTTCTGCATAATTTCTCATTTCCGCTGGAAACTGACTAGACATCTCAAAAAGAGTACGAGCTAAGTCATCAGGTAAATTTCGCTTAGTATCTGGAAACAAGATCTCATTACCTTTTTTTTTCGCAAGGTGACAGTTAAATAGCAAAACGTTACCATCACTACTAGAAAGATCTTTTAATGATTGCGCAGGAATAGTAGGATCACCATCAGTTGCTCTACCATCAGTAATGTTGATAACTATAGGTGGATAGCAGTTGGGGTGTTCTTGCAACCAGTTTTCTATAATTGAGTGAGCCAACTGCAATGCTTCACACATTCGAGTTTGGTCACCTTCTGCAACTGGCAAAAACCAAATTGGGTATTTGTATATTTCTCCTTCATCAGTTGTGCGCTCCTCAATATGATATGTTTTCTCTGCAAGTTCACTAATTGGAACGAGTTTTTTACCTGCTAAATCACCTATAAATGCAGGAGCAACAGAGTGATTGTAACCAATGACACCAACGTAAAAATAATCTCGAATCCCTTCTTCTTGTGCACAATTATTTGCTAAACTGTATAAAAAATCATTTATTTTTTCTGAAAGCTCCTGAGATGCAGTTTTTCCTTCAGCCTCGTGAGTGTAAAGTATTCCATCTATGACTTTTGGTAGGTCTAATGCAGTCATGTTAGTTGGATCTAATACCGACTGCATAGAACCTGACTGATCGAGTAAACATAAAAAACAAGTAGGGTTTCTACGGCTAATTTCTGCTTGATAAGGCATGTTTTACTCTCCAATATATTTATATGTAAAGAAATTTACCGAAGTGTAACCGTTGGAAATCTACAATCACCCTGCATTGGTGCTGTCTGGTACATTGTTACCAGATATCTCCAGTAATTTTAGCAGAAATCAAAATCTTTCACCTATCTCAGTATCAGGCAATGAGCTACCGTCTCTTTAGATCTGGGTGCTTACAAAAATGTTTTTTACGATAAATTATAACATTTTAGGACTTACGCACTATACAAATCCGACATCATGTGTATTAACAGATAATGGCTGTTTCAAACGTACGTGTAGGGGCGCAAGGCCTTGCGCCCCTACAATGGACGGTAATACCCTCATTTGTGAAAAAATCGTCGGTGGAGGCGTTATTAATTCCTACCCCATATCTGATGATTTCTGTCAATGCGTAAGTCCTACATTTTATAAAAAAATAACTATTTCAAGCCTAATAAAGCTCACCATATTACTGGTAGAACGAGCAAAAGAGATTTAATCGTGATCGTCGTCATCGTCGTCATCGTTATCGTGGTCATCATGTTTAGCTTTATCTGTAGCAGCAGGCGATCGCGATCGCAACACTTGAGAATTTGTTGATCTCCCAGACGTAGTTACACCAGAGACAGCAGGCGGTGTTGATGTTTGGAGTTTTGATGAATGATCTTCCAAAGGTTTTTTGAATGCAAAGAACCCCAGAGCAGCTGAGATGAGGGTGACAACGGCTGCTAAAGTTCTTGCAATAGCTTCAAATTGTTTAGACCGGATCTCCATCTTTGTATAATGGCTCTCATCTTTAGGGCTCATTCCTAATCCTCCTGTCTTGCAATAAGTTAAGAGTTTATCTTAATGACATAAAAGTTGAACTATCTTGAGATAGAGCTTTGGAAAAAGCCAAAAATAGAGGAATTCTGTATTACAGAAAAATTAATAAATATAAAAGGCAAAAAACCAGATAAAAATCTGTTTTTTTAGATTGTCAATGCGTAAGTCCTAATCTTGCAGTGTGGGTTCATCCCCACTTCGGTAATAAAGTAGGGAGCAAGATGCTCCCACTACCATCTTTTTTGCAAAGTTGAGAAGCTGCGAATATCAGTGCTTTTACTGTACCAATCTTTAGGAGCAAGAAAGTAGAAAAGAATTAACAAATTTTATTTTGCTAATCAGTATTGTTTTATGAAATTTTTATCTAAAGTTTCGATAGTTTTAACTTCTTCTTTGGGTTTATTTTCAATTAATTTTGCTTTTTCTCTACCTGCACAAGCGTCAGTCGTCTGTGAACCTGGTACAATTAATAACTATCAAAATGGTTCCTTGGCAACTTGTATTCTTGCAAGAGATACAACCGTGCAGGTTTATAGCCCCACTGCCGGATCATCTAATTTTGAGTGCCAAGCTGAAAAATCTATATCTTTTGATGATAAGGCAAACTTTAAAAGTTGCCAGCTTGCACAGGAAATTAAACTTAGAAAAGGTAACTTGATTGAAACTTGTCCGGCACAATATAAAGTATATGTTTCAGTTTCAAATAACGGTATTCAATCCATTAGCTGTAGTCCTTAAGTTTAGAGGTGTCAAAATAGCCATTGATGAATAACCTCTATTTAATATTTTGTTGTATAAAGCTGGGCAACCATTTCGGCACGAGATGAAACTTCAAGTTTACGAAAAATTCGCTTTAAAGCTTGCTTGACAGAATTCTCTGTAATCCAAAGTTCCTTGCCAATTTGTGCGTTGGTTCTTCCTAGGGCGACTAATTCAGCAATTTGTAATTCACGAGGCGTTAAGCGATCGCTCTTTTCGATCCCTTTTTGTAACTTTCCTTCACAAACATTTTGTGAACGCACTGTTGCAGCCCAAGTAGATAAATGTAAACAGATAGCACTCAAATCGGCTAGATTTTGTGAGTCAAACGCTGGCATTGACTGTTCACGAGTACAGCCCACAACACCAACTAATTTACCACGACTGACGATTGGTCCTGCCATTACATGCCAATGATCGGGGCGGGGACAAATCATAGTCCAAATCTTGGGTGATACTACCAACCCTTCGTGAACTGGCGCATGGCGTTCCACTAAGTAACGTACAACTGGATTATGTTCTATTGATAGTCCAATTTGCAATGTTTTTTGAAGCTTGCTGTCTTTGAAAGGCAATTGATCGAAGAAAAAAATTCCGTAGCGTTTAACAACAAAATACTCGTTGATTTTTGGCAAGACTTGCGATCGCAGCTCTTGTTCATCCTGCGCTTGGTTGATTGCTCCAAATAAAAACTGCAAGGAAATTGCCATAGTCATACTGGGCAAAAGTGTACTCGTTCGAGGACTGGGCGAAAGCAATGCGCCTCTTCTAATCTTAGCTTTAGTCCAAATCGCGTAACACAACCTATGCTCGAATATACTCATCCCGAGGTTTTAGTCGATACCGAATGGCTAATGAATCATCTTAACAATCCCACTGTGCGTGTGATTGAAGTTGATATGAGTCCGGAACCCTACAAAAATTCTCACATTCCTGGTGCTGTTTTCTGGAATATTCTTACAGATCTGCTATTACCAGACCTCAGGCTAAATTTAGAAGCGACTGCTATCGAAAAACTACTTTCGAGATCGGGGATTTCCAATGAAACGACTGTGATTGCTTATGGTAGTTATCCAGGTATAGGAGCTTGGATCTTCTGGATTTTGAAAATGATTGGACATGAAAAGGTGTATGTTCTTAATGGTGGGTATTCGAAATGGGCGGCTGAGGGTCGTCCACTAGCAGCAGAGTTGTCAAGCTTCCCACCCAGTCTGTACCGAGCGAAATCACCTGATCCTAATTTACGAGTTCCACAGGTAGAAGTTCAAGCATCTCTTGATCGACCAGACTGTGTGTTACTGGATGCACGTACCCCTGAAGAATATCGTGGTGAAGTATTCATGATTAAGCCACCAGAAGGGAGGGAACGAGCAGGACATATTCCGGGTGCTGTCCATGTTGATCACTCCCTCACCCTAAATGAAGATGGAACTTTTAAGTCAGCCTCTCAGTTGCATTCTCTCTACAGTAGTCAGGGTATCACTCCTGATAAAGAAATATTCCCTTACTGTGCAATTGGTGGACGCTCTGGATATACCTGGTTTGTTTTGAGATATTTACTGGGGTACCCCAAGGTACGAAATTACGATGGCTCGTGGAATGAATGGAGCCGTCTACCTGATGTACCGATTGAGCAGTAATATTAAAATATCGTTCGTAGTTGCGCTGTCTTCGCTAAAGCGAGCCAGTGCGTTGGACGGGTTTCCCGGCTTAAAGCAACTGGCGGTGCAACTACAAACCAAAAAACTAGAAATTTATGAAACGCTGTACTCAGTTATTCTAGAACCAGGAATTGAGAATCAAGATATGCCTTATAGTCAATTCACGACTATTGGAAAAGTTAAACAGGCTTTTGGGATCGAGGTAGTTGAAGGGAAACGCTTTTTACCTGAAGTAGAACCAATCACACCATCTGATACTTTACTGAACTACTTGGAGCAAACATTGCCTTTGGCGATCGCCGTAAGTACAGAAAAAGCTAGATCAGAAGGAATCATTGCCCCTATCTTGGTGGAAGTCCGTAGTATTCTCAATAAACGGGTCAGCCTCTTTTCTGGTGAAGAGTTCAACGTAGATGAGAGTGTCGGACTAAATGGGGTGTGCGATTTCCTATTTAGTGGTTCATCAGAACAAATGGAAATAGAAGCCCCAGTTTTGATACTTGTCGAAGCAAAGAAGGGAGATCTGAAAGTTGGTATTGGTCAGTGTGTTGCTGAGATGATTGCTGCACAAAGATTCAACAAGGACAAAGGAGGGTTGATTAAAGTAATCTACGGTTCGGTAACAAATGGAACTTCGTGGCGATTTATGCGCTTGGTAGATCTGACTGTAGAAATTGACTTTATGGATTATTCAGTTCCACCTCCAGATCAAGTTCTTGGTTTTTTGGTGTGGATGATTCAAAATTCAACAAATTATTGAATATCCTATACTGTTACAGTAATACTCATTTCATCTTAAACTGAACTTCTCTCGTAACAAGGATCTGTCAGAAGCAATTAAATTCAGCTATAGACATAGTGTTCCAGTTAATCGTAAATCCTTTACCTATCAAGTTTTTGGGTTTACGGTGACTCATTAAACACCCACTTCAACCATTGTATAAAAGATGAGAGTACGTTTAAGGACTTTACTCCAGGCGCACCAACAGAAGCTAGATTATCCACTGATTGTAGAGCAGCGTACTGTAAACCGAGGAAACTGTCAACTGGTGCATAGGAACCACCAAAAGTAATAGTTCCTGCTGCATACATTCGACCTTGACCATTAAGCATCTGTTCCAACTCAAAATGATTGTCTACGTCTAATCGACCAGACTGATTCAACGGGAGGTTATAACGTTTTACTAAATCCTTTAACAAAGGACTTGTTTCTACTTCGGCATCAAGTCCAGTTGCATCGATAATAAAGTCAGCTTGTAATATTAACTGTCCAAAGTCTTTTTCTTGAATATAAGTAATGGTGCGATTTTGGGAATCGCGTTCTACTTCTCGTACTTTACCAAATTCAATTTTATACCAGCCTTCTCTTAAACCTTGGTCAATAATGCGCTGCCAGTAACGACGATGAGCAGTGGTTGTACCTCCCCACTGTGACTTTTATAATAAGTTCTCACGTCTTTTAGGAATGGCTTTTTCTAGCATTTCCTTCAATTCTCCACCCCAACAGGCTTTAGGCCAGTTAAATGGTTGAAGTTCGCAATGATTTTTAACTAAGCGTTGCGTTTTATCGAATTTATTACCTTGAGGTTTAGGCGATTGCATCAAATGCAAAACGGTGATATTTTGATTTCGCTGTCGTGCCTCATAAAGCCGTTGTATAATGCGGGAAGAGACAATCCCCCTTCCTCGAATTAATACTTTACCACCCTGTCGCTCTAACTGCTCATAGACATGATTGTGAGGTTCATAAGCATTTACCACAGATTTAAAATCTAGATATTTTTTTCGATAAGCTTGTAGATCTAATAGCAACTCAATTCCTGGATAACCTGTTGCCAAATGTAAATAACAAGCAACTAAAAAAGCATAATTTCCTTTTCCACGAGAATATGCTAGGCAATATCTGTTATCATCAGTTTTGCGTATTGCCCGCACTCCCCCAAATCGATAAATTTGCTCCCATCCAATCCGCTTTGCCTCCCGATCTATAGAGTCAAAAATATTTCCTGCGCAAGGAGTATAAGTTTCGGCAAATGTAGGTTCAGCAAAGACTTGCCACAAATATCTCAAGGATTTGTGAAGCTCACCTTTAGTAAAATACTGCCAAGCTTCTCGCCAAGCATAACTAGGGAAGCCCCAAATGTTATCAGGACAAGAGTCACAATTAGAGCGGAGTCTTTCGAATAAGCGAATTTGCGAATTCAAGCACAGATCCTTGTAATGTCCATAAGGCTTTTCTTGTATTCCCAGTGCTACAATTTTGGTTTTCTGCACACCACAAATTCTCAGAAAATCTACCCAAATAAAGCTACCAAGTCCCGCCCCAATAGTGGCATAATCACACTCGTCCACGCTGTAACCTGTAGCATATAGCGCTTGTACCCGAACTTTGATCTCCTGAAACACTGGTGGTGGAAAATTACTACTGAGCGGTGTTGCACGTATTGTGAGAGTGATTCTATAGGAGCCAATTTGTAAAGTATCACCGTCAGATAGAGGAAAAGGTTTTTGAGGTTCACACCTATCACTGTTAACGAGGGTACAGTTAGTACTATTTTGGTCAATAACTACCAATTGGTTATGTTCCCGCTTAATGAGAGCATGGTAACGAGAGACTTTGTCACTGCTAAGTATTATGCGAGAAACACGCTCTCCCCCAATCTCTGATGGCATTTGGTCACATTCTCTCCCAAAGGCAATTGGTACATTCAACCGTGGTTCTCTTCGTTCTCCCGTTGCTGGATCTTCCCAAGTTAATTGAATCATTGTTAAGGGATGGAGGGTTGGATGGTTCTACTAACAACTAACAAAATTACTGGTACAACACGGTGGAAATAAAGCTAGTATTTTGCAAATAGGTAAAAAGCTTGCAGTATAAAAGTTCTTACTTTTTTCTGATTTGACTAGGTTGTACTAAAACAGTGAATGCTCCTGATAAAAAGGTTCCGCACCAAGGACAGCTAGCTCTCAGATATTCAATAGGGGAAACTTCATGACATTTTGGACATTCTAAACCAGAAACACCTTGCTGTTGTAGGCTCCTGGCAGATGGAATAGAAATAGCTACAACTTTGAGTTCTTGTTGTCCCAAATAAAAAACGCTACCTTCTGTTAAAGCGAATTCACCTTGAATCAGTTCTCTTCCATCTACCAGGGGGATATTGTAATCTCGCAGATTCCTGATAAAAAATTTCTGCTCAGATGAATGAAAATAGATTTCAACATGCAGACGTGATACAGTAGGTTCATTTAGAACAATGTCGCATTGGTATGGATCACGACCGATACGAATCGTTCCTTGATTTTTGCTTGGTTGTTGTTCGTAAATTTGCTGAGTTTTGTCTTCGCCTGCATCGTGCCACTGTAAAGTTAGTGCGTTCATCGTTCTAACTCCGTAACTTTTATTACTTGATTGGCGTTCTAGTATAATTCTTCTTCTTTGTGGGTTTCGATAGTGACATCAGAAATTGGATAGGCGACACAGGTCAATACATACCCAGCTTCTAATTGGTCATCACATAGGAATGACTGATCAGACTGATCCACAACACCCGATATAACTTTACCAGTACAGGTAGAACAAGCACCAGCGCGGCAAGAGAAGGGTAAATCAAGACCAGCTTCTTCAGCTACGTCTAGAATATATTCATCACCTGGTACGTCAATAGTTTGGTTTAGACCTTCAGCTTCGTTGATGAGTGTCACTCTGTAAGTTCCGTAACTGCGTGGAGGGGGATTGACAGAAGTTACAGAAATAGGAGTAGTGGGTACAGAAATAGGAGTAGTGGGTACAGAAATAGGAGTAGTGGGTACAGAAATAGATCGGTGACGAATAATAATTGTGGGAGCTATCTTCAACGCTTGTATCACTTCTTTTGCTGTTTGATAGCGACGTTTCACAGCCCCTGAAACCATCTTGTCTAAAACTTGTGCCAAATTATTGCTTACAGGAGTGCGCAAGTAATTTCTCCAGACCCACTCACCTTCCATGATATCAAATAAGTCAAATGGCGATTTTATCGTTAGAAGATGTAAACAAGTGACACCAAGACTATAGATATCACTGGCAAAAGATGCTTTCCCCAATGCTTGCTCTGGTGATGCATAACCTTGTGTTCCAATAGCAGTCCCTGTGACTGCTAAAGCTGTTCTGGTGATAGTTTTAGCTGCGCCAAAATCAACTAAAACTAGCTCACCATTACTACGCTGGATGATATTTTCTGGTTTAATGTCTCGGTGAATGACTTTTTTGGAATGGATGAATTCCAACACTGGCAGCAAGCTATTTAGTAAACTGATGATCTTGTCTTCAGTGAAAGTCCCGTTTTGCTTTATTTCATTCGCTAAATTCTGTCCCTCAATAAACTCTTGTACCAAATATTGTTGGCTCTGCTGAGAGAAATATGCCAGTAGTTCCGGAATTTGACGATGATTGCGACCTAATTCATCCAAGTGTGCTGCTTCTACTTTAAATAACTTCTCTGCTTCAGCAATATTGTTGGTACCTTGTGCTTGAGGGAACAATTGCTTGATGACGCAGTTAGGTTGAGAAGGTTTATGTTCATCAATAGCTAAGAAAGTTCTCCCAAATCCACCTTGTCCGATCTGCTTGATAGCCCGATATCGGTCTGCCAATAATAGTTTAGAGCCACAAGTTGTACAAAATTTTGTGTCACGACGGTTTATGATTGGGGAAGTGCAATTGGGATTGAGACAGTAAGTCATGGGATGTGTTCCTGTAATAACTTCTGGCTAAGCTAGAGAAAGAAGTGCGATTCTGTAGAAGAAGAAACGTCGTTGGTTTTTAACGATTTCTACCAAAGTATTATTAAATTCCATTAAATATACTGAATACAAAACTTAAAGCAAAAAGCCCACAAAAATCATGGTGTTCTGGCTTCAATAACAAAACCGAACATCCATCACTATGTTTTGGGTAACGCTCATGCGCTCTACCCAACAGTCGCTACGATTTTCTTTAACTGAATCGGAAATTCCTTCTGTTAAAATCCAGACGGATATAAATATACTACAATTCTTATTTTAAAATAAAGGGGTTTGATTGCTAACAAAGTAAGTCAGTGGGCGAGAATTATAAGCTGATGTGTAGCTAAACTGTACAACATGAAAAGATAAAATCATTGTAGTGCGGGCATCCTGCCCGCGCTTTTATATTAGAAATTAAATGCGTAACAGCTTACGACTGTACGTTCGCTTATTTTGAGATCCAAACGGGAATTAAAGCCTTAATGTAAAAGGAAAAAGGGAGTTTTTACGTAAATCAGTATTTTTATGTAAAATTTATTACCGCTCCAAAAGGCTTTCAGAGGCGCTTATTTAAGCCGTAGGCATAGGATAAATCATAAAATGACCAAAAGCTCCTATGGGACTAAAAATGCCTGAATCCATTCCACAGCCTGAATTACAACCCCTGTAAGGCTTAATTAAATCTTGCGGTTAAAAATGAGCGAACGTACAGTTACGAACTGTGTGAAGTTTTGTAAAACAGCTTGGAAGGTTTGTAGTTGGACGTTAGTGCGCTAAAGCGCAACTACAAACCAAGGATATTGTTTGTGCCGATCTACTTAGACTGAATACAAAACTTAAGGTAAAAAGCTTATAAAAGAAGGTGTTCTGCATCCAGAACACCTTCTTGATTACTCATCAACAGTTAACAGGATCGTGTGTTATAAAACTGACCCTGCATTCGCCAGTAATAACTCCCGTTGCTCTGGCTTACGTACTACCACCTGACCATCATCGTCAAGATCAACAATAGCAGTACTGCCTTCTGTGATTTGACCAGATAGCATTGCTTCAGCCAAAGAATCTTCCAAGAGGTTCATAATCGCCCGACGTAATGGTCTAGCACCATAGCTGGGGTTATAACCTTCTTGTACCACACGGTCTTTGAAGCTTTCGGTTACTTCTAAAGTGATTCCTTTTTCTGTTAAGCGGCTCTTCACTTCACGAAGCATGATCTCAGCAATTTGCTTGATTTCATCTTTCTTCAGTTGAGTGAAGACGATCATGTCATCGATACGGTTCAGGAACTCTGGACGGAAATAAGCCTTTAGTTCCTCATTTACAAGTGTACGAATTCGGTTGTAACTAGCTTCAGCTTCATCGGCTGAGAATTGGAAGCCTAGACCACCACCACCTTTTTCTATTACCTTAGAACCGATGTTAGAAGTCATAATTAACAGTGTGTTTTTAAAGTCCACTGTTCGACCTTTCGCATCAGTTAGGCGACCATCGTCCAACATTTGCAGGAGCATGTTGAATACATCAGGGTGGGCTTTTTCGATTTCATCGAATAGCACCACTGTGTATGGTCTGCGTCGCACAGCCTCGGTAAGTTGCCCACCTTCGTCGTAGCCTACGTAACCAGGAGGTGAACCAATGAGTTTGGAGACGGTGTGGCGTTCCATGAATTCGGACATATCCAGGCGAATCATCGCGTCTTCTGCGCCGAAGAAGTAGGAAGCCAATGCTTTTGCTAATTCTGTTTTACCTACTCCAGTGGGACCAGAAAAGATAAAGCTAGCAATAGGACGGTTGGGATGTTTTAACCCAACACGAGCGCGACGGATTGCTCTGGAAACAGCAGTGACCGCTTGCTCCTGACCAATAAGGCGCTGGTGAAGAGTGTCTTCTAGGTGTAAGAGCAGTTCTGACTCAGATTCAGTCAGCTTGTTAACTGGTACACCTGTCCAAGAGGCGACGATCTGAGCAATGTCTTCTTCATCTACGATGGGAGCATTGACAGATTGCTCGTTTTGTGATGGAGCTTGTAATTGTTTTTCAAGCTCCAACTCGCGATCGCGCAATTGTCCAGCTTTGTCGAAATCTTGGACTTGAACTGCTAGGTTTTTAGTTTTGCCGACTTGTGCTAGTTCTCGCTTCAGTTCTTTGTTAGTAGAATTCATAGAACTACGCAAACGAACGCGAGAGCCTGCTTCATCGATCAAGTCAATTGCTTTATCGGGCAAGAAGCGATCGCTAATGTAGCGATCTGATAAATTAGCTGCTGCAACAAGTGCGGCATCAGAGATTTGTACTTTGTGGTGTTGCTCATAAGCTGAGCGCAAGCCATGTAAAATCTGGATTGTTTCTTCTACCGATGGTTCGCCTACCATAATCGGTTGGAAACGACGCTCCAGGGCTGCATCTCGCTCAATGTGTTGACGATACTCGTCAAGAGTTGTAGCTCCTATGCACTGAAGTTCACCCCGTGCTAATGCTGGTTTAAGGATGTTGGCTGCATCCATACCACCTTCTGTGCCACCAGCACCAACTAAGGTGTGGAGTTCATCTATCACTAGGATGATATTTCCCTCAGTGCGGATCTCCTCCATAATTTTCTTGAGGCGTTCTTCAAAATCGCCGCGAAAGCGAGTTCCTGACACTACAGCCCCCATATCGAGGCTGATAACTTGCTTGTTTTGTAAAATGTCGGGAATATCTTGGTTAATAATACGTTGTGCTAGACCTTCCGCGATCGCTGTTTTACCAACACCTGGTTCTCCAATCAATACAGGGTTGTTTTTTGTACGGCGTCCAAGAATCTGAACAGCGCGTTCTATTTCTTTCTCACGACCGACTACAGGATCAAGCTTACCTTCTGCTGCTAGCTTGGTAAGATTTCTACCAAATTCCTCTATGGTTAGCGTTTGATTACGTCTTTGTTGACCACCACGGTTACCAACGCCAACAGATGATAGTTCTCCTAACTGACGAATTACTAAAGTTCGGACTTGTGATAATTCCAGTCCTAGATTTTGCAGTACTTTAGCGGCGACGCCTTCGCCAGCCTCTGTTAATCCTAAGAGTAAGTGTTCAGTACCAATATAAGTGTGTCCCATAGTCCGAGCTTCTTTGAAAGATTGCTCGAATAAACCTTTAACCTTAGGGGTAAACGGGATTTCTGATGGTACAAAGCCAGAACCCCGACCAATAATTTTTTCAACTTCGCGACGAGCTTCTTTGAGGGTAACGCCCAAGTCTGTCAACACTTTGGCAGCAACCCCTGTTCCTTCTCCAATTAAACCTAGGAGAATTTGCTCAGTTCCAACAAAGTTGTGTCCCAGGCGACGTGCTTCCTCCTGGGCTAGCATAACTACTTTAATTGCTTCGGAAGTGAAATGTTCAAACATACCGGGTTATTGCTCCCTTACAGCTTGGGCTTTGGGTGATATAACGTTCACCCTCACCTGAAATTTATTTTTAACTTTTCTTAAGAACAATGTATCTTTCATCAAAACCTTGTGGCAGTAGGGAGAGCCGTAAGATTGAAGGTGTGGTTGCCGTCTTTTTTGATTAAGTGACTTAGAATGATATATCTCCCTTATAGACCGAGTTTAACAGAGTTTAGAGAATGTTCATAGCATCCCCTAAACTTTACAGGAGCATCCCCATTTTGCAAAAAAATGGTAGTGCGAGCCGCAAAGCTCCCTACTTTATGACCGAAGCGAGCATCCTGCGCGCACTACAAAATAAAATAAATTCACACATTTGGGATGATCCCCAATTTTACCGGAATTAACTAAAACTCAGAACCTATGGCTGAAGCATCAGGAAGTAAAGACCAACAACATCCCCTTTACAATCGTGATTACCCGTTAGTTAACAATTTATTAAGTCAACAGCCCACCGACTATAACTTAGCAGAGCTTGCTAGACTAAAAATTCGCTATAAAGGTTTTCCTGGTGCAAGAGATATTCAACAAACCTTAGATAAAATCTTGCAGCAGTGGGGTCTTACAGAAGAACAACTTTACGAAAAAACTCGCCAGATTCATAACTCTGGGAGAATTTACACAAGCCGTGGCAAAAAAGAAGAAGAAGATTGGAATTAGTTCAGTTATCAGTTATCAGTTATCAGTTATCAGTCAAGAATAAGTCTTTATCAGAAGTTATGAGTATAATTATTGGTTTAAAACCTCCTACCGTTATCAGTTATTTCCTGGTAACTGAGAACTGTTCACTGGTTACTGTTCACTGTATTAAGCTACTTTTGCTGCTTTTTTGAAGCTTCATACTCCCGCAATTGCTTTAACAGCTTTTCTTGAGATGGAGAAGAAGTAAAAATAATTGTGCTTGGTTGAGACTCTTTGTCAAGATTTTTTGATGCTGTAGAAGACAAGTCAAATGTCATCTTTGTTGGCGTTTCCTTTGAGGCTGGAACTGTGGAATTTTGGTTAGAAATTATTGCAGCTTTTAAAGCATCTAAATCAGCAGCTACTTGTGATTGTTGCTGCATCTGCTGCGTAGAAGAGACCAAAGATTTAAGACCATTCACAAGTTGTCGCAAATTTTCTCGAAAGGTGGGGTCGCCAGTCAATTCGTCTAAATCGGAGGTAATTTTTTGAGTGTTTTGAAACGTTACTCTTGCTGAATCTAAGGTTTGCTGTACTACCATCAAATTTTTTGGTTCGTTGAGAGTATTTGTGACATTACGCAAATTACTAGATGCCTGTGCAGCATTTGCAGAAAGAGCTTCTAGATTTTTTAGTAATTCTCCTTTTGTGACACGATTGACTGCAGGTGATAAGCTACTAACAGTTGAGCGCAATTCCTCACTAGTTTGCTTAACATTGTTCAAAGTTGTAACTAGAGAAGAACGATTATTTACCAATAAATTATCCAAGTTGCTAATTAGCTTGTTGGCTTGATTAACTGTTAAACGAACATCCTTTGCAGTGGTACCGAATTCATTGGTCGTAGTAGTGATTTGATTTAAGGCTCGAGTGCTGGATGCACTCAGTTCATTTGTCGCTCGTTGAATTGAATTGTTAGTAGCTGAAAAGCCGTTGATTTGTTGTTGAAGGTTTTTCGTTAAAAGATTGACGTTGCGAGTTAATTCCGCAACATTACCAGCTGCCAACGCAGTGTTTTCTACAGCTTTATTGACATTCCTATAAAATTCTGGGGTGCTGTATCTACTTGATAGTTCAGTTGCGGAGCGAATAAGTTCATCAGTACTGATCCCAATTCGACCTTTTAAGTGAGATCCATTACAGACAATAATTTGGGGATTACAATTTTCGTCTAATGGTTTACCAGCAAGTTTTCCATCAAATAACGAGGTTTTTGGTGTAATATCGATTATTGTTTCTCCACTGATAAATCCGGTTTGATTAGCTTCAACAATCACATCTTTAGGTATGATCAAGTTTGGTTTGTTAATGTCAATTTCTACTTCAACATGATTTGGTTGTGGTCGAATAGCAGCAATATTGCCTACCTTAACACCACGATACTGAACAACTGCCCCTTTTTGCATTCCGTTAACGTTGCCAAATTCAATAATGGCTTTGTATGAGTTCCGAGTGACGGAGAATCTATTGATCCACAGGATGATAGATCCAAAAACTCCCAGTCCTAATAGGAGTAATAATCCTACAGAGCCTTCTCGAAATGTTCGCGATCGCATTTTTTTTACTCCCCTAAGAATTTTAGATTTCAGATTTTAGATTTTGTCTTTAATCCAAAATCCAAAATTGTCCTAACCCACCACATGAATTGGTCCTTGTACACTTCCACTAATAAACTGTTGAATCAGAGGGTTGTCGGTAGTGTCAATTTCGCTGACAGAACCCTGCCATTGCACTTTACCTTTATATAGAAAAACAATCCTCCGGGCTGTCCGATGAATTGTACTATGTTGATGGGTAACAATGGCATATGTATTACAAATTCCTGTTGTACAATGCAACTGCTGAATTAAATTTTCGATCACCGTCGAAGCAATAGGATCAAGTCCTGCTGTAGGTTCATCGTATAGTAAAATCTCTGGTGCTTTCTCAGGATTATCGGGGTTGGACATAATGGCGCGAGCAAAACTGACTCGTTTGCGCATACCTCCAGATAGTTCAGCAGGGTAGCGATCGCCTGTTCCCCTCAAACCTACCATTTCCAACTTTTCATGCACTAGTTCTCTAATTCGCGATCGCGATAATTTCGTATCTTGAAAAAGTGAAAACCCCACATTCTCCTCCACCGTTAAAGAATCAAATAGCGCCGCCTGTTGAAAAACCATCCCAATGCCAATAGAATTACCGTAATCTTCAATCAAACCCTCTCTCCGTCGCCCTTGTAAATAAATTTCCCCAGCATCGGGAGCATCTAACCCAGCTATAATACGTAAAATTGTTGATTTACCAGTCCCGCTAGGACCAATAATTCCCAATGCCTCTCCTCGATTAATCGTTAAATCTACATTGTCTAAAACCTTATTGCTATCAAAGGACTTAGAAACGCCTTTCAGTTCAATCAATGCTTCAGTCATCTATCATTGGTGGTAATTGTTGGTAGTCAGTTGTCGGTATTTATTTGACAACAAAAAAATGGGAAAAATGGACAATAGCAATGTGATTGTCATTGGTAGCGGTATCGGCGGCTTAACCGCTGCTGGATTACTCGCTCGTTACGGTAAGCAGGTGATTGTCTGTGAAAGCCATACAATTGCTGGAGGTGCTGCTCATAACTTTAGACGACGAGGATTTGAATTTGATTCTGGTCCTTCATTCTATTGTGGTCTGACAAGTGCTAGAAGTTTAAACCCTATCAAACAAGTTCTTGACGTTTTAGGAGAATCCCTAGAAAGTGTATCCTATGACCCATTAGGACATTACCACTTTCCTGAAGGCACTGTTGCTGTTTATTGCGATACTTTTGCTTACCATAACCAAATAAGTAAAATTACCCCCCAAGGTGCTGAAGAACTCAAGCTATTTGAACAACGCTTGTTACCTCTATATGAGGCGATGAAAGGTATTCCTACCTTGGCTTTAAGGGCAGATTGGCAGCTGGTTCCCATAGTACTTAAACGTTACTTGCCATCTTTGTGGAAAATGGTTCCTAATTTTCCCATTATCCAGCAATCTGTAGGCAAAATAATGGATGCAACCGTCCAAGATCCTTGGGTGCGGCGGCTCATTGACTTAGAATGCTTTCTACTATCAGGTTTAAAGGCTCATGGCACTATTGCCCCAGAGATAGCTTTTATGTTAGGTGAACGATCTCGTTCCGGGGTTGAGTATCCGGTAGGGGGAAGTGGCGCGATTGTCAATGCCTTAGTACGGGGTTTGGAAAGGTGGGGTGGCAAATTGTTATTGAATTGCCATGTTGAGCAAATTCTCGTAGAGAAATCGTTTGCAAATTCTCGAAACAAAGTTGTTGGTGTGCGTTTGAAAAGCGGCGAAATCCTCAAAGCGTCGGTAGTCATTTCTAATGCGAGTGTCTGGGATACTTACACTCAACTACTACATCCAGAAGACTTACCCTCATCTTATCGTCAAGCAGCTTTAAATACACCTGCAATTAATAGTTTCATGCATCTTCATTTGGGCATCAAAGCTTCTGGTTTAGAGAATTTAACGGGACATCATGTGGTTGTTCATGATGCTAGTAAAGATATTACAGTACCAGGCAATACTTGTATGGTATCAATTCCCAGTGTATGGGATACAACACTTGCACCACCATTCCATCATGTGGTTCATGCTTACACCTTAGAACCATACGCTGGATGGGAACGGAATGAGCAATATGAACAAAAAAAGCAGGAAAAAGCACAAACTTTATATCGTGCGCTACAACGGATTATCCCAGATATTAGGGAACGTGTGGTACTAGAACTTATCGGTACACCCCTCACCCATGCTCATTATTTAAGAAGGTATCAGGGAACTTATGGTCCCGGGATAGCTGCTAATCAGGGGATGTTTCCCGGAACACACACTCCTATACAGGGCTTATATCGAGTTGGTGATAGTACTATGCCAGGAATTGGTGTGCCCGCAGTAGCAGCTTCTGGTATTTTGTGCGCAAATACTTTAGTTAAACCACAGCAGATAGAAGAATTATTAGATTTTTCCTTTGCGTAACTAACTTAGTTAGTTGAGTAGCTTCTACCATCTGGAATAGTCTTTCAGCCTTTTGTAGTGTTATTTGAGTACAATCAATCAAAGTCCCATCAAATGTATACTCCATTGGAATCTAGTGACTTTTTTCCTACACCAGTTGCTGAGCCGCAAAAAATCTTAGTTTTATCAGCGATTCCTGGTGGACTACGTTTAGATCAAGAAATTCGCAATATTGAGGAAGCTATAGAACGATCAACAAAACGCGAGCTGTTTGAGATTTGTATCAGAACGGCTGTACGTTCTCAAGATATTCGTAGATCTATTGCCGAAGAACGTCCGTTTATTGTTCATTTTTGTGGGCATGGTATGGAGGATGGCAGCTTGTTATTGGAAGATGATGCGGGAGAGAATAAACTTGTATCACCACAAGGGTTAGCATCGCTGTTTAAATTACATGCAGATTGTGTAAAATGCGTGGTGCTTAATGCTTGTTATTCAGTTCAACTTGCTGAGTCAATTAGCCAATACATTGATTATGTAATTGGAATGAATCAGCCAATCGAAGATCAAGCTGCCATCGCATTTACTCAAGGTTTTTACGATGGGCTAGGTTTTGCAAATCCAAATAATCAAAATGCATTTGAACGAGCTTTTGACGAGGGTATGGTCGCACTTCAAATGGAAGACCTTTTACAAGCTTCAGTACCCGTTTTGAAAAAACTAAGTAACAAGAATATTCTTGAGATAAATTCTGTTATTACAAATCAAATCATTACTCCAGTCCTAGATAATGATCTAGGAAATAATAGTTCTGAACAGCTAAATATTAAAAATTTACAAACTTGTATCCGTCCCGAAGGAAGATATTTAAACTTAGAAGTACTTGCTCAAGGTGGCATGGCAACAGTTTATAAAGCTTATGACACAGTTTTAGAGCGTGATGTTGCTATTAAAGTTTTAGAACGCAAGGGATTAGAACAATATTTTGATAAAAGTGTTAAAGAGGCTGCTCAAATTTGTGATGAGCCTCAATTTATAACTATTTATAATTTTGATGTTAACAATGATGTTCATTACTACATCATGCGGTTTATCGAAGGAGAAAATCTCCGCAAACGGATGATTAATGATTATCCTCAAGGCTTCCCAGTCGAGTTAGTACACAAAATTCTTTTGAAAGTTGGAAATGCAATTGTTAGAGCACGGAAATTAGGTTTTACCTCTGGCGGCAGTATTAGACCGTCGAACATTCTGCTACATAAGTATAATGAGCCTTTTATCTCAGCCTTTAACTTGTGTGAAAGCTTTCCCACAGGAAAAATATTGCAAGAACTTGAGCGGATGTCTAAAGAGTCAGATGAGGAAGAATATCTAGAGGAGTTAGCTTATCTACTTCCAGAGAAATTTGCGACATATCGTCATGATTTTTCATTGGATAAATCTGATCAATATATGCTCGGTTTATTAGCATATGAACTTCTAACAGGCGAAATTCCACATACTCTTGAGAGTCTTGAAGACTTGCAGCAAAAAAAAGATAAAGCATTCAAAAAACTGACACCAATCACCGAGAAACGACCAGAGTGTCCTAAAAAATTTGAAAAAGTCATTTTAAGAATGGTATCACTTCGTCCAGAAGAACGCTATGAAACACTTCAAGAAGCAGTTGATGCAATTCCCCATAATGTCAATATTAATCTGAACCTAGCGAAAGAAAGTTATGCAAGATGTACAATTCAGCCGAATTTTAATAGGCAATTCTTCAAATCTTTCTACTATAAATTCACGGTAGAGTTGTGTCCTCACGCAGCTAAGAAATTTTCTTCACTTGAGACAGAAGACGACTGGAAACGTCAACATCAATCTCTTAAAGAAGCTATTCTTTTGTTATTTGCTTACTTTGAATTGAAGGGGCAAGAACAGGATGATCTCTTTTTGAGACAGGATGAGCAAGACGAACCTACTATTTTAAGTTGGATTGCCAAAACCCATAGTCATAAGCGTAGAAATATTACGCAGGACTTTTATAAACCCTTCGTCGATTCTCTGATTCAGACGGTAATTGATTTTGATCCTTCTTGTCAGGGAAACCCAGATTATCAAGAACTCGTAAAAAATGCTTGGTTAGAAGTCGTAGAACCAGGAGTTAAATATATGATATCGAAGTATTGACAACGCAATGTCTAACACCAAATTTGTAGAACGCGCCCTTGAATTTGTTTTCCTAACCAAGGTGTGTTACTCGAGAGTGTATAAAGGTTTTGTTTCTCGACTTTCCAGGTTTGCTGGGGGTCAAATAAAGTCAGTTCGGCTTTTTCACCAGGTGCGATAAGAGAAGCTTGCTGCCAAGGGCAGATCGCACTCATCTTCTGTTTTAAACACTCTGCTGGGTTGCTACTAAGAGCTTTCCATAACTCTAAAGCTGTAAATTCCCCGGTTTCTACCAGATTTTGCCACAGTAGGGGTAATGCTAATTCTAAACCAATTGCTCCTGGGGGAGCTTCAGCAAAGGCAACTGTTTTTTCTTCGTAAGTGTAAGGCGAGTGGTTAATGGCGATCGCATCTACAACACCTGTTTTCACTGCCTGTCTCAATGCGAGCAAATCATCTGGATTGCCTAACGGTGGATCTAAACGTAGAGACGGATTGTAATCGCTAATTGCTTTCGTGTCAAGTAACAAATGCATCCAGGTTGTACTGGCGGTGATGGGTAAACCAGAAGCTTTTGCTGATGCTATAAGTTCCACACCCCGAGCAGTAGATACATACATAATATGTACTGGTGTGCCTATATCAGCAACTAATTCTAATAAAGCAGCAATGGCGGAGGTTTCAGAAAAAGAGGGATTACCAGGTAAACCAAAGCGGATGGAGTCTGTACCTTCACGCATAACACCATTTGCTGCTAATTGGCGATCGCAACACCAAAATGCTACTGGTTTTCCTAAAGGTTGGACATATTCTAAGACTCGCCGCACCAGCACTGAATTCTCCCAAGGCTGACTATCAGCAAACCCAACCACTCCCGCCGCAGCTAGATCTGCCAATTCCGTCATTTGCTTACCAGCAACACCTAAAGTCAGCGCTCCCCAGATATTAACAACAGGCAAAGACGAGGAAAGAAGGGTATTTTCCTCATATCCTCGTTTAGTCGCTAATAACTTTGCTACCACAGCCGGATTATCGATTGATGGTGAAGTATCAGGTAAGAGACTAACTCGCGTAAAACCCCCAGCCGCCGCCGCTTGCAGTAGAGATAACAGGGTTTCCCGTTCTTCAAAACCTGGCTCACCGGAGTGGCTATACAAATCAATTAATCCTGTTCCTAGAACTAGCCCGCGACAATCTCGAATCCGAGTATCTTTTGGCAGCATATCAGAAGTACCACCAGTAACAGACTGGATCTTGCCATCACTGATAAGCACATCAGCGATTTGATCTGTTCCCGAAACAGGATCAATAACTCTTACTTGTTGTAGTAGTTCACTTGTCATAATTTCGATTTTTGAGTTTTCAGAAAGATTACAGCCAAACTGTTGAAAATACCAGAAAATTGCTTGCTAGGACTTGCAATCACAGATTCCATAAACTTGGTGTTATCGTCTTTACATAAAACTCAAAGCTCAAAAACCGTCAAAACCTTTACAAGGCACCTGCTGCAGTTTTATCCAATACACCTCCTCCTAAGTGAGAGGTAATATTCATTGCTTGCAGCACTGGTAAACCACTCAATCCAGAGGGGTAGTCAATGACGGTAACTGCGCCATTACCTTGGCGAAAATTCCAAAAATGTTGTGATGACAAGCCGAGAATTTGACAAAGCAAAGTCTTATTAGTAGCGTCGTGAGCAACTACTAAGCCAGTTTTAACTTGCTTTGCTAATGAAGCTTCAACAATTGAGTTCCAAGCAACCTGACTACGATCCCACACCTGTTGCAAATTTTCTCCTTCAGGCATTTGGACTTCTGTTGGAGTCTGTCGCCAACGCTGTAACTCTCCTGGAAACTCTTGCTCTATTTCTTTTTCTAATTTTCCTTCCCAAAGCCCGTGACTGATCTCTTTTAAACCGTCGTCGAATTCCAACACAACATTTTGATGATGCTGCAATATAATCTGTGCTGTTTCTTTTGGGCGTAACATTGGGCTACTGACTGCAAAATCAATATCCACGTTCTTAAGAAATTCAGCGCATGAATGGGACTGCTGCTTACCGTTCTCGTTGAGAGGAACGTCAATTTGTCCTTGAAACTTAGTCTGACGATTCCATTCTGTTTCCCCGTGACGCACTAGCAACAATCTTACTCCTTGATGATTTGCTCGCAAGGGCGGAAAAACTCCTCCCAAATGCTGCGTCTGATTCATTGACTCTAGTTGAACTGGTTCTCCCAATCCTCCAGAAAAATTTAGTACGCTAATACCACAGTTAGACTGTTGAAGGGAATGATAGCGAGATGGAGAAATTGAGAGCGCTGTTGCCAGCATTGCCCGATTAATTCCATTATGAGCTACTATAAGTATAGTTTCCCCTTGATGGTAAGGCAAAATCTCTTGCCAAAACTGCCGTGCTTGTTCGTATAAAGCTAAAACAGGAAAATACTCTTGTGTTCCTTCTGCTCTTTTAAGAAGCATCTTGAGTTTATCGGGTTGTTCCAACCAAATTTGGTAGTCTTCAGGGAACTTTTCCTTAACTTCAGCAGAAAGCATTCCTACCCATAAAGGGAGGTCAATTTCCATCAGCTTATCAGAAGTCTGGATGCTAGCAGAATTTCCAGCATTAATCGCTAGTTCGCGACGGATAATATCTGCCGTCTCTTTCGCTCGTTGTAAAGGACTGGTGTAAATTGCATCAAATGATATATTGCTGAGGGCTTTGCCTACTTTAATAGCATCATTACGACCTTTTTCAGTTAATTTGGACGCATCGGTACGTCCTTGAATGCGTTTTTCGGTGTTATAGGTGCTTTCACCGTGCCGCACAATGATGACGCGAGTCACTTTTTGCCCTCCTCTATCTAAATGTGTCATTTTACTGCAGAATGTGTACAAATGAAAAGGAATCAGAATTCAGGAGGAGCCAGTGCGGTGGAAGGGTTTCCCGGCATAAAGCACCTGGCGTTCAGAATAAAAACGAGGGCATTGGTAATTCTAGAGGTTCGGATGAACCTAGACACAACCGGACATTTAGTAATAGAAGCAAAATACGAGGATTTGACGCGAGGTTTTACACAGTTAGTTGCCGAAATGGTGGCGCTCGATCAGTGGGAGAATGCCACCACAGTTGACCAACAGCCTATTTTAATTGGCGTTGTTTCTACAGGTACAATATGGCAATTCGGTAGACTCGATCGCCCGCACGAAAGACAGGCTACTGTTCTACTCTCCCTACCCCAAGACTTAAGAAAGTTGTTTGAACATCCTCAATACTTAAGCCACAGTAGTAGTATTTTTTATCTTAAAGATTAGCTATGTAGTATCCTGCTTTTCCGCCGTTAATCCGAAAAAGGGAAATTAGCAGCGATTCGCTAGTAATTCCCTAACAATCGGTATTTTGTAATCCAATTGGTATATGATTTGGGCTACAGAGCTTGGCTCCTTTAACGTACCTGATATCTTGCTCCTAGGGTGTCAGCCAGCGATTTAAATCGCTGGCTAATAGCTAAAGTCCTCTCAAGAAGACTGCTCAAGGATTTTAGTCCATTGAAATGGACTAAAGCTATTAGCCCTGCACTTAAGTGTAGGGCGGGATATCGGGCTGATTCAGTCCGGGTGCAAAATGTCAGGTACCATCTGTACGTTCGCATCTAATAACCCGGTAGTAAATTGGATAAATAACTAAATTACTGACCCTGTTGAACTTGGACTTTTATTGCACTGTTAGGGTCAAAAGACTGATCTGGGATAGGGAAAATTACACTATTCGGGGATGCTAGTGGTTGCTGTATATCACGCCCTAATTCAAGTTGATCGTCGATTTTCACTGGGCGTTGATTTATATAAGGAGGAATATTACTTGTCGCATTGTTGCTAGAGATATCTCGATAATTTGTCGAGGAATTTCTAGAGACACTTGCAGAGTTGGTTATAGAAAAGAATCTTCCAAAGTCGCCACCAGCTGTTCTGTTATTAATTCCTCTTAGAGATCTTCCAGATAAGGTATATCCTTTATTGTTTGAGTTTCCCGATGCTGATGATTGTGCTTGAGCGGAACTACCTAAGCATATAATAGTTGCAATAACTGTTAAGCTCGTAACAATTTTGGTATTCATAGTTTTGTTCCAAACTCCCTATATTATTATTCTAGATTGAAATAGTTGGATTTTTATCTGGCGGTGCAAGTATAGCTCAATCAGCCGAAGCACTATCTATTCTGACTACAGACACCCGTTGTAGCCAAATTCACTCCTCATATCTAAGCTTAATACAGAATGATCAATATTGACTCTGGTCGTGGAGGTAAGACTGAAGGCATAAATTAGTCAACAAGACTACATTGCTCGTAAGGAAACCGCTTTCTCTGTTTCACATGAATTCGAGTTATTTCTCCGTCCTTTGTACTAGAAAATCGTAGGTTGGGTAGAGCGCATAAGCGTTACCCAACAAATGCCCATAAATGTTGGGTTTCGTCCCTCAACCCAACCTACCTAAAACTTGATTTTTTAGCTTAACCGAGCAGTATTAAGAGTTATTTATCCGTCGTTTGTACTAGTATTTATGGAGCAGTCGTCACTCTAGGTTTGGTTTTGAAGTTGAGGAGTAAAACAACAGTAATATGGTACTAAGTAATCTATTTGCCGCAGGTGGAGTGGTCATGTGGCCATTGTTGGGATTTTCTATCCTAGCAGTGGCGCTGATTATCGAACGTGTTATTTTTTGGGTGCGGATTAATAGACGTCAAACGCATGTTGTTAAAGAGGTACTGAGTCTTTATCGTCTGAATAACGTTGTTGGCGCTTTGGATAAACTCCATCAAAATACAGATTTGCCTCTGGCACGGATCTTTTTGGCAGCTTTGGAATTAGAGGAACCGACACCAGAAGAGTTTCGTCTCGCCTTAGAAACCGAAGCACAAGCCGAAATACCTTTGCTCAAGCGCTTTCAAAATATCTTTGAGACGATCATTGGACTTGCACCACTATTAGGACTTCTCGGTACTGTGCTGGGATTGATTGCCTCCCTTGCTTCTCTAAATATTGGTGATTTAGGAGGTACGAGAACAACAAATGTTACAGCTGGGATCAGTGAGGCGTTGGTTTCTACTGCATCAGGATTGGTAGTAGCTATTTTTACACTTTTATTTGCCAATACCTTTCGAGGACTGTATCAACGGCAAATAGCGCGGATTCAGGAGTATGGAGGACAACTAGAATTGTTGTACCGCCGCCGTTATGAAAGAGGAGATAAAACAACTTATGCGCCTACAAGATGAGCCAGATTTACCACTTCAAATCAACGTCGTGCCGATGATTGATGTAATGTTTGCGCTATTGACATTTTTTATTATGTCGTCGCTATTTTTAACACGCTCAGAAGGATTACCTGTAAACTTACCACAAGCAGGAACGGCACAACAACAAGCATCTGCACCAATTACTGTGACGATAGATAAAGCTGGTCAAATCAGCTTGAACCGTCAACCTACTGGGGTTGATGCTTTGGCAGAGCAGGTAAGCAAGTTGACTGGTTCTAACCAAGAAACTTTGGTAATCATTAACGCGGATGAGCAAGTTTCTCATGGTCATGTAGTGGCTGTTATGGATCGCTTACGTCAACTCAAAGGAGTAAAATTAGCGATCGCCGCCCAAAAACCATAAATATCGATAGCGATCCTAAATTATTTCTGAAAAATCTCTTGCAAGAGTGCTGATCTATTGCGTTCGTTCACGACTAAGTTTACAACTCGAATAGGATTGCTATAGCAGTTACTTATTGTTGGTTAGTGGTTAATCTCAATTAACCACTAGTCATAGCGAATTTTGAGGAGACGATACCATGACTATTTGGTTAAACGAGCAAGTAGACTCATCTGGGATGATTCACGCTTGTATTGCATGTTGTGACGAATCGCAAGCCCAAGATTGCCATGAGTCCTTTAAGCAGAATTTGACAGACGTACAAAAGGCTTGGGGCTGGGAGGCACGATTGCGAACAGTTAATACTTGGGATGATGTTCCAGTTAATGCTTTAAAACTTGACTGATGTGATGTTTTAGAAGTCGCAGGTGTCTCAAATGAGGCACCTGATCTGTACTCGACAGAAACTTCCCTCTCTTCAACGGAAATTCTTATCACAGTAGGAAAATCTTGTCCTACTTTATCAGAAAACGTATCTGCTAACGTTAAGATATATAAATAATAATATTAAAATTATATAAATAATAAATAAACCTTTCGATAAAGTGAACTCATCGGAGAAAATTAATAACTTTTCTGACGAATTAAGAGTTATCATCTACACAAAAGATGAACGTAAAAATCAGGTTGAGTGAAATATCCGAAGGCTTACACTTCTGTTGCAGGCTGTCTCATTGGTTTTGTTGGCAAAACAGGACGAGCAGTTCAGATCTCAATCCATCCTCCCAGTCAGTATATCTGTGCCAACTGCGAACGGGTATTGCCAGATTGGAAAAATCAGCTTTCTTTTTGGGTGGTGATTGTTTTGCAGCAATCACAACATGAACTAGTCGAAAGTACACCAGAAATAGAAACAGAAAAGCAACGCTTGCGAGAAAAGTTTATGCGGTTTGGCTGTGATGTAGCATTTAATATGCGCGATCGCGGTTATCTAACCGACTTAATTGATCCTCGTACTGGCTATCCTTTGCTTTCCCGAATTGGAAGTATTCCCCACGATGATATAGCTGTTGTAAAAGCTTTACTCAACTACCCAGTGATGCAAAATAAATGTCGAGTCCTAATCCATCCTGATTGGGGAATGGCAGTGTATCCTAGCATTTTAATGTCAGCAGCTTCCCCTATCATCATTGAATGGTTTATAACTATAATAGCTCCTCTTCATGGTTGGGAACCCCAAACTATTAATTAATTGCTGTCGGAATTAACTATCAAATATATTGATATTTTATTACAAATTCATGCTTTGTTCCCCCCTTTTCCCTAAAACTGCTAAATAATAGTCATAGCTGTCTAGTTGAGAAACTAGTTATGACTGAGTACGAGAATCATGCTCGATCAAGTGTAAATCAATCTTCTTCTCATTCAGGGATGAGGTATTGGGGTAAAGTAGAAGTTATTGAGGAAGGTGCTACTTATAGAATTAACCGTATTGAAATCAAGCCTAAACATCGTATCAAGCCTCAAATCCATTATCACCGCAGTGAACACTGGGTTGTAGTTTCTGGAACAGCACACGTAAAATGTGGCGGTAACGAACGATTACTTAACCGCAATGAGTCTGCTTTTGTCCCTGTTGCAACGCTTCATAGCGTCGAAAATCCCGGATTTATCCCACTCATTCTTTTAGAAATTCAAAATGGTGAATATATGGGTGAAGATGATATTGAACGCGCATTAGACTTGGCTTTAGCTAAACCAGTTGCTTAACAAGAAGTCAGAACTCAGAATTCGGAAGTCAGTCCGAACAAAACAAGTTTTTTTCCCTGCTCCCTATTTTCAAGCTAGAATTCAGCAATCTCTAATTAAACCAGTTAACAACCCCTTTTTTCTTTCTCCCGTCGGAATACACCTTCATATTGACTTCTGACTTCTGACTCCTATTTATTCTTCGGTCTCCGCAATTTCTGAGAACCAATTGGTCCCAAGAGTTGGTTAAGCGCACGCAATTGTTCTGCTGTCCCCATAGCGATCAGTGTATCTCCTGGCATAAATACCGTCTCAGCAGTAGGACCACCAATAAGTTCTCCATTAGTGCGACGAATGGCAAGCAATAATGCACCGGTTTGTGCACGTAGCTTTGCTTGCCTTAAGGTTTGACCCACAAAAGGACTAGTAGTAGGGTCGAGCAAAAATTCTTCCATATACAACTGTCGGTCTGTGCCTGAGATAATACCATCTACAAAGTCCATGACTTCAGGTCTAAGGGCAGCGGCAGCCATTCGCTTACCCCCTGTAATGTAAGGAGAAATGACTGCGTCTGCGCCACCACGCTGCAATTTTTGCAATGCTTCTTCTGTGCTTGCTCGTGCGATCGCTCGTATGCCAGGATTTAGTGTTTTTGCTGATAGTACTGTATATAGATTTTCTGCATCAGAAGGCAAAGCTGCAACTATACAAATTGCCCGTTCAACACCAACAGTCAAAAGAGTTTCATCTAATGTGGCATCACCCTGGTATACAGTATAACCTTCTACTTGAGCTTTGCGTACAGAGTCTATATCAGAATCAATCACCACAAAGGAAACATCTTCTGCGCGAAATTCTTGGGCTATTTGACGACCAGTCCGGCTAAATCCACAGATGATATAATGCCTTGATAAAGAGTCCATTAACCGCCTCTGTTGTCGTAACCGAATTCCTTCTTGAAAGTAACCTTGAATTACAGCTTCTGTAAACCTATTGACAATGTAACCAATAGTGATCACACCCATTAAAATCAGGGCGATGGTAAATAACCTTCCGC
Source organism: Aetokthonos hydrillicola CCALA 1050 (assembly GCF_017591665.1). Taxonomy (GTDB): domain Bacteria; phylum Cyanobacteriota; class Cyanobacteriia; order Cyanobacteriales; family Nostocaceae; genus Aetokthonos; species Aetokthonos hydrillicola. Next base: position 9,428 of record NZ_JAAKGC010000060.1, on the reverse strand, counting down.
GTACTCCTAGTGGTCGTATTTCCCCATAACCTACAGTAGATAACGTAATTACCGTCATGTAGGTCGCGTCTTCCAAAGGCCAGCCTTCTACAAAGTGATACCATAAAGTACCAGTCAGGAAGACACCGGCGAGAGCGATCGCTCCTGCCATTAACTCTGTTTGGATACGTCGATATTTTTGCTCAAGGTTTGAGTACACAGTGCTTTACGATTGTTAGTCGTTTCAGAATAACCAAGTTTTAGCCTCGGTAGAAATTTTCGCTATTGGTTATTACAAAGATTTTTGTCAGAATTAGCTTAAAGGCATTAAATCACTATTACTATAAAAGATTTCGAGGATTTAGGCAGTGCTCAAACAAACTCTGGTTGAACAAGCAACAATAAATCCACAGTCAGGTTCCGTGTCATCTAGCACCTTTGATACAGATGATTTTAATCAGACTGTCATGTCCACTTATTCGCGGTTTCCTTTAGCCCTAGAACGGGGAGCCGGATGTCGCGTTTGGGACACACAGGGACGAGAATATCTCGACTTTGTGGCTGGGATCGCCACTTGTACTTTAGGACATGCGCACCCTGCTTTGGTAGAAACGGTGACACGACAAATTCAAAAATTGCACCACGTTTCTAATTTATACTACATTCCCGAACAGGGAGAGTTAGCAAAATGGATAGTAGAGCATTCCTGTGCAAGTAGAGCATTTTTCTGTAACTCCGGGGCGGAAGCAAACGAAGCTGCTATTAAACTGGCGCGGAAATATGCTCACACAGTCCTAAAAATTGACAAACCAATCATCTTGACAGCACATGCTAGTTTCCACGGTCGCACTCTAGCAGCGATTACTGCCACAGGTCAACCGAAGTATCAAAAGAACTTTGATCCCTTAGTACCCGGGTTTCACCACGTACCTTACAACGATGTTAGGGCACTTGAAGCAGCAATTAGCGAATTGGATGAAGGTGATTACCGTGTCGCAGCAATTCTTTTAGAGCCATTACAAGGAGAAGGCGGTGTTCGTCCGGGAGACATTGCTTATTTCCAAAAAGTGCGGCAAATTTGTGATGAAACCGGGATCCTGCTTATTTTTGACGAAGTACAAGTTGGGATGGGACGCACTGGTAAATTATGGGGTTACGAAAATATAGGCGTTGAGCCAGATATCTTCACTAGTGCCAAAGGCTTAGGTGGTGGTATTCCTATAGGAGCAATGATGAGCAAATCATTCTGTGATATTTTTCAGCCAGGGGAACACGCAAGCACGTTTGGTGGGAATCCTTTTGCTTGTGCAGCTGCACTCACAGTTTGCCAAACTATAGAAAAGGAAAATCTTTTGCACAATGCTGAAGCAAGGGGTGAACAATTACGAAATGGTTTGCGCGCGATCGCACAGAAATATCCGCAGCAAATCGTTGAAGTCCGTGGCTGGGGTTTAATCAACGGTATGGAACTTGCCGCAGATCCACAACTAACTGCTGCTGATGTCGTCAAAACTGCGATGGACAGCGGTTTATTACTTGTTCCTGCCGGACCAAAAGTTGTCCGATTTGTACCACCACTGATTGTTAGTGAACAAGAAATTGATACTGCATTGCAAGCTGTTGATAAAGCAATAGCAAAAATTGCAGGTTAGTACAGCCTTGAGTAGGTTGGCACAAAATTGGTTCGTAGTTGCGCTTTAGCGCACTAAAATGCAACTACAAACCTTTCAAGTATATTTTCTCCTAAGTATAAACCCGCAAAAATTAAAAATATACTCATCAAAATTACATTATTTCTATCAGTTTTAATACCTAAATAAAGGACTTTTGTTTTAATACTGAGTGACCAAACAATATCGATTCTTCTTTTCTTCAATACTTCAACAAAATCAAAAGTCAACTACTGGAAAGATGCACATAAGCAGTACTTCCCGTACTATTTAAATGTAGCTATAATTCAAGTTTATGAAGACAGAGATACAGCAATTAGACGACAATTCTAACTCAAAGAAACGTACTTCCGACAAAGTGCGGGAACATCTAGCAAATGAGCGTACCTATTTAGCTTGGATGAGAAGTGGAATTTCTTTGATGGGGTTCGGTGTTCTCATTGTTCGTCTTCGTATTCTCCGTCCCCCACTTGTCCCGGAATCTCCTGGTGCGGGCTGGAAGTTAGGTTTAGCGTTCTCGTTAGTTGGTCTATTGACAGTGTTATTTGCAACTCAGCACTATGGTGTTGTTCGTCGTGATATAGACACAGAATCCTATGAACCAGCAGACCGCTGGGTAATCCTCTCCAGTCTTGCTGTCGTACTTCTAGGACTTGGGGTTATATATTATGTTTTCTCAGTTTCCCTCGACTCGAATAATATTATTGTTTATTGATCGAAATTGCCAAATATTAAGTTGATGTTTCCTTTAGCAGGCTACAGTTGGGAGCAGTCCCCGTTTTGTGGGATCGAATTTTTATGAAACAGAATTCAGGAGTCAGAATTCAGAATAAATCCTTTATCATCTATTTTTAGGCATCCCACAAAATTGCACTGCTCCCTTAAACAAACTTAAGCAACTAGTTCTTCTGACCCCAAATTAGAAGTCACTCCAGGTTGGTATGCTTCTAAATTGGGATTGAGAGCATAAATTGCTGCATCCGTCGTTTCAAAACAATTTTCTCGCCCAATTTTATCGAGTAAACCAGTGCGTTCTAGGAGCTTTTGAACATCGGACTGTAATCCGCTCAAAATCAAGCGACAACCATGACGTTTTAAGTCATGATAAATATCTTCCATCGCCACTAATCCGGTGGTATCCATGTTTGGAACAAAGCGCATCCGCAGAATTAGATACTTTACTTCTGGCTCATCCCGCAGGAAGGTGACGAATCGTTCAGCCGCGCCAAAGAACACAGGACCATCAACCCGATACACCGCAATTTCCTTTGTTAGCTCTAGTGGAATCCCTGGTGGAAACGCATCTGTTTCAGGAACCTTAGCCAAACTCAGCTCACTCATGCGTTTGATGAACAATGCCCCAGCTGCAATTAATCCCACTTCGACGGCGAGAACCAAATCGAAGAAAATTGTCACCATCCAAGTAAGAATCATTACGGCAAAGTCAGAATAGGTCGCCCGCACTAATAAACCGATCGCTTCCCATTCAATCATCCGTACACTCGTCACTATTAAAATGCCTGCCAGTGCTGCTAATGGGATTTGAGCCGCTAATGGTGCTAATGTCAAAACAATCGCTGCCAATGCAACCCCTTGAATCACACCCGATAGCCTGGTTCTACCACCGGCTCGTACATTCACTGCTGTGCGTGCGATCGCCCCGGTTGCTGGAATGCCACCAAAGAAGGGTACTACGATATTGGCTAAACCCTGACCAATCAATTCGCGATCGCTATTATGTTTTTCACTTACCGTCATGCCATCTGCTACCACTGCCGACAGCAAAGATTCAATGCTACCCAATGCTGCCAGGGCTAATGCTGGATTAATCAATTCTTGGATCAACCCAAAATCATTCCAATGGGGAATCGATTGAGGTAAAGGTAAAGATTGAGGAATTGAACCAATGGTTGGAACATGCAAATGAAACACGGAGGCGATCGCTGTAGCCAGCACCAGTCCGACCAGAGAACCTGGCACAACCCTTGTAACCCTTACCCAAAAAAGTTGCGTCAGAATCACAATCGTTGCTAAAACAACGGCTGCCCAATTGAGTTGTTCCAAATGGGTTATAGTTTGCCACAATCCTGGTAAGAAATGTTCACTTCTGGATAGTTTCAGCCCAAAGAAATTGTTCAATTGTCCACAAAAAATAATGACAGCAATGCCGTTGGTAAAGCCTGCTGTCACTGGGTAGGGGATGAATTTAACAAGTCTACCCAACTTGGCAACACCTAGGGCTACCTGGATAATCCCAGCGATGACTCCAGCGATCCAGACTTTCTCAATTCCATACTTCGCAACAATTCCCACCAGAATGACTGCCATTGCCCCAGTCGGACCGGTTATTTGTACCGGAGAACCCCCAAAAACCGCTGCTATAATTCCCGCCACGATCGCAGTGTAGAGTCCGGCTTTGGGATCAACCCCGCTCGCTACAGCAAATGCAAGGGCTAGAGGAAGCGCAACAACAGCCGCCGTTAACCCGCCTGCTAAATCTCCTCTCCAGTGAGTGAATACACGCTTATACCACATTCCTAGTACACTGCGGAAGCTGTTAGTTATTGTCATCGGGTTCAAAGAACCTCTTTTTATCAAGTTCACCATGTCCTCAAAGAGTTTTGTCTTGTGAAATAGCTGGATTTGAAAGACATAATTAATGTCTGTAAACCTTTGTAAGTGCTTATACGCGAATCTATAAATCTGTAAAGTTTTGTATATAGACTAACACTGGTACTAAAACGTGACAAGCAGTAACGGGGGTGGAAGAACAAAGTTAAGCATATTTATCGCGCAATAATTTCAGATTTTCACTGATCTTCGCTGTTGTAGGATGATCTACCCCTAGACCACCAGTTGCAACTTTTTGATACTTAGCCCAGGAATTTAATTTCTGGGTCAATTTCTGCAAAAGTATAGAAATTCAGCGTCTATTGCGGGATTTCTTCTAAGGGAGACGCTTCTCAAGGGCGGAGAGGCTGCGCCAACGCACGCCCGCAGGGCTTTACGCGAACGCAAACGATAGGATTGCTTTGCTTCTCTTCGAGACGCTTTGCGAACGCTCGCGGCGGACTGGAAATATTTTTGTCCATCTACTTATCTGTAGGTATTTAGGAGGTGCGATGAGCAGTAAATGAGTAAATATTGAGCATATTTTGGTATGGAAAATAGACAGTTCTTTAAGAGAGACTTTTAGCATTCAATACCTTGTCAGAAATGTCATGCGTAACTCATTGATGACGTGTTTGCTAATTTTAGGAATTGCCCCTTTTTTTGTGTTTCTGATTGTTAAAAATAGCCAAGCTCTTCCATCCGGAGGAAATCCAAGCGAACCCAGCGTGTTTGAACAAGTGGGTAGCTGTGGTAGTAAATATGTTAATCAATTTAACTCATGTGCGCAAAAGAAAAACCCTAATGACCCAAACCCAACTCCAAGAGAAATAGAAGACTGCCGGAGTCGAGTGATTGGTGATTACGGAAACTGTCTCAGCAAAATTAATTTCAGTCCTGATAGCAGCGAATTAGATACATGTTCTACTGCCAGGATTGTAGCAGACCAATGTTGGGGTACTTACATGGGTTGTGGTGGTCTTAATACTCCAAGGTGTGCTGAGATGTATGACACTTGCATTGCTGCTAGTGGTGTTGGAAGTTGTCAGTAATTTTAAATATTTTGTTTTTTATTTAAAATTAAATTGTAAAAGCCAGTAGTTTCTTTGATAAGTATTCAAAATAAAAAGACGAAATTACTGGTTTTTCGATAATAGTAAAACATACATAATAAAACACAATGAATTTGAATTTCATAATTAATAAGCCAGTTAAGTTGTTAATTTTTATGGGTTCTATAATAATGATTACGGGATTAAATTTATATATATTCAATCAATATTTAGAATATTTGATTGCAATAAATATTCAAAAACATCCAGATTTAATTTTAAATTCCGTCAAAGATTATCAATTAAAATTAGAACGTGCTAAAAATCAAGCAATTGAAAATATTAGTAATGATTTAATGAAAAATCCTGTCGATTTTATAGGAGATTCACCTACATTAGGTTCCCAAGATAAAAAAATAATTTTAGTAGAATTTTCCGACTTTCAATGCCCTTTTTGTGCTAGAGCCCATAACAATATTTCAAAATTTATGCAAAAGAATGGAAATGAAGTTACTTTTGTTTATAAACACTTACCATTAGTAAATATTCATAAAGAAGCAATGCCAGCAGCATTAGCATCTTGGGCTGCTGGCAAACAGGGAAAATTTTGGGAATTTCATAAAGCTTTGTTTGAAAATCAAGATAAGTTGGAAGATGCTTTATATGTCAAAATAGCACAGCAACTTAATTTAGATTTAAAAAAATTTGATAAAGATCGTAAGAGTAATGCTGCCAAAGATGCTATCAAAAAAGATATTACTTTAGCTGAGAAATTAAATATTAGTAGTACGCCCTATTTCTTATTTAATGGTCGGCCAATGTCAGGGGTAATTTCATCCCAAATTTTAGAAAATACTCTCAGGCAGGTTAAAAATAATTAGTTAAGTAGATGAGCATAAATAATAGCTAGGCGCGCATAAGAGATGGGATAGAGTTTGTTTTATTAGGCATATCCCAATAAAACTTCTACATCACCCAAAATTTATGCGCGCCAAATAATCATTCAACTAGTACAGGGGTTGCGGAAATAAAGATATAATTCAAAATTAGCAAAAAAGTCAATTAATAAACTTTTTGAATTTTGAATTTTAAATTCCGAGTAAAGTTACTAGCTGTAGGCTTAAAAAGCTTTACTTAATCCCTGCTAATTTACGATAAGGTACAGATTGTTCAATATCGATGTTGTATGGGGAAATCCTTTGTGGTGGGTTACCTTGAGGATCGATACCTTGTGCCATAGACAAGAACAAAGATGGATCGCCCGCCTTCGGCTTTTTGTCTTGGGGAACGTATCTACGTACTTGTGTCTGCCAAATGATTTGTGGAAAGCCTAGCTTAGCGCGATAATAATCTTCGTAGCGGGGCAATTTAATATCAGTTGGCAAATCACCTTGAGAGCGCCCTTGTAATACCCGACGACGACGGTAGGGAACTGTGTTGTATCCAAAATTGTCTAGATACTCTTCGCTATTGAGCAGTTGATCAATGAAGCCTACAATACCTTTTGTAGCAACTACAATGGACCAAGCTATTTTTTCTCTCTCGTTATAAACTTCGCGCCCCAGCACGCGCTCAACGACTTGCTCAACAAAGCGATAGTTATTGTTGAGGTCGTAGAAGCTCTTTCTAAATGTATTAGAAAGCACTAAGCCACGAACAAAATCCCGTACTGTAATTTGTCCATTACGGAGTTGGGATTCAAGAAAGCGTTCGCGATCTGCTTCAAAAGCACGAAAGAACAATTGACGGTATGCTGCTTCGATCAGATTATCCAGATCTGAAGATGAGAGCAGGTTGTCCGTGGAATAAATCCAAGGCTTTTCATCACCTGCTACCTCAAACCCAGCAACACGCTGATTTTTGCTAGAAGGCGTGTATGTTAACAGAGGAAGTGACATTTATTAAACCTCCGCGATGTTAATGAAATTTAACAACTTCAAATCACATATTAAGGGAGTAGCACCAGCTGAATCCTAAGATTCTGATAGAATTTTACGAAATTTAACGAAAAGTAACTCTATGTGGCATCGTCTACGCCCAAACTCTTTGTGAACCTAACCAAAATTCTAAGGGGTCTTTGGTCGATTCACAATAAGGCCAACTACGCAAGCTAACCTCCTTTCCTATCTCCCAACAAGGTGGCTCTAATCCTAGTCCCAAACACAGATGAGAAAGAACACTCCCAAATCTCTGGCTATGCCCAGACTCACCCAAATGAGCATGGGCGTATTCATGGGCGACGACGTGCAACCAATTTTCTGGTACAACTCGACCAACGTCAACGAAAATCGTGATTGGAGTTGTAAAAATGTTGCATATACCATCAAGCCCAAAGGGTTGGGCTAGAGGAACAGCAAAAATTTGCATTGTCTTTCGCTCTTGGGGATGGAAGCATTCATGACAGGCTTGCAAGTGGGTATTCAAAAGATTGTTAATCTTCTGGATATTCTCGCCAACGAATGTACAAATGGGAATGCGATCGCGCAGGTTATCCATCACATCCACCATTTTTGGTTCTAAAGCAAGCCGCTGTACCATCAGCAGATATTCGCAGCCACGAGCAAATGCATCACCACGAGTAGAATAACTCACCAACCCAAAATAGAATAAAACTCTGTTGTTGATGAAACATCCTGCGCTTGGTTGTGAGTTCCCTCTTGTGTATCTTCTCCTACACGAGTTTCAGTACAAAATGACGCTGTGCTAAAGCCGCCAAACCGTTTTACAGTGCTGGTGCGTAATCGGACGTTTGGGCTGGCAAACCAAAATCTCTCAATAGAACTCATTGTTTCATATTCAGTCGTTAGCACTAGTCCATCTTGATCGTCCAGGTAAAAAAGACCGACTACAGGCATAATTTCTGCGTAGCCTCTCTCTCTCAGTAATTTACCTTGTCTTGGGTTATCCGCATCAGGGACAATCGCAAATACTGTTTTCCCTTCGTGATTCTCATCACCTTCTTTGTCCCAAGCCATAGTACCTAGCCAATTCACCCGAGATCCACCAACAGCTAAGCTAGGGTCAATCGAGTGCATCTCACACAGCGCAATTAATTCTGGATCCTCTGCACTCAAGGTTTCCACATTTATCTCAGACTCTCCCATTTCAGAACGTTTAAATGCTAAGTGATGAGTTGTACGAGAAGAAAGCCATCTACCAGCACTTAGCTGAAAAAATTCCATTGCGTCCATCAGACTTGTCGCTCCTAACTAATAACTCTTGAGAATGATGTTTTACTTATTTTCTGCTATAAAAGACTTACCTAAACTTGGTTAAACCAAGTTGAGCGCTAATTTCCTGCTTCAACTTGGGGAGTCGGCTCCTTCCAATCCACAGGCTTTACTTTCCGATCTAGCCAACCGTACTACTTTATTTGGTGCATCTTTTAAGTTGTCAGCAGCATTCTCATCCCTATCGTGAGAATGACCGCATCTTTCACAATTAAAAATTCGCTCTGATAGCTTCATAGGCTGTAGATGACCACACTTAGAACATTTCTTAGAACTTGGATAAAACCTATCAACAAGTTCAACTTTAGTTCCATAGTGGTCTTGCTTATAAACCAATTGCCTACGAATCTCATAGAAACAATTATTTGAAATAGCAGAGGCTAGTTTGTGATTAGCTAACATACCTTTGACATTTAAATCCTCAATCCTGATCACATAAGCTTTTGTGCTTATTTCTGAAGTCATTTTTTGAGTAGTATCTTGTCTGATGTTGGCTATTCGCCTATGAATTTCAGATTGTTCCTTAAAAAATTTAATAGCGTTTTTAGATGCTTTGATTTTTAGTGTTTTATTCCCTAAAATTTTTCTACGATTATGCCATTGGAGTTTACCTAGCTTGGTTTTTGCCTTTTTAGTAGTATCTGGCATATCGTAAGTTGAACCGTCAGAACATGTTGCTAATCTTTTAACACCCAAGTCAACACCAATTTTTTCTATCTCGTGAGTAATTGGCGGTACTTTTTCAGCATCTAAAGTAAAAGATACAAACCATTTTTCACCCGTTCTAGATACTGTAAAAGTCTGAGAACTGCATAAAAATGGTATCTTTTCCTTTAGTCTTAGTGTTTGTGATAACCCAGGTAATTTTATTTTCTTGCCTGAATTTA
>NZ_JAAKGC010000273.1 GCF_017591665.1 Aetokthonos hydrillicola CCALA 1050 | reverse complement strand
CCAAACTCCAGTAAGTTAGCAATTGCGGTAAACCCTCTGATACTGCAACACCACTGTTTTTTGATTCAATTACCAATACCCAAAAATATGGGCTAGGTGTTGTCTGTTTAGATTTGTTAATTGCGAGGATATCCATTCTAGCTGTAATTGTTTTATCCTCGTCTTCAATGACAATACTAGCAATGTCCTTCTCTAGTTCAATTTTGATAGGAAAGCGATAAAACCCAGCTAACCGCATTGAAGGGAAAGTTGTTAAAATATTTACTAGTCCTTCTGAAACTTTACTATCTATCAAGTAATTAGAAAAATCATTCTGAATTTGCAGCAACTCCTGTTGTTCGTAATCAGTTAAAGGTTCTAAAGATAATAAACTAGAAAAAGAGTTATTATATTGTCTTTGAAAACCAAAAAGATGATGTACCTCCGCTAAAGATAGATTTTTGGCTTGAAGAATAGTCATAATTTTTTTAAAGCTATTTACTAATTTTAGTACTATTGTGCTTGAAAGTTCGCAAGAGGTGATCACGGAATGGATCTATTAGAGCAGTACCGGGCCATTATTATGGAGAAGTTACAGGCGTTTACAACCTTGCAATATCCCCATGCTGAGATTAGAAATAAAACAGTATTTGATCGCGATGCTGATCGCTATTTGGTGATGTCGGAAGGGTGGGAGCGAAAAGTACGCCGAATTCATGGTTGTTTGATTGACGTTGAAATTATCAATGGCAAAATTTGGATTCAACGGGATGGTACTGAGTACGGTTTTGCAAACGATTTAATTGAAGCGGGGATTCCCAAAGAGATGATTGTTTTGGGGTTTAAAGATGAAGAAGTTAGACCCTATACTGGATTTGCGATCGCGTAACGCTCTGAACAAACGGTTTTTCATTTGACGCGATTAGCTTACTTCTTCCAAACCCTACGAAGTAAAGCTACGAGCCTGACACATATCAGCACTTTATAACATGGTATACTACTGGCAATATTACCTTTATTACCTCGATGAGGAGTGATATCTCTGTAAAAATCCTGTTTTTAGCAGCCGATCCAAGTAATGCTCCTCGGCTACGCTTAATGCAAGAGTTACGAGATATTAAAGAAAGTTTACGATTAGGAAACTATCAGCTAGAACAGCGAGAAGCGGTTCGAGTGGAAGATTTCTCTAAAGAAATACTTTATGTTAAACCGAATATTGTACATTTCTTTGGGCATGGTACGCCTCACGGAGAGCTTTGCTTTGAAAATAAAGTAGGTGAAATTCAGTTTGTAAAGCCTGATGCTTTAGCTGCAACCTTTAAGATGTTTAAGCAGCATGTGAATTGTGTAGTGCTAAATGCTTGCTATTCTAGGATTCCGGCAAAGGCAATTGCTGAACACATTCCCTTTGCGATTGGGATGAATGATGAAATTACTGATGAAGCAGCGATCGCCTTTTCTGTCGGTTTTTACGAAGCATTAGCTGCAAAGCGTTCTATTGAAGATGCTCATAAGTTTGGTTGTCTAAAGATTCAGCAACAAGGTATTTCAGAACATCTCAAACCACTTATTTTTATAAAAGAAGTTACTCCACCACCTGAAAAGCCCATTATTAACCCTTTCATACCTATAAATGGCAGAGTAGAAGATCGACAAAAGTTCTTTGGAAGGGAACAAGAAATAAGGTGGGTGTTTGAAACACTCAATAGCGGTAGTAGTGTTGCTTTAATAGGAAATGAGGGAATTGGTAAATCCTCCTTACTATTGGCTATTTGTCGAGAAGCAGAAAGTCGCTTGCAACCACCGCGCCAGCCAGTTTTTCTAGATTTGAACGGGGTGGATAACGAAAAGGATTTCTACGGTGCTTTGTGTTATGAGGTTGGTATACCGGATTGTACAGGGTATATGTTAAACCGGAATTTAAAAAACAAGAGAGTGCTACTGGCATTAGATAACGTAGGCAAGTTTAATTGGCAAGGATTTACACGTCAAGTCCGAGATATGTTGCGCGGTTTGGCTGAGGGAAATGATGCACCGTTGAAACTGATTTTAGCTGCAACTCAACCCCTAGATGATTTGTTTAACGATAGTCACGATCAAGGTAGAACATCACCATTAGCAGGTATTTGTCAAGAAGAACATATTAAGCCTTGGGATGAAGCTACAATTCGCGCTTTTATTGATAACCGCTTGGCGAGGACTTCAGTAAGTTTTACCGAGGAGGAAATTATTCAACTAGTACACAAAAGTAGAGGACATCCTCGTCAACTCGTGCAGCTGTGTTACGACACTTATAGGCAGTATATAAATCATTGAACGAATTTTATGTCAACCGACTGACAAATTACCAATCAATTAATGTCTCACCCTCCTGTACCTCGCCTAGATTTAGCACCCAAACTCAAGCGCCCTCTCTCACTGTGGAACCCGCTAGATTACCTGCGTCTGTTGTACTGGGTGTTTTATTTCCCTCAAGCTTTGCGGTGGTATGTGGACACTTTTGGGGGTGGGTATATTCCTGAAGGGGAAATGAATTGGCGTAGGGGATGGGAGTTGCTACGGCGAAATACTACTCAGCGGAATTTGCTTCTCCAAGGTTTGGTTTTAACAGTTGTTACACCGTTAACTTTGGGTTGGCTTCTTCAGCACATAGGTATTCATATAGATTGGTTTGGCGTGGCGTTTGGCGTGGCGGCAGGCGTGG
>NZ_JAAKGC010000272.1 GCF_017591665.1 Aetokthonos hydrillicola CCALA 1050 | reverse complement strand
AAAGCAATGGAACAACCAAGATAGGTAAAACCTAAGGCATCGTAGCCAGCCATAATTAGATAACCAGCAGCTGTTAACCAAATTGACCAACTTAACCGACTTTTAGGAATTGCTCTCAAAGAGTTCAAGATGTCATGGTAATCATATTCACGCAGTTGTTGCGTGATTGCCCAAATCGAAAGCGCTAGAAGCAGCAACCCGAGCAAAGAACTAAAATCGAGCTTGAGCTTTTTGAGCATAGAGTAGACCATGGAGAACTTTATTGTTGGTGACAACACCAACATGAGTATTGTCTTGTTGCTATTGATGCGGCCTAATAATTCCTTAGATTTGCACTCTCTTGAGCTAAAGGAATGCCCGATTTAACAGCGATGTACAGAGCGTTTTCCGAGAGCAAGAGAGACAAACAGCCTATTTGGGTGTTTGTCTTTCTGTTTACTTTAGTAACAACTTCTATACATCAACTCTTGTATCCTCTTGAGACCTTATTTTCACATCTAAACAACTATTGTGATCAGATAGACAAATAACAGTTGCTACAGAGCAGTGAAACTTCGGTCTTCATAAAACTCACAATATTAATGATGCTAAGAGTATTTGCAACATCGTAGCATACTAAATCATGAGTTTTAAATGTCAAGAGCGGTTCTTAGAAAGGAAAAATTTCTAGAATCAATGTGTTATCAACATCAATTGTGCCTACCTTAGCCTTTCCCATCGTCTGATACATAGTTGACGGGTCTAGGTTTTTTCTTTCCTTTTGGAGCATCCGGTTTAGTTTTGCTCGGACGGCAACTTTCACAATATAATGGTCGAAGAGTAGCATATGATTCGCGTACAGTTGCTTGGTTGCATTGCTTGCAGATGAACTTGTAAGTGCGAGTGTGAATCAAGCGTTGGTGCGCTCTCACTGTATATTCTTTAACGTGAACCTGTTTTGATGGCATTGGATTAATCAATCTCTGTTAGGTTGATATCTGATGATATTACTTTTAGCAAAGTCATGCCCTTATGGATATAGACCGATTTATCACCTCTCTGTTTGAAGCTCGAGACTATTATCAGAATATTATTACTCATGCGGTATCTCAGCTTGAACACATCAATGCATTGATTGACGATGTAGGGGGATCGGAGCATTCCCTCAATACAACTTCACACTCACGACTGAAAATCGGTGCGCACTCTTTGAGCGAAAGTGTGCAAGACCTCCCACCAACCTATACAAATGGTGCCGTGAGTAACTTGTCCACAAAGACAGATTTCGAAAAATCAAATCAAAGTTCGCAAGAAGCTGAAATTGAACTCAAGGAGGTTAAGGAACCTTCTGTAGTCTCAGAAGCCCAAACAGAGGTTACTTTACCACAAACTTCCCCTGCTGAGGATAGAAGCTCAACTGCTTCCTTATCTGACAGAGAAGTTACAGACACAACAGACGAAGAAAGTGCAAGTAGTGATGATTCTGAAGATAATCCTTTTGAGTCAGAAGATAAACCACAAACTAACGAAAAAATTACTCAAAAAACATCGAAAGCCTCAGAAAGCAACAAAAAGGGTTCAAGTAACGCTAGAAATAAGCGATTTCCCCAAAGACCACGCTCAATCAACATTCCCTTTGTCCCCAAATTAGAAGGTATGAAATTAGGGGATGCCATTTTCACTATCCTCCAAGAAACTCCTAATACTGTTTCTCACACAGATTATATCGTCCGTGCAATTTATGGGGAATTAGAAGGCAATACCCTCAGAACTGCTAAAGATAGAGTCACCAAAGAATTATCTCGAGGATATATACTAGGGCGCTGGTATCGTCTACCTGATACACCTGGATATTACACAATCAGTAAGCAGTTGACTGAAACTCGTCGGGGTAAATAGAGGATGGGGAGCAGGGGGAGCAGAGGAGCAGAGGAGCAGGGAGAGCAGAGGAAGAATTAAACAAAGTCAAGTCCCCAATACCCCATGCCCCATGCCCCATGCCCCATGCCCCATTCCCCATTCCCCATTCCCAATTTGTAAAAAAAATGGAATTTAGATACCCTCCAAGAAATATAATTAACAGATAGATTTGTCAGGGACAATTAACTCATAAAATTATGGCGCTCATAGTTCAGAAGTACGGTGGTAGCTCTGTCGGTTCAGTAGAACGCATACAGGCTGTTGCAAAAAGAGTTTGCAGATCTGTTAAGGCAGGAAACTCTGTTGTGGTGGTCGTTTCTGCAATGGGTAAAACCACCGATGGACTTGTGAAATTAGCCCATGAAATCTCTCCAAATCCTAACCGTCGGGAAATGGATATGCTGCTTTCTACTGGTGAACAAGTCTCAATAGCCGTGGTTAGTATGGCTTTACAAGAGTTAGGACAGCCAGCAATTTCTCTGACAGGTGCTCAAGTGGGTATTGTGACTGAAGGTGAACATACCCGTGCTCGGATTCTGCATATCGCAACTGATCGTATACAAAGACATCTAAATCAACATAAAGTCGTAGTAATAGCAGGTTTTCAAGGGATTACTAGCACTCAAGAACTGGAAATCACTACTTTGGGACGTGGGGGTTCGGATACTTCAGCAGTAGCTTTAGCGGCTGCTTTGCACGCAAATTATTGTGAAATCTATACTGATGTTCCAGGTATTCTCACTACAGATCCTCGTTTGGTTCCAGATGCTCAATTGATGGATGAAATAACTAGCGATGAAATGCTCGAACTCGCTAGCTTGGGAGCTAAAGTACTCC
>NZ_JAAKGC010000059.1 GCF_017591665.1 Aetokthonos hydrillicola CCALA 1050 | reverse complement strand
ATTCCTGGTGTCAATGGTGCGGTGGAACCACACTGATCCCATCCCGAACTCAGAGGTGAAACGCTGTTGCGGCGACGATAGTCGGAGGGTAGCCTCCCGCTAAAATAGCTCGATGCCAGGTAGATATATCAAGAAAGCCCTCTAACCAATTGGTTAGAGGGCTTTCTTTTTATATCTATCTAATTAATCATCAATTTCTTGGCCTATTTGAAGCTTAGGAAGCAGGCAAGATATCCCCCCACTACAATAATTTTACGTTTTATCCTCGATTAATAAATCTATTATCAATCTTCGACATCCTTGAGAAGGAAACTTTCTTTATATTTTCAGTGAATAGTGTAAGTTAAATCTCCAATTTTTTACTTCATTTCTCAAAGCCGCATCAAACCTAGATATAGGTGTTTTACACTGTATGAAAATTATTACCTGCAAAAAATAAACTTCCGAAATATCCTTTTGCTAAAAATTAGAGCTAATGCGATCGCCTAATGGCAGTAAGCTTTTTACAAGCCCTTATCTTCTGAAAAATGGCAGAAATACGTAGGTGTTGACACAGAAACTTAACAAAAGGTAAAAATCTATTACTTTAGTAGCAATACATCTACTCCAGTGGTAGAAGTTATCTAAAATATTAGTAGTTATTCTAATCATTAATCATAATAATTGATTCAAATTACATTTTTATAGGATTATTTTTGAATAATTATCATGATAGTCATGAGTGGTAAATTTTCAATTGTTTCCGCAATTTTCTAAATTGAAATAGAAATAAAAAAATTGAACTGAGAGAAATTTCAAATATCAAAGGAAGCAAGAACATGAAAACTTCTAATAAATCTAAAACTTTCTGGGCTAGTATTTTTGCCATCAGCTTAGCTGCTTTGCCTTTAGCCGCCCCTGTTTACGCTCAAGGAGCAGGTGGTGGTGGTGCTGGTGGTGTTGGAGCAAGCGGATCTGGTACAGGTTCCAGCACGGGTACTGGCACGGGCACAGGTACTACAGGTACTGGCATGGGCACAGGTACTACAGGTACTGGCACGGACACAGGCACTACGGGTACTGGCACGGGCACAGGTACTACAGGTACTGGCACGGACACAGGCACTACAGGTACTGGCACGGGCACAGGCACTACAGGTACTGGCACGGGCACAGGTACTACAGGTACTGGCACGGACACAGGCACTACAGGTACTGGCACGGGCACAGGCACTACAGGTACTGGCATGGGCACAGGTACTACAGGTACTGGCACGGACACAGGCACTACAGGTACTGGCACGGGCACAGGCACCACAGGTACGGGTACAGATACTACGGGTGGTGCTGGCACCGGCAGTACAGGTAGCGGCACAGCTTCTGATGGTACAGGAACTACAGGTAATAGCTCAAATTCTGGTGGTACTAACACTGGCAGTAGCACCAATAGTACCGGAACAACTACTGATAATAGCGGTTCTCAAGGAGCTAGTACGACAAATGACAATCGCGGTTCTAGTTGGGGTTGGTTAGGCTTACTTGGTCTAGTTGGTCTTGTGGGTTTAGGTCGTAACCGCTCTAAATCTGTTGCTTATCGCAATAACGTTGATCCAACGCGGTGAACTTAAAGCAATTTGGGCCTGAGCTATTGACTTATAACTAAAAGTATGCTAGCTATAGTTAGTAGCTGTATTGTTGTTGGTTGTTTCATGCCAACTACTAAGTAATAGCTAACAACTAGCAACTGACAAAAACGGTGAATAAATCTCCATCCCAAAACAAACCGCGTGTCGTATGGCAGGCGGTTTTCTCACTGCTGATGTTTATTTTCATGTATCTACCCATACTGATACTTGCGTTTTATAGTTTTAATCAGTCCCCTTATAGTGCAACATGGCAAGGGTTTACGTGGGATTGGTATCGCAAATTATTTAGTGATGAACGAATTTTAACTGCTTTGCAAAACAGTTTGCTCGTTGCCTGTGGTGCAGTAGGTGTTTCAGCCGTATTGGGAACTCTGATGGCAATTGGTTTAGCACGATATCATTTTCCAGGGAAGGTATTGTATCGTGGTATTGCTTACTTGCCATTGATTATTCCCGATATTGCGATCGCCGTATCTACCCTAGTTTTTCTAGCAGCATTCGCTATCCCGCTGAGTTTATGGACAATTATTGCTGCCCATGTGGTATTCTGTCTTGCCTACGTTAGCCTTGTTGTCTCGTCTCGACTGAATAACTTAGATCCGCATTTAGAAGAAGCAGCACTAGATTTAGGAGCAACACCAGGACAAGCCTTGATTAAAGTATTACTCCCTCAGTTAATGCCTGGCATTATAGCTGGCTGCCTACTAGCCTTTGTCTTAAGCTTAGACGATTTTCTGATTGCCAGTTTTACTGCTGGTAGCGGTTTTAACACTTTGCCAATGGAAATTTTCAGCCGAATCAGAACAGGTGTCAAACCAGATATTAACGCTCTCTCAGTTATCTTAATGTTAGGCTCTGCGATCGCTGCTTTTGTCGCTGAATGGATTCGGGCTTCTTTTGAGGATAAACGTCGAGCGTGAAGGGTGTAAGAGTGAACAGGGTGTGGGGTGTAGGGTGTAGGGAAAATATAAAGCCACCACTCATAGGTGGGGTTTCAACCGAACCGTATAGAGATCGATTTTTTCGACCACTTTCAAAGCGAGACTTTAAACCTTACGCTCGCGGGCTAGTTTCTCACCCCACACCCGCCCCGGAGGGGCTAATCTGTACGCTTGACAAGATTAGCTCTTTGGAGATATCTTTGAAAAATGGAAATCCGTGCGCTCATATATTATAGATATATTTAATTTCTAAGAGTAGACGAATAAATAGCTCCTTTTACCTTGTTGTACTAGTCTGTGTTAGCCCCGTATGAGATTATATACAGACTCTCCAATATGGATCTTGCCCTTATAAATATCTATTTTGCACTTACTCTTATAATTAAGATTATTTTGCACTTGCTCTTATAGAGTCAACTTTGAACAGGATGGGGTCTACGGCTCATTATGGAAATATGCCAAAATCCCGATTGCTCAAATCCTTTCAACCCTGATGGCAATAGGTTTTGCATTAGTTGTGGAGAAAGAAACTTTGGCAAGCTTCTGAGAAACCGATTTCGGGTATCAACATTATTAGGCGAAGGTGGGTTTAGCAGAACTTATAAAGCAGAAGATGTAGATAGACTCGATGCGCCTTGCGTTATCAAGCAATTTTTTCCCCAAGTTCAGGGAACCTCCCAACTTACCAAAGCAGCGCTTTTGTTTAAAGAAGAAGCTTTTCGGTTGTATGAACTGGGAGAGAACCACCCTTCAATTCCCAGATTACTTGCTTATTTTGAACAAGGTTCATGCTTGTATTTAGTGCAAGAGTTTATTCAAGGACATACTCTCCTAAAGGAACTTCAAGAAAAAACCTTTAGTGAGCAAGAGATTTGGGAAATCCTAGGTGATTTATTACCTGTTCTCGAATTTATTCACTCTCGTAACGTTATCCACCGAGATATAAAACCAGAAAATATCATTCGCCGAACCTTTCCTAAAAAGGAACTCGTATTAATCGACTTTGGCGGTGCAAAACAGGTAACTCAAACCAGCATAGGTAGACAAGCAACAGCAATCTATACAATTGGCTATGCGCCTACAGAACAAATGGCTGGGTTTGCCTACCATTCCAGTGATTTATACTCTCTAGGTGTCACTTGTATCCGTCTTTTAACTAAATGTTTACCCATACAAGATGATTATGGACAAATTCAAGATCATCTTTATGATCCCATGAGTGGGCAATGGCTATGGCGAGAGTGTTTGCAAGAAAAAAGTCTTACCGTTAGCAAAGAATTAGAACAAATTCTAGATAAATTACTAAAACATTTACCAAAGGAAAGATATCAATCAGCAGCAGAAGTTCTCAAAGATTTATCTTCTTCACAATTAAGCAGTACACAATTGCTTTCCCATTCGCAATATGAGTCACCGACTCGAATACAAAAAATAATATCAGTCTTTCCCCCCCTACAATCTTTTGAATTTGAAGTGGTGACAGTAAACGCTGCTGGTAACGAAATTAGGCGCGAAGAAAGGAGTGGGAACTTTTATATAGAAGAATTGGGTAATGGCGTTACTGTTGAAATGGTAGCAATTCCTGGTGGCAGTTTTATGATGGGATCATCAGATGAAGAAGGGGATGCTGATGAACGTCCTCAGCACCAAGTTAATCTGGAACCTTTCTTTATGGGTAAATTTCCCATAACTCAAAACCAATGGAGATTTGTAGCAAATTTACCAAAAATCAAACAATCATTAAACCCCAATCCATCGAAATTCCGAGGCACAAATAGACCAGTTGAAAATGTATCATGGCACGAAGCTGTAGAATTTTGCGCAAGATTGTCAGAAAAAACTGGACGCAATTATCGCTTACCCAGTGAAGCTGAATGGGAATATGCGTGTCGTGCAGGTACTACTACACCATTCCATTTTGGCGAAACACTTACCAGTGACTTAGCAAACTGTAGTGACAGTGATATCCACTCTTTTGCATCAAAAGGTAAATCTCGTAAAGAAACGACTGTTGTAGGTAGTTTCCAGGTAGCAAATGCTTTTGGGTTGTATGATATGCATGGACTAGTGTGGGAATGGTGTGCTGATCCTTGGCATAAAAATTACGATGGCGCACCACGAGATGGCAGAATATGGGAAATAGGAGGAGATCATAATCGCCGAGTGCTTCGCGGTGGTTCTTGGAGTTTCAGTTCTGTACTTTGTCGTAGCGCGAGTCGAAGCTGGAACGAATCGGATGGTGGACTCAGGGTATGTGGTTTTCGAGTCATAGCCACGTGAATGATTTCGCAGAAGAATTAGGTAGCGCTGTACTTAACAGATTTTAACCAGACGTCTTCCACATGATCTAAATGTTTATATATTTGACCTATTAGACGAGCAACTGTCGTTTTCCCTGTTCCGGGGGGACCACAAAATACTGAGTGCAGTGTTACAGAAATGCTAGCAAGTCCTTTTTCCTGGCGAAGCTTCTGTATCTTAAGGAAGTTGATTAGAGTAAGGCTTAATTAAATCTTCCGGTTAAAAATGAGCGAACGTACAGTTATAAAAATGATAATTATTCTCATACAAGATGAGGGAAGGGAGAGGCTGCTGATCGCAGCCTCTCCCTTCCCCCCTTTTTATAATTCGATTACAAATCCCCTATTTTAATAATGGAGATTTTCCTGTTGCTTGTTGCCTGTTCCCTCTTCTCTTAATTAAACCAATTTCAGATCAGCATATTCTGCCAACAAATCATCAGAAGTAAGGGTATCACCTTCAGCTTGTGGAGTCCAAAGGACTTCGATAGCAAGCAGTTTATCGCTAGGAATGCTGCCAATTTGACGTAAAGCTTGACGCAAGTCGTCACTGCCGTTAATCGTCGGGATTTGGAACTTACCTAATGTCGCCGCTAGCAAAGTGACGATAATATATTCTCCAGGACCTTCGCTAATTAGACGAGTTGGATTATCTAACTCATTACCACCAGGTAAAATATCTTTGGGTGCAGCAGATTTGAGTTGGTTATTCACATTAGAAAGTGTTTCTGCTGTAAATTTACTGCGTTCTGCCAATGCTAGACGGTTAAATTCTGCTTCAGCGGAATTTAACCGAGCTTGCCCTGATCCACCACCAGCATATATCCAGTACTCTGGGTGGCGCAGTAAAGCGAGGCTTGCTTCTTGCAAAATTTCTGCTCTACCTTCTGGGGTGTTAGTGTCAGCAGTTTCGGCAATGTGGTTCAGATCATTCTGCAGATTACGAGCGCTTGCTAGCATACCAACCTGGACACGAGTAATAGAAACAGGTGAGTTGCTGCTGATATCGCCTTCTTCTACTTCAGTGCTACCAGCACGTCGGAAGGCTTGTACTATGAAGTTAGCGATCGCTAGAAAAATTAGAATACTGAATAAACCGCCAAACCCTCCACCGATACCCCAAAAGGGAATCAAGAAAGGAAAGCCAAATCCACCACCAGGGTAGGGAGAATAATATCCCCCGCTCGGATAGCCATAACCGCCGCGACTTGGTGACGAGTAAGTACGGCTCGAAGAAGGCATTCTAAAGGAGCCACCGCCGATTCTTCCTCCACTGCGAGCAGCTAGAGCTCCATCAGCGTGACTAAATGCCAATGCGAAGACAAGGCTAAGGATGAAAAGAGATTTAAAAAGCGGTTTAATCGCTTGTTGTAGTTTGTGACGCATAACACAGTCGCTTGAAAAACGTTATAACTTTTAAGTTCTACCAGTACTGGTAGGAGTGTTGCAGCGCGCAGGTGACGCAGCCCGTAGCCCTACAGAGTAGTGAATTGGCAGTAGCCCTAAAAAATAGGCTACATTTCAAATCTACCTTTTCTTATGCTCAATAGGTAGGGAGCTTAAGAGGGATTTCCTCGTGTAGATAACCGTACATAACCTTTAGGCATTTTGGCATGACATTTTTATAGTCTGTGAATAGGCTCTAATAACAGCTTTACTTGGGGAGTTAGTAGACTGGAGGCGGAAATAAAGCAACCGTTCTAAATCAACGTTAACGTTTATAAATTTTTTGAAATTTCAATCAGTTAATTCTGCCTTGCGGTACTAGGGGTGTAAGAGAACAGGGTGTAGGCTTTATAAAAGATATGGAAAATATTTCACGAATAAAGACAAAAATCAGGGATCAAACTGTATCTGCTGACATCTTAGTTATATCCCGTACTTTCCTGCCTTCATCAGGTGGTATCGAGGAATATCTTTATAATCGTTGTTTACAAGATCCAGACCGTATCATAGTTCTAGTTGGTGGTTGCTCAGGAGACAAAGCCTTTGACAAAGCGCAGAAGTTTCCCGTCTATCGCTGGCCAAACCTTACATACTACCGTAATGGTTTAATCGGTAACATTATACAAGCTATACTGAATACAGTCTGGTCATTTCTACTCGCAATCAAACTTTATTTTCGCTATCACTACCGGTATATTGAATGGGGTCACGGTTACGACTTTATTTCAGTACTTCTCTTAAGCTACCTGCTTCCTATCCGTTTTTTTGTCTACGTACATGGAAACGATATTCTGTGTGCTTTACGTAACCACATAATAAAATCCCTATTTGAACTGACACTAAAACGAGCCAAAGGCATCGTTTGTAAAAGTTCGTTTACACGAGACTACCTAAGTACTCATTTCCGATTTAACACCCCTACCCACGTCATTAACCCTGTGGTTAGAAGGGACAAATTTGGTGCAACTCTAGGTCAAAGCTATCTTGATAGTTTACGCTTGCAGACGCGGAGTGCACACGATATTCCACAAACAGCACTGGTGATTCTTTCTGTAGGAAAGTTTGTCAAGCGTAAAGGCTTCGACCTAATTATCGAGACTTTAACACCACTATTGACCTGGGGGTTCGATGTCCACTATATACTTTGTGGATACGGTCCAGGTGAATCAGAACTTTATTCTTTGGCTCGTCGCTTACGAGTCGAACGGCGAGTGCACTTTGCTGGGTATAAGCCTGATTATGAATTGGCTGGGTACTATGCAGCTTGTGATATTTTTGCAATGCTGACTTTAGATAACATCCAAGCCGCTAGTATAGAAGGTCTAAGCATCGGTATCATAGAAGCAGCTTACTTTGGTAAACCCGTAATTACAAGTAATGTCGGTGGTATAAAAGATGTAGTTAGCCACGAAGAAAATGGTCTTTTAGTCAATCCCTATTCTGGCAACGAAATTTTGCAAGCTTTCCGTCGCCTATGCGAAGACTCCCAACTCCGCCAAACACTAGGTTGTAGAGCAAAAGCATTAGCTAACCGCAGAACCCTATATCGTTCTCTTTATGCTTCAGATAGGGAGTGACAGGTAAACAGTGAACAGTTATCAGTAATCAAGGTGTATGGTGCGGTGTTTCGCGCTCGTATAAACACATTATTCTTGACTGATAACTGATAACTGATAACTGTTTCTACCCTCCACCAACAATTGTCACCACTTCCAAATTATCTCCCTGCTGTACTTGTGTCTGAGCCCAAAACTGGCGGTGTAAAATTTCACCGTTATACTCGACAGCTACTAAGCGAGGATTGAACCCCAGTGTTTCTAACAAATTGGGTAAAGTAACTTGAGATGAACAGCTACGTGTTTCCCCGTTAACAACAAGGGTAATCTGATTAGACATGAGAGTTCTTAAATTCTGGTTGAATGCGATTTAGTTGAGAGAGAAAATACTGTGTTACTAAAGTTGGTTGCTCTGCTTGCATCAGACTTCGCACTACCGCCACACGATTTGCTCCAGCGTCAATCACCTCGTTTATATTATTGGGGTCGATTCCGCCGATCGCAAACCAAGGGATAGGAGAATTTTTAGCAGCATAGCTTACATACTCTAAACCAGCTGCTGGCTTACCTGCTTTTGTAGGCGTTTCATAAACTGGTCCTACCCCGATATAATCTGCACCTTCGGTAATTGCCCGTTGCATTTCTTCAGAATTTGTGGTAGATTTGCCTATTATGCGCTGTGGACCAAGTAATTGTCTGGCAATAGCAATAGGCATATCTTGCTGTCCCAGATGCACACCATCAGCATCAACTGCCAATGCCACATCTACACGGTCATTGATAATAAAAATAGCACCGTATAGGTGACACAGTTGTCTCAACTTTTTTGCTTGTTCTAAGTGAAAAGAATCATCGGCAGTTTTATTGCGGTACTGCAAGAGAGTTAAGCCGCCTTTAAGGGCAGCTTCAACAATCTCCAACAATTTTTCGTGAGGGGAGGTGACAAGATATAAGCGCGATCGCAAAAGCACCTGATGCCGCTCTTGACCCATTAAATCAGTTTCTAGGGTATAAATGCGGTAGCGCATCTGCTTGAATACTTTCCCCATATTTGGGTTGTATAGTTTGCTATATTCTTCTACCACACGCAAAGCTTCTTGCACTCGGCAGAAGTTAGCCTGTAACAAGGATTTAATGCTATTACGTTCTTCCTCTTGAGGATGGGTTAAATCAGTACCTGGATCATTTAGTGTATCCCGTGTTGCACGTATTTGTGCAGTATGCCAATTAGCTATTTCTTGTCGCTCTTTTTTGCATTGACTAGCCAAATGGGCATTATTCAAGCCAAAGCGACACCATTCCTCAATAATTCGCAAACCTTCACGAGCGCGGTCTAAATTTGCATCTAAAATGCGGTAAACCACTTGCTTTATTTGCTCTGTTTGGCTGTTTGGCTCGACCATGACAACAACCCCATTAGTGCTTTCATCGTAACAGCCAGCCCCTTTCATATTTGCAATATCTTTCTTATCTGTATTGATTTGTTAACAAATTACTTTCTATCAAAAAGTAGTAACAGGTCAATTGCTGACTGAGATGATCGACATATCAGCGTCTTAAAGACTATAAAAAGTTATATTTGGTTCAAGGAGTGCTCTTAAAGTGTTTCATCTCAACATTTTCCCTAAGTCTTGTAAAATAAATTTCGCATCTGCTAAGTTGAATCCATTATGTGATCCACCGTATCGATGTTTAGAACTACGAACATTTTCAATATTTAATGGTTCAGTATCGTTTTGCACAACCAGTATAGCACTAGCAAATATAGTATTTTTCGCCACAAACATAGATGCCGTAATGGCTCAGACGCCTATAGCTTCAAAGGAACTGCAAGCTAGTGCCAAAACAATGTCTCAGGTTAATGTACTTTTTGTCAACCCAAGTGTTGGAGATGACAAAGTTGGGAATGCTGATGAACGCACTCCTTTAAAAACCATTACCCGAGCACTACAATCGGCTAAACCTAACACTGTCATCATACTCTCAAAAGGCACCTACAGCGCTGAAAATGGAGAGAGATTTCCTTTAATGCTCAAACCAGGTGTTTCAATCCAAGGAGATCAAGGCAACAAAGGCCGTGATATTGTCATAGCTGGAGGTGGAGATTATCTCAGTCGCACCTTTGGTGGCAAAAACGTTACAGTTGTTGGTGCAGATCAAGCGAGGTTGACGGGAGTAACAGTAACAAATTCCAACCGCCGTGGTTACGGCTTGTGGATTGAATACACTAGTCCAATAGTCGCGGCAAATACTTTTACTGGCAATACCCAAGATGGAATTTCTATCACTGGTAATAGTCAAGCCTCAGTTCGGAATAACCACTTTGAACGCAATGGGGCAAATGGAATCACAATTACTGGTAATTCTCGTCCTGAGGTGCGCGAGAATGTGTTTCAACAAACGGGCTTTGGGATCAATATTGCTCAAAATGCCCAACCAATGTTAATAGGTAATCGAATTCAAAACAACAGATCCGGTATTGTAGTGCAAGCTAATTCTCACCCAGTTTTGCGGAATAATTTAATTCAAGATAATAAAGAAGATGGATTAGTAGCGATCTCCCAAGCAACACCAGACTTGGGTAGCCCAACAGAACCAGGGCAAAATGAGTTTCGCAACAACAAACGTTATGACATCAATGCTAGTGCTGCTAAGCAGATGATTAGTGCTTATGGCAACACCCTAAGAAGCGATCGTATCACCGGCCAAGTAGATACTAACACTAAAACAGCTACACAGATTACTGGGACAACCGCTGCATCCGCATCACCAACAATCCCACTCTCTATATCTTTTGAGAGAAGTTCCAACAGCAGAAATTTGCCTAATAACTCTAGTTCTCGCAAACAATACCTATCACAGCAGCCAAAGGCTTTGCCAGAGCCGGTTGCTTCTGTTAATCAAAAGCCATCTATTTCTAATTCTAAATATACAGATTTTCCTAGCCCTACTAACTTGACAACGAATAGCAATAAACAACCCTTAAAAGTCAACCCCAGTAATAACCGCCAGGCTGCGACAGATAAACCCAATACATCTCAATTGAATTATGTACAGATTCCTCCTGTTACTGTTGAGTTTTCTGCATCAAAGGCTACAACAGTACCACCTGCACAACCACCTAGTAGTCAAGGAAAGCAAATTGCTGTAGCTCCTGGAGCCTTACAGAGACTCAATAGCCCAAGACAATCCTTACCAGTGGAATCAGCACCTGTACAACCACCTAGTAGTCAAGGAAAGCAAATCGCGGTAGCTCCTGGAGCCATACAAAGACTCAATAGCCCAAAACAATCGTTAGTAGTTGAATCAGCACCCATACAACCGCCTAACAATCAATGGCAGCATTCAGGATCTATACAAAGACTGAATAGCCCAAAACAATCCTTACCAGTCGAATCAGCACCTATACAACCCCCTAGCAGTCGATGGCAGGAATTACCAGTAGTAGATGGAGCTCCCATACCCAATTACAATGCCGCGACAGACAACTCTAGTAGTACCCAGATGCCAGTACCTCCAACGGTAATTGTTACTTATAACAACCAACCTTCCCCAAGGGTAACGAATGTTGGACAAATCAATTTACGTTACCGAGTGGTGGTGGCGGCTGGAAGCCAACAAGATGAAGAATTAGTAAAATTTATTGCCCCTGGTGCTTTTCACACCGTGTGGCACAGTCAAGAAGTTATGCAAGTAGGCGTTTTTACCAGTCGCTATAACGCCGATAATATGTTAAAACTTCTCTCTGGAAAAGGTTTAAGAGCTATGGTAGAGCCGATTTAGAGCAATGGGCATGGGGCATAGGGCATGGCGCATGGCGCATGGCGCATAGGAATCAGAGGAGAACTGATTCGTACTTTGGCTAAACGAGCCACGGTTGGGTGAATATCCTATTTTTTGCCCGCAGACTCTGGCGATAGCTACATATTAGACATTGCTTGTGATTTGCTGGATTTTTGTCTGAAATATCCCATTTTTTATATTCTCGCAACGCCCCATTCCCCATTCCCCATGCCCTATGCCCCATGCCCTATGCCCCATGCCCTATGCCCCATGCCCTAATTCAACCTATCGTGTGACAGTGCTTGGAGTTTAGATGTGAAAGACTCTGAGCGCTTAGTTGTTTGTGGAGTAAATTGTCCAATTGGAGGATGATTTGTGGTAGGGGGGGAGACAAGTGCCTCATTATTGGGGATTGATGAGCGAGAAGAAGCTGGAAGTTTGAGGCGCTGTGGCAAAGGTGGAGAAGAAGACTGGCTTGAAAGTGGAAGACGCGGAGATGGACGAACTTCACTTCTCAATAGCTTTTCTTCACTAGTTTCTAAAGCCCTAGACAATTTGTTAGAGGCGGGATTTATTGCGAGTGATGAAGAAGAATTTTTGAATTCCTCTCGGGGAGTGTTTTTTGGAACAGGAGGTAGGCTAAGCGATGATTGTAAGGTGAGGCTTTGAGGAAATTTGCTACAAATCAGGCGTTCAAACTCCATGTTGAAATGAAAAGTAGCCTGTCCTCGACGATGCCACATAATTAAAATTTGCTGTACTGAAACTGCTTTGTATCGACCTTGATACAGAGCTTCTATAACGGCTAGGTGCAACCAGTCAACTGAAAATTGCTTGTGCCAAATGTTAACCAGTTCATTGGCGCTATAGCCACTCAGGTCGAAGCTATAGTGAATTAGTAAGGCTATTGCCAAATCGGCAGAAGTGCTGGAAGCTGGTGTAAACATTATGGCTATCCGCTTAGTGGCATAAGCATAAATTCTGTTTCAATCTCATATAGCCTATCGTGCTTTTAGCTACAGTTTGTTTTTTTCGAGCGTTTTTAGTTTACATTTTCCATAAGAAAAGGTGAAACTCGCCCCATCGCTACTAACGCTTGATAAACCATTGCCCCCACCTCAGCGCGTGTTGCTTCATTAGAAGGTTCAATTCGCTTAGGATCTGGATAATTGACAATGATATTGCGCTGTACTGCTGTGACAACTGCTGCACGAGCAGACTCAGAGATTGCATTAAGGTCACTGTAGTCAAGTAAAGTATCGCAGTCAGATGCTTTTAACGCAAGTCCATTCACTAAAGATACTATTACTTGTATTCTGAGTACGTTTTGCTCAGGGCGGAACGTGCGATAGCGAGGCGCTGCCGCCTTCGGCGGAACGCTAAATCCTCCAACGAAGCCACTTTGGGCTGCGATTTGAATAGCGCTCGACGCCCAATAATCTCTTGGTATATCAATAAAAGTAGGTGCTGGGCGTTTGGAAACAGGCCCAAAAGCTCCTACAATTAAAGCTGCGTACTCAGCACGAGTCATAGGCTTATCTGGCTGATAGCTACCATCAGCAAAACCCCGAGTTAAGTTCATCCTCATTAATGCCCGAATAAATGGTTCTGCCCAGTGACTTATTAAATCGGCACAAGAGAACCCATCAACATTAGGATTGACAATATAGGGAGATACAATCGCTTTTTGTTTACCGCTTGCAACTAATGCTTGATAAATTAATGCTGCCACTTCAGCGCGAGTTATATTTCGCAGTGGCTCTAATAATTCTTTTCTAGGATAGTTTACAATTAACATCTTTTGTGTAGCTGCTGCTACAGCATTGGTGGCGTAACTGGGAATTTGAGTGCGATCGGCGAATAGCCACAGCGCTTCACTATCGCAGTACCTATTTAAAGCATTCGGATTACCCCCACTCAGTTTTAATCCATTCACCATAGAAAGGAAAACTTCAACCCTTGTTAAGTTTTGCGTAGGTCGAAACGTCCCATCCGGAAATCCGTCAAGAAAACCCATGCCTACCGCACGGTTAATGGCTGATGTTGCCCAAAAGTTTGGTTTGATATCTGTAAAGTTTTGTATCCGTTTGCAAATCGGTAACTGAAAAATCTTAGCAACCAAAGCAGCATATTGAGCACGAGTTACGGGGGCTTCTGGCGCAAAAATGCCATTAGGAAAGCCATTCATTAAAGCTGACGAAAGCAATGCTCCCACAAAAGGTTTTGCCCAATGCCCCACCATGTCGGAAAAACTAGAGATATCATCTGGCAGAGTAACTAAATCTACCAAGCCCTTTACTTGTACAAGGTTTAAGTTATTTCCTGAGCAAATCACTTTGCCAGAGGTAAGATTTTGCACATCGAACTGTGCGTTATGACGAAAAATATTACCCGCTGGATCTTGAGCAGTACCAAAGTCAGGAGCTGCATGACCATTAATTAGTAAACCGCCTTGGGTATTTTTTTCAATGAGATTGTGACGCAATATAGGTCGTGCTTTTCGTGACAGTGCGATCTGCGCTTCTCTGCGAGACGCTACGCGAACGCAGCAGCGCTTCGCTATCGCAGTCCGGTTTTGTGATAGTTTGTTGTTTGCAATCAAAGGCGCAGCAAAGTCACTAATTATTATAGCCAGAGCATTATTCTGAAAAATATTCCGTAGCACTTCCCCTTTGCTATAGTGTGCCACTACTAACCCTCCAGCAACATTTTGCACAAAAACATTATCCATGATGACTGGTTTACCAGCACCACAGGCAAACACACCTTCCCGACCACAGCTAGTAAAGGTGTTATTAGCCAAAGTTGGCGAGGTAGTTGATTCAATCCAGACACCAGTACCTTTTGCTGTTGGATTTGTGACACTTACTCCCTTGAGTTGAGCATCATCAAGTAATAGCAATGTAATCTTTTGAACGCCGAAGGTAAGGCTGTGATACTTACCACTACCCAAGATCAAAATACCTTGTCCTTTAGTGGCTTCATTACCTATAACAGTTACATTAGGTGGAATCACCACCGGAAATACATCACCGCTAGCAGTGCTATATGTTCCTGGTGCTAGCTGAATAAATTTAGGTGTGGTGGTTCCTCTTAAGGCACGGCTCAGAGTTTTATAGGGTTCTGACCGTGACCCGGTGTTGGCATCATTTCCCACCACAGGATTGACATAGAGTGTCGCAACTAGGGTAGAGTTGACCATTGGTTTTCGATTATCGCTCTTTTGTCAATAGTCAACAGTCATGTGTCAATCGTCAATAGTTTTATGTCTCAAGTTTAACAAATAGTTCCCATCCGTAGGGTGCGCCCTTGCGCAGTATTAAGTATAAGTTTTGACAAAAATATACATATAAGAATTTTTGTATAGTACAGAAAACCGTACTTTCATAGGAGGAAAATAGTAACAAATACTAGAATAAACTTGCGGAACATCTTTGAGTCTTTGTGTATCTTTAACTGTTAGATAATTGGGAATTTACATATGAATCTAGGTCTAAAAGACCAATTTTAGTTGATGGTATGACGAAGCACGTGCAAAACTACTCACATAGCAAACTTATGTAACACAGTAACGCAGATTTTCAAAACCTTAATTTTCTGCAGTCTTAATGTCCAGCTTCAGTAGTGTCTTTAGAAGAAAACATTCACAAAAAGGACTACATTTGTGATAATCCCTTTAGGAGCTTTAGGAATAATTGGAATTGGGCTATATACATTACAATGGTATTTCCGGTTAGACCCAGAGTCAAGAAAAAAAGCTGATCGACGAGCTAATGAGCTCGCTTGGGATTTGTTTTGTAAATCCCTGGATAGGTTAGAGCCAAATCAAGTGAAAAAGATTGTTGATAAAGATGAAACTAGAGAACCCGCAATTTTTTGCTTAATCAGATCACGAGAATCGTTTACATAAATCAAAATATTCGTATCAACGGCGTTCATGTAACATGTCCCGTGTAAATCGAGGCGCATTCTGTGGAATTGGATTTTGTTGCATTCGCTCAACTAACGACCTTAATAGTAGTTTTTTAGCCTCTGGATCAGAAATAGGTGGCGAACTGACTAGAGGTGCTTGAATCAACAATTCCACCTCAGATCCTTCAGGCAAGTCGCAAGCTGTTTGTAGAATGAAGGCTCCGTTGCGATAAATTGCTTTTAGAGCAGGGGACATGGCGAAAGCTCCATAAGTTGTAGGATTAATATTATTATGCGGAGAATTTTTATAAAATTACGTCTAATTAGTATGGATTATAACTAATAACTCTATATAATAGTGCGTTGCACCACGTTAACGCACCCAGGAGAATGAAAAATGACGATTCAGCAGCAGCCAGGACAAGGCAATTCTTACTGGTTTGGGCAAGACTTGTATACTTTTAAGGCAGTGGGCGCGCAGACGGGTGAAAGTTATGCCCTTTGTGAAGTCATTGTTGCGCCGCAAGGTGGTACTCCTCTACATCGACACAGCAGAGAAAATGAATCGTTTTATGTTTTGGAAGGGGACATTGAATTCCAACTAGACGATCGCACCCTCACTGCAACGCCTGGAACCTTTCTCTATTCTCCTCAAGGTCAACTCCATCAATTTACTAATACCACCTCTACACCAGCTAAAATGCTAGTTTGGGTTACACCAGCAGGATTTGAGAAGTTTATTGCAGAAGTTGGAAAAGCCGTGTATCGACAAGTAACTCCTGCACCAACTTTAAGTCCCACAGATTTAGAAAAAATTCTTGCCACTGCTCCTAAGTATGGGATTGAGATTATTCCGCCAGCTTCTGCTTAGTTAAACTTAGACTTTCATTTTCGCATCTTTTACCATCCCTATATGAGCCGTAACGATGTGCCAAGTTCCACGTGAAGAGACAGCCCAAACTCGTGTGTAACAAAAGTCGCCATTTGTGGGAGTGCCTTTATAGCTACCAGACAATTGCATTCGGACTGAAACAACCGCTACTTCTCCATGGATTTGAATATGCTGCTCAGAGGGTTTCAACTCGTGTATCTTAAATAAACCAGATTCATGGGCGGCTAGATCATCTTGTTTTCGTAATAATTCTCCCTCATGACTGATGATGATAATTTCGGGTGCTAGTAGCTCATTCAAAACGCTAACATCAGAAGCAAGCATTGCCTGTCTAAGCCGTTCTTCGACATCGATAATCTGAGCTTCAACTGTTTCAGTCATGGTGTTTCTTTCCTCAATATCAACACTCTTGCCTTACGCTCTCACCCCCACCGAATTTCTAGCTTCTGACTTTTTGATAAAATGCTAACTATTATTGGCTGTGGTAATCTTAATCGTAGTGATGATGCTGTAGGTGTAATCATAGCTCAACGTTTACAGCGATATCTAAACGAACATCCTCAACCGAATGTCCAAGTCTATGACTGCGGGACGGCAGGGATGGAAGTGATGTTTCAAGCTAGAGGTAGCAAAAAGTTAATTATTGTTGATGCAAGTTCTACAGGTTCCGAACCAGGTGCTGTGTTTAAAGTTCCTGGAGAAGAATTGGAAGCTTTACCGGAACCGACCTATAATTTGCACAGTTTTCGTTGGGATAATGCTTTAGCCGCAGGTAAGAAGATTTTTAAGGATAATTTTCCCGAAGAGGTGACGGTTTACTTAATTGAAGCAGAAAATCTTAGCTTAGGGCTTGAGTTAAGTCTTGCTGTTAACAATTCTGCTAACTTGGTTTTTGAAGAAGTTGTTGCAATTATCAAGCAGAATGTTCTTTAAACAAAGAATGGGCTAGTAAAGCTGCTTGAGTGCGATCGCGCAAATTTAAGTGGCTGAGTATATTAGTTACATAGTTCTTCACGGTATTTTCGGAGAGAAAAAGGGTTTGTGCAATCTCGCGGTTGTTAGCTCCAGAGGCTATTAATCGCAAAACGTCCATTTCTCTGGGTGTGAGGAGCGCCAATTCTGGTGGAGGTTGTTTAACTGGCTCGGCTGGTGTTGGAGGCGACATAAGTGCTTTTTCCAACAATCCTGGTCCTAATTGAGTATGTCCCTTATAGACAGCGCGAATTGCTAATGCTAGTTCATCAGGTTCAGTGTCCTTAAGCAGATAGCCTTTAGCGCCTAAGTGCATAGCTTGTGAGACGTACTCATCATCATCAAAAGTCGTCAAAACAAGCACCTTAGTTTGGGGATATTGTTGAGCGATCGCACCAGTAGCAGCGACTCCATCCATCACCGGCATTCTGATATCCATCAACACTATATCAGGTTGCAGCGTAGGTATTTGTTCAAGCGCCCGTTGCCCATTTTCTGCCTCGCCAACAACTTTCATATCTGAATTAGACTCAAGCAGACTCTTAAGTCCTTGACGGATAATGAATTGATCATCAACTAACAAGATGCGAATCATAGAACTACATTAGATATTGGAAAAGAAACAGAAATACGACAACCTTTCCCTGGTTGACTGTGAAGTTGAAACTTACCACCCAAAGCCGCCGCTCTTTCTCGCATACCTTGGAGTCCAAACCCAGTCGTATTTTCAATTGGGTTAAACCCTTCTCCATTATCCACTATCGAAAGCTCAAGCATCCCGACCTGTGGAACGAGTTCAACGATGACAGTGGTTGCGTGAGCGTGTTTATAAATATTGGTCAGAGATTCTTGGATAATACGGTAAAGGGTTGTGTTTGCTTCTGTACTTAAGGATAATGGCAAATGAATTTTGCTCTCTAGTTTAATCCCTGTTGTGTTTTGAAAATCTTTCAATAGCTTGTCAATAGCTGATTCAAGGGTTTGTCCTTGTAGGGGGTTGGAACGCAACACTGAAACAGAACGCCGGATTTCTAGCAACGCCTCAGATCCTAATTGCTTTGCTTGTTTAAGAAAAGTCAATGCTTTGTCATTATTTGACTGCCAAAAAAGCAAGGCGTTATTGATCTGAATCGTTTGGGCTGCTAGGGTATGTCCCAATCCATCGTGAATTTCGCGGGCGATCCGATTTCGTTCCTGTAGGGTTGCTTGATCTTGAATTCGCAGCGCATAGTTTCGCAATTGGTCGTGAGTAATTTCTAGTTCCTGATAGACTTTCTGCAATTGCTCTCTACTTTGTCGTTCTGCATGCAGGGCATTAATCAACAATAAAGCAAATAGCAGTGTTAAGCTAAACAGCAATAAAGAACTTAATCGCCAATCCCATACAGCTACTCTATACTTTCCAATCGGTTTTGACAGAAGTATCGTTCCATGGCACAGAAAAGCTAAACTTAAAACAGTAAACTGTCCTGCACGCGGGAATATCAGAGAACTCCGCATCACCAGCACTAGACACATCAGGAAAACGGAGCGACTAGATAAGTCAAACTTAGTAGCTGGCAGCAACATTAAGCCAAATTCTATAGCAGTGTAAAATAGTTTTGCTCCTAGATTAGAAGTTGGCAATTTTAAACCCATCAGACCGAAAGCAGTGATCGCTAGAATTTGCAGCAGTAAATCCCAAGACAACTCGAAAGGAAAAAAGACTTCCATGAAAGCTGCTGTCACTAGCAACAGCCACTCCAGATAAAGCAATAAACGAAAGGATTGCGAGGTTGGGCGGAGCATAGGGTTAAGAGGGAGCAGGGGGGCATGGGGCATAGGGCATGGGGCATAGGGCATGGGGCATAGGGCATGGGGCATCGGGAACAGGAAGAAAGAGGGTTTGAGGCTTTAAATAGAACCCGAATTACCTTATATATAAACCCACTCCTGCTGCCAATTCTCTATGCCCTATGTCCCATGCCCATTTTGCAAATTCTCTTCCTCCTGTTTATAAAATTTGTTCCTAGTGCCCATAGACCATTTAGTACTGATTTGTTAGCTTTAGACTAGGAAAAAAGTCACATTCAATATAGTAATTTTCTCCTGCTGACCTTAGGAATTCCGCTCGATGTAAACTTTACTCTTAATTTTTAAGATTGATATCATAAATGCGAATGCGGAGATTTTTTTAACCCTCAACTACAACTTAAACTTATGGGAGGCTCTCTTGCAAGATAACATTCCAAATGAAATTACAGCAGAGAAACACTTAAAATTGACCAATGAGCCTTCATCCAAAAGGCGTCTTATTTCGGTCATAGTAGGTGCAACACTGCTTACTGGACTGGGCTTATATGGTATCCATTCAGCTGTCAAGCCCAACAGATCTGAAAACTCCCAAGCTAGAAGCGGGCGGAGACAGGGAACACCTGTTGTGACTGTGGCGACGGCAACTCAAAAAACGGTTCCAGTGCAATTGCAGCAAATTGGGAATGTTCAAGCAGAGTCTACCGTATCGGTTACACCCCAAGTCAGTAGCACAATTACCGGAGTCTACTTTAAAAAAGGTCAAGAGGTGAAAAAGGGGCAACTCTTATTCACACTAGATGATCGTACACAGCAAGCTGCCATTCAACAAGCTAAGGGAACTCTGGCGAGAGACTTAGCATTGGTACAACAGTATAGAGCAACATTAGCCAAAGACCTAACGGCAATAAAACAAGCACAAGCAACTCTGGCGAAAGATCAAGCACAAGCCAAATTTGCACAAGCACAAGCGACTCGTTACAATAACTTGCTCGCCTCCGGTGCAGTTAGTAGGGATACTGCTCAACAATACAGCACAAACCAAGCAACTAGTGCAGCAACTATTCAGGCAGATCAGCAAGCGATCGCCAATGCTCAAGCAGCAATCAAAGTGGATCAAGCGCAGATAGAAAATGCACAGGGAGTTGTAAAGTCAGACGAGGGAGCATTGCAGAACGCTCAAGTACAACTGTCCTACACCAAAATTTACTCTCCTATCAATGGTCGTGCTGGCAATACCCTCGTAACTCTGGGCAACGTCGTTCAAGCTAACAGCACAACTCCTCTTTTGTCAATTTCCCAGATTCACCCAGTCCAGGTTTCCTTTTCCGTTCCTGAAGCGAATCTGCCGACAATTCAAAAGTATATGCAAAATAATAAGCTAACAGTCTTAGCTTCTTTTCCTAACAGCAATACTCCTCCAGAAAAGGGAGTTTTATTTTCCGTAAATAACGCTGTTGACACCACCACTGGAACCATTCAACTTATTGCTGAATTTCAAAATCCTCAAGGAAGACTTTGGCCAGGTCAATATGTTAACACAACGCTGCAACTAACTACAGAACCGAATGCAACTGTCATTCCTTCACAAGCAGTTCAAAATGGTCCTAATGGACAGTTTGTCTTTGTACTCAACCCTGACATGACAGTACAAAATGTTCCAGTCACCGTCAGCAGCACTATAAATGGCTTAGCTGTAATAAAGAGTGGAGTAAAACCTGGTCAAAAAGTTGTGACTGACGGACAAGCGAATCTGATTTCTGGTAACAAAGTACAGCTTAAAGGTGCTGCTCCTCAAGCAGCAGGAGGAGAAGGAGGACAAACGCAGCGTAGGGGCAGAAGGCACAGGGGAGGTGATAACTCTTAAGTACTCACTCTTGCTGTTCCCTGTTAAGAGTTCCCTTTTAAATAAATTATGAATTTATCAGAACTATTTATTCGTCGCCCAATCATGACGACGCTCGTCATGGCAGGTATCCTGATCTTCGGTTTGATGAGTTATCGCTTACTACCAATTAGCGATTTGCCGAGCGTTGATTATCCAACTATTCAGGTAACGGCGTCAAGACCAGGGGCTAGCCCAGAAACTATGGCGTCATCTGTTGCTCGACCTTTAGAAAAACAATTTTCTAGCATTGCCGGGTTGGATTTGCTGAACTCGACTAGTACTTTGGGCAATACCCAAATTACACTTCAGTTCAACCTGAGCCGTGAAATCGACGATGCTGCTCAAGATGTGCAAGCAGCGATATCGGCGGCATCTGGACAGATTCCTAGTGATTTACCTAACCCCCCATCTTATAGCAAAGTAAACCCAGCGGATCAACCGATTCTCTATTTATATATGTACTCGCCTACCTTGCAACTTTCGCAGGTAGACAGCTACGCTCAAACCTATTTAGCACAGAAGTTATCTACGATTAGTGGGGTGGCGCAAGTACAAGTATACGGTTCGCAAAAATATGCTGCTCGTATTCAGCTTGATCCTTCAAAATTAGCGACTTACCAGATCGGACTGGATCAGGTGCAAACGGCGATTCAACAAGGAAACGTGAATTTGCCTACAGGTAGCCTTTCGGGTAATTATAAAAACTATACTGTACAGGCAAACGGTCAACTACAGGATGCCGCCGCTTATCGATCGCTCATTGTTGCCTATCGAAATGGTGCGCCAATCTACCTTGATCAACTCGGTAGAACCGTTGACGGTGTTCAAAATCCTAAAGTTGCAAGCTGGTATAATGATCAGCGCGCGATCATTCTGACGATTCAACGGCAACCGGGCACAAATACGGTGCAAATCGTCGATACAATCAAGCAAAAGTTGCCAGATTTAAGAAGTCAAATTCCAAAATCAGTTGAAATTGGGGTTTATTATGATGCGTCTCAGTCAATTCGCGACTCAGTAAATGACGTTAGATTTACCTTGATTCTCACCATTGGTTTGGTTGTCTTGGTGATCTTCCTATTTTTGCGGAACCTCTCTGCGACGGTGATCCCCAGTTTAGCTTTACCTGTCTCGCTGATTGCTACCTTTGCAGTGATGTATCTTTTGGGGTACTCGCTGGATAACCTGTCGATGATGGCGTTGACGCTTTCAGTGGGTTTTGTTGTGGATGATGCGATCGTCATGCTAGAAAATATTGTTCGCCACATGGAAATGGGTGAACGTCCTTTAGAAGCAGCATTGAATGGTTCTAGAGAAATCAGCTTCACAATTTTGTCCATGACAATTTCACTCGTAGCAGTGTTTATCCCAATGCTGTTCATGAATGGATTGTTAGGACGACTATTCCATGAATTCGCTGTAACAATCGCCGTTGCTATTTTGGTATCTGGGTTTGTTTCTTTGACACTTACCCCAATGCTATGCAGTCGCTTTCTGCGTCCGCCAGATCATGAAAATCAAAGTCGCTTGTATCAAGCATCAGAGTACGTGTTTGATCGCTTCCTGGCACTCTACGATTGGACACTGAAAAAAGCCTTAAAGTATCACCGCACGACGATGATTTTATCCGGTGCACTGTTATTTGTCACCGTTTATTTGCTCTTGGTAGTTCCCAAAGGCTTTATTCCTAGTGAAGATACAGGGCAAATCACCGCCATTACACAAGCAGCTTCCGATGCGTCTTTTGATGATTTAGTGCGTCACCAGCAAGATGTCGTTAATATTATTCGGCAAAATCCGAACGTAGATGCTGTTAACTCTAACATTGGACCTGGTTCCAGTGCTAGTGGTAGTGGTGGATCCGCCACAGGAAATACAGGGAATTTGTTAATTCGCCTCAAGCCTCGCGATAAGCGTACCGCCAGTGCTGACGAGATCCTCCAAGCACTGCGATCGCAACTAGCTACCGTTCCAGGTATGCAAGTTTTCTTACAAATTCCACCTGCTATTCCCATTGGTACACAACAGAGTACAGGACTATATCAGCTGGCTCTACAAAGTACCGATATAAAACCTCTTCAGCAGTATGTTCCGCAACTCGTCGCTAAGTTGAAAACTCTACCACAACTTCAAGATGTTAACAGCGATTTGCAGCTAGCACCACAGATAAGGATTAGTATTGATCGCGATAAAGCCTCAGCCTTAGGGATTAGCGCACAGGCGATTGAAAGCACGCTAAGAAATGCTTATGGCGGTTATCAAGTCTCTACCATCTATGCTGCCAGTGACGAGTATGAAGTTATTCTCGAACTAGAACCACAGTATCAGCAAGACCCTAATGCTTTAATGCAGCTTTATGTTAATGCTAGTACTACCAGTTCTACAAGTAATTCTAGTGGTAGCACAACTGGTGCTGGTTCTAGTAGTAGTAGCATAACTGGTAGTGGGTCCAGTACTACTACCAACACTTCCACTGCTGGAACAGAAGTGCCTATGAGTACATTTGCCCAATTATCTCAAACTGTTGGACCGTTGATGGTCAATCACTTTGGGCGGATGAATGGGGCAACGATTTCCTTTAACTTATCACCCAATACATCATTAGGGGATGCCACTCAAGCAATAGAAGAACTTGTGCGTCAAGTTGTACCTGCAAGTATCGTCACGAACTTCCAGGGAGCAAGTCAACTGTTTCAATCTTCCCTACCAAGTTTAGGACTGTTGTTAGTCATTGCTATCTTAGTGATTTATCTTATCCTTGGTATTCTCTACGAAGATTTTATTCATCCTTTAACTATTCTTTCTGGTCTACCTTCGGCTGGATTTGGTGCATTATTAACTCTGCTACTTTTCCATGTTGAATTGAATGTTTACTCATTCATCGGTATTATGCTTCTGGTGGGTATTGTAAAGAAAAATGGCATTATGATGGTGGACTTTGCGATTGAAGCGCAAAGGAACGAAGGTAAAAGTCCATTTGATGCTATATACGAAGCTTGCTTGATCCGGTTTCGTCCCATTATGATGACAACAATGGCAGCGCTGATGGGAACATTACCGATCGCTATTGGTTTTGGAGCTGGTTCAGAATCCCGCCGCCCTCTGGGTATTGCGGTTGTGGGTGGACTGGTGTTTTCTCAAATATTAACTCTCTATCTCACTCCAGTATTTTTCACTTATATGGAAGCTTGGCGGAAACAACTTACTAAGAGGGCAAGGGGCATGGGGCATAGGGCATGGGGCATGGGGAAATTCCAACCTTAACCATTTACCCATTACCCAATGCCTATTACCCAATGCCCAATGCCCTATTAACAAATTATGAACCTTTCAGAGATTTTTATTCGTCGTCCTGTCATGACGACTTTGGTGATGGTGGGTATCGTCATCTTTGGGCTGATGGGTTATCAGTTCTTACCGATCAGTGCTTTACCCAACGTTGAGTATCCCTTCATTTCAGTTTCAGCAAGTTTGCCTGGTGCAACGCCTGAAACAATGGCATCTGCTGTGGCTGCACCGTTAGAAAGACAGTTCTCTAGCATTGCTGGACTAAACTCTTTTAACTCTACCAGTTCAACAGGCTCCACCAACATCTCGTTACAATTTGACTTTAGCCGCAGCACAACCGACGCTGCTAAAGATGTACAAGCGGCTATTTCAGCAGCAGCGGGGCAATTACCTCAAAATATGCCCCACCCCCCGACTTACCGCAAAGTTAACCCATCCGTTGCGCCTATTCTTTATGTATATCTTTATTCTGATACACTCCCTATTTCTACTGTAGATGAATATGCAGAAGTAACACTTGGTCAACCAATCTCAATGATTGATGGAGTTGCCCAAGTGCAAGTATATGGTCAGCAGCAATATGCAGTGCGTGTCCAAGTTGACCCGCGAGAGTTGGTAACACGAGGAATTGGGCTGGATCAGGTGCAGAGTGCTATTCAGCAAGCGAATGTGACTTTGCCGACAGGTAGTCTTTCAGGCAAAGACAAAACCTACATTATTCAAGCTGATGGTCAACTTAAGAATGCAGCAGCGTACCGACCACTTATTATCACCTATAAAAATGGTGCACCTGTACGGCTTCAAGATGTAGGGCAGGTGATTGACAGTGTGCAGAATAATAAAGTCTCGAACCGCTACAATGGTCACAATTCCGTTGTCTTAGCTGTACAGCCTCAGCCGGATGGTAACACGGTGCGGATCGTTGATGCTATTAAGCAACTCTGGCCTACTTTGCGCGAGCAAGTGCCCGCAGCCATAGAAATGGGTATTATGTATGATCGCTCACAAACAATTCGAGCTTCAGTACACGATGTGCAATTTACCTTATTTCTATCGGTTTGTTTGGTTGTCCTGGTTATTTTCTTGTTTTTGCGCGACTTAGCAGCTACACTCATTCCCAGTCTAGCTTTACCGGTAGCCATTGTAGGTACTTTTGCAGTGATGTATATTTTAGGCTACTCACTGGATAACCTCTCGCTAATGGCACTAACACTGTCTGTCGGCTTTGTGATCGATGACGCAGTTGTTGTACTAGAGAATATTGTTCGTCATCGGGAAATGGGTGAACCTCCACTCGAAGCAGCGCTAAATGGCTCCAGAGAAATCGGCTTTACTATTGTGTCGATGACTCTATCTCTAGTCGCTGTATTCATCCCCATGTTGTTCATGGGTGGATTGATAGGGAAGTTATTTCACGAATTTGCTGTAACGATCGCTGTTGCTATTTTGGTATCTGGGTTTGTCTCCATCAGTCTAACACCAATGTTGTGTAGTCGTTTTCTCAAACCCCATGCACAACAGCGAAATCGCTTGTATCGTGTATCAGAACGTGCGTTTGATTTCCTGCTGCACGGTTACGAGGTGACTCTTAAACCTGTTTTACAATACCGTATTATCACGTTGATTGTTTCCGGTATTATCTTGGTGTCTACGTTCTACCTCTTTACGGTAGTTCCTACAGGGTTTATTCCCACTGAGGACACTGGACAAATTATGGCCAACACAAAAGCCGCACAAGATATTTCTTTTGATGATATGCTGCGTCATCAAGAGGAGATCGTTAACATCATTCGCAAAAACCCAAATATTGCGGCGGTGGACTCCATTGTGGGTGCAAGTGGTCCTAATGCTTCAGCTAACTCAGGAAGAATCACGATTCTACTAAAACCACGTTCCCAGCGTCGTCTGAATTCTGAGCAAATCATTGCAAAATTACGACCCAGATTAACGGGTATCCCAGGTATTCAAGCATTTCTGCGTGCTCCCCCAGCCATCCCCATTGGTGGACAGCAAACAAACTCCTTGTATCAATACACCTTACAAAGTCTCAACCCTCAAGAACTTTATCAATATGTTCCGCAACTAGTAGAGA
Source organism: Aetokthonos hydrillicola CCALA 1050 (assembly GCF_017591665.1). Taxonomy (GTDB): domain Bacteria; phylum Cyanobacteriota; class Cyanobacteriia; order Cyanobacteriales; family Nostocaceae; genus Aetokthonos; species Aetokthonos hydrillicola. Next base: position 19,420 of record NZ_JAAKGC010000059.1, on the reverse strand, counting down.
AAATTAAAGGTATACCAGGACTGCAAGACGTTAATAGCGACGTTCAAATGAGCACTCCACAGTTGCAAGTGGAGATTGATCATAAAAAAATAGCAACTCTTGGTATTACAGCTCAACAAGTTGAAAGTACTCTTAGCAGTGCTTATGGTTCTCGCCAAGTTTCGACCATTTATGGTTCCAATGATCAATTTTACGTGATTTTGGAACTGCAACCACAGTATCAGCGTGATCCTAATGCTTTATCTCTGCTATATATTCGCGCAAGCAATGGAAAAATGGTTCCGTTGAATACGATCGCGAATATCACCCAAAAAGTCAGCCCCCTCACCCTCAACCACGTCAGTCAAATTCCTTCTGCAACTATATCGTTTAACTTGATACCAAATATGTCATTGGGTCAAGCAACGCAAGCGATCAATCAACTAGCTAGTAATATTTTGCCTTCGACGGTTACCGCTAGCTTCCAAGGTTCAGCGCAGGTTTTCAAACAATCTTTTAACGATTTAGGAACGTTGCTGGCGGTGTCGATAATAGTTATTTATCTGATTCTGGGTATTCTTTATGAGGATTTCATTCATCCTATAACGATTCTCTCTGGTTTGCCTTCCGCTGGTTTTGGTGCGCTGTTAACTTTGTTGATTTTCCAGGTTGATTTAAACCTTTACTCCTTCATCGGTATTATCTTGCTGATGGGGATTGTAAAGAAAAACGGTATTATGATGGTAGATGTTGCTATAGAACTACAACGAAATGAAGGGAAACATCCCTTCGATGCAATTTACGAAGCTTGCATAATTCGCTTCCGACCAATTATGATGACGACAATGGCAGCTTTGATGGGGACATTACCAATTGCGATTGGAGCGGGTTCTGGTTCTGAAGCTCGTCGTCCTTTGGGTATTGCGATCGTTGGTGGATTGGTGTTCTCTCAGATATTAACGCTCTATCTGACTCCAGTGTTCTATACTTATATGGAAACATGGCGTAAGCAGATTGGTGAAGCTAAGCTAGGGCGAATCTTCTTCTGGAAGAAACGGAAGAAAGCTACCAACCTGACCGCCAGGGAATAGCCAGGGAATAGCCAGGGAATAGAATTCCCTGTCTAATAGTGCAAGTCCTCTAGAAGAGGACTAGAAAAAACTTGGTTTAATAATTCACGATTTTCACATAGTCGTCTAAAGACGACTTGAGCTTTCAGACAGGGAATTTCATTCCCTGGATTTTGGATTCGCTTTTAGAAGAAAGGTAAAAAAGTTACCAACCTGACCACCAGAATAGCCAGGGAATTCTATTCCCTGTCTAATAATGCAAGTCCTCTAGAAGAGGACTAGAAAAAACTAGGTTTAATTATTCACGATTTTCACATAGTCGTCTAAAGACGACTTGAGCTTTCAGACAGGGAATTTCATTCCCTGGATTTTGGATTCGCTGGATTCCTGGATTCGCTGGATTCATGATTCTGTGGCTTCGTGAACTGGCTGATGGACACTGCTAATATGATAATTTTTCCAGCAACAAGGGAAACATAAATATATGTAAATAAATACAAAATTTAAAAAATATTATGTCTCTCTGGCAACTTTATTATCATATTGTTTGGGCAACAAAAAAACGCCAACCTCTAATTACCTCCGACAAAGAAACTGAGCTTTATAATTACATCATTGGTAAATCCAATAGTTTAAATTGTATACTCCATACCATTGGAGGTATTGAAGACCATATACATTTAGTAGTATCTATCCCTCCAACAATGGCGATTGCAGAGTTTGTAAAAAAAATTAAAGGAAGTAGTTCTCACCATTTCAACGACAATCTTTGCCCTACATCAGAAAAATTTGCTTGGCAAGAAGGATATGGTATATTCTCTTTGGGCAGTAAGCAACTTGAGCAAGCTATTATATATGTTCAAAATCAAAAAATACATCATCTTGAAGGCACAGTAAATTCCCATTTAGAAAAAGCAGACGCATAACCAAACCTAAATCGTCGAGACGTCAGAACAGGTGAAACAAGTAGTGCAATGGTTCACCGGTTCCTTCGACAATTCTCAGCAGGTAGCGAAAAACTCTGCTGTTCCACTGGTTAGTCTATCTGATTGTAGGGTAAAACTTACTGGCGTTGACTCCAGTGATGACGTACAAAACCTTTATCTTCAAGAAACAAGTCCCGGGTTCGAGCGCGATCGCCTTTATTCTTTCAGTCAGGGAAATTCTGCAGTAACGCTCGGTGTCCGTAGCTTTGGGAACGCTGGTATTTTAAGTGGTATATGTAATCGTCCTGAGTCTGAGCGAGTCATCAGCTATCAAAATGTAGTTCCTATAAGCTGTAACTAGGATCTTGTGTTATTGTAGTTAAGACTATCGGAAAAGATGCTGGATATTTAGCTTGCAAAGATGTATTCTAAAATAACTCATTGAGACCTTTCTCTTGTGCAGAGCTATCGGGCTTCGGAATCTATTATAGGTATTAAATTGCTGGAGCGTCTTCTTGGGATTCCAAAGAAATCCAGCTTTTCAAAACATATAAAAGTACTAAACCCGAAAGGCTACTGACAGCGATCGCGATCCAAAAATAGTGGGCGATTATAGGAGATTGATCCATTGCCCAACCGCCTAACAACGGACCAAAGAACAAACCAATTGGCCAACATTGATGGCTAATAGCCAAATAAACCCCTCGCAATGATTCTGGTGCTAACTCTGCTACAAATGTTGCGGAAAATGGTCTGTATATGTCAGACGCGATCGTCAACACACTAAATGCTATAATCATGCCTATAATCGGCAGTGACGAAATTAGATGAGTCGCCCAGACGAAGAAGAAACCAGCGCCCCATAAAATCATTGAAATCATCAACACTTGAGTATTTAACAACCATGAACCTAATAGTTGCACTAATGGTAACTGTAATAGTGTGCCAAGACCAACATAAAACCACGTAAATAAGTTTGCAACACTAGTGACTGTTGCGTCCTTGCTGAGAGTTATTTGTGAAACACCTGCCGAAATAAAGTTTGTAAAATATAGCGGTAGGATATTATTAACTAAGGCAATGTAAGTGGTAAAAAGAACGTTCAATAAAACAAATAATAGCAGTGTTCGATCCTTCAGCGCTGATCCAAACTGGGGTCGAGTTTCAGAATGTTCATGGTTCTCCTGTCGAGTGTCGGGGATTGCAATTTGAATTAACACTAAAAACGCTACAAGAACCAGTCCATTAATTGCAAAAATGACTTGTGACTCTCGCGCCAGTATAGAAAGTAATATTCCACCACCAAGCACTCCAATCCCGGTACCGAGATTACTTGCCAATCCCAAAAGAGCGAAGGCTTTTTGGCGTTGTTCTTTTGGAGTCGTGTCAATAATCAGGGCATCTACTGGTGTCCAATAACATCCACCACTTAATCCCATAAGTATATTGGCGACGATAAGTGAGGGAAAATTTTGGAGCCATGCTAACATCAGGGCACCAGCAATCGATAGCACGCCAGATAATAACAGCGTTTGCTTGCGACCATACCTTGGAGAATCTGCTAAGTAACCACCAACAAAATTTCCTATCACCCCAGTCAGTGATCCAATGCTTATTCCTAAGCCGATCATTGTTGCTGAAAAGTGTAATTCATTAACAAAAATTAGGGGCATAAAGAAGTGTATACTTCCATGTCCCACCTGATGGAGTATTCGCCCAATTACCTGTATCCAGACTTGATAACTCGACGCTTGTAGTAAAAAGGGTCTAGGACTGACACTAATTTGATTTTCCAAAGATCCTCCTACAGGAAATTTTTTCAACACCGCCTGTTTTCAACCATTCTAGTATCGATCTCAGTTTGTAGATAGATTTCGGTTTTTCAAAAAAAGCTATAGAACCAAATATAAAGTTCTACGATTTTAGTATGAACATACTACTTTAAGAGGTAATTATGATCCATCACATTTCTATTTCTGTAAAAAATCCTCAGCATGTAGCTAATGTCATGGCAGAAATTATGCATGGCAGGGTAGTGCCGTTTTCACCTAATCCTGGTGGTTATATGATGATGGTGCCAGATGAATTTGGCACAGGAATTGAGTTTTATCCATTGGGTAGTGAGATGATCCCAGATGCGTGGCAAGGACAAGTTGGGTTTCAAATAAATGAGCATCCTGCAAATTACACACCTGTTCATGCAGCTATTTCCGTTGATCTTTCCATAGAGGAAATCCAACGAATTGGCGCACGCGAAGGATGGCGAGTGTTCCCTTGTAAGCGTGGTCCTTTCGAGGTTGTAGAATTCTGGATTGAAAACCGTTTGATGTTGGAACTGTTAACCCCACAGATGAGTGAGCAGTACCTGAATGCGGTAAACCCGCAAAAATTAGAACAGATGGCGGAAGCTGCTGCTGGTGGAGATGCGCGTAGATAGTAACACCGTAAACCATCAAGGTTAAGCGCGAAAACCCCCGGTGGTCAGCCGAGGGTTTTTCATTGTTTGAAATTGTATCAATTTTTACACTGCTTCAAATTGACAAACAAAAAATAGCTACTTTTTTCCTATTAACTCAGCAACGACTTCAGTCAGCACCATTGGATCTACAGGTTTAGTTATATATCTGGTGAACCCTGCTTGTTTCATATGTTGAAAGTCTCTCTCCTGTGCATAAGCAGTAAGTGCGATCGCAGGAATTTGTCCTCCTTTTTCTACTGGTAACGCTCGCAATTGGCGTAGTAGCATATAACCATCCATTTCAGGCATTCCTATGTCGCTAATGAGTAAATCTGGCTGCCAAGAAGGCAGTACGTCCAGCACTTGTTGTGCCGATGCTACATGATTTACAGTTGCTCCGTACTCTTCAAGGATAAATACGACAAGCTCACGGGTGTCTAGATCATCGTCCACGACTAGTACTTTCAGTGATGTAAAATCTGGAGAATCACTAGAAACATCAAGCTTTTCAGTTTTGTCGGATACAATGGCCTTTAAGGGAAATGTAACAATAAAGGTTGATCCAAGACCAACTCCTGGACTCGAAGCAGTGACTGTTCCACCATGTAGTTCTACTATGTGACGGACGATCGCTAGTCCTAACCCCAATCCTCCAGATTCTCTTGTCGTTGTGCTATTCTCTTGACGAAAATAATCAAATACGTAGGGCAAGAAGTTCGGTTGGATACCTTGACCTGTATCACTTATTTGGATTTGAGCATGTGTATCGCTTGCGGATAATTGCACTTCCACATGACCATTGATTGGTGTAAACTTAACAGCATTAGACAATAAATTCCACAATACTTGCTGTAGGCGATTATAATCGCCTGCTACTTGTACTACATTTAAAGGATATACAGTTTTAATTTCAATCGACTTAGCTTGAGCCGCTAATCGTACTATTTCAATTGCGGCTTCAATGGGAGAAACTAGGTTAACCACACCAATTTTGAGACTCATCTTCCCCTGTAATATTCGGGAAATATCCAACAAGTCTTCTATCAACTCAGCCTGTAACTTAGCATTGCGCTCGATTATTTGCAGCGCGCGAGTTGTGGTAGCTTCATCGTATTTACGCTCTACTAGCAGCTTTGACCACCCAAGAATTGAGTTGAGTGGGGAGCGCAATTCATGGGAAAGTACTGCTAAAAACTCATCCTTAACACGGTTAGCTGCAACCGCCTCCTCTCTTGCAGCTCGCTCCCTTTCCAAGAGTTGATCACGTTCTTCTCCTGCTTGTTTAGCTTTGACTAAACTTTCATCAGCGCTTTTTTTTGCAACCCTTAACTGTTCATTCAGTCCGCTAATTAATAGCGATACTAAACTGAAAATCAAAATTAGAACAAGACTAGCTGGTCTTATTTGTTTTTGCAAGTAGATGCTAGGAAGGAAGAAGTAGTTACACGCTATCACCGATAGAATAGTCGCTAGTAGTCCAGATTTAAGCCCACCATCCCATGCTGAAAAACTCACTGCTGCAAAAAACAATATGAATACGCTATGGTTCAGAACTGGCTTCAACCACAGAGTTACAAGCACTGCTAATGCCACGCTTGCTATAACAACGCCGTAAGACAGCAATGGAAAAGGCTTTCTTTTCAAGAGTTTATTAACCTGCACTACTTTTTAGATAGTAACTCAGGTGTACTCATAGATACTAACAGCCTTAAATTAAGGTTTTACCAACAATTTTAACTGTTGACCAAAGGTATCCCCGAAACCCACAAGGTAAAGGTTCGGAGATATCCCTGCATCCCATTGGCTCTCCTCCTACAGCCTCCCAAAGATTAGGAAATCTAGGGAAAGCGCGCCTGGTCCCAAACACACAAATAATAGAGCAAGCATAAAGTAAAGAAGAGAGGTGTCATAAGACTCACCAGGGGCATCTGGAGCCGATTTTACAAAGGGAATACCATGTGCCAGATGTAGGGATAGAGCGATTATCATAGCAAAAGCTAAACCTAAAGCAGCGAGTGGAGTCAACAGACCAAACATCAGACCAATACCCCCGCCAAACACTGCTATTGCCCCAAGTGCTTGAAGAAAACCTGGAAATCCAGAAGGTTTTTCATTGATATCCATCCAATGCAATGGATTTTTAATCATTGGGAAACTGTACACAACCAGTACTGTCCCCCAAACTAATCTAACTCCAAGCAGTACCCAAGCATTAAGACCAGTCAAAAACGGTGGTAAATATTGAGCTAAAGTTTGTATTTGCATGAGTTAATTACTCTCTTTGTTGTCAAAATTTAGTTCACTAAATACAAAATATGCACGCGATAGCTTGCCTAAATTAGAAAACATATTAAACACTCCAGTTATCATACTTGTTTCTCTATTAATTGTCTATTATTAACGATAATAGAGACCCCTAATTCGACGATAGTAGCTAATATTTAGGTATGGGATAGTTAAGATGAGTAAGTGTAATGGTTTGAGGAGGAATATGGACGATGGGGAGAATATCATTTTACTCTGCGTCCTAAAGGAGTGGAAATGCTTAAGAACTTTCAGTCTTAATATCCTACGCACAGAATTCAATTCTGAATTCTGGCTCCTGAATCCTAAATTCTTCTTTGGTGATATTTGTCCAACCAGGATTTAACAGATGATTTTAATCTCGCTGTTTCACTTTCTTCAATTCCTTGAGGATCGAAACGGTGTCGATAATAAAGTTCAATGATCGAGGTGAGTTCTTCTATTAAATCTGACGTGTGCAATTCCTGTTTCAGCCTCTCAATCCACTTTTTTAAAGACTCTGAAGGTTGACGGCTTAAGCCTAACTCGTTTAACACCTTCTCTATTATATAAAACTCGGAAGGTGTTTTATTTGCAACATTTGTAGCAAGTGTTTTTGACAAAGTTCGTTTTTTAGATCTATGGAGTAACAATTTCTCCCGATTAAGAATTCGCATTACTATAAAAATCAACAGAAAGAGCAGCCACCATACATGCTTAAATAAATTACTATGTCGGATGTATCGGAAACATGCTGAAATTTTAAAAATCAAAAACGACCATAAATCAGAAATCAATGCCCATTTGGGAGCAGTTGCATCTTCGAGAGTTGTCCAATCAGCAGGGGTTGTGTCAATTACTTGCCATTTACCCCCTACATATGCAAGTGTCCAAGCATGAGCGTGGCGAGATCTGACAACATATTGGTTCTCTAAAGGGCTAAATTCATGAACTGAATACCCTACAGCATAACGAGCTGGTATACCCACCGCACGCAACAGAAGCGTGGTTGCAGTTGCAAAATATTCACAGTGTCCAGAACGAGTTTTGAGTAAAAATTTAGATATAGGTGTTGAATATTCGCCTTTACCAGCAAGTTTTAGTGAATAGCTAAAATTCTTTTGAAAAAAAGTCTCCACACGTGGTAAAATTTGTTCTGGCGATTTTCCTAGAATATCTATTTGGCTAATAACTTGATTAAGTGCTGGTTTTTCTTGTTTCGGTATTTGTAAGTCATTTTCCGTCGGTGGCTTATCCAAAGAAAGACTAGGCTCAAAATGAATTTGGTACGCGATCGCGTCGAAGTTTCCCTCCACCTTTACCGTTCCATATTTGTTTCTCTCCATACTATTAACTGGTAATTCATCAATTTGGAATGTTCCATCCGCCAGCTTTAACAAACCTTTCCCATTATTAAGGCGAGTAGATATAGAGACGGTAGAACTATGAGCAGGTTTATTTGCTAAATGCCAAGTGGTACCATTGCTTTCGGGTTGTATAGAAGTAAAATCAGGACTAGACGCTAGCCAATCGGAAGATTGGTACTTATTATAAGTTGCTTCCCTTAATAGTAGAGGAGAAGTGAGTTGAGCCCGAGAAGCCACTCTGAAAAGAATGTCGTTCGACATTTTTAACAAACCAATCTCGCCGATATTGGTTTGCTTATTTAACGGATCTATATATTGTCCACTAGTGTTAGCTAACCATTCAACAACACGCTCTTCTACAGTTAGATGGAGTTGGTGTAGTCCAAGATGTCCTATAAATCCGATATTGCCAGCAAGAAGAATTAAGATAAACCAATTAATAAAAGGGAATCTTTTAGAACGCACAAACCAAAGCGCAACAGATGTAATTAAAAACATCCCGAAATAGAAATAATTATCCCTGTTGTTGGCACAACTTGACGACAAAATACAAATAGCAAGATAGAAATAATTTAAATTAACTGTTACACTTTTAAAGTTATGTTCATTGTGTACTTTCTTCAGTATAAAAAATTGATTATGTATATCAATATGGTCATTGATAGAGTAAGATTGAGCTACAATAAGCGGAAAAAATATACAAGGAAGCCATTGTAGAAGATGATAAATGAAATAAATTGAACGATTTTCTAGGAGAATATAAACAAACGAAAGAAAAAAAACAATGATGCATAAATCAGTAATTCGCCTAACATCGTATGCAGAAAAATCCCAGCGCCAATCGATGAAGTGTGAAGCTTCAAGTATTAGAGCTATTGGTAAAGCAAAAATCCATAGTCCTGTCTGCCAACCCCAAAAAATCACAGATGCACCAAGCAGAAGCACAGGAGTTTTCATAGACTCATCAATCCCTCTTGTATTTTCCCTAACGTTAAGATGTGAAAAGTTGCTAATTCATCGCTCGTAAACTCTGAATTAAATTTATGTAAGAGTTCTGGTTTATCTGTAATAATAAACACTGTAATATAGACACCAACATCCCTCAAATAATTGACTAATTTTCTTCTGTTCTCATCCCAACAAAGAAATATAGCAATACAACTGTTTAATAAAGAAACTCTTTCCATCACTATTGGGATAAGAGAATCGAAAGATTTATCTTGGCAGGCAACAACAGATGCTAAAATTTCTAGAATTTCGTTGGAAGAACTTAGCCCTCGACCAATCGTAAAACAATAAGCTCTATTACCTACAAAAATTAGATCTAATAACGATTCTTGTGTCTCAATATCGCAAGCAAATGAAGCTGCAATTGATACTGCTTCTTCTAAAATTTCGCTATATTTTGCAGTTTGAAATGTATCTAAAATAATGGCGTGCCGAACCAAAAATTCGTCCTGTTCTTCTTTAACAATTGGGTGACCAACTTTTGCCCAACTTTTCCAGTGAATTTTTCGCAGAGAATCTCCAGGACGATAATCGCGCAAAGATCTAAATTCTTCAGATTCTCCAACAGATAAGGCTAATGTAATGCCAGCAGATTGATATCTTTTCGAGCCAGGAAGTTCGATTCGGGGTAATTTATATAGTTTTGGTAGAATCAACAAAGATTGCGGTAAAGAAACACTGATCCAAGCATTTACAAGACCAAAAGGATCTGGTCGCGCAACTGTTATACTAGTAAACCGAGTGGTACCTCTGTAAGAGGGTTCGATTTCAAAAACGACTTCTGTTTTACTATTGGGAGGTAGAGAGGGTAAATCGAGTGCTTTTGCCTTTACTCCTTGGTTCCTAGAAATTAGCCAAAGCCAGCGGTAATATAAAAAATCTAGCCTAATAGACTCAATAGATTTATTTTCAAAGATTTCTGTCAACTCTTTCAAAGTAGGGCGGGGATCTGCGAAATTTTCAAAAAGTTTTAGTCCATTTTGAGTTTTGTTACTTTTATTGTGAATCACAATGCGGTACTTTAATTTAATACCGACAGAGGCAAATCGTGGTAGAGTGCGTGTGGCGCTGAAGCGATAGCGAAAAAAATGCCTAGACGCGATCGCTATAATTAGAATCGATAACAACAAAGTAAATATTTGATAGGTTACGCTTTGGTTAGTATCTAAGCTAAGAAACCCACAAATAACTATCCAAGAAAGAACCGCCAAACCACTTGCAGTGAATCTTCTGGTTAGCTCTATTTGAAAGCGATAGCTAAAACACAAAAGACAGTAAAGAAAATGTTTCATCTTTTAGCTTCAATTTCAGACAGGAACAGGGACTGATTGTAGAATCTCTTCAACAACTGCTTGAGCAGTTCTACCCGAGAAGCGGGCTTGGTTTTCCATGACTAACCGATGAGCAATGACTGATACCGCAAGTTCTTGAATATGTTCTGGTGTCACGAATTGATAGCCATCGAACAGTGCCAAGGCTTGAGCAACTTTCATTAACGCTATTGAAGCTCTTGGGCTAGCCCCTAATTTGACACCTTCTGCTGATCTAGTCGCATTGACAATCTTGACAAGATATTCTTTTAATTCCTGACTTATCCTAATCTGCTTGACTTGCTGCTTTAAAGTGATGACATCTTCGAGGTTAACGCAAGGTTGAATTGTATCAATCGGATGTCGCTGGATTTGATCTTTTAAAAGGTTCACCTCGTCTTCCGGTGATATGTATCCCAGACTAAACTGGAGAGCAAAGCGATCCATCTGAGCTTCTGGAAGCGGGTAAGTTCCCCGCAATTCCACCGGATTTTGAGTAGCGATGACAAAAAAAGGATCTTTAAGTGCTTTCAAATTACCGTCAACGCTCACTTGAAACTCTGCCATAGCTTCTAGTAGTGCAGATTGCGTTCTTGGCGAAGCCCTATTGATCTCATCAGCTAAAAGAATATGCGTAAAAATCGCCCCTTCGTGGAAATGAAAGGTTCGTGCGTTTGGATCTAGCACGGAAACGCCCAAAATATCAGACGGTAGAAGATCTGGCGTAAATTGAATCCGTTTAAACATTACATCTACAGAGTAAGCTAGAGCTTTCGCTAGGGTAGTTTTACCAGTTCCTGGATAATCTTCTAACAAAACGTGTCCACCACTAGCGAAGGCTGACAGTAACTTCCTAATTGCTGATGATTGCCCTTTCATCACTTTTTGAATGTTGTCGCAAATCTTCTGATAAATTTCTGTGCCTGATAAGCCAGTCTTTTGTGTGTTTACATTATCCATTCTCATTTATCTTGACATCTAGTTTTATTTGCTCCTACCAAGCTATGAATCTCCAAATATTGGAACGATTCTAACTCCTGTATTCTGACTCCTGTATTCTTACAGTAATGTTTACCTCGGCAGAGCTTGTTTATGTTATGTTTCCCATTTAGGCATCAAAAGCTATCGCGATTCGATCAGGATCTATAAACTGCAAAGTTAACCATCCGCAAGACACCCCACCGTCTACTTTTTGTGCGATCGGGCAGCGCTTCGCTATTGCTCAAGGGTGAATGGCTGAGCCAATCGCACTTGTGGGAGCTTGTGGTGCGACTATCGCCCTGAAAAACCTATTGCTGAGGGTGTTAAGTTTTGTATGTGCTTCATTGCACAATTAAAGCTTACAATTTTACAATGACTCTGCCTTAAGAAATAACCACTCAGGATGAGGATCGAGCAATCGATTCTTTATAACCTAAGAGTTAAGAATAAGCGTTGCTTTAAGCTTATGGTTACTGTACTCATTCTCATTGCCTTGGGTGTTTTGACTCAAGTTGTAGTACTAGCAACTTCGAGAAACACAACTCCGCGATTTACTCCGCCTTGTAGCACTTGCGGATATCAAATCCCTTCAACAGAGTATGGGATCGTGACAGAGAAGTGTCCAAATTGCGAACGATTAATAAATCTTGGTGTTGATCTGAGCGACTGGGGATCCTAAAAAGAGAATCGACAATAGAATTCATTGTATGATAAGGGTTTTGCAAAACTGGCAAGAAATTGGTGAGGCATTCGGTAAGTAGAATTACCAACCAGCAACCTTGGAAGACTGAAATGTTGAGTTGTTTACCCTTAGATCCCCTGAAATCCCTGTTTCTGTAATATTTTTTGCAAAAAATTTATAATCCCTATACTTATCACGTAAAAGCTGGGAATACTAACTTCAACAACTTTGTGAAACGGAGTCATAACAAGCTTGATTGTAGAATTCCTTGTTCGCACAATTCCCAAAGCTCAGCCCCGGCTTTGTTCGGCTATATATCTTTGGCTATGTAATACCTCATTAATCACAGGGAGCTGCAGTAACTTTAACCTTGAGCCACACGACCTAGAATCTACCATTTCTGAAGTTAGAGTTCAACCTCAACCACTTGTAATTCTTGACAAATGTGATCAGAGTGATGTGCCTAGCCAAAAGGATAAGCTTGCATATTTAAGTAATGAGCAATCTTTACTATGGCGATTGAAAGTTGCTTGGAATAAGCGTATAAAAAATCAATCCCGAGTTCATCGGTATAAAGCCACAGGTATTCTCATAGCATTCAAAGAAGATGCTTTAGACATATTTACGTATTTTCTAGATTCAAGTGTTTATGTAATCATAAATACAATAAAAGTGTTGCCACTTTTACTTTTATAGTGCAACATAATAATATATTCACATACTAAATTTTACCAAAGTATCATGAATAATACTGTCAAAATTTTTCAGCCATCTGGAAGATTAAATGCTATTACTGGCAATAAATTACGTCGTGAAATTAAAGAGCTTATATGGTCTGAAAAGAATATCATTGTTCTAATTGATTTACAAAATGTGAACTTTATAGATAGTTCTGGATTAGGGATTTTGATTTCTGCTATGCAAATGATAAAATCCTCAAACTCTCAATTTTTTATATGTTCAGTAAATCAACAAGTCAAAATGTTGTTTGAGTTAACGAAGATGGATCAAATATTTAAAATATTCAGTAATAAAGATGAATTTGAGCGTCAAATATTGACGATTCAGTTATCGAATAGTGGAATGTAATTACTATATATAACCTGATTAAGATGATTTTTTGAAAAAGAATATTTAGCGAAGATCTACGTTTTAGTTTTTTTATCCATCACCAATTAGTATTATCTGTCCTAAGCCAGATGTATTTGGTCAAAGTATGAATATAGATTTTATCAATGTCACTCAAAAAATCCAGCTTCAAGTAAGCACAGATCTTGGTGCTTCTGAACAGGTGCTATCATGGTTTGAGCAAATTAATCGCCCACCAATTGCAGACGAGAAATTATGGTGGCAATGCCAGACGCTTTTAATAGAAGGATTTATCAACATTGTTGAACACGCTCACAAAGGCTTACCGCAAGATACTCCTATCGATATAGAAGCAATTCGTTTCGATCAACATATAGAAATTCGTATGTGGTCGTATGGTCAGCCATTTTATTTAGAGTCTACATTACAAAAAATGTCTGAACTACACGAGAATTTTGATGAGGGTGGGCGTGGTTTAAAAATTATGTCTGCTATTGCAGATAAACTGAGCTATGATATCCAACCAGATAATCGCCAGTGTTTGTTTATATCTAAAAAAATTTGGTAAATTATAACATTTTCTCTCAATCAGCACAGATAACAGGATTACTTCTATCTTCCCAGCATTTTAAAGGGCGATCGCTAAAGTCTTTAGCTTCACCTGCTACCATTTCTATATAGATGATGCTATATCGCGAGATTTTATGACGCTTCAAATGTCCTTAGTTTCCTCCAGGACGCAGTAGAATTTTGTGCTATTGCACCTGAAGTAGCATGGTTAATCAACCTACTAGCAGGTTATCGTCTTCACCTATAGTTAGGTAACATTCTGACAATTTTCCTTTGTATTTTAATTTGTCACTAATCGGTATTTCGTAGAGATTTATCCACTGTCTTATTACTTCTGCTGCGCTTACGCCTTTGCTCAAAGCTATTTCTTTCAACTTATTTTTTTCTTCTTGAGTCATTTTGATTTGAAGATATTCCTGTTTTTTAGGATTGTGTAAAGTTTTATTCGTCATAGATAATTACTGGTATTTTTACTGATATTATAATCAAAGCCCAAAAAAAACACCACAGAGAATAGTGATCCTTTGTGGTGACAGATTTAAAATAAAACTTCACCTAAAATTATGACAAAAATAACCGCTGATTTCAACCGTTAGTTTAAATCTAGGCAAATCTGGGTATAAGTAGACATTCTACACTTACCTGATTTTCTTCTAGACCTAGACACGGCAACGGATACCGTATCATTTCCCGTGAGAATTGCACTCACCTCGAAAAGCTCCAGCTGAATTGAATTGCTTAAGAGTCTGGGCTCGGTTACAGGATAACCAAGCTGACTGTTAAGCGTAACCTTTCGTGTCCTGTTAAGACGGGCGGTGTAATATTGATGCCTGGGAGTGCCTTTGACACTCCGAGCAAATCTACTCCAATGCGACCAAACGTGCTTCACCTTATTATCCTCAGTGTAGGCGGACTTGGAAGGAAGTAAATGATGTTGGTTTGGAAGTCTTTCGGAAAATCTTCGACCACGACGAGCTATAACAAACGCCGCAGAAGATGACGAATTCATGCCATAAGTAGACATGAATTTCATGAGTCCGACTAAACTGCTATAAGCAGGTTGAACTTTTTTGTGATAAATACCGTGCTTTTGACAAGCATTATTTAGCGTGTCATTCCATTGAGAATAGGCAAAAGAAGATAGCATCCTCGCGTATTTCTTACCTTTTTCTCGTAACTGCGCTTTCTTACCAGAAAAGTCTAATTTCTCTGACGCTAGAGGGAAATTATATAGCTTTGCCTTGAGAGCGATAAAAGTGGCGGCATCACTAAGAATTGCTTCTCGTTGATTCGAACTTTTAGAATGTAGGTCGATTTTGTAATCACCGAATTCTAGTAAATTCCCCTGCGCATCGCAGACAGCCCAACCAACAGAATCTGCATTTAAATCAATACCAACGTAGCCAGAAAGGTACTCTGAAGTAATTTCCCTTAGATTTATATCCGTCGTTGCCGCCACATACCAACAATCATTTTTCCAATAAAAACGGAGTGTTACGGCACTGTATCCAACCTCCCATTTTTCGGTTTTATTTTTAGTTTTTACTTGATAACAGCGAGGAGAAATCGCCTTAACAATCTCATGCTTGCCATGCTTGAAATTTAAGCTATTAATTTGAATATATTGCCCACCCAACCTTTTTTCTAAAGCGTAAGGGGTGCGAATAGAAAGAACAAAGTTATCCGTCTGTTCAATGTAGTCAAACTGCGCTGTCTGGTTGCCGGAGGATTCATCTTTACTACCGACAAGCATAAAGCTATTTGGTTCGGGCAAGACATAATTAGGTTTGGTGTTGGCAAGGTGTTTCAGCTTATTTTCTAATAAGTTTAATCTCCGTTTCTTTTGGTGTAAAGCAAATTTAGCATCTTGAAGTTGTGTTGATTGACGCTGCTTAGCGTTAATGTTGCAAGCTTTTTTAATTTTTAACTTGAGACCTGAAAAGCCCTTTTTGGAACGTTTTGATTTCCCCTTCTTCTCTTGCTTAGCAAAATCTCTAATTTGTTTTTCACGTTTATTAATGTCAGACTTAATTGATTTAATCTGACCTTCTAGCATTTTGATATGGTTAGCTCTGTTCTCATCAATGTTTAATACAAAGCCTGGGCCCAAAAGCAAAGAGGTTAGGCAGCGGCATGAAGCTCCGTCTTTTTAGAGTGGGGTACTTACTAGTCTCACTCAGTGTAAGATTGCTTTAAATTATCATTTATCAGCTTACCTACTATCTCTGTAGCTTTGGCTCTAGCCTTTTGTCTTTGCTCAGCAGAGGTAACCTTCACCTCCTCCTCTGGATTTCCGTAGAGGAGGTAGTAAGCTAATTGTTGGAGGTATTCTATATGCTCTTCCAGAAAACTGTTTTCTGGACAACTGCCTGAATCTAATATCTCACCTATTAAATCACTTATTGGTATGTCTCTTTTATTTGCTATAGTAGCTAGTGAATTATAGTGAGTATTTGCCTCTTTCCTCATGTGAGGAGGAAAATAGGAAGCATACATAAATCTACAAAGATAGAGTCTGCGATAGATCTCTACCATATGTAGGTAGTTATTACCTAGATTATTAGAGTTCAACTCTTGTTTGATAGTTTTCATGGTAGTGTTTTGTAGTTGTTTTATTAAAACATCATTCCAAGGTACTACTTTTACAGCATCACCTTCTTCTACTTCACGCCCCTTAAGGTGTCCCGTAACTGCAGCAGGACGGTCTACTTTTGCTAAAAATTCAGGACCAGGAGTTACAAGAGATGCAGAAAGAATATCTTCATTGCTTAATTGAATGTTGAGTACAGTATGCTTTATATAATAAGCAAAATTTAGTCTAGAAAGTCTTGAAGTATCTTGCAATTTACCAATTAACAATTGTAATTGTAACTTTTGATTTTTGGTTATGTATTCACAAAATTCCTTCCAAATATTATTTTCTTTCTTATTACTCCTAAGAAGATTCTTTAAGAAGTTATTGTCTAAATTAAGATTCCAATTAATTGGAACTCCATCTACTTTGGGAATAATATGACTCGCACGGTCGTAGTGAGTAAGAGTAATTTTACTTTCTCCATTGGGGTGAATCCCAAAGCCATTCCAAGAAACTAGTAATGGAATAGTTGCTTCTTTTTCAGTTTTTTCCCAAGCTTTAGAGCAGTAGCCATTGTTGACTGTATAAACATCTACACCTTTCTTGGAAGGTTTTTGTTCAGCTCCAGAAAGAGAGATAGCTAAAATGAAACCATGCTTTTTCACATACTCTCTATCTGAAGGATTTACATTGGCTAGATGCTTTTCCCAAATGTCACACAAAGATAGTTTGCTTTTAGCAGAGCTGTTGTTAGACATTATCCTAAAACTCCAGGAGGCACACTACTATATGATTCCCACTCCCAATGAATTTTTAGACACATCTTGACTTAGATTTAATAAATCACCTGAGACTTAAGCGGATTCGAACCGCTGACCCCTTCAATTCTATTGAAGCACAACTAAATATAGTACGCTATATTAGGACTTATCATTGAAGTTGTCTCTATGCAGTGGCATAAATTAGCATAGGGACTTATGAGACAGATCCAGGTGAGAAGAAATGGCAACTCTTTCTTTATTAGGCGAGTATTAAGAATTTATGCCTGTCATCCTACCTAGTAACATCATAGACACTACGATCTTGCCCTGAGTACTTCTCATAAATATGCTGATAAACCTCCTAGCACTTTTGATCATATAGCTCAAGAGAATAATTTTGGGAGAGCTTATCCAACTGGTTTTTAACAGTAGAGTGGTAGCAGTTTAATCTCAGTTATCTAGGACTTCCATTTTTTCTGATTGAGCAACGGTAATTTGTAGCTTTCCATCAGCTAACTTTTCAGGGGTGCTATCAAAGCTATGAGACAGCTACTTGTCTTAAGTGCAGTAGTCTTTTTACTTACGTAATCACAAAAAGAAAAAAGGAAGAATTAATCTACCTTAATAATTTATTCAGTAATTACTAAATTACATACCAAACTTAGAGAATTCGTTTTCTTCATCTATATCGTTAGTATCACTAGTAGAAGCAGCAACGACTTCCTGTTGAGCTTGTCGAGTAGGTTTAAGGAATAGGCTTTTAACCTTCTCTCTTTCTTAGGAGACTATCCCAAGAGACTACTTCTACAGTATCTACTTCTTCTATTTCACGCCCTTTTAGACGCTCCATCACCGCAGATGGGCGATCTACTTTGGCAATCCACTCAGATCTGGGAGCTATAAGAGATGAAGAATAGATTTCCTTTCTGCTTATATGAATGCGGAAGGCATAAAGTTGGCTCTGATTATTGGCATAGATTGGCATAATGAATTTTTGGAGACAACTTCAGTGAGATTGAATAAATCACCTGAGATGCTCGCTGTATAGTAGATGGAGCTAAGCGGATTCGAACCGCTGACCCCTTCAATGCCATTGAAGTGCTCTACCAACTGAGCTATAACCCCGAACAGTGCAGTTACTAATTATGCCTTAACTATCGCAGTTTGTCAATAGGAAGTGACAAAATTAGTTGATAGTATAATAAAGAACAACTAGCACTGGAATATTTACGATACTTGTAATAAGTAGCTCATGCAATGCCCCATAAGGAAGTAGACTACTAACATAGCAGCAGCAGCCACAGCGACTAGCGCACCAGCCAACATCATTGAAAATTCCTTATCTGCTACCGCTCGCTCCATTAGGTGGAGCGACCACGCTACTAACGCTACATCAAAAACTAAAATAGGAATCAACATACGTTTTAATAATTGTTAAATCTTTTTAACTAATGTTAACATCCTTTTCCAGAACTGTGTTGAACAACTGTAGATGTAGTTAGACAGGAATTTCCAAACTAGGGGAATTTCTCACGGGGACGTTATTAGTCTGCAAATAGCTTTTAATTTCTGCCACACTCAATTGCCCATAATGCAAAAGTGATGCAAGTAGTGCTGCGTCTGCTTTGCCTTTAGTTAAGGCATCATAGATGTGTTCACAATTACCAGCGCCACCAGATGCAATAACTGGAATTTCTACCGCATCCGCGATCGCGCGCGTTAGCGGTAAGTCGTAACCTGCTTGAGTCCCATCAGCATCCATACTTGTCACCAAAATTTCACCTGCACCCCGTTTTTCGACTTCTTGCGCCCAAAGTAAAGCATCTATACCTGTATTTTCTCTACCTCCTCGCACATACACATCCCAGCCTGGATTATCAGGGTCTTGTCGGCTTTTGGCATCAATAGCAATGACTATGCACTGATTACCAAAGCGTTCACTTGCCTGATTAATCAAATCAGGATCGCGTACTGCCGCAGAATTAATACTAACCTTATCTGCGCCTGCTCGTAAAAGATTTTTAACATTTTCTAAGGATTGAACTCCACCACCCACAGTTAATGGAATGAAGACCTGTTCAGCAGTCCGGTACACAACGTCGATAATCGTATCTCGGTCTTCATGAGTTGCTGTAATATCAAGAAACACTAACTCATCAGCACCAGCTTCGTTGTAAACCTTTGCCAGTTCTACGGGATCGCCCGCATCAGCAAGATTAACAAAGTTAACTCCCTTTACAACCCGTCCCGCCTTAACATCCAGACACGGTAAGATTCTTTTAGCCAACATGAGTACTTTTACACTCCTGAGTAATCACCCGGAAATTAAATTTTAAATTGGAGAGAGGATTTCCAACAGAA
>NZ_JAAKGC010000271.1 GCF_017591665.1 Aetokthonos hydrillicola CCALA 1050 | reverse complement strand
TTTGTCATCGGTGACAGATTAATGTCCTCGGGAAAGATTAATTGTCGTTGGGACAAATTGTTGTCGTTTAAGTGCCAGTGACAAATTAATGTCATTTATTTACAGAGACTATAACTATATTGTCAACGTAGCGCTCTCTTTCAACCCTCCCTAATAAAAATCAAGATAACCCACCCAGTTCCGGGAAGGTCGTTGCCACCTACCCAGTTTCAAAATATTGTAGGGCGGCTTTTTCAGATGTCCGAGAGCGCGGATGTCTCCCATTTTTCTATCTGAGCTTTAGTCTCAAGAATCATACCGTGGTGGAAAAACGATGAAATTGAGACACTGCAACCGATTTGGGACTTGCGCGGCTCTCTGAGAAATTTTGCCCTGATTTTAATCCTTCAAATGAAGAATTGGGGTAGGGTTCCCCCTTGCTCGGGGGTGATTCAGTAGCCACTGCAGCAGTACATCTGCGCCCTTATTGCTGGGAGCGCACCTATCCTGTCCGAAGACAGCAGCATCAGGGTGAGCAGCTACCAGGGTCAGAAAGCAAGACTGTATTACCACAGTCAAACTAACCCTCATTTAACACACTTCAGAGGCTGCAAGCAGCATGAACTGCGGCGCTATTAATTTATTTTATTGTCAAGGTTCAAATATTTTCAACTTCGCGTACACTAAGCGCTCATGGTAAGCAGCAAGCGCTAATTCCTTTGCTTTGTCTTAGGGACTACCTCGAATAGGTTGTTTTCCTTCTTCTGTAAAAATTTTTTTTTCAAGGAGCAAGCCTCGTAATTTAATGTAATCAGCCCCTACGTCTGATGCCTCGTTACCAATAACAGGAATGTCTGATAATTGTTTTATCTCATGTTCATTTAAAGTTTTTTTTCAGGACTGGTATCGCTCCTTGTGAAACATTTTCCATTTCAATCGCAACCATGCCTTCATCAAAAGCTCGTTGAAATACATCTTGATTATTAGAAGTTTTGTAACCTACTCCGTCATAAAATCCTTTAGCAAACTCAATCGCTGCACCGTCTTGGATTGAGTTATTCATCCCAATTACATAATTAATGTATTGGCTAATAGCCACAGCAGGTTTTTCTGAATAACAAGGATTAAGCAGAACACATTTAACATAATCAGCGTGTAACTTAAACAGAGACGCTAAACTAGATGGCGTAACTGGCTTATCGTTTCCCCCATCATCTTCCAAAAGTAAACTGCCATCTTCTAAGCCATGTCCGCAAAAATGAACAATAGATGGTTGTTCTTCTGCAATAGCATGACGAATATCAGCAGGACGTACAGCGGTTCTTACTTTAATTTCAAATAAATCTCGATTGGTGGCTCGTCGTATAGCTTCTTCAATTTCCCGAATCTCTTTATCTAAACGTAGACCGTGGGGAATTGCCGCTAAGATTAATATTTTCTGCTGCTGATTAATGTCTTTCGGATTGTTTAATGTTTCAAACCAATTTTTTCTAAGTTCTGGGAGTTTTTCTTTAAATAGTTCTAAGAGTCTTTCTTTAAATTTTTTATGCGGAGAAGAACTACTATTTAGTGCCTCATTAAAAATTTGTTCTAAATCTTGAAATAATCGTCTAATAAAATTAATATTTAAATGTTCTGTTTTAAACGTTTCAACATATAAATAATCTTTAAATTTATCAAAGAATGCTATACAAGGAATCTGTGTTATTTCAATCTTTAGCTCTTTTGCAATGTCATAAATTGCTAATTTATCATAAGGCTTTGAACGAATCATACCAAATACAGCGTAAATACAATAAAGTTGTTCTGACAATAAATTTCTCCAATATTCAATTACCTCTGAAGTATTTTCAGAGGTAATGAATTTTTCAATAACATATATGTTAATATTCAAACCTGAAATTTTATGAATTTCTGAAATTGATTTCCGTACAAATTTAGCAAATTCTTCATCTGCATCAGTGTACAAAAATACGATATTAAAACCGTCTCTATTGATAGAAGAAAGTTCTGAAGTTAAAATTGATTTAAACGCTGCGTATTTCGGAGTTGAAAATACTGATTCAGGTCTCATGCTTGGTATGAAGTGGGAGTCAGTATTTATTTTTTTTTCAACTGTAATCTTAGTTAATATAGCTACTTCACCATCTAAAAAACCTAAATCAAAAATTTTTGTTTGATAATACTTCTCTAAATTTGAAACATTATAATCAAAATTTGAAACATCATAATAGAGACATCTTCCCAAGATATAAGTATATTTAATTTTATAGTATGCTGGATCATATTCATTATATCTATCATATTCCGAAAAGGACGTGTGCGGTTCGTATCCCGAAAAGAGCGGAAATGGGTAGAAATTATTTTGGGGATAATCTATTATTTGTTTAATTAAATCTCTTACAATAGTCTCATTATTAAAACTAATTTGTTTAAAAGGTAAATCATCCTGAGAAAAACTATCTGGTTCTAAAATAATAAGTTTAGTTTTAGAGCCTCTTACATAAGACGGAGAATCATTCCATAGACCATCAATCTGATAATAGTCCGGATACCTTTCACCTCCTTTATTATGAAAATCTCGAATTGCTTTTCTCTTTAACTTTTGAATTTCTTCTTGTTTAATAACAAAAATAGAAAAGTTATTCATAATTTAGTTTGATGAAAGGTGTTAATACATAGACCAATATAGCAATCAGAACCCATTTATGAAAGGTATGGTGGCGTTGTGGGTTACTCAACCGAAACGAGGGAATAAACAGAAGTAGGCAG
>NZ_JAAKGC010000270.1 GCF_017591665.1 Aetokthonos hydrillicola CCALA 1050 | reverse complement strand
TAGCAACATGAGCACGCCGTTCTCCAGTATGGTCTGAGTGGCTACCAACTGTGATCATTCCTATCGCACCTACAAGATACGGAATACTTGAGATAAATCCCACCCACAGGTTACTTATACCAGAAAAACCTTTAATAATTCGTGGCAACCAGAAGCTAATACCGTAAAGATCAATAGCGATCTGTTGCCGAAACTTGGAGCTTTATACAGATGGAATCATACAGATATAACAAAGTGAGGTCTCTGTTTAGCTTAATATCAGCTTTTTACGCGTCTCTTAAAACATCTTCTGCTCAATAGGGTTTTTGCGTTCGCTCTTAACGAAGAAATTTAGCGATAAACTTTTTACTTTGATTGCGGAATTGAGAAGAGAGACTGTGTGGTAACAAGTAAATAGAAAACCGCGCTTAACAACGTAGTACACGGAGGCATCTACTGCTGGCTAGCATTATTGCGTGCGATCGCACTACCCCTTAGGGTAATTGGGCAACAGATTAAACAAGTTTAAGTTGAGTAATTGTACTTTACCCTACATGCTTTGTATTTTCTTTCGACTCGATTTAGTCGGGAGCCAATTTGCAAAGATTTGTTCTATTTCTTTGCCACTGGTGCATAATTTACGGCTTGGTTTCACTTATTCAAAAAATGATTCTTGTTTAACACGAACGCTTTGTTGTTTTCTCTAGAAATTTATACCATAATTTTATGCTCTCTCAGCAACTTTTCCTTATCGATAATCCTTGGATAAAAACACATCTGATTTTGGCCGCCAATTCCAGACAGACATCTTGGTTACAGCTAGATCAAGAAGTCGGATCTCATGATTTTTACCAAGAAACAGAAGAAGGTATTTGCCTAATTGAATCATTTGGCGCTAAAAGCCAAACGTTTAGTGAGCAAGCTCAAGCTTTAGTGTTTCAATTACAACAAAATCCTAATAGGCTTGAGAAAGTTCTGATGATGGGTATACTTGGTCTAGAAAGAGATCAGCGTGTTGACTTCTACAAATACATCCTCTGTTACTGTCCATTAAACAAGACATTCGAGCCAATTGCATTTCAAGGATTGGGTTCAATCCACCGTATTCAATTGGAACCAGCTATTGAACAACCTGCTCAAAAGGTAAATGTACAAATAGAAACTCATTTACATCATTGTAAAGTCGAAGAAAGTGCTACTGAGTGGGAAGACAAACCTAAAGGGCGTAAGCGCTTCAATAACGCTCAGGCTTCTCAAACAAAGCAAAATTCGGTATTCCCATTATCAGGTTTAATACGTGAGTTTATCCAAAACAGTATTAAGTATAGATGGAGCGATCGCTTAAGATTATTTGGCTTTCGCTTGATTCCCCTATTAGCCTTGGCGATAGTTCTAGGATTTTTTACTCAGAAACAGATAACAATTGGAAGGCTTCGAAGTGTTATTAATGATGCTAAGGGACAAATAGATAGTCCTGCTAGACTCACCGCACTCAAAAAATTAGTAAAACTTGGTGAGCCTTTAAAAAATATTCCACTTCACAACGCTAACCTCAAGAGTGCCAACTTTAACGGCGTTAACCTCTCTGGTGCCTACCTTGATCGCGCTAACCTGAATGGTGCTAACTTATATCAAGCCAACCTGAATGGTGCTAACTTATATCAAGCCAACCTGAATGGTGCGCTCCTCAATCGTGCTTTCCTCAATAGTTCGTTCCTGAATGGTACCAACCTTGCTGGTGCCAACCTAAATGGTGCTTTCCTCTCTGGTGCCTTCCTTGAAAGCGCCAACCTCAATAGTAGTAACCTGAATGATGCTAACCTGAACGGTGCCAACCTGAATCGTGCAAGACTTATGAGTGCCAATCTCAATGGTGCAAAACTTGTTAGCGCTAACTTTGATGGTGCCAATCTCAATGGAACCAAACTTGTTAATGCGAACCTCTATGGTGCTAACTTCAATAATGCTGAGTTTGGTTGTGTGAAATCTTCTGCCAATCAAACTATATGTACTAACCTTACTAATGCCAAGAATTTAACACCACAACAAGTTAAACAAGCGAAAAATTGGCAGCAAGCAATCTACGATCCTGAATTCCGTAAAAAACTAGGTTTACCTTCAGAGCAATCAAATAGCTCGTCAAAGCAATTCAAAAAATGGTCATAAGACGATAAAGTTGATTATTAGGAGTTGGTGAGAGAGTGTGGGTAATACCAAAGCGGATAGCCTAAATACCACCGTATCCACTACTCATTAGCAACGTCTCTTAGAGAAGCTGCATAGCTCAAATTTAGTGGCACTTATTAATGATAATGTAGCGATCGCTAGACTCTCCTTACCTTGAAAAAAAACGGTAGGAGAAGTTAGTTTAACAATAAGTACATGAGTAGGAGACTGTACCATGACTCATTTTGGAATTACCTGTCCTACTGCAAATGGACACCTCAACCCAATGACAGCTTTGGGACGTGAACTGCAAAGGCGTGGTCATCGGGTTACGGTTTTTGGGATACTTGATGCTGAGCCTAATGTCTTAGCCGCAGGGTTGGAATTTTGGGCGATCGCGGAATCTGAGTCCCCTAGAGGGACAACGGCAAGATTGTTTACTGAGCTAGGCAAAAAGAATGGGCTTGACGCATTCCGCTACACTATTAGTCTCTTTAAAGAGTCAACTACCCAGCTCTTGCAAGATTTACCTGCAGCAATCAAGAACGCCGGTGTAGAAGCAATGCTGGTAGATGAAAGTACATCCGCAGGAGGGAGTGTGGCAGAATATCTAGGTATACCCTTTGTTACTGTCTGCTGTGCCTT
>NZ_JAAKGC010000058.1 GCF_017591665.1 Aetokthonos hydrillicola CCALA 1050 | reverse complement strand
CTACCGCCGCTAAACTTCTTCTATCTGTAAGCATTGCAGCGTGAGTCCAGACTGGGACGGTAATTTGCCTTCCTACAGGCATTCGAGAACTATTGGCAGGAACAATCATTAAATCATAAGGTGTCCAAATAGAGGTAAAATTAATTTGCTCTAACATCGCCGCATCACGATTCAAATCCTCAAGCAGGGTGCTGTTAGGACGCATCTGAATGCAGCCAGCACCCAGATGGCAGAAGGCAACCCAAGTCCCATTATTTGGTGCAGAGAGCGTGATAAAGCGCTCCACACGGTTAATTCCACCTAATCTTTGAACATAGTAACGGCTAACAATACCACCCATGCTAAAACCCACGATATCTATAGGTTGTTGTGGTAAAAATGTGCTATTAACATAATCAGCAACTTGCTCTGCTAAATGATCAAGACGCCCATTACCGTTGTTAGGCAATAGATCTAGGTCATAGACAGTCCAACCCCTATTTTTTAAATAGGGAATCATGCTATCAAACACTCGACCTGTGTCAAAGATGCCATGTACCAACAACACAGGATTACGCTGTTTTGAATTCTCCATACACTAACTAGTATCAAAAATAATCTACCCTATATAAGAATTAACAAAACATCACTGCAATTTATAAAACACCTATGGCGCTTTCTCTAGTGGCTTAACCGTTACGTAACTGAGAGAGTGATTGTTAAGTTTTATAGAGCAAACTTTAAAAATCTTGCTCCAAGTTACAGTAAAATTTAATAATTGAAAATGAGCTATATTCTGACTATGTACAAGTTACAAGTGCTTGCAGGAAGGAATTTAGAGCATTTGTCTTGTGCTTTTACAACACTGTTGACGAAACACAAACTCGCGAAAGCTGCCACTTAAATTAGGCGGCAGAACCACAGAGGTAAGTCAAGTATATCTTGATAAAATGTAACAATATCCCGTAATTTTTTTCAGGATTGCGGTTATATACCAGATATCAAGGGCAGGAGCAGTTGCAATGATCAGTTTTATCAAAAACTTAATTTCCGGAATCGTAAATTTCTTTCTTGGGCTTTTCGGTGGTAAAAAGGATAGCGGCTACTATCTAGAACTCCAAGAAGATGGTGATGAAAATAACTTAGCATCAAAGGCGAAAAAAGCAGTAGAAACAGCCGCAACAAACACACAACAAGCAGTACAAGCAGTAACAGAAAATACTCAACAAGCGGTAGAAGCAGTAACAGAGAATACTAAGAAAGCCGTAAAATCAGTTAAAGAGACTGTTCCTGCGGCATCCAATGGTAAAAAAGACGCCGCTACAACCATCATCAAACCTAGCGAAGTTGAACTCGTGCAAACAGCCAAAGGTGTTAAGGCTCAAGCTGCTAAAAAGGAAAAAACCCCTACACCCAGTGCAGCCCCCAAACAACCAGAAGAAACAACATTTGCACCCAAATATCTGACACCCACCAACTCTAACGGGCGTCGTCGTCCAGGTGCTAACATGAATTCTTTTCTTGATATGGCACGTCAGGTAAAAACTCCTAACTAATGGATGAAAATTAGCAGTCAGTAAAACTTGCTCAGAGTCCTCAGCTTCACAGCAATTTGTAATTCGCAAGCTACCCATCACAGATTTATAAATCTTTACCAACCTCCCTTGTGAGCCTAATTGCTCATCCTCCAGGGGAGGTTATTTGGTTTTTTTAGGATACACATAGAATTAAGTAGCAGTGATCGCTCTTTGAATGCAGCATCATAAATCAATGTAGCGCCTTTGAATAGATTGCTCGTCGCTACTTCTTTTTTAAGGGAGAATTGAGAAATGCTAGAAAACCGGGACTATACATTAATTATCGATAAAAGTGGTAGTATGGCTACCCCAGACCAAAAAGGTGGTAGAAGTCGATGGGTGACAGCACAGGAATCTACCTTTGCCTTAGCTAATAAATGTGAGCAACTTGATCCTGATGGGATTACTGTTTATCTATTTTCCGGGAGATTCAAACGCTACGAAAATGTAACATCAAGCAAAGTAGCGCAAATTTTCCAAGAAAACGATCCTGCTGGTACTACTGATCTCGCAGGGGTATTGAAACACGCAACTGATAACTACTTTCAGCGGAAGGCTGCCGGGCAAACTCAGCCAAATGGAGAGACAATTTTAGTGGTTACTGATGGAGAACCGGATGATCGCAAAGCCGTAATGAAAGTGATCATTGAAGCATCCCGCCGTATGGAGCGTGACGAGGAGTTGGCTATTTCATTTATTCAAGTTGGCACAGATCCCCAAGCAACGCGTTTTCTCAAAATATTGGACGACGATCTCCAAAGCGCAGGCGCTAAATTCGATATCTGTGACACCATAACCATGGAAGATATGGAAGATATGAGTTTATCAGAAGTCCTGTTGAATGCGATCGTTGATTAGGTGATTTACAGGAATAAATATACCACCGCCGTTGGTTTCGGCTTCGCTCAACCAACTGAGAGATCGCGAATTGAGCGAAGTCGAAACCTTGAGTTGAGCGGAGCCGAAACTCGCATTCCCCAGGTATTTTCTTTCTTGGAAATCACCTTAACGAAGGAGCCACTCACTACCTTGTACAGGTTCCCCAGACTAAAGTCACGGGGTTTTCAGCCTACCTCTTATAATTTTTTTTCCTGTTCCCTTTTAATGGAGAGTTTAAAAATGGTAGAAAATCGTGATTACACATTAATTATTGATAAAAGTGGCAGTATGTCTACCCGAGACCAAAAAGGTGGTAGAACTCGATGGATAGCAGTACAGGAATCTACTTTTGCCTTGGCAAATAAATGTGAGGAAAGCGATCCTGATGGAATTACTGTTTATCTATTCTCAGGTAGATTCAAACGCTACGAAAATGTGACATCAAGCAAAGTAGCGCAAATTTTCCAAGAAAACGATCCTGCTGGTACTACTGATCTCGCAGGGGTGCTGAAACACGCAACTGATAACTACTTTGAGCGGAAGGCAGCAGGACTAACTCAGCCAAATGGAGAGACAATTTTAGTGGTTACTGATGGAGAACCGGACGATCGCAAAGCCGTAATGAAAGTGATCATTGAAGCATCCCGCCGTATGGAGCGTGACGAGGAGTTGGCTATTTCATTTATTCAAGTCGGGACAGATCCTCAAGCAACCCGTTTTCTCAAGGTATTGGACGATGAACTTCAAGGTGCAGGTGCTAAATTCGATATCTGTGACACTATAACTATGGAGGATATGGAAGATATGAGTTTATCAGAAGTCCTCCTGAACGCGATTGTTGATTAACTCCTGCCAGTCGATGCGATCTTTTTTTGCTGAAGATTATTTTGCCATTTTTGGTGTAAAATGTCTAATTGCTAATCGTCACAAAAACTCTAAATGTTTTGTGATCTGATAGCCGTGACAACCAGTTGATCGCATACCCTAGTAGACTTAAATCATCGTGGACTATACCGAATCAATCGATGATCTGGCTGCTGCCCTGCAACAGCCAGCCGATTTGACATTTGAATTGCCTGATCCAGAAGATGACGAAATCCCTGAACCACAATTTCAACAGCAGTTGGATGTAGCTTGGCAGGTGTGCGATCGCTTTGATTTGCAAACCGAAATCTGGCGAGGGCGGATTTTACGAGCCATTCGTGATAGGGAAAAAAAGGGTGGAGATGGACGGGGTACCGGTTTTCTCAATTGGCTTAAAGAACGAGAAATTAGCAAAAGCCAAGCTTACGCCTGGATTCAATTGGCAAACAGTGCTGATACTCTTTTGGAAGACGGAGTACTTGATCCAAAAGCTGTGAATAACTTCAGCAAACGAGCATTTGTAGAAACCTCCAAAGCAGCGCCGGAAGTTCAGCAGATGGTGAGTGAAGCTGCGCAAAAAGGCGATCGCATTACACGGCGTGAAGTGCGACAAATGAACGATGAATGGACAGCAATGTCTTCTGATTTGTTACCTGAACCAGTAAAAGAAAAAGCAGCAGATAACACTCTTCCTCCTCGTTATATTGCACCACTGGTGAAGGAAATGGAAAAACTACCAGAATCTCATCAACTAGTGCTCCAAAAAGAAATTGCTGCTAATCCAGATGTGGATACTCTCAAACAGGTAACGACAGAAGCACGTAACCTTGCCAAATATCTTAAAGCTGCTGCTAAGGTTCAAGCGCTGAATGCGCAAGAGATCGACATAGAAACCGCTTTGGAAGAAGCTCAAAGAATTGGTTGTTTGAATATAGCTGCTGATTTAGTAAACCAAGCATCCCAGATAGAACAGACAATTGCTAAGTTATACATGACTTGGAAGCGTATTAGTAATTTGTCGGATCGGTTGTATGTGGATACAGGTGCGAGTACACCGAAGTTGCGATCGCTTCTGGAATGTTTAGAACCATTTGGTGGTGAAGTAATGGAAGTGGATCTTGGTTCTGCTGCTGAACGTACTGTTCGCTTGCAAATCCAAGAAACTAATTGAAAACGTGCGGTTTTTCCCGTAAAATCCCCTCTATTTGCTACACTGAAAAAGGAAAATCAACGGACTTTCTTTAAGAAGGTATTCTCAAAGATTGCGTATATTTTCCTTGTATAGCAAGGGTTTATACCAATTTTCGGTGAAGCTGCATATTATTTTTACCCCTCCTAACCTCCCCTTGGAAAGGGGAGGGAAAAAAGGCGCTGGGGCTTTTCTATGCGTCTTCAGATAAAAATGGTACTAGAACTTGCTTCTGGGTTAACAATATTTCACTTTCAAGGCAAACGTTGAATTATACACGGAAATAGTGTTTTTTTTATTCCATGTGGACAGTTTTTGTGTATAATTTTTTGCTTTCAGAGTGAAATCACTTTTTGATACAAGGTTATACATTTGTGATGTCGAATCCCTTCGTTGTTGGACAGCCGATTGCACCCCAACATTTTGTTGGGCGCAAATCTGAAATTGAAGCAGCATTTGATCAAATCTTTAACCGCAGTCACTTAGCTATTTGGGGTGGTCCAGGAATGGGGAAATCCTCTTTTTTGGAGAAACTCGCCTCCCCCGAAGCATGGGAAGCACGTGGAGAAGATCCATCCAATGCGGTGATTATTTTATTTAGCTGTGAGACTATCAACCCCTTTACTGCTTCCGCTTTTTGGCGGGAGGTTCTAAGCATTATGAGGGATAAGTTGGAAAGTGAACCAGATTTACAAACTGATATTGAAACACTGTTAGAACAAGGACAAACAACAAAAGATAGTCTGCGCCAGATATTACGGAAACTAGGAAAAATAGGAAAATACCTGGTATTGCTAATAGACGACTACGATGCAGCGTTGCGAGAAAATGAGCAATACTCCAGAGCCAACATGGAAACATTCTTAAATGAGAGCCGTAATTTAGCGTACCACTGCCAAGAGAGACGATATCTCTCCATGATTGTGACTTCACTCAAGCGTCTCAATGAACTTGGTCCTCCTCTCAATCCAGCAGGTTCTCCCTGGTATAACCATTATCTGTTTCAATCTCTCAAGCCATTTACTGACGTTGAAGTTCAAAAATTACTTAGTATTCTATCAATAACACCAGAACTACAAAAGGCAATTCGAGAAATTGCAGGTGGGCACCCAGCGCTACTGCAAATGGCAAGTTCTCTTTTATATAGAGAGTTACGATCCACACAATGGCAAGAACCAGACTCACAAACATTTACCAGAAATTTTGAAAGTGATAGCAGACAAATATTGGAAACTATTTGGGACAGGTGTAGTGAAGTAGAACAAACATTATTAATGTTAATGGCACTATCTGGGTTGCAAGGGCGCTTACCTCAAGCACGTTTTGATTTAAAGGGTATTAATATTATCTATAATCAAAAAGAGCGAGAGTTGGTTAATTTAGAAGAACGGGGTATCATTATTCGTTCCCCAGAAAAAGCAGGGCAAAGAGTACCCTCCTTCGCCTCATTAATAATAGAGCGGTGGGTAATTCAAGAGCTTAAGAATAGTGATAATGCATCTCTGGAAAAAAGGCAAAAAGGGTTTCTAAATTTAATGAGCCATGAACAAGCTAAGAAAGTCACAGATGCAATTAAGTGGGCATGGCAACATAAGGATGAAGTACCATCAGCTTTAGAGTGGTTTGGGAGGGTTTCTGCAGCGTTACCTTCGGGAATGATCCAAAGCTTAGTTAGTTGGATGTAAGAGTAATAAATATGACTAATAGTTCTGAAAAACCAAGAAGAAATCCTTACATCATTGGTCGTCCTGTTGAAGACCGAAACTATTTTTTTGGGCGAGAAAGCTTGTTTAGATTTATTGAAGACAACTTACGAGGAAATGTAAAGGTTATCTTATTGCACGGTCAACGGCGTATTGGGAAATCATCACTACTCAAACAAATTTCCCATTTCTTTGATCAGCTTCCTGAAAATAATTTTATTTTCGTTAACTTCGATCTTCAGGATAAAGCTAGTCATCCTTTAAGCCAGGTTCTATATTTACTTGCTAGAGAAATTTATGAACACCTTGTTGACCACCTTAGTCTAATACCTTATGGCAGGCTAACACTACCTTCAGATGTAGGTTTAGAAATAGATTCAAATATATTTTCTCGTGACTTTTTATCTCAAGTTTATCAGGAATTAGGGAATAAAAAGTTGGTGTTGTTGCTTGATGAATTTGATGTTTTAAGTGATACTCCTTCTAATTACTCAGCCGGTCAGCATTTTTTTCCTTACTTACAGAGGCTAATTAACCAGCATTCTAAGTTATTTATCATTCCCGTTATAGGAAGGAATCTGGATGATCTACCAAACTTGCTTAGTTTATTTAGCGGTGCACCTAACTTGGAAATTGGTTTGCTAGAAGATATAAGTGCTCGACGGTTAATCACTAGACCATCTCAGGATATGTTGGAGTATGAGCATAATGCAATAGAAGCAATTCTAAAACTTTCAGCAGGGCATCCTTACTTTACTCAAATAATATGTAATGCCCTTTTTAGAGAAGCGAAATCTAGAAATAACTCCAAAATCACTCGTACAGATGTAGAGAGTATTACAGACCAAGCGATAGAGAATGCTGAGGGTGGTTTGGACTGGTTCTGGAAAGGGTTACCAACTCCAGAGCAAGTGGTCTTCTCAGCAGTAGCTGAGGCTCAAAGGATAGCTATTTTAGAAAACAAACCAGTACCAGAAGAACCCTTAAAGCTCCTCAAAAACTATGGAGTTAAGACAACAGATTATCTTGTTCACACAGCTCACCTTTTAGCTGATAAAGGTTTCTTAGATAAAACAGAACGTATGGTAAAAATTGAATTAGTCCGTAGGTGGTTAGTTCAACGTCATCCATTACGCCAAGAAATACTTCAACTGGAGAACCTTCAGCAAGAAGAAATAGCTGAGCTTCGGGAAGCAGCAAGTAGAGAGGATCAGCAAGGAAACCAGGAAAGAGCAAAGATTCTTTATGAGAGGATTTTAGACATTAATCCCAATCACTTTAGCTCAATAACTCATTTGGCTCAAATACACTTGCAAAATGAGAATTGCGAGGAATCAGTCGAACTTTATAGACGTGCTTACCAAGCTGATAGAATACGCAATCAAGAAGGGTATTTACGTGCATTGCAAGCTTTTGGAGAAAAGCTAATAACACAAAAAGCTTGGACAGTTGCCAAAGAGCAATTCAGTCAAGTCTTAGAGATAGAACCTGATAACCAAGCAGCACAAGGGAAGCTAGAAGAAATTGAGCGAACTCTTTTAGGAAAAGTTACCGCAGATTCTAGAAACCTGTTTAGGCAAAAACGAATTCTATTTGGTGGCGTAGCAGCAGGAATTATTGCCCTTGTTTCTTTTGGTACTTATCGGTTGGTAACCCCTTGTTATGCTGGTCACCAGAAGATATTTGGTGTTTACTGTGCGCTAGATCAAAGGAAAATCAGTCACGGCGAACGCACTTTTTTTCCAAAAAATCAAAATCAGGAACGTGACAAAGGTATAGAAGCTTTTCAACAGGGTAATTATCCAAAAGCCATTCAACATTTTAAGAAGGCGGTAGGGGATAAATATAAAGATCCAGAAGTTCAAATCTACTATAACAATGCGCTAGCAAAACAAAAAGGGATTTCCCCTTTTAAGCTAGCAGTGGTTATACCAGCAAACACGCAAGACATCGCTCAAGAAATGTTGCGGGGTGTTGCGCAGGCACAATCGGAGTACAATCAGAAACAGGGATCGAATG
Source organism: Aetokthonos hydrillicola CCALA 1050 (assembly GCF_017591665.1). GTDB lineage: Bacteria > Cyanobacteriota > Cyanobacteriia > Cyanobacteriales > Nostocaceae > Aetokthonos > Aetokthonos hydrillicola. The sequence continues at coordinate 38,455 of NZ_JAAKGC010000058.1, read as the reverse complement.
ATCGACTACTAGAAATTGCGATCGCCAACGATAATGACGACCCAAGTACCGCTGAACAAGTAGCACAAGAATTAATCAACGTAAGCAACGACTCACCAATACTCGGAGTTATTGGACACTATAGTAGCGATTCTACAAAGGCAGCACTAAAGAAATACAGGCTTTCGAGCTTAGCGATAATTTCACCTACTAGTACTAGCACAGAATTGACAGGTGAAGTTTTTTTTCGGACAGTACCTTCTGACACTTCCACTGGAAAAATACTAGCTGAATATGCCAGAAACCTTCTTAGGTTAAACAAGGTGGTGATTTTATATAACCCTAACAGCCCTTATAGTAGGAGTATAACAGTAGCATTTACAACAGAGTTTCGACAATTAGGTGGTAATCCTCCTGTCATGACTGAGTTGACAGACCAGAGTGTAAATATAGAACATCAAGTAAAAAATACTGTCTCTCAAGAGGAAGCACAAGCAATAGTTTTCTTCCCGGATACACAACACATATCTGAGACGATCAGAGTTGCTCAAGCGATCACAAACTCAAATGTGCCAGGGCTAAAGCTGTTAGGTGGTAGTAGCTTGTACAGTCAAGAAAGCTTAATTAAAGGTGGAAAAGCTGTCGAAGGCTTGATTTTGGCAGTACCCTGGTTTAAGGATGCGCCACAATCAAAAATCTTTGCCGGTAAAGCAGCCAAGGAATGGGGAGGAGATATTAGCTGGCGTACAGCTACTAGTTATGATGCCGCAAAAGCTTTCATCGATGTGATATTTCCTGAAGCGTCCCGCTCAACAATTTTGCGTGATCTTCCAAACACAAACCTTTCACCAAATGAAACCTCTGGGGACGTATTACAATTTAGCAAACGAAATCGCCAAAATCAGCCCATTCTTGTTAGAGTTGAGGGAGGTAAGTTTATCTACTTAAAATAGTGCAGAAGCAATCCGACCGGGGGGCTGTTGTTATTAGTAAATGATTAGTATCTCCTTAATTTAGCATTGAACTATGACATATTCCACTCCTCGCCGAAATCCCCACGTCATTGGTCGTCCAATTGGCGAGGAAGAATTATTTTTCGGGCGCGAAAGTCTGTTCCACTTTATTGAGGATAATCTCAAACATGATGAAAAAGTCATCTTGTTACATGGTCAGCGACGAATAGGCAAGTCATCTGTACTCCGGAATATTCCTAACTTTGTTGCACCGGATCGGTTTTTATTTGTGCCTTTTGATCTTCAAGACAAGAGTCAACAACCCTTAAGCAGCATATTACATGCTCTTGCTGCTGAAATTCTCAGCCACCTTGACTTGGATGCAGATAACATCAAACTACCTAACGTCATAGATTTAGAAAAAGATCCATATATTTTCGCTCGCCAGTTCTTACCCCAGGTATATAAAATATTAGACAATAAAGAACTAGTATTATTACTGGATGAGTTTGACGCTTTCAGCGATGGAGGCTCAGATTCGGCAGTCGCAAATTTTTTTGCATTTTTAAAATATATTGCTACAATTGAAGATCGGCTATTCATTATTCTTTTTGCAGGGCGTAAACGAGAAGATCTGCCAACTCTACTCGGTATATTTAAAGGAGCACCTTTTCAAGAAATCGGATTGCTGGATGAACTGAGTGCTAAGAGGTTAATTATTAAACCTGCTGAAGGTATTCTGGAATATAAACCGGAAGCGATACAAGCTATTCTTGACCTATCCTCAGGGCATCCTTATTTTACACAAGTGATTTGCTTTGCTTTATTCGGGAGAGCACGGGAACTAGAAAACTGGGTAATCTCTCGTACAGATGTAGAAAGCGTTGTAGACAAAGCAATTGAGAACGCTGAGGCTGGATTGGTATGGTTCTGGGAAGGGTTGTCTATTCCAGAACGAGTCGTTTTTTCTGCTGTAGCTGATGCTCAACAGATTGCTAATTCTAAGACAGGAGAGAAAATTCCAGAAGATCCCTTAACTCTACTTAAAGACAATTATGGAGTGATTCCAACAAATTCCTTGATTCAAGCAGCTGATCAACTAGCTAAACAAGGTTTTCTGGATAAGACAGGACGTAGAGTGAAGGTTGAATTTATTCGTCGGTGGTTAGTTCTACGTCACCCATTACTGCGAGAAATATCCCAATTAGAAGAACTTGAGCAAGAGCAAGTCAATCCCCTTTGGGAAGAAGCAAATCGAGTGCAGCAAAACGGGAAAATAGAAAATATACAAACTCTTTATCACAAAATTCTAGAGATCAATCCAAATCACTTTAGTACAGTAGTATCCCTCGCTAATGAATATTTGAAGGCGAAAGACTTTGATAAAGCTGTAGAACTCTACAGGCGCGCCTATAAATTTGACCCAATACGGAACGATGAAGGAGTAATACGCGCCCTGCAAGCTTCAGCCCAAGAGTTGATCAATCAAGGAGATTTTATACAAGCCAAAGAATACTTAAACGAAGTATTGGAATTTGAACCTGACAACCGAACAGCACGATTGAAACTGCTAGAAGCTGAAGTTGAAGCGCAGCACACAGATAAACCTTCTAAAGGAGAACTTTTTGCTTTCAGAAATAGAAGTCTTGGGTATTACAAGAGTAAATCATTTCTTTTAGCTACAATAGCAGGTACAATAGGAATCACTACTACTTTAATTGCTGTTGGCATTAATCAGATCTCTAACTCCTGTTCAACAGAAGAACAGAAGGCGTTTAGATGTGCAGGCAATATAAGTAATAGTATTAGTTACGGCGATCGAACTCTTTTCCCCAAAATAGAAAATATTACTCGTGACCAAGGTATTGAAGCTTTTAAACAACGTAAATACTTAGAAGCTGCTGAAATTTTTAAAAAAGCTATAGCAGATGATCGTCGCGATCCAGAGTTACTAATCTACTACAACAATGCCCGTGCTCGAGAACAAGGTTCTCCCTTAACTTTAGCAGCAGTTGTTTCCGTGGAAAGTTCAGCATCTACAGCACGAGAAATATTGCGTGGTGTAGCCCAGGCACAAAATGAGTTTAACAATAAAGGTGGGTCGGATGGTCGATTGCTACAGATTGCGATCGCCAACGACGGTAACAAACAAGATAAAGCCAAACAAGTGGCGCAGGAGTTAGCCAATGACTCTTCTATATTAGGAGTGATTGGACATGATGCTACTCAAGTAGCATTAAGTGAATACGAAAAAGCTAATTTAGCTATCATATCTCCTACTGACTTTATCAACTCGTCAGATAGTAGTGTCTTGTTTACGACAGTACCTTCTGGTGCTAGTACTGCTAAAAAATTAGCTGAATACGCTTCTAGAAAACTTGAAGTAAACAAAGTTGCGATTTTCTACACTCCCGAGAGTACTTATAGCGACGCTTTAACAAAAGAATTTATCAAGAACTTTGAAAAACTCAAAGGTAGAATTGTTTTCAAAAGTGATTTAGCTGAGGCAGAATTTACAAATAACTTCCCAAAATCCGAATCGCAAGCACTTGTTTTCTTTCCAGATAAACAACAAACTTCTGTCGCACTCCAGAAAATTGCTAGACTCCCGAACTCTAACAAACGAGTCATCAAGTTTTTAGGTAGCGATACCCTGTATGACAAACAAACTTTAACTCAAGGTTCAAAGGCTGTTGAAGGCTTAATTCTCGCAGTACCTTGGTTTAGAGATACGCCAAAATCAAAAAGCTTTGCTAATAGAGCAGCAAAGGAATGGGGAGGAGATATTAGCTGGCGTACAGCTAGTAGTTACGATGCAGCACAGGCTTTTATTAAAGCCTTCTCCTCTTCCTTAAACCCTTCTAGAAAGACTATACTGCAAAAACTCCAAGATCTAAAGCTTCCGGCAAGTAATACGTCAGGTGAAATTTTGGAGTTTACTGAACAGAGGGAACGTCAGATTCAACCTGTCCTTGTTACGGTTAAAGAAGGTAAATTTGTACTACTTAAATAGTACGTGTAACGGTAATCGTAAACTTTTCATCCCTTTTCATGTAGGGTTTCCGATTTCATGTCTGATAGGACTTACGCATTATACAAATAGAACATCATGTGTATTGACGGATAGTGGTTGTTTGGGACTTGTAGGGCCTTATGGCAAAAGCCCTTACAATGAACGGGAATACCCTAATTTCTGGAAAAATCTTTCGTTAAGGCGTTATTAATTCCTGCCCCATATGTAATGATTTCTGTCAATGAGTAAGTTCTATCTGATACCAATTCACTTAAATGTTGATACATATTAAACATCTGTAAGGGCAAACGGCGTTTGCCCCTACTTCGTATTTGTATCATGATTTTCGTGAAATGGTCTGAGAATATGTTTTTTGGATCTTGTCTAATTAATCAGACTCGCGAGAAAATATTATTTAACAAAAAAATAAAAAGCTAAGTATGTGCGAGTTAAAAGCACCTAGAATTGCCGTGGTTGTGGCGAGTAGGATTTTTAGATGCTTAAGTTTTTAGCTTCTAGAAATATTCACTAACAACAAAAACTAGGAGAGAGGCTTGCTCTACTTAAAAAAGTATTTCTACCTATCGGATTTCTGTATGCTAACTTGTACCAAACAAAAAGATTGTTGAAGTTTTTTAGGTACAGGTTGATGTGGTGTTTTCTTTGTTAGAAAAGCCTGATTAAACCTAACTTAGTGAAAAGAAAAATAACGTCTATCCAAAGAGAGATTTTTTATTTTATTGATTGTGAAATTTATCACTCTCCTGACCGCTACCATCACCCCAAGCACAATAGCAGTATTAGGTTATAACAACAAAAGCTTTTAGTGCTTCTCTCACTTTACACCTGATTATTCTAGTGGATAATTCATCTCACCCTACTGTAGAAGTACCAGACCCTCTTAGGGCATCAGCATTGGTACTTAACAGCGAACCCTTACCCAAAATACCCAAGCAAGTCATTCGGACTAGCTTGAAAGCATCTACCATTGATGGCATTCTTTCCGCTATATTTACCAACATCACTAGCGGCGTATTGTTGATTAACTTTCTACTTTATTTAGGTGCGACTTCGATAGAAGTTGGCTTACTGTCTTCTATTCCTATGCTGGTTAATTTACTCCAGCCATTAGGAGCTTATCTAGCTGATCGCACAACGAGCCGCCGCTGGTATATCCTGACAATGTTCGGTCCTGCTAAATTAGTATGGCTCATTTTAGTTGCAGGTATTGGGTGGTTGAGCTGGTCTGGTAGAGAGCCACATTCTCTGATAGCCTGGACTCTAGCAATAATTTGTCTAAGCAGTATTTTTACAGCCTTAGGGACGTCCGCTTGGTTTAGTTGGATGGCAGCTTTGGTTCCACCTCGGTTGCGTGGGCGATATTTTGGTCTTCGTAATAGTGCTACCAGCTTGACTAATCTTTTAAGTGTTCCGATTCTTGGATTTATTGTTTCTTCTTTTCCTGGTGGCACACTCCATGGTTATAGTGTTTTGTTGTTTGTAGCAGTTGTCATTGGAATATTAAGTGTAGCATGTCAGTCCAAGATGGCTGATGTAAATCCCCAAATGACCCCCGTCCCCTGTGCTACAAACCAAAACGAGGAAAATGCCCCTAGCTCTACCGAAAAACCCAGAATTCTTAAAGATACAAACTTTTTAAAGCTTTTGGTATACTTCAGCATTTGGCCATTTGCCATGAATATGAGCGGGCCATTTTTTAATTTATACATGCTAAAGAATTTAGGTTTAGACATCAGCACAGTTACAGTCTACACAAGTTTATTATTTGGAGCCAATTTGGTGATGCTGATGGTATGGGGAAAATTAGCCGATAAAGTTGGAAATCGTCCGCTATTATTGTTGGTCAATCTTGTTGCGTCCGTCGTGCCTATACTTTGGTTAGGAACTGGAACAGATCCAGTTTCTATGTGGATATGGCTACCCATCATACACTTAATGTTGGGTGGTTCGGGCGCTGCACATGACTTGTGCAATAGTAATATTCAAATGGCGGTAGCACCAGTTTATCGGCCTTCTCAATATTTTGCGATCGCTGCTGCTACTATTGGCGTCAGTAGTGGTTTAGGTTCAGCAGTTGGGGGTTTTTTAGCTGAACTAGATGCGAGCAGACGTTTACATGGATTATTTACACTTTCCGCAGTTTTACGATTAGTGGCTCTATTACCTTTAATCTTCGTCCAAGAACCACGTAGTCAGCCTTTTACTCAAGTCATAGCCAATATTATAATACCTTTCAAACAATGGGCATGGGGCATGGGGCATAGGGCATAAGCTAGAATTAGCAAAAGCTAGTAAAAATTTACTTTGCCGCCAAGCATCGCGGTAATTATCTAAAGACCAGCCATTTTTAACCAAAAGTCCAGTAGTTGTCCCAGAAGGAGCAAACGATGTGAGGAAGACAACAATTAGAGGTAGGAGGATAATAACTGCCAATATCAGTAGTACTCCTGTTCTCAAAAGGTGCCTAGAATCGAAGGATGTGGCATGAACTTATCACATCTGCTCTAACTTCTGCTGATTTTCTTATTCTTTTGCTGATTAGCTTGCGCTAATTCCCTCAGCAAAAGTTAATCTATAACATAGTGACTTGTTAAGTTAAATTAAACCATAGTTACGATTACCCTAACGTTATAGGGTGATCCTAATGTTGTATCAAATGATTCACATTACTGGAGTGACCAACAATGCAGCAGCTACCTACAAAATCTGAAATCGATTACAAAAGTGAAACCTACAAAGATGCCTATAGCCGGATTAATGCAATTGTGATAGAAGGAGAACAACAAGCATACGAGAATTATATTCGGCTTGCCGAACTGTTGCCAGGACATCAGGAAGAACTCATTAAGCTGTCCAAAATGGAAAATCGCCACAAAAAAGGATTTGAATCTTGTGGGCGTAACCTAGAAGTTGCACCTGATATGCAATTTGCAAAGGAATTTTTTGCTCAATTGCACGATAATTTTCAAAAGGCAGCGTCTGAGGGAAAAGTTGTTACTTGCTTGTTGATCCAATCTTTAATTATCGAATGTTTCGCGATCGCTGCTTACCATATTTACATTCCAGTTGCGGATGAATATGCTCGTAAAATTACTGAGAACGTAGTAAAAGATGAATATTCCCACCTGAACTTTGGCGAAGTTTGGTTGAAAGAACATTTTACAGAATCGCAAGCAGAGCTAGAAGCAGCTAACCGCCAAAACTTACCCCTAGTTTGGAAAATGCTCAACCAAGTTGAAGAAGATGCGCGTACATTGGTCATGGAAAAAGACGCTCTGGTGGAAGATTTTATGATTCAATACGGTGAAGCTCTCAGTAACATAGGTTTTACAACCCGTGACATTATGCGTATGTCAGCATACGGACTCACTGCGGCATAGCAGAATCGGTGAGCAATCGGGTGTGGGGCATTAAAAAAATGATTTTCTATTTCCAATGCCCAATACCAATTTAATAGTTAGTTATCAAAACAAAGCAAGGACAAGCCTAAATAAATAGTTCATGTTTGGTCTAATTGGACATCTTACAAGTTTAGAACACGCCCAAGCCGTAGCCAGAGAATTAGGCTACCCAGAATATGCTGATCAAGGGTTAGATTTTTGGTGTAGTGCACCGCCTCAAATAGTCGATAACATTACTGTCACCAGTGTTACTGGGCAGAAAATCGAGGGGCGGTATGTAGAATCTTGCTTCTTGCCAGAAATGCTGGCAACCCGTCGCATCAAGGCAGCAACTCGCAAGATCCTCAATGCTATGGCTCATGCTCAGAAGCATGGAATCAATATTACAGCTCTAGGAGGGTTTTCCTCGATTATTTTTGAAAACTTTAACTTAGAGCAGTTTAGGCAAGTCCGCAATATAAAACTAGAGTTTGAACGCTTCACCACAGGTAACACTCATACTGCTTACATTATTTGTCGCCAGGTAGAGCAAGCGTCGAAGCAAGTAGGCATTGAACTATCAAAAGCGACTGTAGCTGTGTGTGGCGCTACCGGGGATATTGGTAGTGCTATCTGTCGTTGGCTGGATGCTAGAACAGATGTTAAAGAACTTTTGTTAATAGCTCGTAATCAAGAACGCCTCCACGATTTGCAAAGCCAACTAGGACGTGGAAAAATTATGGCTTTGGATGAAGCTCTGCCCGAAGCTGATATTGTAGTGTGGGTTGCCAGTATGCCCAAAGGAGTCGAAATTGATCCGAACGTCTTAAAGCCAGAGTGTCTGTTAATTGATGGGGGTTATCCGAAAAATCTAGCGACCAAAATACAGCGTCCTGGTTTGTCTGTACTCAATGGAGGCATTGTGGAACATTCCTTGGATATTGACTGGAAAATTATGAGCATTGTCAACATGGATGTTCCTGCACGTCAGTTATTTGCTTGTTTTGCAGAGTCAATGCTGTTGGAGTTTGAGAAGTTACATACTAACTTTTCTTGGGGGCGCAATCAGATTACTGTAGAAAAAATGGAGCAGATTGGTCAAGTATCGGTAAAACATGGATTTCGACCCTTGCTAGTTTAAAAATTAAAAATCAATTTTTAATTTTTAATTCCTTGAAGGCTCAATACTCAACACATCTAACTCGGTAAAATGGCTACTTCTGAGCGTAAACCGCTATTGTTGGACTTTGAAAAGCCCCTGGCAGAACTGACAAATCGAATTGAGCAAATTAGGCACCTAGCAGAAGAAAATGGCGTCGATGTTTCTAATGAAATTCGTAAATTAGAAGCACGCGCTATGCAACTGCGTGAGGAAATTTTTAGTAGTCTATCGCCTTCTCAAAGGCTGCAAGTTGCTCGTCATCCTCGCCGACCTAGTACTCTTGATTACATTCAAGCAATCAGTGAAGAATGGATGGAGTTACATGGCGATCGCTATGGCTTTGACGATAGGGCTTTAATTGGTGGCGTTGGTCGTTTGGGCGGGCAACCTGTAGTAATGTTGGGTCATCAAAAAGGGCGTGACACTAAAGACAACATTGCTCGTAACTTTGGAATGGCTTCACCTAATGGGTATCGCAAGGCTTTGCGGTTGATGAAACACGCAAACAAGTTTGGGATGCCAATTTTAACTTTTATTGATACACCAGGAGCTTTGGCTACGCTGGAGGCGGATAAAGGTGCAGGAGAAGCGATCGCCTATAATTTGCGGGAGATGTTTTCCTTAGATGTGCCTATTATTTGCACAGTGATTGGTGAAGGTGGTTCTGGCGGCGCACTAGGTATTGGTGTAGGAGATCGTTTGTTAATGTTTGAACACGCCGTCTATACCGTTGCTACGCCTGAAGCCTGCGCCGCCATCCTATGGAAAGACTCAGCTAAAGCTCCCCAAGCAGCTGTTGCTCTGAAAATTGTTTCACACGATCTCAAAACATTAGGAATTATCGACCAGATATTACCTGAGCCTGTTGGTGGTGCTCATGTTGACCCTTTGGGAGCAGCTACTACCCTCAAGCAATTTCTGTTGGATAACTTAGAGGAGCTTAAAAGCTTAAGTGCTCAAGAGCTTCGACTGATGCGCTACGAAAAATTTCGCAAGATTGGTGTTTTCACTGAAGTTACCCACTAACAAGTCTTGAGATGATTGATTAGCAAAGCATCAGTGCTATAATGCCTATGGCAAGGTAAAGATTCTTAACAATCTTGAAGAGCCGTAGGTGTTTGCATTTTTTCGTTATTGCTCATAAGAGTTAAACCCTTATGAGAAGGGTCTTTATGAGACTGCAACGAGTTCATCAAATATCAGGGGTTAGAAAGCGGGCAAACAGAAGAATTACTTTAATGTTAGAGAGGAAAATAAAAAACCTGTGAAACACACACAACGCCAATACACTATAGCAGTTGTTATAGCGAAAATCATCTGATGTTTAAGATTTTTTAATCTATCCAACCCAAGAAACTTAAATAATAAGGTGGCGATGCGATTAAAGAAGGAGTCAGAATTCAGAAGCCAGAATTTAGAAGCCATTCTGACTCCTGTATTCTTTCTAATTAAGGCAGAGCCTGAAAAACTGGAGTTAGCATGAGTGTTGAGCAAAAACGACGTGCCCTGATTACTGGGGCAAGCAGTGGGATTGGCAAAGCAACAGCTTTAGCTTTTGCAAAAGCAGGAATAAATGTTGCCCTAGTAAGCCGCGATCACGATAAGCTAACAGCAGTTTGTGAAGCCGTACAGTCTACTGGGGTAGAAACAAAAGCATATTCTGTGGATCTAGCTTGTGTCTCTCAAGTCAAAGAAAAAATACAAGCAATTTTGCTTGACTTTGGCGAAGTAGATATTCTGGTAAATAATGCTGGTATCGGGTATACCGGAAATTTATGTGAAACTCCTTTGTCTGACTGGCAACAGGTCATAGATTTAAACTTAACCAGCGTGTTTCAGTGCATTACGGCAGTTTTACCAACAATGCGCGATCGCGGTACAGGAACCATTATTAACGTCAGCTCCGTTGCTGCCAAAAAGGCATTTCCAAACTGGGGAGCGTACAACGTCAGCAAAGCAGGCTTGATTGCTCTTTCTCAAACCCTTTCCCAAGAAGAACGCGCTCATGGGATACGTGTTACTGCCATCTGCCCTGGTGCGGTGAATACTGAGCTATGGGATACACAAACTGTTAAAGCCAATTTTGACAGGTCAAAAATGTTAACCCCAGAGATTGTTGCTCAGTCAATTGTACATACAGCATTGTTACCACAACAGGCAGTAATTGAGGAATTAACGCTGATGCCTACAGCGGGTGCTCTTTAATTAATTTTGAGATTTTGGATTGTTAGTTGTAATCCTCTGGTTCGTGGTGGGTGTAACCCTTGAGTTAAGAAAGACGTGGGTAAACCCAACCACCAAAACTTGGTTCTGCTAACTCTCCTAGTAGTGTTCAACGCATGTGCTTACGCCAGATCAGGCGTCTCAGCTTATAAGCTGAGTAAACATAGCCAAGCGTTGCCCCGAAATCATTTATATACTTCACATTCCAAAGACGGCTCTGATCATGACTATTGCTCGTTCCAACGGTTCCAACGGTTCCAATTGTTCTCAACTTCCTTTAATTTCCGATTTAGCAGAAGCTATCAATACCAGACCAGATCGTAATACTCATAATGGTCGACAACCTGAACTACATCCACCAACAGAAGACCACATGGATCTGATGATGGATGCTGTGAAAAACATACTAGTAGGTGTTGGAGAAGATCCTGAAAGGGAAGGACTTCTTAAAACACCCTACCGTGTAGCTGAAGCAATGAAGTTTCTTACCAGTGGCTATAACCAATCTTTAGAAGAAATCGTTAACAATGCCATCTTTGATGAAGGTCATAATGAGATGGTACTAGTTCGAGATATCAATTTCTTTAGCTTGTGCGAACATCATATGTTGCCGTTTATGGGCAGAGCTCACGTTGCATATATCCCAAAGCAAAAAGTTGTGGGTTTAAGTAAGCTTGCTCGAATTGTTGAAATGTACTCGCGACGTTTACAAGTTCAAGAAAGATTAACTCGCCAAATAGCTGAAGCTGTTCAGATGATTTTAGAACCTCACGGAGTTGCCGTTGTCCTTGAAGCAGCTCATATGTGTATGGTAATGCGTGGTGTTCAAAAACCTGGATCTTGGACTGTTACTAGTGCAATGCTAGGAGTATTCCAAGACGAACAGAAAACTCGCGAAGAATTCTTTAATTTAATTCGCCACCAACCAGCATTCTTTTAAAACTAATGGGATACCGAGGGCTGGCTGAGTTTTCGGAAATCCCATTAGTTTTAAGCTCTAGAGCCTCAAACAATACTCCCAGAATCTAATCTGTTTTCAGGGGTTAATGTCTGTAGTGGGCGCTTTGCCTGTTGTCAGTAATTCTTGTAGGGCACGGATGGTAGAAGTAGAAACATTTATCTTCTCAAGTTAAATAGGGTTGGGATTCCAAAACTCTAGGTCGCTAAAGCTGCCAAAGTCTCGATAATTAATTGTCCATACAGGACATTTACGTTTATGCGCAGCCCAAATCACGGTTGCATCTTCTAAGCTTCCTTGCCAATTGGGAATTGTGGTTAGTAAAGAGCAGATTTCGAGCAAGTCTACTTCGTTAATGGGGGTGAGGTGTAAGCTTTCTACCATGATGCTAAGACTGTCTTGGGCTATCGTGGGGTTGGTTGTGTGTAGCAACCATTTATATACTTCAAACAAAATAGGAATGGGAATATAAACTCTGACTTTTGCTTGAGCAAGTTGTTTAAAGCCGCTTCTGCATTCTGCGTGTTGGGGATCTTTAGAGTATAACAGGGCGATTAAGGGACCAGCATCAATCACCAGTTGATAAAGGGGCCTTAGCATGGATTAATGATATCTGTCAAGTCTTCAGGGTTATTGCTGGCATTTGTGGGAGATTCGCTGACAATTCCGGCTAAGTTAAGAAGTTTAGATAAGTTTTTGCTAGTCAGTTTTTCTTCTAGTGCTTCTTGTATGAGACTATCAAGGGTTTGATTGGGATTATCTTTTAAGTATTGGTTTAGTTCTTGGGCTAAGATATCGGGTAGGTTGATTGTGCATTTCATAGATTTGGGGAATAGGGAACGGGTGATTTTTTTGTGAATTGCTGTTTTGAATTTAGAATTTATTCATCTTGTTCACAACTACACCTGAAACCAAGCTGTTAATGCCACAGCCAGGGCATCTGCTGCATCATCAGGCTTAGGAATTTGATCTAAACTTAACTCTCGTGCCACCGCTTGCTGGACTTCGTATTTGTCAGCATTACCATATCCCGTTAAAGCTTGTTTGATTTGGGCAGGTGTAAACTCTATAATTGGAACCTGACACTGCCCTAATACCAACATTAACACTCCCCGTGCTTGAGCAACTAAGATAGTACTTGACATACGATAGAAGAATAGTTTCTCTATTGCTACCAAATCAGGCTTTATTTCAGCAATCAGGATGTGCAAATCATCATATAAAGTACATAGCCTCTGTCCCATTTCAGTATTAGCTGGGGTGCTAATGACACCAAAATCTAGTAGGGTTACACTGTCATCTTGAACCTTGGTTTGATTTTGTTGGCAAATAATTGCCCCAAAGCCTAAAATAGCCAGACCCGGATCTAATCCTAAAATTTTCTTTTCCATTTACTTTACTTTAACCAAGTCTGGGTATCGTTTTACAACGAATGTTGGCAACTTGGGCTAAGCCCTTTCAGTCAAAATGTAATAATTACATGCTTGGTTTTTCAGTTAGCTAGTGTACATTTTGAGTTAAGCATTGTTGATACCACTGCTCTATATAAGGTATGTCAATCGGTTTTCTTAGACAAGCCCTAAGCACCCTGCAAAAGCAGTCACGCGGACGAACTTCCCACCGAGTCAATCAATGGTTTAAATGGCTATCGCCAGGTTTAGCAGTAAAACGCTGGCTACTCATTACTGTGGGGGGTGTACTTCTAGCCAGTCTGGGGTTAGCTATTTCGGTTAAGCTGACCCCTATTTTTTGGATGATTGAGTTCCTGAAGAACTTTTTGGGACTAATCACCGACATTGTACCTTACTATATTAGTGGCCCACTTGTTTTGTTGGGTGGCTTGCTGTTGATTCTCCTAGGACAAACCCGCACAGTAGGCTCAATTACTCAGGTGCTAAGGCAAGAAGGCGATGAAGAACTCATTGATGTTTTACTAGCACATCGCCGCTTGTACCGAGGACCGAAAATTGTAGTAGTAGGTGGCGGTACGGGACTTTCTACATTACTTAGGGGATTAAAAAGTTACAGCGCTAATATTACTGCGATTGTTACTGTAGCGGACGATGGAGGTTCTTCAGGAAGGTTACGTCGAGAAATTGGGGTTTTGCCGCCAGGAGACATTCGTAATTGTTTGGCTGCACTTGCAGATGAAGAAAAGCTATTAACAGAATTATTTCAGTACCGCTTCCGTGCTGGCGATGGTTTAACAGGTCACAGTTTTGGCAATTTATTTTTGACAGCGCTCAGTGATATTACTGGTGATCTAGAACGCGCGATCACCGCCAGTTCTAAAGTCTTAGCTATTAGAGGGCAAGTTTTGCCAGCTACTCTTAGTGATGTTCGCCTCTGGGCAGAATTAGCTGATGGTCGTCTTATTGAAGGTGAATCTAATATTACCGCCGCTGGAGGTAATATTGTTAAAATCGGTTGTGAACCGTCTAATCCGCCAGCACTACCAGCAGCTATTAAAGCCATCAAAGAAGCAGACTATATCATTATGGGCCCTGGTAGTCTTTACACTAGTGTGATTCCTAATTTACTAGTCACAGAAATCGCTGACGCGATCGCCGCATCCGTTGCGCCCCGGATCTATGTCTGCAACATCATGACTCAACCCGGCGAGACTCAAGGATACACTGTTGCTGACCACATTAGAGCCATTGATGCTACTTGTGGCAAACGCTTATTTAATGCCGTACTTGTACACAAAAAATCTCCGAGTCCCCGTGCACTAGTCCGTTATGCTGGGCAAAATTCTCATCCCGTCTTCCTTGATCGCGAAGCCGTTGCACAACTAGGACGCCGAATAGTCCCAGCCAATATCATGTACGAAGATGAAACAGGTTGTATACGTCATGATTCCCAAAAACTCGCACGTGTGTTACTACGCTGGTATAGTGCTACTCATCACGGCAGATAAAGCTGATTGTTAGTGGTTAATGCTTGGCTGTTCTAGCAATGCGTAAAATCTTATAAAGAGTTATGATAATTTTCCTCCCAGATGCAGAAGCAACTAGATCTCTTGGGATCGCTCTAGGTCAAATATTAACTCCTGGCACCGTCATTTTACTAGAGGGTGATTTAGGTGCTGGTAAAACTACCTTAGTACAAGGGATCGCTCAAGGTTTAGGGATCCCATTTCCAATTGTTAGTCCTACTTTCACCTTAATCAATGAATATACTGAAGGACGCCTTCCCCTTTACCACCTAGATCTATACCGTTTAGAACCGAAAGATATAGTCTCTTTGAACTTAGAAACCTATTGGGAAGGCGTTGAGGTTACGCCAGGAATTGTGGCAATTGAATGGGCGCAACGAATGCCATACAAGCCTGACACTTATCTCAACGTGCGTTTAAGGTATGAAAATGAAAACACTCGTCAAGCTGAATTTACACCATTCAATTGCACCATCCCCGAATTGAGGATGAGGAGAGATAGAGATGCGGCGAGATTGGGAGAGACGGGCAAACCCAATGAGTCAATTTAGGGAGTTCACTTTTGCAGGAGTTGGCACCTTGGTGTGAGCCATAGCAAACCGAGATCGTTAGAAGTAAGCCCCTAATTTTGGTTAAATCTGCCACTACCCCGTTCATCACACGATAAAACTAACATTGTCATCTTATTTACCAAAAATGTATTGCAGAATTGTTTGACAGCTTATTCTTCCAACACGCTTATGTGCTGGATTTTAGTCTCATGTAAGCGATTATATGAGTGTAATCGCGTAAGTGTCCATCGAGATTTGTATTAGATTCAAGAACGTCTCAGTAGAGTTGTTCTTTTATCAAGAGATATACAGCCAAGTGCAAAAATTTTTGAAAGCTGTATTCCAGCCAGATTGTGCTCCTCTAAGAACCGCTACAAACTGTTATGAACTGAAATTTACGCAGACAGCTAAACTACGACAGAGCAGAATTGTTGTGAATTTAGCAAGTGATCTATCAACTATCCAGCACTGGCAGATCGGTTGCTCAACCAACTACCCTGCATCTCTCAAAATAGCATTCTTTTCCCCAACACCTCTGCTTACCAATAACAAAGTCGAGAATTAATTTACAACTTCTTCTCTACTTGCAATTGACTCAAATATTAGAAGTCGGTTATCATGCTACATCTTTATCAATAAAGACTATATTCTTATGATGTTTGAAAAAACAGGACAACACGCTTTTAAGAAATAAAAAGTCATGAGCAAGAAAAAAGTTGATTTTAGATTTTGATAAACGAATTCTGTTGCTGAATTTTGCGACTAAGTACTAGAAAGCTTGATTTTCAAAGTTTCTAGCAATCACCATAAAATGAATTTTGAGCGCATAACTAAAGTTACGTGCCACTGCTCGCAGCATTTGTTGAGAAAATTTGGTGATTTATTCAAACAGGTTCTATCATAAGTATTAAATTTTTTTAACGCTTAATAAAGCGAAAATTTAGAACCTGTATAAGCTCTTTTGTAGCTGGATTGGATATAAAAATAACATGTTGATTTTACCGAATTTGTGTTGTAATCTTGTTTATTTAATGACAAATCTTCTGAGAAAAAAATACTCAATATAATTACATAGACTCTTAATTGATGCGGAAAATTATTCGCTTAAACACTGAATAGGCAACTCTTAATAGTATATAAAAGATGTAAATTTTCAATTTCTCGACAATCAATGCGCAGCCTTAAGATAACGTATACAAGATCAATCGGTTCTTAGATTTTGTATTTTTAAACTAACTATATATAGTGAAATTACAGATATTTTAATCCTAAAAAATATGCCAAATAAGAAATTTTATATTTTATTACTCATTTATAAGGATTAAACTTTAGAGGTTGGCCTCGAATACTGGTATATAATTTACCTTTATCATAGACAATTTGACCGTTGACAATCACGACTACAGGCCATCCAGTCAAATTCCATCCCTCAAAAGGACTCCAACCGCACTTGCTCAACAGTTCTTCACGTAAAACAGGGCGGTATGCGTTCAAATCAACCAAAACTAAATCAGCATCATAACCAGGCGAGATCGCTCCTTTATTAGGAATTCCATAGCCCTGAGCCACGCCTCGTGACATCCACTGAACAACTTGTGCAAGAGTACACTGCTTTTGCATTGCAGCAGTTAACATCAAAGGGAGGGAAGTTTCTACACCAGGCATTCCTGAAGGACTGTTCGGGTACTCTTGGGCTTTTTCTTCTAACGTGTGAGGTGCGTGATCTGTAGCAATAAAGTCAATCACACCGTCCCGTAAAGCTTGCCAGAGAACTTGGTTATCGTGCGGCGATCGCAAAGGTGGGTTCATTTGCGCTAATGTACCCAGCTTTTCGTACGCACTAGTATTTAAGAACAAATGCTGTGGCGTTACTTCTGCTGTTGCCCATGCTGGCTTATCGTGACGCAGCAAATCAGCTTCTTCTGCCGTTGACATATGCAGAATATGTAAACGACGGTGATATTTTTTAGAAAGTTTTAATGCTAACTGAGTTGCCAGCAAAGCGGCTTGATTATCCTGAATCTGAGAGTGAACTTTTGGATCATGAATTCCAGCAAATTCTTTTCGTCGTTGGTTAATTCTTGCTTGATCTTCAGCGTGAACAGCAATTAAGCGGCCTGTGTCAGTAGAAGTTTCATCAAAGCCTTGGGCAAAGATTTCTTCGAGTGCTGCTTCCTGATCCACAAGTAGCTGACCATGCATCGACCCCATAAACACTTTAATCCCTGGTGTTGGGTTCGCTGAGAGTAAATCTGGCAAATGTGCTGCTGTTCCGCCCACAAAGAAGCCATAATTGACAAGCGATTTTTGAGAGGCACGTTGAAGTTTATCATCAAGTGCTTCTTGGGTAATCGTTGGGGGTTTTGTATTAGGCATTTCTAGAAATGAAGTGACGCCTCCTTTAGCACAAGCACAACTTGCGGTGAACAAGTCTTCCTTATGTTCGAGCCCTGGTTCTCGGAAGTGTACTTGTGGATCAATCACCCCTGGCAACAAAGTTAACCCTTGTGCGTCAATTTCTCTGGTTGGAGTAGCATCAGAAATTTCTGGTTTTACTTCGGCTATGATGTTATCCCGTGTTAGCACATCCCCAATGATTAATTCCCCATTGGGTAGAATAATTTGAGCGTGGCGAATTAATAAACTTATGGATGATGACATGAGATATCAAACCTTAAACCTAGAACAAAGCGTGAGAGCAGACTATCCCTTTAGCATAAACTTTGTTGAGTATGTAGGGATAAATGTGTGTGTTACTTTATGCAAAAACTATATGGTTCTCTAACGATGAATAATCTGTTTTTAGGAAATAAAAGCTTAGCTTGCTAAATCCAGAGAACCCTGACAACACAGAAGTAAAATAAATGTATACCGACCTATAGGAGCCCTAATCTACAGGAAAACATAACTACCAGAACTCATTTGTCTAGTTAAGATGAACAAATACAGTATCCCTGTTCCGGCGAGTTAATTACCTGTATCTAAGGTCTTTACTTACATAATTTCATGCAAAACCAAGTGTCTGATAACAATTCTAGCCAAAAACCTGATAACTCTTGGATCACAGAATTAGGTAGAACCATTGTATTGAGCATTGTACTAGCTCTAGGAATTCGTACCTTTGTCGCTGAAGCCCGTTGGATTCCTTCCGGTTCGATGGAACCAACTTTACATGGCACCCCAAACCAGTGGGAAGCAGATAAGATTATTGTTGATAAGTTAAGTTATAGATTTTCTTCCCCACATCGGGGGGATATTGTCGTGTTTCTTCCTACAGAAGAACTACAAAAAGAGCAATATCAAGATGCCTTTATTAAGCGTGTGATTGGCTTACCGGGAGAAAAGGTGGAACTTAGAGAGGGCAAAGTTTATATTGACAACAAACCTCTTCGCGAAAAGTATCTTGCTTCTAATCAACGTACAGTAACTGATGTTTGTACCTCAGGGCAGCAACCACCTTTCCTGTCTCGTCCTCAAACTATACCAGCTAACTCCTACTTAGTTTTAGGGGATAACCGCAATAGTAGCTACGATAGCCGGTGCTGGGGTATTGTTCCTAACAATAATATTATCGGTCGTGCCATATTCAGATTTTGGCCGCTGAATCATATTGGAGAAATTGATAAAACACCCTTGTATCCAGGGTCATAAATAATTTGTTGCTTCATAAGCGGTAAAGATTTTCTGGTCAGCCGCTTTATATCACTTTGCTTTAAGTTGGAAGCGGCGACGCATAGATTAATGTCTAGTACAACGCGGCGTAAATAAGCCTACCATTCAGAATATGTGAAAAGCCTACGCTGTATGAATTTTGAATTTTGAATTTTGAATTCCGCCTTGCGCTACTAGTCTCGCTCTAGAAAATCCGTTCACCTAACTATTCTAGTTAATCAAAGTATAATTTATTATTCAAGTTCAAGTGAATTACCGTAAATAGATTTAGAGTATTTTCCCTGACTATATAGGTCCACGACAAGGCTTGCCCGCAAGAGAATCTACTTATTCATGTTGATTTTTATACTCATTATGCTCGACTGATTCTTAATTTTGAAAGCAGGACTTTTTGTGAATTACTGACTACTATTTTCAGTCGCATAGCATAATAGAAATGTGACTGATCTGTTAGACCCTTTACGATCCCTCAATGAAGGTCACTGGTTCAAGCTCATCTGCGGGGCCAGTTTCCAACACTTGCCTACGGTCAGAAGTTTAACTCTAGCCTATACACTGGCTGGTGCTGACTGTATAGATGTAGCTGCGGATCCATCTGTGATTGCAGCCGCACAAGAAGCGCTACAGGTTGCCACCGATTTAGCAAGGGATGCCAATCTCCGGGGCTTTGGCACGGCAGGAAAACCTCCACTGTTAATGGTTAGCCTTAATGATGGTGAAGATCCTCATTTTCGCAAAGCGGAATTTAATTCTACTCAATGCCCTACTGACTGTTCTAGACCATGCGAGAGGATCTGTCCTGCGCAGGCTATTGTTTTCAACCACCCAGCAGATAATTTTTCAGGAGTCATATCACAAAAATGTTATGGCTGTGGTCGTTGTTTACCAGTCTGCCCTTATGAGAGAATTTATACAAAATCATATGTATCAACGCCGGGAGCGATTGCACCATTGGTACTATCAAGAGGGGTGGATGCTGTAGAAATTCATACTAAGGTTGGGCGTTTGGCAGAATTTAACCGCCTGTGGCAAGCAATCTTGCCATGGGTAAAATCCCTTAAATTAGTAGCAATCAGTTGTCCTGATGATGAAGGATTAATAGATTACCTTCATTCCCTTTATGATGCGATCGCCCCACTGAATAATGCCTTAATTTGGCAAACAGATGGGCGTCCTATGAGTGGTGATATTGGTGATGGAACCACTTTAGCCGCCGTCAAATTAGGGCAAAAAGTTTTGGATGCCAGATTACCGGGATATGTACAGTTAGCAGGAGGTACTAATAGGTATACCGTTGCTAAGTTAAAGGCAATGGGACTCCTCAAAGGAGCAGGGGAAGCAGGTGAGGCACGGGGAGCTAATTCCTCAAGCACTCTATCTCCCTATACTTCCTCCTCTTCATTTATCTCTGGTGTAGCGTACGGTAGTTATGCCCGTGTACTACTGTCTCCAATTATCGATCAGTTAGAAGCAAGGGAGGTGAATAACACTAGTGACAAGGCGACTACCCGCCTAGAAGACAAACCCGAATTACTTTGGCAAGCTGTCAAGCTTGCTCATTCTCTCGTTTCCCAGCTAAAGACACAGCAGCAGTAGGTGCAAGAGCATGTTCTCTCCCTATCATCATGTTGTGGACACTTTCTCAAGACTCTTACAAGAGTACGGAAGTGCGGTCACTATCTCTCAAAACGTCACCAAAGAAAGCATGACGATTACAGACGATCTCCAAAAGTTATTAGATATTTTGCCCCAAGACCTGCGGCAGATACTAGAGCAGCATCCTCAACGAGATAGTTTAGTAGAAGTGGTCTTGGATCTGGGTCGTCGCCCAGAAGCTCGTTTTCCCCATCGCGCTGAGTATCTCAGTGAAACACCTGTTACTCAGGAGCAAATTGATGATTGTATCCAGCAAGTAGGAATTTTTGGCGGAGATAATCGCGCAGGAATTGAGCAAACCTTACATAGGATCAGCGCCATCCGTAACCGCACAGGCAAGATTATAGGCTTAACTTGCCGTGTAGGTCGAGCGATATTCGGAACAATCGGAATGATCCGCGACTTGGTGGAAACTGGAAAATCGATTCTCATGCTGGGACGCCCAGGTGTAGGTAAAACTACCGCCTTACGAGAAATCGCTCGTGTTTTGGCGGATGATCTGCAAAAACGAGTAGTGATTATTGATACCTCCAATGAAATTGCAGGAGATGGTGATGTTGCTCACCCTGCCATAGGTCGTGCGCGACGGATGCAAGTGGCTCATCCCGAACTTCAGCATCAAGTGATGATCGAGGCGGTAGAAAATCACATGCCAGAAGTCATTGTGATTGATGAAATTGGCACAGAACTGGAAGCAATGGCAGCCCGTACAATTGCTGAACGTGGTGTTCAGTTAGTAGGTACTGCTCACGGAAACCAAATTGAAAACCTCATCAAAAACCCCACCCTCTCCGATTTAGTTGGTGGTATCCAGGCTGTGACACTGGGGGATGACGAAGCTAGGCGTAGGGGTAGTCAAAAGACTGTTTTAGAACGCAAAGCTCCTCCTACTTTTGAAATTGCCGTAGAAATGTTAGAGCGACAGCGCTGGGTTGTTCACGAAAGCGTTGCCGATACAGTAGACACTCTTTTACGGGGACGTCAGCCAAGCCCACAAGTAAGAACCGTTGATGAAAACGGCAAGCTGGCAATTACACGCCAATTAACTGTAGTCAACGGTCGCGCTCAGGCTCCTAGTAGCGAGGAATCTTTAATGCCAGCACGGCAATCCAACGGCTGGCGTTCATCTGGGCAAATGGTACCACTCCCACCATTATCTTCAGACAGGGAAAGAGTTTCTGGCCAAAGTGAATTTGACCGCCTGCTCGATGAATCGTTAAATCTTTCTGAAGGTTTTGATTTTACTGCAATTAGACAGGCTGGACCAAACGGTGAAGATTTACCACTGCATATCTATCCATACGGCGTTAGCCGTGGTCAATTAGAGCAGGTTATCGAGGTGCTTAATTTACCAGTGGAATTAACAAAAGACCTCGATAGTGCTGACGCAATTTTAGCACTGCGATCGCACGTCAAAAACCATGCCAAACTTCGACAAATGGCGAAAGCCCGTCAAGTGCCAATTCACATGATTAAATCTAGCACCATTCCTCAAATTACCCGAGGCTTACGACGGTTGCTAAACATCGAAGATCCAGAGACTGCTGATGATCGCGAACTCCAATTATTTCTCCACAACGGTAGCGACGATGAAATTGATGCCTTAGAAGAAGCAAGACTTGCTGTAGAGCAAATTGTAATTCCCAAAGGACAACCAGTCGAATTATTACCCCGTTCTGCCTCTGTGCGCAAAATGCAACACGAGTTAGTAGAACACTACCGTCTCAAATCTCACAGTTTTGGAGAAGAACCAAATCGGCGTTTGCGGATCTATCCTGCGTAGGGCATGGGGCATGGGGCATGGGGCATGGGGTATTGGGGACTTGACTTTATTCAATTCTTCCCCTGCTCCCCCTGCTCCCCTGCTCCCTGCTCCCCCTGCTCCCCTGCTCCCCTGCTCCCTGCTCCCTGCTCCCTACTCCCTACTCCCTAGTTTTCCGTGAATTCAGAAAGTTTAGAAATTGCTAAAACCCGATATCAAGCTGGAAGAGTTGCCTTTGAAAGCGGGCTATATCGCGAAGCAATTGAACAACTCGAAAAGGCAACTGCTCTGATAGCTCGTAATTCTCGTCTTGGTGGTGAGGTGCAAATTTGGCTTGTTACAGCTTATGAAGCGGCTGGGCGTTCAGAAGATGCGATCGCTTTATGTGAGCAACTTAAACGCCATCCTCACCTAGAAACAAGCAAGGAAGCAAAGCGCTTGCACTACATTCTTAAAGCTCCCAGATTACAACGCCCAAAGGAATGGTTGACTGAAATTCCTGATTTAAAGGCAATACCTGATAATGAGAGCAAAATTCGTCTCGCTGCTGATGTTACCAAATCTTCTCGCCAAAAAGACTCTCCTGAGCCAGAAATAATTGATCTCAAATCTATCAATACCAGAGATAATCGCTTTATTTGGTTGGCTTTAATTGTGATTGGCTTAACTGTAGCTGGCTTGGTTTGGTATAGTTTTTAGCGGACTAGAGAGGATACCCGAGATATGGTTAATCAAAAATCAAACATTGTTTTAGCGGTAAAACACGCAAATATAAAAGTTGTTCGGCGTCGATTTGGGTTGCAAAATCCTATTATCTGGCTTGTTGTATTAGCGTCGTTAATATTGTCAGGTTGCGTAAACTATGATGTAGGTGTAAACTTTGACAACGCAAATCGCGGCGAATTGGTACAGCATATTAAATTAGGAGAACGGCTAACTAGTTTCAGTGGTGATTCTGTATATCAATGGTTAGATAGCGTAGAGAGCCGTGTTCGTAAATTAGAAGGCAAAACGCGCCGCGTGTCTAGAGAAGAGATTATTGTTACAATTCCCTTTAGTAACAGTCGAGAATTGGAAACGAAGTTCAATCGCTTCTTCCATCCAGAAAGTAATCAAAAATCTACACCTGTTGCTACCGAAAGTGATTCAGATTTACCAAAAATCGAATCAAACTTACACTTGTATCAGAATAATTTCTTACTATTAGTGCGGAATCGCTTAATTTACGATTTGGATTTGCGCTCCCTTGCATTAATCTCAAGTAAAGGCAATATTCTAATCAATCCAAGGTCAATTTTAGACTTCAAATTTAGCTTGAAGACTTCTTGGGGAGCAAAAAGCATTCAAAACACTGAAAATGCTATTCAACCACAAACTAATCAAAATCATCAGCTAGTTTGGCAAATTAAACCTGGTGAACTCAATCATATAGAAGTTGTTTTCTGGCTTCCAAGTCCTTTAGGTATTGGTACTTTGTTAATTATTTTGTTTGTGTCTGCAGGACTTTATCTACGATATAGTTTCATGCCAGATCCTAGAATTCAGTTTGCTCATAAGTTGTAATTTTTAGGGAAAAGGCTCAATACAAACCTTTTCCCAATCTACATCAACTAATTAATGATGAAGAATCAATTCATTAGTTAGAAGATAAGCCAGTGGCTTCACTCAAGTTGACATCACGTTTATTCCCCATAATTTTTAACCAACGGAAGTTTGCAACAAGTGCTTCGGTGAAAGTTTCATATACGTTATATTTAACGCCGAATTCTTCACAAACCTCCGATAGTATCGGAGCTATTTTCGAGTAATGAATATGACACACTTGTGGAAAAAGATGATGCACAACTTGATAGTTAAGACCACCTAAATACCAGTTTAAAAAAGCATTTTTTGGTGCAAAGTCTACTGTTGTTCTGATTTGAAAAATTGCCCATTCATCGTCAATTTGGTTTGACACAGGATTCGGTTGAATAAACTCTGCCGTATCCATAACGTGAGCGAGCATAAAAATTGTACAAATGAGTAATCCATACGACATGTAAATAATGCTAAATCCGATTAGGGACTGTAGCGGTGTATATCCCACAGAAATCGGTATTCCAAGAAATAGTCCAAGCCAGATGAATTTACTTCCTAGCAAGATTAGCATTCCTAGTGGTTTAGGTGTAGGGATAGCATGTTCATGGTATTTGCGCTTGACAAGTATGAGATGGATATCAGAAACAGACCAATAAAAAGGAATGACGGTATAAACAAGCCAAATGAATATATGTTGAAATCGATGATACCATCGATATTCTTTAAATGGAGACATGCGTACTAACCCGTCACCGTCAATTTCAACATCATGTCCTAATATATTGGTATACGTATGATGTAAGTAATTATGACGAAATCTCCACAGATAACTTGAAACGCCAATTATATCGTATGTTAAACCCAAAACGGAATTGACCCATTTCCTACTAGAATAACCACCATGATTGGCATCATGACCTACACTGAAGCCAATACCAGCAATTCCGAATCCAATAAGAATACAGCCAATTACTTTTGTCCACATTAGTGGTGAACCGAAGAGAGTAAAGAGCGAAGCGGAAATCACCCATCCAAAAATAATTAGAGTTTTGATATACATCGCTAGATTATCGCGTTTAGCAATATTCTGAGACTCGAAATAAGCATCTACTCGTTTATTTAACTCCTTCCTAAAACCAACGTTTTTGGCAAAAGTGACTTTCGTCTCGGTCTGGATCATGAAAAATTCTCACTTAAACAAGGTATAAATTGATCTGGAAAAGCGCATACCCGCATGTAGTGCCTGACGCTGCGTCAATATAGATACAGCTTAGAACAAGCGATTATCGCTTTGGCTCGCAATAGCGATCGCTTTACCCAACTTTATGAGCGTAGCCGACAAAAGCCATTTTGCATAGCTCCTACATTACGTACCTAGCTATAAATTTGTCTAGGTAACCAAGTTCATCCTCTTTACTCTACTCCCCCTGCCCCCCTGTTACCTCCTCCTCAAGGAGATAAGCGCTTAATTTTCCAACTACCATCATCGGCTAGCGTATAGAGCAATCGATCATGGAGGCGGCTAGGGCGTCCTTGCCAAAATTCTATTTCTGTAGGGATCACTCGGAAACCTCCCCAGTGTGATGGCCGCTTAATATCCTGATCTTGATATACTGTTTCGAGTTCTAGCAACTTCTTCTCGAGGATTTCTCGGCTTTCTATCACCTCGCTTTGATTAGAAACCCAAGTTCCTAGACGACTAGTGATGGGACGGCTATAAAAATACTCATCTGACTGATTTTCTGAAACCTTCTCCACAGATCCATAAATACGAACTTGGCGTTCTAATTCCGCCCACCAAAAAACGAGCGATGCTTGAGGATTTTCTGCCAGTTGTTGTCCTTTTTGACTGTTATAGTTGGTGTAAAAGACAAAACCTCGTTCATCGAAATCTTTGAGTAGCACCATTCTTGCACTTGGTTTACCCTTAGAGCTAGTGGTTGCTAAGGTCATGGCATTAGGTTCGACAAGCTGAGCTGCTAGTGCTTGGTCAAACCATCGCTGGAATTGTATATAAGGATTAGGGTCAACTTCAATTTCACTTAACCCATGCAAGGTGTAATCTCGACGAAGATCTGCTATAGTTTTGTCCATTATTGTCTAGTTACATTTATTACGTAATTTAATGTATACCCCTATAAGAGGGATTTATGATAATTATCAGAGCTAGACGATTATCTTTAATTCTTTCAAGGAGTTTCTAGGAAACATTTCCTCAAATGCGCCGTTCAGCCTCCCTTCAACGTTTATTAATCTACGGTCTGAGCGGTCCAATTATCGCTCTCAATATTTGGCTACTGTCTGTACTCTTTAGCTATTTTCAGCATCCAATTACTATATTAGGTATTGGGGCTATTCTATCTTTTTTACTAAGCTACCCGGTTAAGTTCTTTGAACGTGCGCCTATGACTCGTGGTCAGGCAGTGATTATTGTTCTGCTAATAACCTTAACCTTGGTAGTTATTCTAGGTGTCACTTTAGTACCTTTGGTCATTGATCAAACAATTCAACTTTTAAATAAAATTCCTGATTGGTTAACTGCCAGTCAAGCTAACCTAGAGCGTTTTGAACAGCTAGCGAAGCAACGACATTTGTTCATAGATCTCAAGATTGTCAGTGCTCAAATTAATGCTAACATCCAAAGTGTGGTGCAGCAAATAGCTTCTAGTGCTGTGGGGTTTGCAGGAACACTGTTATCGGGACTACTTAACCTTGTGCTAGTTGTTGTACTGGCATTTTACATGCTTATATATGGCGATCGCGTCTGGTCTGGCTTAGTTCACCAATTACCACCCGATATTCGAGTTCCCTTTACCACCTACTTGCGAATAAACTTCCAAAACTTCTTTCTGAGCCAACTCTTGTTAGGGTTGTTCATGACCGTAAGCCTTACTCCTATATTTTTTGTTCTCAAGGTGCCGTTCGCGCTATTGTTCGCCATACTTATTGGCTTATCTGAACTAATTCCCTTTATTGGAGCCACTTTAGGTATTGGTATAGTGACTATTTTGGTCTTACTACAGAGTTGGTGGTTGTCAATTCAAGTTGCATTTGCAGCAATTATCATGCAGCAAATAAAAGATAATCTCCTAGCTCCCAAACTGCTTGGTGATTTTATCGGGCTTAATCCTATTTGGGTCTTTGTCTCGATTTTGGTAGGATTTGAGATCGCAGGGTTGCTAGGAACAGTGGTTGCTGTTCCTATTGCTGGAACTATTAAAGGTACTTTCGATGCTATCAAAAACGGTATGCCAGAGAATCTAAGAGCAGATATCTGATTGAAAACCAGCCACTTTCTAAGCCAGGATTTACAAGTTTATTTTTCTGTAAAATTTACAACTTACTTGCATTATAAGCAATACTCTTATACCATATAATATGGATATGCGCAATAGTTGCATTTCAAAATGCTATCAATTCCGAATTGCAGGGAAGCATTAGCCGTAATCAATCCCTTATTAGTCTTAGGTGTCAGATGAGACAATTTAATTTTGTTATAATCTTCATATTGTGTCTAGGTTTCGGTTTATTTACAATTGAAAACACAAAATTAGTCACGATTTACCTAGTTCCAGGGTTACAGGTTGAAGCACCGATGGCAGTTCTGTTGCTTTTGACCTTCGGAATAGGTGCAGTTTTTGCTTGGTTATTTAGTATCTGGACAAGATTGCAACGACTGCTAGTGTATACTCAAAAGACTCGCCGACAAAATGCTCAAATTAAAGATTTAGAGTCCAAGGTTTCACACTATCAAGCAGAAATTCAATCATTACAGCTAGCACTACCCCCGTCAAACGATAATGCACAACCAGTAGCTCAGTAAAGGTGAACCAAAAGAGTGAGTTTGTAGAAATGTGGGGATATTCCCTACACTTCCTACACTCTAATCAGTATTTTACGCTCTTTTAGGTCTGCTGTTATCCGGCACGCTGTGTCTATCAGGCAGCGTGCCTAATAACTCTATGTTTTATGGCTTGAGATTGATTATCCCCCTAGGTTACGCTAATTATCCTATGTCCCTTGCCTGGGAAAACTCCTGTCGAGGGATACTCCCCCATAAAGACTAAAGACCCTGACCTTTTAAAGAGCCCGACAAACACAAGAGGTCGTCTAAGCAATATCAACCTTTTTGTTGATAACTGAAAGGTTAGTCCTGCTTTTTGTTAAATTTTGTAATTTCTAATTTTTTGTATTAAAATTTAGTTGGTATATTTCTGTTCAATCTGTTGCTTTTCAGGAGTTTTAAGGTATTTCCTTCTCCTAATTAAGCTCAGCCGCACAAGTGGCGCTAACCTAACCAAATTCTCTGGATTTTACCAGTGACTCGTGCGTTAAACCTCGCTGCCATGGTAAACCTTGAACAAACCACTCACGTTCAAACGACAAGAACCCTCCAAAGCGCTACCTCCAACACTTAAAATCAGTTCTATTGATGGATGCTTCCGAACTATTGGAAACAATTACACTGCTCATTCACCAAGCAGAACGAGGGGAAATAGACCCTTGGGATGTTCAGGTGATTTCCGTAATTGACCGCTACCTGGAATTCATGGAACCAGAAACAACCACGGGGGGGTACGAAGCTGACCTATCTCAATCGGGGCAAGCTTTTCTATCAGCATCAATGCTTGTTCTGTATAAAGCAAATACTTTAATGCAATTGGGCTCACCAGTAGAGGAACAACAACCTCTTGATGATGAGTCATTAGCGAATGACGATGGTGTACAACACCACGCCCGGTTGCCATTGGAGCAGCACTTGCGCCGTCGCCCAGCAGCAATGCCGCCACCTAAACGCCGTGTGACTCTCCAAGAGTTGATTGAGCAATTGCAGCTGATGGCTCAACAATTGAAACTCGTACAGAAAGAAAACAAACCTGCCCGACCTAAACGTCAGCCTAGTATTCAAAGTATACGGGCGGCTCTGGAATTAGCTCACCAGGAAAATTTGACACAAGTAGCTTGTGAACTAGAGCAAGTGTTACATTGCAAAGCAACAGAACTTTGTCTACAACAAAATTGGTTAAATATGGAACAACTATTAGAGTTGTGGACTCAAACTAAACAACCCAATGAAAATGGACATAAGGAGGAACAAAACCATCTTGTTAGTGTTTTTTGGGCTCTACTACTGCTTTCATCTCAATCCAAGGTAGAGCTTTTTCAAGAAGAGTTTTACCAAGAAATTAAAATTCGCTTACTTACAGACTCAGTAAATACTAAGATATCTATGGACACAACTGTAAAATAGGCAACGATAACATCTCAGGAAAGATGATTGGTAGATTTTAATTTCAGCAAATACTCTTAAAATTACTAAAATTATCACAATTATTCTTGACAAAAGTAAAGATTGGTGTGATGAAAATAAACAAATTCGTTCTTTAAATCCTTATTTCTTAAGCCTACAAAACCACTCAAAAGCTTGTTAATAACCATCTAAAAAATGACATTATTTTAAGCTTTATTGAGAAAAAAAGATTTTTCATCACAAAACTGCGTTTGCTCTGATCCCAAAATCCGAGTAAATTGAAAGGATGAACAATTGTGTGTCATCTTCTTAAACCTATGTTTGCATCAAATCAAAAAATTCCTTTGATCCGTGGTTGTAGGGATGCCTCAGAGCAAAAATAAACCGATGATGAAGTATTACTCACTGAAAACTATACTGGCTGGTGGTTGAGGAATAAACAAGTATGAAAGCGATGATTCTCGCAGCAGGTAAGGGTACTCGTGTACGTCCCATTACTTACACAATGCCTAAACCAATGATGCCCATCCTGCAAAAGCCGGTGATGGAATTTTTACTAGAGCTATTACGTCAGCATGGATTTGACCAGATTATGGTCAACGTTAGCCATCTGGCAGAAGAAATTGAAAGTTATTTTCGAGACGGTCAACGATTTGGCGTACAGATCGCTTATTCTTTTGAAGGTCGTATTGTTGAAGGTACCCTCGTTGGTGAGGCTATTGGTTCAGCAGGTGGAATGCGCCGAATTCAAGATTTTTTACCATTTTTTGACGATACCTTTGTCGTATTGTGTGGCGACGCCTTAATTGATTTGGATTTAACAGCAGCAGTAAAGTGGCATAAATCTAAGGGATCTATTGCTACTATCGTCACGAAATCTGTTCCAAAAGAAGAAGTTTCAAGTTATGGTGTAGTCGTTACAGACGAGAATAATCGCATTAAAGCTTTCCAAGAAAAACCTAAGGTTGAAGACGCTCTGAGTACTAATATCAATACAGGGATTTACATTTTTGAACCCGAGGTATTAGACTACATCCCTTCGGGAGTAGAGTATGATATTGGTAGTCAATTATTCCCCAAACTAGTAGAAATTGGTGCGCCTTTCTACGCCATTTCTATGGAGTTCGAGTGGGTAGATATTGGTAAAGTTCCAGACTACTGGCGTGCAATCCGTGGCGTCCTGTCAGGAGAAATCAAAAATGTACGTATTCCTGGTCAGCAAGTCGCGCCAGGGATTTATACTGGTCTAAATGTCGCAGTTAATTGGGACAAAGTTGATATCACAGGCCCAGTTTACATTGGCGGCATGACCAGAATAGAAGATGGAGCTAAAATAGTCGGACCAGCCATGATTGGGCCAAACTGTTGGATATGTAGTGGTGCGACAGTAGACAACAGCGTAATTTTTGAGTGGTCGCGACTTGGTCCAGGGGTGAGCTTGGTTGATAAGCTGGTGTTTGGGCGTTACTGTGTAGATAAGACAGGGGCAACAATAGATTTACAAGCTGCTGCTTTGAATTGGTTAATTACTGATGCGCGTCATGATCCGCCATCCCATAATCCAGTTGAACGACAAGCGATCGCTGAATTGTTGGGAACTAAGGCAAGTTAAAATGTGGGGAAATAAAAATTAAAAATTTATCATTTTTAATTTTTATTTCCCCTCCAATGTCTCTAAGAAGATAAATAAGTATATCTTCTTAGACTCTGTTCGTAGGTTTGCAACAGTCGTTGAGATTCAGCTAGGCTAATGCGGTTTTCTTGTAAAGCTTGTTCACAGCGCTGGCGGATATTTTCTACCATATCTTCTGAGTCATACTGTACATAGCTCACTACTTCGCTCATGGTATCCCCCTTGACAACGTGTTGAATTTGGTATCCTTTTGGTGTCAATTGAATATGAATTGCGTTGGTATCACCAAACAAGTTGTGTAGGTTGCCCATGATTTCTTGGTATGCTCCGTTGAGGAACATTCCCAAGTAGTATGGTTCGTTAGGGTTGAAAGTATGTAGTTCTAAAACTGACTTCACGTCCCGTAGGTCAATAAAGCGGTCTATTTTGCCGTCGCTATCACAAGTAAGATCTGCTAAGATGGCTCGCTGTGTTGGTTCTTCACTCAAACGGTGTATAGGCATTATAGGAAACAGTTGGTCAATTGCCCAACAATCAGGTGCCGATTGGAACACCGAAAGATTAGCATAATATATAGAAGCCATGATTTTTTCAAGGTCTTCTAACTCATCCGGTACATATTCTTGTTGCCTAGTTATATTGAGAATCTTTTGGCAGCAAGCCCAGTATAGTCTCTCAGCTTTAGCACGTTCTGTGAGACTTAAAATTCCTAAGTTGAAACGGCTGATCGCTTCTTCTTTGAATTGTGTTGCGTCGTGGTAAAACTCTTGGTAGTTTTCTTGGTTAATTGACTGGTAAGTTTCCCACAGATAAGTGATTATAGGGGATTCTCCCTCTTGTGGAGATTGTGGCGGTTCCGTTGGGATCTCGCTAGCACTCAGAACGTCGAAAATTAGCACTGACTGGTGAGACGCGATCGCCCGTCCGCTTTCGCTTATTAACGTTGGTACAGGAATATTACGTTCTGCACAAGTGTCTTTCAACTCTGCCACGATATCGTTGGCATAGTTTTGCATGTTGTAGTTTTTTGAGGCGTAGAAGTTTGTTTGTGAACCATCGTAATCCACGCCTAAACCGCCACCAACATCCAGATATTTCATATCTGCTCCTAGCGTCGCCAATTCCACGTAAATGCGGCTGGCTTCTTGGATGGCGTCTTTAATTACGTTAATTGCAGAAATTTGTGAACCAATATGGAAGTGTAGTAACTGCAACGAGTCGAGTAAGTTGGCAGCACGTAATTTATCAACCGCTTGGATAATTTCTGGAATCGTGAGCCCGAATTTAGCGCGATCGCCGCTCGATGTTCCCCAACGCCCCATACCTTGGGTGCTGAGTTTAGCTCTTACTCCAACAATTGGCTTAATGCCTAATTGACGGTTTACCTCAATCACCACATCGACTTCTTCTATTTGCTCTAAGACGATAATTGGTGTTTGTCCTAGGCGTTGAGCTAACATCGCCGTTTCAATGTATTCTCGGTCTTTGTAGCCATTGCAAATCAACAATGCTCCAGGAGTATCTAGTACCGCTAAAGCGATCATCAGTTCTGGCTTGGAACCGGCTTCTAAACCAAATTGAAGTGGTTTACCAAACCGCACAAGATCTTGTACTAAATGACGCTGTTGGTTGCATTTTACGGGAAATACTCCACGATACACCCCTGGATAGTTGTAGCGAGCGATCGCCTTGGCGAAACACGCATTCAACCTCTCAATCCGATCTTCTAAAATATCAGAAAACCTGATCAACAAAGGTAATCCTAAGTTACGCTGTTTGAGAGCGTTCACTAGTTCAAATAGATCCAACGAACCACCACGCTCCCCTTTGGGAGAAACAGTGATATGACCAGCAGCACTAATGGAAAAATAAGGCTGTCCCCATCCTTGTATACGATAGAGTTCTTCACTATCTTCTATTTTCCATGTTCGGGGTGTGTTTGATATAGTACTCGGTGGCAGTAGCTTTTTTGCTTTGCGATGACTCATCTCAGCTTTATCTACGTTGCCAGGAGGTTGTACCATCTCGTCTGATGTAGCAGTTAATTCAACACCCATTTATTTGTGACCTCTATGTTTCACCCACGAATTTACAATGTAGCGCATTACTTTTTCAATGCACATGGTCTGTTGTTAGAGAATCTGAGATAATCTCAGATTGTCAAAAGGAATAAGTAATAACTTTTGACTTCGAGTAAATTTACACTTGTTTTAGGAGATAGCTTTGGAACGCACATTCATAGCAATTAAGCCTGACGGCGTACAACGTGCACTGGTTGGTCAAATTATCAGTCGTTTTGAAACTAAGGGTTTTACCCTTGTTGGTTTAAAACTTATTAAGGTCAGTCGGGAGTTAGCCGAACAACATTATGATGTTCACCGCGAAAGACCTTTTTTTGCTGGACTTGTTGATTTTATCACTTCTGGTCCAGTAGCCGCAATGGTTTGGGAGGGTGATGGAGTTGTCGCATCTGCTAGAAAACTTATCGGAGCAACTAATCCGCTAACCGCAGAACCGGGGACGATTCGAGGAGATTTCGGCGTCAATATTGGTCGCAATCTGATCCACGGATCCGATGCAATTGAAACAGCGCAACGAGAAATTGCTCTGTGGTTTACCAATGAAGAATTAATTAGTTGGGAACCACGGATTAAGCCTTGGTTGCACGAATAATTTAGCAAGTTGCTGGTGGGGATTTTCGTAAATCACCACCAACAACTGCTAATCTCTACTTTTTTCTACAACTTCGGTTTTTTGTAGGTGTTGTTCTAAATCTTGCAGTTCAGTTTTTTGAGATTGCTTTAGTTGATGTGAGCCAGAAACTTCTGCTTTTTGTGCATCCTGATCATATTCTGGATTGCGTTTAGAAAATCCCCACACTAGGATCAAGGCGATTACACTCATGGTTATCCACTGTGGTGGAACTAAAGTATCATTTACTACCTTTAACAGTAACCGTAAACCCACTATTGCTACCGTAATATAACCCGCATCTTCTAAACGGGAAAATTCATCCAGCCATTGGATAAACAAACCAGCCATAAAGCGCAAAGTAATAACACCAAAGGTTGTTCCTGTGATCACTAACCAGGTTTCGTTAGAAACTGCGATCGCTGTAGTGACGCTATCTAGAGAAAAGGCTAAATCTGTTAAAGCAATTACAGGTATAACTTGTAGTAGAGACTCATAACGAGGGCCATGGTGGTGATGATCTTCACTTTCTGTTGAAGTAAAATGTTGGAATACCAGCCATAGTAGATACGCTGCACCTAATAGCTCAAACTGCCAATACTGTTGTATCCAGGTAGCAGTAAGGAGTAGCCCAATGCGTAAAACGTAAGCCACGACTAGTCCAATGTTAAGTGCTTGGCGCTCAAGTTTTTTGTCTCCTAGCCCTTGTGCGATCGCAGCGAGGGCGATCGCATTATCAGCAGAGAGTATTGCTTCTAAGAGGATCAGGACGAGCAAAACTATAGGCGCTTCAACACCAATATGAAAGTGAAGATAATCAGAAATTTGGTCTATCATTCCGTATTCTTAACCAGAGAAAGTTAAATAATGGTATTTATGAGAAACAGCTATACAAATCATAACCTTTAATAAATCTTAACCTGATATGAGGGATTCTGTAGCTGTGGGGTGCGTTCAATCATATCGACATCCCCCACAATAAACAATGACAGATTAACCAATAGCGATACCACAGGGTGAAAAATGTGGATTAAAGATAGCTATCCTACTTACATCCTCTCCAAAACTTGAATTCCTAGCAAAGAAAGTCCTAACTTCAGAGTTTTGGCTGTTAAGTTACACAATGCTAACCTTGAGGTTCGGATAGGTTCCTCAGACTTAAGCACAGGGCAATTTTCGTAGAATTTGTTAAATTTATCACTCAACTGATACAAATACTCACACAAACGATTAGGCAATAAATCTTGCTCTACCTCATGAATCACTTCATCTAGCTGCAGCAAAGATTTTGCCAAAGTTAATTCTGTTTCTTCCTGTAGGACAATTTTGATATTTGCTCCTAGCTTCTCGAAAGCTATGTTACCTTCGCGACTAATTCCTTGAGTCCTAACGTAGGCATAAAGCATATAGGGTGCAGTGTTGCCTTTAAGCGCTAACATCTTGTCGTAGCTAAAGATGTAGTTGCTGGTTCTGTTTTGGCTTAAGTCAGCGTATTTTATCGCGCTGATCCCAACTACTTGAGCAGCATGGTTAATGAACTCTTCTGTTTCTTGGCGATTATCTTCTTCTAATCGCTTTTCTAAATCTTTACGCGCGTAGGCGATCGCACCATCTAATAAATCCTGCAATCGCACAGCTTCACCGGAACGAGTTTTTAATTTTTGACCATCTTCACCCAATACCAAACCAAAGGGCGCGTGAATAAATTCTACGTCATCTGTAATCCAACCAGCCCTTCTTCCCACTTGGAAAACTTGGGCAAAATGATTGCTTTGTCCTGCATCAACAGGATAAATCACCCTTTGGGCTTTATCTACATGAACTCGGTAACGAATTGCTGCCAAATCGGTTGTAGCGTAGTTGTAGCCACCATCAGATTTTTGAACAATTACAGGTAGGGGTTGTCCTTCCCGATTTGTAAAGCCTTCTAGAAAGACGCACTTCGCCCCTTGATTTTCTACTAACAGCCCTAGTTTCTCTAACTCTTGTGTTACTTCTGGTAGCAAAGCGTTATAGAACGACTCGCCCCGCTCAATAATATCAGGAGAAATTCCCATCAAGTCGTAAATAACTTGATAAGCTCTGCTCGATAGCTGGCAGACTATTTTCCAAGCAAGTAGCGTTTTTTCATCTCCTGCCTGTAACTTTACCACTGCTTGTGTAGCTGCTTTTTTAAACTCTTCATCTGCATCGAAGCGTTTTTTAGCTTGACGGTAGAACGAAGACAAATCTCCTAAATCTAAATTTTCGGTGGTTGTCAAAGCTTCTGGATAAGCTTCTTCCAGAAAAGCAATCAGCATTCCGAAGGGAGTTCCCCAGTCTCCTACGTGACTAATTCGCAAGACATCGTGACCTGCAAATTCTAAAATTCTGGATAGACAATCTCCAATCACTGCTGGACGCAAATGCCCCACATGCATTTCTTTTGCTATGTTTGGGCTGGGATAATCGACAATAACCCCTTTAGGATTCTTACTTGGTGCAACTCCTAGCCTTGGATCGTCAAGGATTGCTTGCAGTTGTGCTTCTAGATATTCCGTTTTTAGCTTTAGATTAATAAACCCAGGACCAGCTATTTCTGGTGGTTTACAGAGATCCGATACATCTAGATTATCAACAATTTGTTGCGCGATCGCTCTTGGCTGCTGTCCTAACTTCTTGGTTAAAGATAAAGATACATTTGACTGATAATCACCAAATTTAGGGTTACTAGCGAGAACCAAAAGGGGGTCTACTCCAGCGTAGTCATTGCCAAAAGCTGCGACTAAAGCTTTTTCAAATTTAATTTTTAGCTGTTCTTGCGTAGCTTTCATTAGTTTTAGGTATAATCCAGTAATATTTTAAAACCGTATAGCATGTTGGCAGGGGATATTCCAACCAATGCAAAACTATAAGGATGGTCGCCCTTTGTCCCTATTTAATCCCAATTCGCTTAAATCTTGCTACGGAACAAGAATCTTGTAAGGGATGTACGCCATCTTCCCTACTTGAGATCTTGTACCATCCTCGATTAGCCCGATATACCGCCCAGAACTTAAGTTCCGGGCTAATAGCTTAAGTCCATTGAAATGGACTGAAATCCTTGCTCAGTCCTCTTGAGAGGACTTTAGCTATCAGCCAGCGATTTAAATCGCTGGCTAACTTTATTTCAGAGAATTGGTGTAACGCTGTTAACAGGCAACGCGCTTGCACCAGACTTAAACAAGTGTCAATTATATCTAGTAACCTAACATCGGTCCCTAAAGTATATTTCTCTAGGAGAAGGTCCAGCCTGTAATTTCAAACTAGCTTGCAAATCCTCTTTTATGGCGTCCTGCAGTGCTTCTACCTGTTCGTGATTAGTATTGCTCGGAATTTTTTCGATCTCAAAGTACTGTATATCGTCAGCTTCATCACTATACTTATAAGTTTGCTCTACAACACGACAGAGAAATCCAAATGCTACTTCATTCTGATCTGGACGTGAGTACACACCAAGTAAACGTTCGATTTCTACAACAAGACCAACTTCTTCTTCAACTTCTCTCACTGCAGCTGCCCAAGGAGTTTCACCTTGTTCTAGCGCTCCACTTGGTAGATTCCATAGGTCAATATCAGTCCGATGGCAAAGTAATACTCTTTTCGCAGAGTCGAAAATGACAGCAAAAACTCCAATAATAAACTGATGTTTGTTTGAAGTAGCCGTCTCATGCTCTAAATTTTTCCTCAGCTTAGCATCGCTCACGATTTAATTCTCATACTCAAATCCAACCATTTTGACTGAGTAATCGGCGCGCTGGTTGAAATGTAATCCACTCCTGTCTCCGCCACAGTACGGATTGTTTCCAAGTTAATGTTGCCAGAAGCTTCGATTTTGACGCGACTATTGTGTTGGCGGATTATTTGCACTGCATCTCGCATAAGTTCAAGAGGCATGTTATCCAACATAATAATGTCAGCTTGGTGATGTAGCGCCTCTTGCACCTGCTCTAAGGTTTCGGTTTCTACTTCTACTGTTAGGGTATAAGGAATTCGTGAACGAACTCGCGCGATCGCTTCTCCAATACCTCCAGACGCAGCAATATGATTATCTTTAATCATGACCGCATCATCTAGTCCCATGCGGTGGTTGATTGCGCCTCCTACTTGAGTAGCATACTTTTCCAATAGTCTTAGTCCTGGTGTAGTTTTACGCGTATCGACTAATTTAGCCGGTAAATCCCCTATTTGCTCTACATACTTTCTAGTTAAAGTGGCAATCCCGCTAAGACGCATTGCTATATTAAGTGCTACTCGTTCTCCCGTTAGCAGTGCGTCTAGAGAACCAGAAATTTCCGCTATTACCTCGTTTTGTGCTGCCCATGAACCTTCCGGGACAATAGGTACAAGGCTTACTTTTTCATTCAATAGTCGAAAAACCCTTGCTGCTATAGGTAATCCAGCAATGACCCCAGGTGCTTTAGCTATCCATTTGGCTTGACCTTCGGTTTTGTCTTGGGCTAGCAGGGCTTGGGTTGTGCGATCGCCTCGACCTATATCTTCTAGAAGCCAAGTACGTAACATCGGCTCCAACACCATATTTGGTGGCAAAACACCAAAATCGCTCACAAGTTGATAATTTCCTTTTCGCTTTCAAAAAAAAATTATAGGCCCTAACCTTTGATTAGTAAGGCTTTTAGGGACACGGTTAAAAAAAATCGAAAAATTTTTGAGAAAAAGGTTGACAGATGAGAATAGACTCGCTACTATAAAAAAGTGCCAAAGACGAGCCGCGAAAAAACGCGACGTCGGAGGGACGCCGAACCTAGACAATATTATAGTTTGAAAGCCTCTAAAGAATCAATAGCCTTCGTCAAGAAAATGAAAACCTAGGCTGAGGGTTTAAAAGGTCAGCCAATGAGAGTAGAAGATTAACTTCTACACCAGAGTCAAAACGGAGAGTTTGATCCTGGCTCAGGATGAACGCTGGCGGTATGCTTAACACATGCAAGTCGAACGGACCCTTCGGGGTTAGTGGCGGACGGGTGAGTAACGCGTGAGAATCTGTCTTTAGAT
>NZ_JAAKGC010000007.1 GCF_017591665.1 Aetokthonos hydrillicola CCALA 1050 | reverse complement strand
GGCGACGCCTAATTTTCAGGAGATTGGTAACCCGTTGCAAATCTATACAGTACTAAAAGTGACGCCCGGCTGTTTTAACCATTTACGGTAAGCATAAGAACATCAATCTTAGACTATGCCTCAGCGCAAATTTACTTTCATAGATTTGAGACATTTAAACCTCACTGGTTTTTGGTTGATAGCTTTAACCTTGGGAATGCTCTCAATCTGTCTGGTGGCTGACACAGCTAATGCAGTTTGTACAAGAAATTCTGGTATGTCTGAAATTGTCATTTTAGACAGCGATCGCGCAAAAACTTTTGAGGTAAATGTCGGTGACTTAATTGCGATTCATCTCCCAGAGAACCCTACTACTGGTTACCGTTGGGAACTCAGCAAAGTTGACCATCACCTTGTGGAGTTCGAATGTTCAAAGTACTCTAAGACATCAGAAGTTAGGATAGGTGGTGGAGGGATGCGAACATTCCATTTGAGAGCAAAGTCTCTCGGAACGGGACAGATCGTACTAAAGCGACGGCGTTCGTGGGAACCTGAGGCTAAAGCAATTGATCACTTTACTGTGAATCTTGTCGTTAAGTAAGCAATTTAATTGTCTTCTTGAGTTTTTAGCGATGTGGAAAAAGGGGGACAAGGAAGCATCTACCTTGTATCCCCCATCTTCCTATATCGGTTGAAATCAGTCCCCAGTACCACGTTTTGGCTTTTTATCTGATTCCTCAGCTTGCGGTTTAGCGTACTTACCTGGATACTTCTCATTAAAATAAGCTTCCATAACTTGTAAGACCATCGGTGCGCAAACAGTACCACCATGTTCGCCAGTATTTTCACCAAACGCGACCACAGTAATTTCTGGCTTATCGCTGGGAGCATAACCACCAAACCAAGTATGATTTGGACGACCAACACCGGCTTCTGCAGTACCACTTTTTGCCGCAGCTGGGGGAATTGATGGTACATTTAAGCGTGTACCTGTACCTTCAGACACCACCTTCCGTAATCCCTCGCGTAGGACTTTTATCGTGTCTGGTTTCATATTTAAAGATACTCGCCAGCTTTTTGCTTGTTCATTGTCTTTGAGCAAATGCGGTTGAACTCGGTATCCGCCATTAGCTGGGACGGAAAACATAATTGCAGATTGTAAAGGTGTGACTTGCAAAGCGCCTTGACCAATTGACATGTTAATAGAATCACCTACAGTCCAAGGCATTTTCCAATATTTCTGCTTCCAAGCATCATCTGGTACTAAGCCTTTTGACTCTTCATCTGTAAACTCAAAGCCAGTTCTTTGACCAAACCCATATTTACGAGCCCACGAAATTAAAGTTGGACCACCAATCCTCCTACCAACTTGATAGAAGAAGGTATCGCTACTCATCGCGATCGCCCTTGGAAATCCTAAGGGACCAAATCCAGCGTGGTTCCATTCCCCAAACGTCACGCCCCCAACAGTGAGGGATCCAAAAGTTTGTAATACTGTGTTGGGAGAAAATTTACCCGATTCAAGTCCAGCACTTGTCGTTACAATCTTAAAAGTACTAGCAGGTGGAAAGGCGCTTAGGGCACGATTAATCAAGGGATGGTCTTTACCTAGTACACTATCCCAGTCTTTCTTAGAAAGTTTTTGCTTGGAAAAGATATTTGGATCATAGGTAGGGTGAGACACCATTGCTAAAATAGCACCATTGTTTGGGTCTAAGGCGACGATCGCACCTTTAGTATTCCCCAAAGCTTTTTCTGCTGCTCGTTGCACATTTAAATCTATCGTTAAGTGTATATCTTTACCTGGCTTGGCCTGTTTTTCACCTAAAACTCGAATGGGGCGTCCTCTACCATCCACTTCAACTTGCCGACCACCCCATTCACCGCGTAGCTGATGCTCATAAGCCTTTTCAACTCCCATCTGACCGATCACATCTCCTAGCCGGTAGCCGTCTTTCTGCTTGTGTTTTAATTGTTGGGCTGTCAGTTCACGTGTGTAACCTAATATATGTGCTAACTCTCTGCCTTCCGGGTAGTAACGAACTGCATCAGTATTAATTTCTACACCCTGAAGTTCGTTTGCATACTCCTTTACCGCTGTGATTTGTGCTTCGTTAATGTCACGAGCAATCCGCACAAGTGAAGACGAGTTGGGACCTGCTTCGTCAAGTTTCTTATCCATTTCCTCTATGGGTATGTTAAGAATCTTTGATAAACGTGGAGCTACAACTGACCATGATGGTTTGGTGTGAGCCATAGGCCATAAATAGATAGAATGAGGATAACGAGTAGTGGCTAAAAGCTTTCCATTCCGGTCAAATATATTGCCTCTTTCTGGTTGTTTAGGTATCGTCCTAATCCGGTTTGCTTCAGCTCGTCTCCGATGCTGTGCTCCTTCAAATATTTGTAAATAAGACAACCGGGCTGCGATCGCACCTGTCATTAGTAAGGTAAATATAATTAAAAATACAGACTGGTAACCTCGTCCGACTGTTCGTGTATCTTTTGTTCTACCAAGATGACGTTGTTGTAGTAAAGCCATAAGACTAAGAGTAATTCCGAAATTTAGTATTATCTGTATACGAATAAGTTAAAGTTATACCCAGGATAAAGCATTAAAGTGTTAGAGGACTATATTTCTGATAGATTCTTTTTACCAGATACAATAAACCAAAGTGTAATATGTAGTCTGCTGATCCCGCTTACATAAATCCTCGATAAATAAGTAAAATTACTGAATATTCTTTACGATTATGGCTCAAACCGCAATACAAAATCAGGGTAAGAAGGTAAATTTTGAGTCCCTTGATGTGGAAATGTGTAATGTTTTTAAGTTTTTTAATAAAGAGCCTGCCGTGCATGGCATAGACTTGGACATTAGGCGGGGAGAATTTTTTAGTATTTTAGGTCCTTCTGGATGTGGTAAGACAACAACTCTACGTTTAATAGCAGGATTTGACAAGATTGACGCAGGTAAAATATTGATTCAAGGTCAGTCTATGACTAATGTCCCCCCTTATCGCAGACCCGTCAACACCGTGTTTCAAAGCTATGCTCTGTTTGACCACCTGAATGTATGGGACAATGTTGCCTTTGGACTGCGACTAAAAAAAGTCAGCCGCGCGGAAATTGAAAGCAGAGTTAAAGATGCTTTGGTTTTAGTGAAAATGGAGAGTTTGCGATCGCGCTTTCCCAATCAACTTTCTGGAGGACAACAGCAGCGAGTAGCATTAGCACGCGCACTTGTCAACCGCCCTGCTGTAGTGCTTCTAGATGAACCGTTGGGAGCATTAGACTTAAAACTACGCAAGCAGATGCAGGTTGAACTGGCGAATTTACACAAAGATTTAGGATTTACGTTTATCATGGTAACTCACGACCAAGAAGAAGCGCTATCCTTATCTGACCGCATTGCTGTGATGAACCAAGGGAGAATCGAACAAATTGACACACCAAAGGCAATTTATGAACAACCTAAAACAGCATTTGTGGCTGATTTTATTGGCAATACCAATCTGTTCGAGGGTGAAATAGCAGAAGTCAACGCATCCAGCGTACAAGTTTCCACAAAAACAGGGTTAACCATCGTCGTGACTCGTATCGAGAATACACCAACAGCTTTATCTCAAGCGGTATCTGTGAGCGTGCGCCCAGAAAAAATTCAGCTTTCACTTTATAAACCCAGTTTACAAACTAACTGTTTTGAAGGAAGGCTAGTTAATATTATGTATTTGGGTACACACGTTAATTATGTTGTGCAACTAACAAATGGTTTACAAATAACTGCTATGCAGCCCAACGTTTTTGGTAAAATAGCAGATTATGAAACGCCTATATACGCTTGGTGGGCAGAAAGTGATTGTTTAGTGTTGTAAATTTCCCAAAAATTGCTATATTTGGGT
Organism: Aetokthonos hydrillicola CCALA 1050; assembly: GCF_017591665.1. Classification (GTDB taxonomy): domain Bacteria; phylum Cyanobacteriota; class Cyanobacteriia; order Cyanobacteriales; family Nostocaceae; genus Aetokthonos; species Aetokthonos hydrillicola. The sequence continues at coordinate 158,934 of NZ_JAAKGC010000007.1, read as the reverse complement.
GTTTTTAGATGTAAAATACTGTCGATATAAGTCACAGCTTGGTATCACTTTATTTTTTAACTGTTTGATCAGTCCCATACTGCTAAGTTTATAAGGAGCTTTTACCCATTTCTTTTGGGGCTTTAATCCGAACTAAAGCTCTAAATCTTGCTTAGGGGAGAAGAAAATGATTTATGCAAAATTTTTAAGCTTCAACTTAATAGATTATTAACCAGAGGCGATATCGCTTTTGCTCAGATCCTAATGAGGAGCCTACTTTCGAGTTCTTTCCCCTCTCATAATTTCTTTTTAGACTCCACAGAACTGCATAAAGTTTCAACTCGTATGCCTATTGAAGTTCAGAAGACAAGCCTAAATTAATTAGGCAAACAAAATACTAGCTCCCACTAAAACTATTCTAAGAGGTTAAGAACAATGATCGTAGTTATGAAATCCCATACTCCGCTAGGAGAAATCGAGACAGTAATCCAAGAAATCCGCAAATTGGATCTCGTAGCAGAAACAATTGAGAGTAATAACAAAGTTGTAATTGGTGTGGTGGGTGATACAGCCGCTATTAGCCCTGATCACATACAACAAGTTAGCCCTTTTATTGAGCAGGTTATCCGAGTAAAACAGCCGTTTAAACGAGCGTCCTTAGAATTTCGCTATGGTGAACCATCAGAGGTTGTTGTACCAACTCCCAATGGTCCGGTAACTTTTGGTCGAAATCATCCTCTAGTGATAACTGCTGGACCCTGTTCAGTTGAAAATGAACAAATGATTGTAGAAACAGCACAGGTAGTAAAAGCTGCAGGTGCACAGTTCCTCAGGGGAGGAGCCTACAAACCTCGCAGTTCGCCTTATGCTTTCCAAGGACATGGAGAAAGTGCTCTAGAACTTTTAGCAAAAGCGCGTCAAGTTACAGGGTTAGGAATTATTACAGAAGTTATGGATACCGCTGACCTAGAAAAGGTATCAGAAGTTGCAGATGTGTTGCAAATTGGTGCACGCAATATGCAAAATTTCGCTCTACTGAAAAAAGCAGGTGCTACACTTAAGCCAATTCTGTTAAAGCGAGGGCTGTCTGCAACTATTGAAGAATGGTTGATGGCAGCAGAATACATTCTAGCAGCTGGTAATCCCAACGTGATTTTATGCGAACGCGGAATTCGCAGTTTTGACCGACAATATACAAGGAATACCCTTGATTTATCTGTAATACCTGTCTTGCATAAGCTAACGCATTTGCCAATCATGATTGATCCCAGTCACGCTACTGGGTACTCTGAGTACGTACCAACAATGACCAAGGCTGCGATCGCAGCTGGCACAGATGCATTAATGATTGAAGTTCATCCTAATCCCAAAGCAGCATTATCAGATGGACCTCAGTCTCTCACACCACAAGATTTTATAGAATTAATGCAGGAAGTCACTCCCATTGCTCAGTTCTTTGGTCGTGGTAATAAATTCAAGACTACAAAGGCTAAGGCAAACTTTGGTAACAAAATTGCCTCCAACGCACGTATCTAAACTAGTCAATTAAATTTTTTAACTTTAGGGTAGGCAATAATATACGACAGGAGCCCGAATTGAGAACTTAGAAGTAAAAAGGGCGTTTTGTCTGGCTTTTACACAAAAGCATTGTACCTTACCTACTTGCAGTGTGCTGTATTCTGGCAGCATTGATGTCTACCCTAGAATTCATTCATCATCCTGAAGTCATTGAATATCTGAGCAATTTATCGCTATTCGTTTTATTCAAGTGCATCAGTTAATTTTGCTTGCATTTATATAGTTATAGCGGTCGTTACGGTCACTACCCCAAACTATCCGTTTAGCAAATTAAGCAAGGCTGATGTCGCCAAGTAGCCAAACCATCTTGGTAATGATTTTTGCAGTCACATAAAAGAGGTAAAAAATGGTATATTCCAATGCTTGCTACACAACTAAAGGGGGAATCTTTGTATCACTTTCTGTAACTAATATTTCCTCATCTCTAGATATGGCGATAGAAGAGATTTTAGTACGTCTTGATTCCCAGCGTGGCGGCTTGCTAGCAAGTAGCTACGAATACCCTGGACGCTATAAAAGGTGGGCGATAGGTTTTGTCAATCCACCTTTAGAACTTGCCACCTGCAATAACACTTTCACCATTACAGCACTTAATGAACGAGGAAAAGTACTACTGAATTATCTGGCAGACCATCTTTTGCACCAACCAGATCTTGAGGCTCTAAACAAAGAGAATAATCGCATCGTTGGCTCGGTTAAACAAACGGAACGTTTATTTTCAGAAGAAGAACGGAGCAAACAACCATCTGTTTTCACTGTCGTTCGCGAGATATTATCTGCTTTCAGTAGTCCAGAAGATGAACACTTGGGACTTTATGGTGCATTTGGCTATGACTTGGTTTTTCAGTTTGAGCAAATGCCAAAGCTTCTAGAACGTTCATCAGAGCAAAGAGATTTGGTACTATACCTACCTGATGAATTGTTAGTCGTTGATAACCATCTGCAACAAGCGTTTCGTTTGCAGTATGATTTTGTAACTAGGAATGGTAGCACGAGGGATTTGCCTCGTACAGGTGAAATTATCGATTATCGAGGTAAGCGTTTTAACGTTACGAAATCCTCTGATCATGCACCAGGTGAATATGAACAACAAGTAAATACTGCACTTGATTACTTCCGTCGCGGTGATTTATTTGAGGTTGTTCCCAGTCAAAGTTTCTTTCAAGTTTGCGAAAACTCCCCTACCGAACTTTTCCGAACACTCAAAGAGATTAATCCTAGTCCCTATGGATTCATCTTTAATTTAGGTGGGGAATATTTGATTGGTGCATCTCCAGAAATGTTTGTGCGTGTGGAAGGTAGGCGCGTAGAAACCTGCCCAATTAGTGGTACGATTCGGAGAGGATTGACTGCAATTGATGATGCGATGCAAATTCAGAAGCTGCTTAACTCTCGCAAAGATGAGTCTGAACTGACCATGTGTACTGATGTGGATCGTAACGATAAATCGCGGATTTGTGAGCCAGGATCAGTGCGAGTGATTGGTCGTCGCCAAATAGAATTATATAGTCACCTGATCCATACAGTAGACCATGTAGAAGGCTTAATGAGAGCGGAGTTTGATGCTTTAGATGCATTTCTCAGTCATCTTTGGGCAGTTACAGTCACCGGAGCACCAAAACGCTCAGCAATGCAGTTTCTCGAACAGCACGAGCATAGTCCCAGACGTTGGTACGGTGGCGCAGTTGGATACTTAAGTTTTAAAGGCAACTTGAATACTGGCTTAATTCTACGCACTATTCAACTAAAGGACTCAGTAGCAGAAGTACGAGTCGGTGCAACAGTTCTTTATGACTCTGAACCAGAAGCCGAAGCCCAAGAAACTATTACTAAAGCTAGTGCCCTGTTTAAAACACTTGACAGAGTGAATCATAAGAGTGCCAGTTTGCCTGATATACTCACCCTTGACATTGAAGAAACTAATCCAGCATCTGGCAAGCGTGTTTTACTAGTTGACTATGAAGACTCATTTGTTCACACCCTAGCAAATTACATTCGGCAAACAGGGGCTACAGTTATAACATTAAGGCATGGTTTTACAGAATCAGTTTTTGATACAGAAAAACCAGACCTAGTTATCTTATCTCCTGGTCCGGGCAAACCGAGCGATTTTAAGATCACAGATACAATTGCAGCTTGCCTAAAGCGCCGAATCCCGATTGTTGGTGTGTGTTTAGGGCTACAGGGAATTGTTGAATCGTATGGAGGACAACTCGGAGTTCTCAATTATCCTCAACATGGTAAGGTATCTCGTGTTCGTGTTGTGGAGCCTGATTCTGTTTCCTTTAAAGACTTACCACAATCATTTGAAGTTGGCCGCTACCACTCTTTATATGCCCTCCAAGATAGTTTACCTAAAGAATTAAAAGTTACAGCTATTTCCGAGGATGGTGTGGTTATGGGGATTGAGCACAAAACCCTACCAATTGCCGCTTTTCAATTCCATCCAGAATCCATTATGACTTTGGCAGAAGGCGTGGGCTTGGCAATTGTCAAGAATGTAGTCACTGCATTCACAAGTAAACCCTCCCTAGTCCAGCAGTTTTAAGTATTGAGATTTTTGATTTTAGATGGCAACATGTTCTACCCACGGAAGCGAACAGTCAAGGCACCAAGGGTGCAAGGAAGAAGAAAAAATAGATAATCTTGCACGAAAGGTAGGTCAATTTAAAATCCAAAATTCAAAATCCAAAACTCAAGATTCCAAAAAGATATGATTTCTAATATGAATAACCAACAGACCGCACAGCTGAGCAAACCACGTCATATACTCGAAGAGATTGTTTGGCAAAAACAACACGAAGTTGCTCTTATGCTTGAGCAGTTGCCACTAGCCGATTTAAAACTTGGGGTAAGTTCTGCTCCTCCTGTGCGAGATTTTCTAAAAGCCTTACGACAAGGTTCTCCTAAACCTAGCATAATTGCAGAGGTGAAGAAAGCCTCACCAAGTAAAGGAATCATTCGTGCCGACTTTGACCCGGTAAAGATTGCCCAGGCATATGAGCGAGGCGGTGCTACTTGTATCTCAGTGTTGACCGATGAGAAATTTTTCCAGGGCAGTTTTAAGAATTTGTCGGTAGTTCGGAGTAGTGTGAATCTGCCTCTACTTTGTAAAGAGTTCGTTATCGATCCGTACCAAATTTATCTGGCGCGTGTCAATGGGGCAGATGCAGTTTTGCTAATTGCCGCTATCTTGTCCGACGAAACTCTGCAAAGTTTTCTCGAAATTGCTCACAGTTTAGGCATGACTGCTTTAGTGGAGGTACATACTTTAGCTGAGCTTGATCGGGTGCTAGCGTTGCAAAATGTGCAACTAGTCGGGATCAACAATCGTAATTTGGAAGATTTTAGCGTCGATTTAGAAACGACTAAACACCTGTTCGCAGAACGCCGGCAAAGGTTAAGTAGCTTGGCTATTACAGTCGTGAGTGAGTCTGGTCTGTACACATCTGCCGATTTAGCTTTTGTGGTTGAAGCAGGTGCTGAGGCTGTCTTGATTGGAGAATCTTTAGTTAAGCAAGCTGATTTAGAGCAAGCTGTAAAGCAACTTAAAAAGAAACCTGCCTGAGTTTTGCATTTTTTTTCTTTCTTTCCCCTAGCTAAATAATAGTTGCCTTTGAGTAGTTAATTATTATGACTTACATTTCTCAACATTTTGAATCTTTACGTGCAAAAAAGCAATGTGCTTTGATTCCTTTTATTACTGCTGGTGATCCTGATTTGGAAACTACCGCAGAAGCCCTAAGAGTTTTGGATGGAAGCGGTGCAGATTTGATTGAGCTAGGAGTTCCCTACACTGATCCATTAGCTGATGGACCTGTTATTCAGATGGCTGCTACCCGTGCGGTTAAACAAGGAACCCGTTTAGCTCATGTTTTAGAGATGGCGCAGTCGATAACTCGTAGTTTGCGATCGCCTATTATCCTCTTTAGCTACTATAACCCAATCTTAAATATGGGCGTGCAGCAGTTCCTTAAAAAAGTTGCAGATTCTGGGATCAAAGGGTTAGTTGTACCGGATTTGCCTCTAGAGGAAGCTGGTAATTTGCTTCAGTTCGCTGATAGCGTTGGAGTTGAAGTTACATTGTTAGTAACCCCCAACAGTTCCCAAGAGCGCATTCAAGCTATTGCTCGCCAATCGCGTGGATTTATTTACCTAGTGAGTGTCACAGGTGTTACAGGTATGCGTTCCCAAGTGCATGGCCGTATTAAGACTGTTCTCAGTGAAATTCGCAGTGTCACAGACAAACCTGTTGGTGTTGGTTTTGGCATCTCTAGCCCAGAACAAGCGCGTCAGGTGAGGGAATGGGGTGCAGATGCAGTGATTGTGGGAAGTGCTTTTGTGCAACGTTTAGGAGAAACTACACCATATCGGGGACTGCGAGCTATTAGCGATTTCTGTAACGAATTGAAGGCATCAATTACCCCCACTGTCGCAATTTAAAGTTAAAAGTCATAAAGCCCACTTCATATTTAACGCATCGGTATTTTTTAAGGAGAAATAATGTTAACAAATACATCAACAGACAATGTTTCTACCACCCTATTGCGTCAACAACCTGATACACTCGGTCGCTTTGGTCAATTTGGCGGCAAGTACGTCCCTGAAACATTGATGCCTGCATTACACGAGTTAGAGTCTGCGTTTTACCAATATCGTAATGATCCCAATTTTCAAAACGAACTCCAACATCTTTTACACGACTATGTCGGACGTGCTACGCCCCTATACTTTGCTGAACGTCTAACTAATTACTACGGTAAAGCTGATGGTAGTGGGCCACAAATTTACTTAAAGCGCGAAGACTTAAATCATACAGGTGCTCACAAAATTAATAACGCTTTAGCTCAAGTATTACTAGCTAAGCGCATGGGTAAGCAAAGGATTATTGCTGAAACAGGAGCAGGTCAACATGGCGTTGCAACCGCGACAGTATGCGCCAGGTTTGGTCTGAAGTGCCTAATTTACATGGGTATCCACGATATGGAACGACAAGCTCTGAATGTGTTTCGCATGCGCTTGATGGGAGCAGAAGTTTGTCCTGTGGAGGCTGGTACTGGAACTCTCAAAGACGCAACCTCCGAAGCAATTCGGGATTGGGTGACAAATGTGGAAACAACTCACTATATCCTAGGTTCTGTGGCTGGTCCTCATCCCTACCCCATGATGGTGCGAGATTTTCAATCGATAATTGGTAAGGAAACTCGCAAGCAATGCCAGGAAAAATGGAGCGGACTGCCCGATATTCTTCTAGCTTGCGTCGGTGGAGGTTCCAATGCTATTGGACTTTTCCATGAATTTGCAGAGGAACCATCTGTACGCATGATCGGAATTGAAGCCGCAGGTGAAGGGATTGATACAGATAAACACGCAGCAACTATGACACGTGGTCGCATTGGTGTTTTACACGGAGCTATGAGTTATGTTCTGCAAGATGAAGATGGTCAGATTGTTGAAGCACACTCTATCAGTGCTGGGTTAGATTATCCTGGTGTGGGGCCTGAACACAGTTATTTTAAGGACATTCAACGCGCTGAATATTACAGCATTACTGACCAGCAAGCATTACAAGCATTTCAGCGGCTCTCACAACTAGAAGGAATAATTCCTGCACTAGAGACAGCTCATGCTATTGCTTACTTAGAAACGCTTTGCCCGCAGCTGAATGGTAACCCCCGAATAGTTATTAATTGTTCCGGACGTGGTGACAAGGATGTGCAAACGGTTGCCAAATTTTTCACTCATCCATAAAAAGTAATTTTCAATCTGCGTAAATCTAAATTAATAGGAGTCTTATCAAATGGTGTAGAATGATGTTCTTATGCTTACCGTAAATGGTTAAAACAGCCGGGCGTCACTTTTAGTACTGTATAGATTTGCAACGGGTTACCAATCTCCTGAAAATTAGGCGTCGCCAAAATGTAAAATGACTTTACAGGTTTCTGAGTGCACATGACAAAACGGTTAACTAACCTCTGATTGTCTAATGCTATAAATGTTTAACGCCTAAATTTATAATTCCAAAACCTTGTCTGCTTTCTTCTGCTTTTATCATCAACCAGCAAAACCAGGTTCTGCTTTGTTAAGCCGGTTATAAACGCTCAAAAGCTTCTCGCACAGTAGCTTAAATGCTCATAAAGAATAGGTAATCTCGCAGTGTGAAAGGAGTAAGCATAATGCTTTAGACACTTTTTTATCTGAAAGTTTTTAAATCAGAGAGTTTGAAAAATCAAGTTTTTCTGAAGAAACTGTAATTTTTGCAACCTAAATCAAGATTCAGTAACTAGGATAAGATGCTGTTTATGAACGCGACTGCTGCTAAAAACTCTTCCAGATTTTTTTGTATCAACACTGTTGTGAAAGGAGTCACTTTGTTAAGTTTGTTACTCCTAATTATATATCCAGCCAGTGCAGAAACCACCGTCTTTTCTAGACAAGAAGCAGAGTCGTTAAATGAACCCCAGGTAGAAGAAAGCACATCTGGAATGAGTCAGGTGACAAACGTTAATCAACTAAGTGATGTTCAACCTAGTGATTGGGCATTTCAAGCATTACAATCTTTGGTTGAACGCTATGGTTGCATTGCTGGGTATACTAATGGTACCTTTCGCGGTAATCGGGCGGTAACCCGTTATGAGTTTGCTGCTGGGGTCAATGCTTGCTTAGACCGGGTTAATGAACTAATTGGGACAGCAACAGCAGATATAGTCAAAAAAGAAGACTTGGCAACTTTACAAAAGCTACAGGAGCAGTTTGCTAGAGAATTAGTTGCTTTACGGGGCCGGATAGATACTTTAGAAGCACATACAGCTGAACTGGAGGCTCATCAGTTTTCCACAACTACCAAAATACAAGGTCAGGCAATCATTTCTGTTAGTGCTGGTGGATTTAATGGCAGAACCATTACTATCCCTGGTAACCCTAGTAGTCCTGGGAACCCCGGCAACACAGCTGGTCCTGGAAACCCTGGTAGCTTTGGGAACCCTACTGGTACTTCCCCCAATCGAGTTATTGCTTTCCAACCTAATCCTACATTGTTGTTTCGAGCAGGTGTAGATTTAAACACTAGCTTCACTGGAACTGACTTGCTTAAAATCCGCCTTGATACTGGAAGTACTGATCTTAGTGGTGGACCATCGGCAAGCAATGCTCCAGGTCTGCTGGAGCCAAATTTTGGTAGTGTTATAGATTACTCAGTCAAGCCACCAGTAAATCGTCAGCTAATTCTCGATAGATTGTATTATACCTTTCAACCCTTTAAAGACTTTCAGGTCACTGTTGGTCCAAATATTTACCCAACCGATTTTGTAGACCGCAACAGTTATGCTTACCTAAGCTTCCTAGACTTTAGCACTTTAGCTTTTACCAATAACCTAATTCTTTTCCCAGTTGGGGGTCTTGCTGCTGGAGCCGCAATTGATTGGAAACCAAATAATGGGCCAATTTCAGTGCGAGGTTTATATGCCGCATCAGACGCCGCCAATCCAGGACGTAGCGGACAGATAAATGGTGCTGCATCGTTTGCTCCGTTACTATACCCCAGTTTTAATCCCCCTAACACTTCCAATACACCGCGAGGCTTGTTTGGAAGTACCTATCAAGGTATGGTGGAAATAGAATATGCTCCTTCAAGGGCGTTCGCTGTGCGCCTACAATACAGTGGCGGTGAATTAACCAGTAACCACTTTGATGTGATTGGAGTAAATGCTGAATTAACCCTTGCACAAAAGTTTGGTATCTTTGGTCGATACGGTTACGGAAGTTTTAATAACACCTCCTTCGGCAACGTTAAGCCCAATTACTGGATGGCCGGAGTTGCAATGAGAGATTTGCTTAGACGCGGTTCTTTAGCAGGTGTTGCTGTTGGTCAGCCATTTATTGCTAGTCAAATTGGCAATTCAACTCAGACCAATTTCGAAGCGTTTTATAACTACCCGTTTAGTCAAAGTATCCAATTAACACCAACAATTCAAGTGATCGACCACGCCGGAAATCAACAAGGTAACGGCACAATCATCACAGGAACACTCCGTTCAGTCTTCTCTTTTTAATTCTCATTTATAAAAGTAGGAAGATTATGATCCAACTCAGTCTTGAAAAAAATTTATCAACTACTAACGAGCCCTCTCGTTGGTCTCTAATATTACAGCAATTGCTTGACGGTCAATCTCTTTCTGTTTCCCAAGCGTCAGATTTAATGTGCGGCTGGCTCACTGAAGCTATTCCTCCGGTTTTATCCGGTGCGATTTTAGCAGCAATTCAAGCGAAGGGGGTATCTGTTGAAGAATTACTTGGCATGGTCGAGGCTTTACACTCCCAGTCAGTAAAACCAAACTTGCGCGATCATTTTGTTAATTCACCATTGGTTGATACATGTGGTACTGGTGGAGATGGAGCATCAACGTTTAATATTTCGACGTCTGTTGCTTTCGTTACAGCAGCTTGTGGGCTAAAAGTTGCAAAGCATGGTAATCGCTCAGCTTCTGGTAAAACTGGCTCTGCTGATGTATTGGAAGCTTTAGGTATCAATCTCAAAGCCGACGCTGAAAAAGCTCAAGCAGCCTTAGATGCAGTAGGGATCACTTTCTTATTTGCACCAGATTGGCATCCAGCACTTTCAGCGATCGCTCCATTAAGAAAAACTCTCAAAGTCCGCACAGTTTTTAATCTACTTGGCCCGTTGCTTAACCCACTACGACCAACAGGACAAGTGATTGGTGTTAATAACCCAACTTTGATAGAGACTTTTGCGAAAGTTCTTAATCATTTGGGGACGCGTCGAGCAATTACACTTCACGGACGGGAAAAATTAGATGAAGCAGGATTAGGAGATAAAACCGACTTAGCAGTGCTGTCAAACCGACAAATACACCGACTCGAACTAGATCCAAGGGACTTAGGTTTAAACCCAGCTCCAATTAGTACACTACGAGGTGGAGACGTTCAAGAAAATGCAGAAATCCTCAAAGCGGTTTTGCAAGGTAAAGGTACTTTGCCGCAGCAAGACGCAGTTGCTTTAAATACTGCTTTAGCGCTATATGTTGGTGAATATCTCACCGATAGTGGTAATTATACAAACACTTTTTCTGATGCCGTCATTCTTGCTAGAGGTGTTCTTCAAAGTGGAGAACCTTGGAGAAAATTGGAACAGTTAGCCAAATTTCTCGCTTAAAAAACCTCTAATACCCAAACTCCACCTCTGATCTCTGGCACACGGGCTTGGGAGAGGGGTGGTTTCAGGATCTAAAGAAAACCCTAAGCTTTCTTAATATACATACGTTGCTCGAACTCTAAAGCCAGTATTGGATCGCTAATTTGTCTTGCCAACTGTTTTACCAACTCTGGCGGTGAGATTTGTGGGTGAGATTTCAAAACCTGCCGAACCATATAACTAGCGATGGGGCCAACTGAATAAGCTAACTCACGCTCACATTTACTCATAAAATTGGCATCGACTGTTTGAGCAGTTTTAACTGGTTTGTTGCTAGGCGAAACAGTAGATGATTCCAATAAAGCCATTGCCTGTTGCTTCAACTGTTCTTGTTGCCTTGGCGCTACATAGGTAGCTAAAATCTTTACCAATTCTTCGAAGTTTTCTGCCTTTACTAAGGCTTTTTGTAATATCGTTGGCGCGATTGATCCTATTGATTGCTTCAGAAGCTGTTCAAGTTTTGTATACTGTTGTGAGTCTATCGTTAGATCGGGTCCAAGTTGTACCCTAGTCGAAGAATTACTATTAGCAGTAGAAGAAACAGCAGGTGCCTTTTGAAATGACTGGGGTTTCGGGGAGGCTACGCTTGGGTTTGTTTTTGAGGATTGTGGTGGGTTCTGTAGAGTAGTAGGGAAATTGTGAATATTTTTCGACGATTTCTCGTTGTCTTCTTCCTGGTTATTCTCTTGAATTGTGTTTTGTCTCTCCTGCAATTGTTGGAACACTACGGAAATATTTCCAGGTAAGATATCAATTACAGCTTGTGTGTCAGATAGCCAGACATGAAGGTCAATGCCTTTTTCCTGTGAAAGTTTTTGTAGTTGAGCAATGCATGTAGCAACTGACAATCCATTTCGCGGATTTGCTGCAACAAGGGTTTTTAGGAGCATTTGGGAGAATAATTCTGGCTCCTGTGTTCTAGAAGCAGCGGCGATTAAGCATTGTCCATACTCTGTATCACATTGCAAATCTTCAACCCAGCTATCGAGAGAAGTCGCTTCAGGACAATCTAGAATAATTATATATTGAGCTTTGTAAGAACGTCGTAGCTCTTGTCTTAACCAAGAACGACTCAGGCGCACGCCATCAGCTAAAACTAACCAGGCTTCTCCATCTTCGATTTCTTCAACGCACCCGCGTAAGTACAATAAAGAAGTTTGTGTCCCTTTGAGAGTTCCCAGTTGTGTTAAGGATTTTGTTTCTGATTTACTATCCCAGCGAATCCATTGTTGAATTCTGCCTCGGATTTCTGACAAAGTTTTGCTTTTTGGCGAAAGATGCTCTACTTCAAACCCACCAGCCCCGCCAAACACCCGTCCCAAGTCAGTAATTGTTTTGTTATTAGAGAGCCCATCGATAACCAGCGCCCGTCGCAGCTTGCACGATTGAACCTTGGAAGGTTTAAATCCGAGAACTAATTCTCCGACTCCTTCGACAATTCGCTTGGGTGTTTGCAGAGGATATTCTGGGTAAAGTCTACCATCCCCACGATTAAGTTTTTGCTGGTTAATCAAACGTAACTGCTGATTTAATTTATCAATATATTGCAGCGTCTGGCGATATACATATTTGTAAAGTCCATCAGCTTCTATGATGCCTTGTGAATCGGCTGCCTCGCCTAATAACCCCTGCATTAAATAGTAAGTAAATATTCCATGCCCTAGTTCTGGGAACTCCCAAGACTGTTGTCCTTGATCGCAAGATAGTAAGGCACAAAATCCTTTACTTCGGGCGGCGCGTTGTCGCAAAACGTCCATCATCTGTGGTGTAGGGTTCACTAAAGTCTCGGAGGTATTTCCGCCTCTGGCTTTACCAGCGCCTTTCCCTAACAACCTCATGTCGCCGCTGTGACATGTATCTAGGCAAACTAGCTGATGTTTAGCAGAACTAGTCCCCAATATTTGCATTAGTTCTTGTAAGTTCAACCCTGTACCCAGCAAGTTGTCTATTTGCGTATCTCGCATACACAGTACAGCTTGCTGATTATTTGGCTCCAACATTCCGTGCCCTGAGAAATACAGCAAGATGGAGTCTTGAGATTGGCTTTGTGAAACAATTCGTTGTAGACTGGCACGAATTGCGGCCAACGTCGGGGGTTGTTGTGCAAAATCGTGATGAATAATGACTTCTTTGTTAGGAAATCCCTGAGTAGCTTTGTTCAGTGCTTCACCTAAACCTTGGCAATCTACAGCTGGATAGCGTAAAGAAGCCAAGCCTTGATCTTGATATTCGTTAACACCTACTAGCAAAAGCCAAACTTTAGCTTTCCCGGTTGCTAGTATACCAGTTGAGTAGCTAGAATAAACACCTACAGAAGACATATTTATTATCTGACTCCTCAAACTTCTGTCCCTAAAGCGCAGAAGTTTATTTTACTTACATCTATATTATTAATAATCAGAATGGCTCTCGGGCTTTCCGTAATAGGAAACGTAATCAAGAGGGCTTTTGTTTAAAACAAAATCACACAATGCTCATTGTGTCAATTACTATGCCGTGGTCAAAACGGCTATGTGTTATGGATGGGACAAGGGTGTCTGTGTTACAGTACCCGTCCGTTGTTATCTGTGATAGATCTTTTTGTAACCTCGTTATGCAAAAATAATATGCGTTCTCGTCAAGGTATAACTGAGCTATTTTCTACTTTTTTACAATTAGACACAGACAGGGTAATTGGTTGGGCTGTTGATGGAAGGCTGCGCCGCAATATCCTACATTGTCAGGCGCGTCTACCACAACCAGAGGAATCAGAAAATTTTTGGGTATCTTACTGGTGTAAGATCTGGCAGGAACAACCAGAAAGTTTAGCAAAAGGACATTTATCAGCTTATTTACAAGAGGTTTGCTATTGGGCTGCTCAAAAAACAATTGTTAAGGTTTCCTCTACGCAATACTCTGTGTCAGACTGCTTTCAGATGGCGATCACTCGTATTGATAAGGTTTTAAAAGGGTTTAAACCTAACATAGGCTTCAGCCTTAAGAGCTACAGCAGTGTGATTTTCAGTACTGAACTCAAGGAATTACTGTGTCAGCAACAAGAAATTGATATTTGTACCAATTGGCGGTTGTTGCGAAAGGTGACTCAAAAGCGTTTGGTAGAATCTTTACAAAATGTTGGACTTAATGCCGACACAATACAAAGCTATGTATTGGCTTGGAAAGCCTACCAAGCTTTATATGCTCCACAGAAAGCTAGTGGCACCCGCCAACTACCAAAGCCGGATGCAGCCACATGGCAAGCGATCGCCGAATTTTATAATTCGGAACGCCATACTCAACTGTCTGTACCAGGGGTAAATTGTACTGTCGAAACAATCGAAAAATGGTTAGTTGGCTGTGCAAAAGCAGTGCGCAGCTATTTTTACCCAGATTTTGTCTCTATAAATGCCCCAAGAGGGGATGATTCGTCAGCAGAATATCAAGATATATTACCCCAACTTCAGCAAGAATCGTTAATAACAGAATTCATCGCAGAAGAAGAACTACTTGACAGACAATCCCAGCATTCTCAAATAAGCACAGTATTAGCGGCAGCATTAAATGATCTCGATCAGGAGTCACAAATCATCATACAATCGTACTACAATGAGCGTTTAACTCAACAGCAGATTGCACAAAAGTTGCAAATCAAGCAGTATACTGTTTCTCGTAGGCTCACCAAGGCTAAAGACTCGTTATTACTCAAGCTTGCTAACTGGAGTAAAGAATCATTGCATATTCAACTTAATCCCTCGGTACTTAACTACATGAGTACCTTCATAGAGGAATGGTTACAAGCTTTCTATAGTCCTTCGTCTTCTTAGTTCAAGGAACTCGCTGCATCTTCTAACCAAAGATAGTAGATAAAGGATCTACACACTCTTGGTAATCTTTTTCTGAAAAAAACTGAGCTTTTTAGTTGGAGTGGTGACTATACTATGTTTAACCCAGACGCGCTAACTTTAATAAACTCTGACCATCTCTGGTTAGAAATACCTGAAACTGAGCTTGCTAAAAATTGGCAGCAAAGCCAAGCTTTTTCAACATCTAGTCGCCGTTGGATTACATATCTCAACCGCTTGAGCCTAAATACTTTTCTGCCTTGGTTGCGAAGCGAGTATGCTCCTGAGGCAAATCCTTTTCCCAGTGTAGCAAATTTACCGAGTATTTCGGAAGTCGTTAATGGTACAGGGATTTCCTTGAAAGGAGTACGATTAGCATTGATTCCAACTGAAGCTGCTGATTTAAGTGAACTGCGCGTTCCCCAAGAATGGGTAGATATTCCTAGTTGGGTAGCTGATTACTACTTGGCTGTACAAGTCAATGTGGAAGAACGGTATATCAGAATTTGGGGATATACAACCCACAAGCAACTCAAGAGCATGGCAAGTTACGATGCGGGCGATCGCGCTTATTGTTTAGATGGAGAAGACTTGATTTCTAATATCAGTATTCTGTGGGTAGCGCGTCAAATATGTCCCGAAGAAGTCACCCGCCTTGAGACGCCACAACTGCCAGAATTATCCGCACCACAAACAAACAACCTGCTTAACCGCTTAGGAAATCCCGCGATCATTTCACCACGTACTGCCGTACCTTTTCAAATTTGGGGAGCGCTTCTAGAACATGGCGGTTGGAGACAACGCTTGTACGAACAACGCCAAGGAATGCAACAACAGTGGTCAATTACCCAATGGTTGCAAACTGGTGTGTCAGAGTTTGGTCAAAAGTTTGGCTGGGGAAGTATTGATTCGCAGCTCAATCTTGCCGGAGCACGCGGCTCTAGCCAGGCATCTACATTGCCTACTTTAGTACGAAGATTAACCATTGCTGGAGAACAATACGAACTACGTGTGCAACCCAAAGGTAACATTACTTCAAGAGTATGGCGTTTCGAACTCCGGAAAGCAACTAGGGGCGAGTTGATTCCTAGTGGAGTTAAATTTAGACTCTTGACTGAAGATTTACAGCCATTTGATGGTAATCAAGTGCGAGCCAAAACTCCTGTAGATCAGCTTTATATTGAAGTGGCTTTGGGCACTTCTAGTCAAGGATTGGTCTGGCAAACAGAGCCCACTCCAGAAGACTACCAATCTGAAATCTTGTTCTTTTGAACAACCTCTTCGACTAGCGGCTTACATTACGGGCAAGATCGAGAAGATCCCTATTTTTCGGCGTTTTTAAAGCTCTTGCTGGAGCAGGATACTGAAATGTGAGTTTTGGGAAGCCATGATTATTTTGTAGGAAAGCTAAAAACAGGAAATTTTCAGCGTAATTTATTTACTTAAAACTGTATTAAATAATAAATAACATGAATCAACAATACAAAAATGATAGCACAAATTCAGCCCGGGACTTTAGTTAGTAATCGTTATCGCATTCAGAAACTTCTTGGACAAGGGGGTTTTGGACGAACTTACTTAGCATTTGATACTCAACGGTTTGGTGAAAAATGTGTTTTAAAAGAGTTTATAGCTGGTGCAAATGCCAAAGCGGATATAGTTCTCAAATCTCAGGAATTATTTGAACGAGAAGCAAAAGTTTTATACCAGATTCAACATCCGCAAATTCCTAAATTTCTTGCTTGGTTGACTGAAGAACAGAGGTTGTTTATCGTACAGGAATATATTGATGGACAAACTTACTGGCAAATTTTAAACCACCGTCTCTCTCAGCAAGGTAGGCCATTTTCTGAAGCTGAAGTAAGAGCATGGTTAATAGATATGCTGCCAGTCTTGGAATATATCCACGGATGCAAGATCATTCACCGGGATATTTCACTAGACAATATCATGCTTCCCCATAACAAATCCAAGCCTATACTGATTGACTTTGGAGTTGTTAAGGATAAATTCACTCAGATTTTGGCTTCTGAAACGAATATTCGCTATTCATCTCGCGGTTCAATCGTAGGAAAAATTGGCTACTCGCCACCAGAACAACTGCGTTTTGGAAATTGCTATCCCTGTAGTGATCTCTACGCACTTGGCGTTTGTGCGGTTGTCCTTTTGACTGGCAAAATGCCACATATGTTGATAGATAATTCCCTGCGCTGGAAATGGCGTTCTCATGTACGTATTAGTGATTTTTTGGCAAAGATACTGGCCAAAATGTTGGCAGAATTACCAAGTGATCGCTATCAATTAGCTAAAGAAATTCTCCTGGAGCTTAATCCATCACAAAATCATATTGCACAAACAGGGAATCAAAAAGCAATTACTGAACCGCCTACACAAATACCTGTTTCTGAAAATCCAAGGTTTTTGGAAGAATGTCGGCGAGAATTGACTAGTTTTGTGGGACCTTTAGCCAGCGTTTTGATAGAAAGAACTTTGGATAAAACTCCACAAATAGCGACAAAAGAATTTATTAAAGTACTTAGTGAGGCAATTCCTAACCCAGAAATTGCACAAAAGTTTGTAAATAGCGTTAAACTTCCTGTTGAACCTGATTTACTAAAACTTGAGAATATGACCATGCAGGAACCCTTAGGAAGCTATCCTGCAATTAGTAATCCAAAGTTTCTGGAAACTTGCCGGCGAGAACTGACCAGTCTTGTTGGAACTTTTGCTAGCGCTATTCTTCGAGATACATTAGATCAATATCCACATTTAACACCAGAGCAACTTGTTGAAACGTTAGTGGCAGAAATTCCTAACCAGAAAAGAGCAGAACAGTTTAAAGAGCGCGTCTACCGACATAAGTAGCAAAAAATCGAAAAGTATAGGTACTCGCCCTTGACGCTGCATCCGGGCGATCGCGAAGCGTGGCGGCGAAGCCAATCGCATAAAGGCGGCTCCGTGCGTGAGCATCGCGAAGCGCTGCTAGTTTGTAGAAGGCTGGAAAGCTCGTTAACTCAAGTCACAAGGAATCAGAGTCATTACTAAGCCATCCACTGGTAGGGTTTTTGAGTTGGGCAATGCATAAAGAAAATTTTCTATCTGTAGGTAATTAATAGTGAATTGACAACAGGTTAATTGAAAGCAGTCAAAAATCTGAATCATTGCAGTCTACACTTTTAAGATTAACACACTTTTCTAGATTTTTCACAAAGAATAACTTCAAGTAAGGAGAGAAAATATATGAGTTCATTAGTTAAAAGAACTAACCTTACAAAGGAAAAAAGTATACATATTGATGGAAATCTTTTCATCATTGTCTGTATCTCACTGATATCTATTTTAGGGGTAACTAGTATTAGCCCTGTAATGCCAATAATTGCCAAAGGGCTTAACGTTCCACCCCAACAAATTGGACTAATAATGGCAGTTTTTCTAATCCCAACCACAGCTGGAGCTTTTATGTTTGGAGCATTAGCTGATAGTGTAGGTATCAAGAAAATCCTGATTCCTTCATTGCTACTGTTTGGGGCAGGTGGAATTCTATGTACATTTTCCCAAGATTTCCGCAGCTTATTAGAGTGGCGCTTCTTGACAGGTATTGGTGCTGCTAGTTTAGACACTTTGGAACTAACTATCATCAGCAGTTTATATAGTGGTAAAATGTTGACTGCTGCAATGGGGCTTAACGCCGCAGCAATTGGGATTGCTGCCACAATTTATCCGGTTATTGGTGGAGTATTAGGAGGGTTAAGTTGGAGATACCCATTTCTACTATCGATATTAGCCTTTCCACTTGCGTTGTTGATTTGCATCAAACTAAAGCTATCTAAGAAGCAAAAGAACGCTCAGACTGTGAATTTTAAGGGTTACCTCAAAAATATCTGGGAGAGTATTAATGATGTGCAAGTCTTTGTGCTACTGTTCACAGTGTTTGTTTTATTCGTTGTTGAGTTTGCTACCTGCTACGCCTATATCCCAATTTATGCGGGAACTTATCTAAACGCTTCTGGTGCAGAGATTGGTATTATCATTTGCTGCTTCCCGCTTGCTATGGCTTTTACTGCCTCACAATTAGGTTTACTAACACGTTGGATTTCAGAAAAAAGGTTGATTGTATTCGGTTGTATTCTATGTGCATTATCAGTAGTACTTGTCCCTGTAATTCATAGCCCTTGGTTGCTGACCGTTCCCTGCGTTATATTTGGTATATCTCAAGCTTTGGCTTTTCCACCTTTACAAGCAATATTAGCAGAAACTGCCCCGGAGGGCTACCGGGCTGGTTTTATGGCACTGAATGTTACAGTGCAATCCTTAGGAAGGTCAGTGGGTCCCTTATTCGCAGGCATTACCTTTGGTTTTTGGGGAATTCAAGGAGTGTTCTATACTAGCACGGCTCTTGTCATAATCACAACTGTAGTCTTTAGTTTGTTAGTAGCACAAAGAGTGCCGAAATGCTCTCACAGCTAGAACTAGAGAACTAATTTCAAATATAAATGGAAGTGCCAATTTCCCAGGGGTTGAGAGAAGTGCTACTCTCGACCTTTAAGTATATAGTTCAGAAATTTTAATAAAAAGTGGATATATAGCGATATTTAAGCGAATCAATATAAAAAGGGGCTCAAAACCCAAATTTACTAGCTCTTTCTTTAAATAGCGATAAAACAAGTTCTGTTAAGAGTGTGCATATCTTTCAAAGGTTTACCTCTACTTATTAAATGTGTAAACCAAAAGGAGAAACAACAATGACTCAACCGTCCCCAATTCTACAACGTGGTGCTACAGGTGCATTTGTGGAACGTTTACAACGCGATTTATCCCAACTGGGATATGAAATTGGACCTAATGGCGTTAATGGTGAATTCGATGAATATACCGAAAACGCTATTAAAAAATTCCAGCAAGACCACAATTTAACAGTAGATGGAGTCGTTGGACCACAAACTGGAAAACAGTTAGGCGCTGCTCTCGCTTAACCTAAATGTTAAGTGAATGGCGGGTTAAATACTCAACCCGCCATATCATTAAATACCAGTTCTACGAATTACAAAGTAACCCGTTAGTTGATTAAATAATAAAAGCATGAAAACCAAAGGAATAAGTCAATCAACTATGACAACCCAACCAAAGAGTCCGACGAATATATTCAAGGATCGGAATTTATATATTTTAAGCTGTATAACTTTGATTGTAGTTTTAGGAGGAAATATTCTCAATCCTTCTCTGCCAACCATTCAAAAATTTTTCCAGGTTTCTAGCGAGCAAGTCTCATGGGTAACAACTCTGTATCAGTTACCAGGTGCGATTATAACTCCGATATTTGGAATGTTAGCTGATACTATTGGCAGAAAACAAATTCTCATTCCCTCACTGTTGCTGTTTTCTCTTGGTGGAGGTTTAGGTGGGGTTGCCCAAACTTTTCGCGCGCTACTGGAGTGGCGATTTGTACAAGGTGTTGGTGCTGCCAGTCTAGAAGCTCTAGTGTTCACAATTATGGGCGATATTTATTCTGGGAGAAAGATGCCAATAGTGATGGGATTTAACGCTAGCTTGATTGGTATCAGTTCCGCTCTTTTTCCTCTTATTGGCGGATTCTTAGCAGCGTTTAGTTGGCGATATTCACTTTTAACATCACTAATTGCCATTTTTGTTGCACTGCTTATATTCATAGGACTAAAACTTCCCAAGCATCAAACTACGCATCAAGCTCCAGTGCAAAAAGTTGAACTTAAATCTTATATTCGTCAAACTTGGAACAGTATTAACAATCCTCACGTCTTGGGATTACTCTTTGCAGCAATGGCGCTATTTACATTGCAAATTGGAACCTGCTTTACTTATATTCCTATCCTTGCAGGAAATTTTTTCAAGGCTTCGGACTCATTTATTGGCATTATGCTTGCCACTATATCAATATCTGTTGCTATAGTCGCTTCCCAGCTAGGATTCTTTGTGCGGCATTTCTCAGAAATTAAGCTAATCAAAATTGCTTTTATTCTGTTTGCTCTGGGAACATTAATTATTCCGCTAGTTAATAACATTTGGCTACTGTTTATTCCGATTTGTTTACTTGGTGCAGCCTTTGGTTTATCATTTCCATCCACCCAAGCACTACTAGCTGGACTTTCCGCACAAGAATCTAGAGCAGGTTTTATGGCGGTGAATTCGACAGTTCAATCGTGGGGTCAAACACTTGGTCCCTTGCTTGGAGCCTTGATCGATTTTATTTGGGGAACAAAGGCAGTTTTTTATATAAGTGCTGTTTTTTCGGTGTTCTCACTCGTTGTATTTCATCTGCTGCTAACTCCTAAGAAATCTGAGTTTACCCTTGCTCCCACATCACAAACAGCGTTTTTTGCTCAACCTGAAGCTCCAAGATCTATAGCAGCGCCTACAATTCTGCAACAACCAGTTGCCCAACTATTGCATGTGCAAACTAATAGAATAATTGAACTACCTGAGGATTTCTCAGTCATCTATATCGGCAAGCCAAATGGTCGTATTCCTGTAGAGGTAGACGTTTCAGACTTACCCAATTCTGGACTTACCTCACGTCTTCACGCTCAGATTCGCTTTGACCAAAACGAGTACTATATTCAAGATATGGGCAGTTCTAACGGAACTTATATTAATAAGTATCCTTTAGTCCCTGGAATTTGGTATAAATTGAAACCGGGATTAAGGTTTAGTCTTGGTCGACGAGATTTGATGACATTTATGTTTGAAATATCCTAGCCAGAGTATCTAATATCAATTCTCCATAAATATGCGTATAAGTTTACCCCCCTGTAGTTCCCCCTTAGTAAGGGGGAACTACAGGGGGGGTGAATATAAGAAACGGTAGGAGCGGGAGGATTACGGCGGGATAGCTAAAGTCATTTATTTTTTGAGACTTCAGAGTATTTTAAGAGAAAGTCAAAAATAAAACTATAATGCTTAATTAAGAGTTGGTAATAACAGGTGCTGAAGATTCATAAAAATTTTTTATAGTATTAAAAAATCAGGCAATTATGTGTAATATTTATATAGGATCTGTAGAAAATTAAAATAAAAACCATGAAAATCGGAACAAAAGTAAATATCATTTTAGTGATAGTTTTTATTGGCAGTATTTTAATTAGCAGTATTGCTTTAGCAAATGTAATTCGTTATAAAACAGAAGAAGAAATAAGTAATAAAGCAGTGATACTTATGGAATTTGCTAACTCGGTGAGACAATATACTAATGATAAAGTACAACCTTTATTATTACCTACAATTGATAGCAAAAAAGAATTTATCCCAGAAGCGATACCGTCTTTCTCTGTGAGAGAAGTGTTTGATTTTTTGCACAGAAAACAAGAGTATAAAAATTATATTCACAAAAATGCCACTCTAAACCCAACAAATTTAGTAGACAAAGCCGACTCATTTGAAGCTGATATTGTTCAAAAATTCCGCAAAGATTTGAGTTTAAAAAGCTTAGTTGGTTACCGAAAATTATTTGGGCAGCAACTGTTTTATAGTGCGCGACCTTTTGTAATTGAAGAACCAAGGTGTCTACGGTGTCATTCTACTCCCGAGCAGGCTCCAAAGAGTCAAATAGCAACATACGGTGCAGAAAATGGTTTTGGTTGGAAGCTTAATGATATCATTGGAACTCAAATAGTTTATGTTCCAACCCAAGACGTTTTTAAAATTTTTAATCAGTCTTTTATTCAGGTTATAGTAGTTTTAGGAATTATTTTTACAATCATCACTGTAACCATAAATTCCTTGTTGAGAAGAACGGTTCTAAGACCCATTAAAAAAATTGCTGCGGTGGCAGAACAAGTTAGTATTGGCAATATGGATGCTGATTTTGGGAAACAATCCAAAGATGAAATCGGAGCTTTAGCAGAAGCTTTCAACCGGATGAAGTATAGTTTAGAAATCGCTCTCAAGATTCTAAATAATAAGTAAATCGCCAAAGCAAAGAGATGAAGCCAATCACCCCTACCTGCTTTCTCCTGTTGCAGAGGCTTCTCTAGCGGCTCTCGGTAGGGGTTTGCAAGGGTCAGCTTGCAATGAGTCATTAGTAGGTACTAACCTCCGGATAAGCACAGCAAGAGCCAAATTTTTTTCGATTGCTGATCTGGTGTGCATAAACCCAGTTGAGTGATGGGTATGAAAGAAATGAAGAGGTTGAAACGCAGGAGCCAAGGGAGCAACAAGCAAAAGCACTTCCCAAGGTAAACAGCTTTTCCGCCTAAACACCATCTTTCAAGTTTTCCTTAATCACTTTTTCTGAGAGGTATCTAAAAATGGACACCAAAATCATACTGGATATGTGCCGACAAGTTAACTTCCCAACCAGTAAGCGGATCACTATCCTTGGTGCTGGAATTGCTGGTTTAGTTGCTGCCTATGAGCTAGAACGTATGGGTCATGAAGTAGATATTATGGAAGGCAGCCCACGAGTTGGCGGTCGAATTTGGACTCATCGTTTCAGTGACGACGAACAAGCGCCCTACGCAGAGCTGGGAGCAATGCGCATTCCTAAAGAACATCAGCACACACTACACTATGTCGAAGAATTGGGACTCGCTGACAAGTTGTGCAAATTTGTTACAGTCTTTGAAGAACACAACGCTTTCATGAACGTCGAAGGGAATATTTTCCGCATTAAGGACGCACCTCGTCTATTCCAACAGCGCTATCAAGGAATCTTTACTGATACTCGTTACAGTGAAAGAACAAGGCTTTTTGCAGCATGGCTGAAAACAATTGTCGATGCCATCTCCCCTGGCAATTTACGCGAAAGTTTAGACGCTGATCTAAAGTCACACTTAATGGATGAGTTGGAACGCTTGGATTTAGGCGCTTATTTTAGCTCTGATGGTGAGACTATTGACCTACAGTCATTTATTCGAGATAACCCTGGCTTTCGGGCTCGTTGCAGTAAAGCCTTAGATATGTTCCTTTCAGACATCGTCGTTGAGACTAGTCACGATTTATTACAGATCAAAGGGGGAATGGATCAAATTATCCAACGTCTGGTATCCTCTATCAAGGCTCCTATTAAGTGTAACCAAGAAATTGTAGCGCTACGGGTGCGTCAAGACTATACAGAAATTGATTGGGTAGAAAATGGACAGTTACATACCCGTCGATGCGACTATGTATTATGTACAATTCCCTTCTCAGTGCTGCGGAAGATGGAGTTAAGCGGGTTTGACAGCAGAAAAATGCATTCAATCCACGAAACGATCTACTGTCCTGCAACTAAGGTGGCATTCCACACCCAGCAGGCTTTCTGGGAAAAACACGGGATCAAAGGTGGTGCATCCTTTAGTGGTGAGGGAGTTCGCCAAACATATTATCCTTCTGTGAAATTCAACCCAAATAGTGGTAGTGTAATGTTAGCGAGCTACACTATTGGTGATGATGCTGACCGCTTAGGAAATATGTCTGAGCAACAGCGTCATGACTACGTCAAAAATATTGTCGGCAAAGTTCACCCCGAACTTCAAACTCCTAGTATGGTTGCGGACGTGGCTTCAATTGCTTGGGGTAACTACAAGTGGAGTGCCGGGGGATGCACAGTTCATTGGGGAGATAATATGTCGGATGAATCTAACCATAGCATTAATTACTTGGAAGCCGCTAGACCGCAAAACACTCTGTTCTTCGCTGGTGAACATTGCTCCAAATATCCGGCTTGGTTGCAAGGTTCGATAGAGTCTACACTTGAAGCTATTTACGATATCGTATCCCATAAACCTGCAACAGTGACCAAGTCTCCTTTTATCAGTGTAGAAAATGGTAAAACTTTCCAACAAAATCAAAATCGTCAGTCTGTTAAAGTTGCTTAATCATCTCAATTTGCCCCACAATCCTGTGTTTGTATTCTGGGGCAAATCAAAAAAGTTCCAGCGTCGCCAAGACTCACTCACACTTTACGAAGTCGTCGTTATTCGGGTTTTAGTAGTTCAATAATTAAGCTTTTCGGTAACTCCTGGGTCAGTTCTACAAAAGCGCAGATATTGCCTTCTAAGTATATAGTTCAGACAAGTGCATAAGTATATTCGCTCTCACTCTATATACTCCTAGTCAACTTATGGTTACCAACCCTAACTAATTTTTCGCTTTCTTGCCTTACTATGTATAAGTGTAAATATGAGTATATTAAATTTTCCTCGCCTACACTTCCAAGGTTTTGCCCGCATTCACGCACCTACAGGACATAAAAACGGTCTGGTTGACGTCGGTAGCAACATAGTTTATAAAGATGGTAAGCCATTTGACCACACCCTACCAGCATCCGAGTACCACGAATATCTTTATAATTTGGGTCCTCGGTTTAATGCCGAAGGGCAATTAGATGAAAATGGTTCTTTTAGTATGGCAATGGGGTGGGACTTTGGTGGCAATGGTCACTTCTCTATCGAAGCACAAATTGTTAGCACTCAACGAGAGTTTGGACACATTGACCAACAAGATCCAGTAGTAGGGTGCAGTGTTGATTTATGGGGTCATTATAACGATTACGTCAAAACTAGTTTCAATCGCGCTCGCTTCTTTGAATGTGACCCAGCTTCTAACTGGACTAATACAATCATGTTGGGTCAGCTGGGTTTTGGACGTCAAGGCGGTTCCCATGAAGTCCCCTATATGCTTTCTGCTCCCATCACAGGTATGCAGTTAGCCCGCTGGCAGGATTTCAACCACATTCGAGAATTACCGGAACACTGCCTTAACCATGAGTTTAAACGAGCTGCTGTTTATCAGTTTGCAATTCCTAAAGAATCTCAAGATTTTCTGTGGGGTGAAGAGGTTACCCAGTCGCCCACAGTATCGATGTTGCAAGAAGCAATGAACGAAGAGCATGTTTTGGGACTGGTGGTGCAATTTAGTATCAGTAATATGTCCGCTCCAGTTCAACCTGACTCCCCTTCTTTTTGGGAACTTCACGGCACTATTGGTTTATGGTGTAAAGAAGAACTTAGTACCTATCCTCACGGTCGGCTACTCACCCCCCGGTATACACTTCAAGAGGGTGAAGCTTCATCTAGACTGCTTTCCAACCTTACCCTACAAGTCACTTCTCAAGGTGTGAGTTTGAATATGATTACTGCAGTGCCTGGGGTAGGACGTGCCGTAAAGCCAGGACCAGTACCAACCCATAAGATAAATTCTAAGCTAGACCTTGGCAATTTGGAAGTGCGTACAACTAAGACTCAACGGTTGATAGCAAAGATCCCCAAGCAGGCATACCAACAACAGGCGCATCGTCTAACAAGTGGGATTGTAGATGTACCTTTAACGGAACAATTTGAAAATTTGCGCGATGAAATAGAACAGCAGGAATTATGCATTATCGGGACAACCCCTGACGGAGATCGGCAAATTCTGGTTCAAGAAGAAGAAATAAATCTCCAGACAGATGACGCTTGTCTGTTTGTCGAGTTTCCTAATTGGAAACAAGGTGAAGACTATGCAGTCGAGTTAGAGGTGCGGTCTTTTGTTCGAGGGCGTCCGGCAGCAGTGAAGGAGATTTACCTGCGCCAGTTCTACAATCCCAGAGCATTCCCGCAACTACGCTACACGTTTGAAGCACAAGAAGCCAATATCGGTAAGACTTTTCATTATCCCCGCAGTTCAGAGATGGAAATTGTCCACTTTAAGCCAGGGAAGCGAGAAGCTAAGGGAGACTTTGCTCCTACATGTGTTATTGCCACCAACTCTGAGGGGCGCGCCTGGGTAACCTTACGTGGTGCTAAACCGGGAACGACACGAGTACTGCTGTCCGCTCGATCTGACGAGCTTTTGTGTGATAAAGATTGCCTTAATGAAGCGGAAATTGCTTACGATAACAATGATCAACTAGGTTTTTGGTCTGGGGCTGGCTTTTTTGCAGTACGGGTGATGAGTGACGATTGGCATTTAGAAGATATTCCGGATGAAGCTGTAGATTTTGACCTTATATATAAACACATTCTTGCTTTCTACGAGTTTAGTTTCTCATTCATGAAAGTAGATGTCTTCAGTCTTGCTGACCAGTGCAAGGTTGAAACATACGCGCGACTGATGTGGCAGATGTCTGACCCTCGTAACAAATACAAGACCTACTATATGCCTCCATCACGAGATATGTCCCAACCCAAGACGGCGCTGTTGCGAAAGTTCCTGCAACATCAGCAGCGAGTCGGCTACGTTCCTCCTGCTACACCCGAAGCAAAGACCGCCCAGCGCACGATCCAAACTCGTGATGAATTGGTGAGTGCTCTGCAACAAGCGGCTGAATTAGAAGTGACTGTGATGCTGCAATACGTTTATGCAGCATACTCTATCCCCAATTACGTTACTGGATCTGAGTATGTACGTCGCGGTTTGTGGACTCCCGAACAGTTGCATTTAGCTTGTGGCGACGGTAAGGAAGTACATAATTACGGTATGCGCGGAGTGTTGCTGGAAATTTCCCGTGAGGAAATGATTCACTTTTTGATGGTCAATAATATATTGATGGCAATTGGGGAACCTTTCTACCCAGCAGTACCTAAGTTCGCCGAACTTAACCGTTGCTTTCCCATTGATGTAGATTTTGCCCTAGAACCATTCAACGTTGCATCCTTACAGCGCTTTATTCGCTTGGAAATGCCCGATTTCTTGGAAGAAAACCTTGCCAACGAGCCTATATCTGGAGATCCAACTATTGACCGTCTACACGGATATGGTTCGTTAAGTGAACTGTACTATCAGATTCGAGAGGGGTTGCAAACCATCACAGATCTGTTTGTGGTTAAAAAGGGTTCTGTTGGTGGAGAGCATCGTTTATTCTTGCGTGATGACTTTAATAAAGTTCACCCAGACTATCAGCTCCAAGTTGACGATCTAAATAGCGCACTCTTCGCCATCGACTTGATTGTTGAGCAGGGAGAAGGATGTAACGCTCAATCACCCAAATTTGAGCGTTCCCACTACCAGCAATTCTATCGTTTGGCAGATGCGCTTGCTAAAGAGCAGATGATAAATCCCCGGACGGGAGACAAATTGCCCTGGAACCCCTCCTACCCCGCCTTGCGTAACCCGTCACTCCACAACCGAGATTACAACACCAATGTCGTCACCGTCCCCCAAACCCGCGCGGTAATGGAGATATTTAATGAAAGTTATTTTCTGATGATGCAGCTAATGGTGCAGCACTTTGGTTTGATGCCTACTAGTAGCTTGCGACGCTCTAAGTTAATGAATGCTGGCATTGATGTGATGACTGGTATGATGCGTCCCCTAGGTGAGTTGCTGATGAGTATGCCCTCGGGCAAACGTGGTAAAACAGCAGGTCCATCGTTTGAGATTGCCTCACCTAGTTATATTCCCACACCTGAAGTGGCAATGAGTGCGATCGCTCGACGATTTCAGGGACTAGCAAATCGCTCTCGAGAGTGTGAAGTTATCCCCAGCAGTGTCTGTTCACTGTTCGATTTCTACGCGAGATTCTTTGAAGGCTTGGCTAATAATCCTCAGTCTTTGTTCCATTGAAATAGTTCTTTATTAATTAGAAGTTTGGGATAAACGACAAACAACTAGCACTAAACCCACAAACCCCAGGAAATAGCTATGAACGACATTCTTGAAACAGATGTATTAATAATTGGTGGCGGACCTGTTGGTCTAGCATTGGCCGTGGAGCTACGCTACCAAGGTATAGATTGCATCCTCATTGAGCAAACCGACGGCGAAGTTACTGACCCAAAAGTAAGTACAGTGGGGCCACGCTCAATGGAGTTTTGCCGCCGTTGGGGAATTGCTCAGCAAATACGCGATGCTGGCTGGCCTGCCAACCATACTCTAGATATTGCCTGGGTAACATCTGTTGGAGGGCACGAAATATACCGAGTCCACTTCCCATGTTATGCTGAGCGATCGCTCCCTGACTACTCCCCGGAGCTAGAGCAAGTATGTCCTCAAAATTGGTTTGCCCCGGTGTTCCTAAACCACCTAGGACAATATCCACAAGGATCACTTCGGCTTCTTTCTCGCTTAGATAGTTTTGAGCAAACCAATGATGGTGTAATCGCCCAGGTGACAAACCTGGAAAAAGAGTCGAAAGAAGTCATTCACGCCCGATACATGGTAGCATGCGACGGGGCTCGTAGTATGGTACGTAAAGCTTGTGGGGTTGAAGCTCCCACATTCCACTCCACCCAAGTATTTCAAAGTGTTGTTTTCAAGGCACCTGAACTAGCAAGTCAACTCGGATTACACAACGCAATGGTCTTTTATTTAGTCAACCCAACTATCCAAGAACCATTGCGAGCAGTAGATGGCAACTCATTGTATCGCTTAATTCTAAAACCGCAACAAGACGGTCAAATGCGCGACGCCAACGAAGCCATCCGTGCAGCTATATCAATCGATACCCCTATCGAAATTGTTTCCAATATGCAGTGGCGTCTAACCCACCGAGTTGCAGACCACTTCCGCTCAGGACGAGTCTTCTTCGTTGGCGACTCTGCCCATACACTCTCACCCTCTGGCGGATTCGGTATGAACACCGGGATTGGTGATGCAGTTGACCTAGGCTGGAAACTAGCCGCCACTCTCAAAGGCTGGGCTCCACCTGAATTGCTCAACACCTATGAAATTGAACGTCGCCCAATTGCAGTCCGAAACATGGAAGAGGCAAACGCCAACTTGCAACGCACGCAAAAACGCGCCATTCCACCAATCATTATGCAAGATTCCCCTGAAGGCGAACAACTTCGCTCTTCAATGGCTGAGGGTATGGAACGCAGTAACGTTAAACGCGAATTTGATGCGCCTGGGGTTCACTTTGGCTTTCGGTACGAATCTCCTGTCGTTATCCCCGACGAGGCTACACCCCCCGGCGACGATCCTCACCAGTGGAAGCAGAGTAGCTACCCTGGCTGTCGTGCACCCCACGCTTGGTTAGAACCTGGTAAATCGACCCTTGATTTATTCGGTCATGGGTTTGTGCTGATGTGCTTTGATTCTTCTTTACAGGAAGTAGAGTCATTTGTCAATGCTTGCCAACAAAAAAGAGTACCAATCATCAGCCAGCACAGTGAAAACCCTGAAATTGCCAAGCTTTACGAGCGTAGCTATGTTTTAGTACGACCTGATGGACACGTAGCTTGGAGAGGTAATACGCTACCTAAAGAACCAACAGCACTGATTGATCGAGTTAGAGGCTGCTTTTAATTGAACAGGGTGTAGGGGGTAGGGGCAAGAGTATAGGGATTCAAACCGAATCGCACTTATAGGGCGGGGTGTCCTCAAACTCCTACGATATTCCCTACACCCGAAACTTGCAACCCCACACCCAGGAGCGAAGCGACGATAACTCCTTTCCTTGCCCAAAAAGGGGAGGGCTGTAGACGCTAAGAACACCAAGAATAAGCTAAGTAGGTTTCACCCGCTCTCACTTGCGTCTACGTTTGTGTTCGTCTTCTAGAACTATTGCACAAATCTACTTGAGTTATGAAACTTTACTACGCCCCAGCATCATCATACTGCCAGCGAGTCCTCATCGCTTTGTATGAGAAAGAAGCTAACTTTACACCTATTTTAGTGAATCTTTTTGACCCGGAAACCCGGAAAAAGTATACGCAAATTAACTGCTTTGCTAAAATACCTACCTTGATTAGTGAAAAAGAAAATATTCTATTTGAGGCAAACATCATTATTGAGTACCTTGATCAAAAATTTCAAAATACACCCCGCCTCATTCCTGTTGACCAAGAACAAGCCTTAGAGGCGCGGATGTTGGAACGAATAATCGATGTATACATTAACGGTGGGAGAGAAATGCTGTTTGCTGATACCCAGCGTCCAGAACAAGAGCGAGGAAAAAAAGAAGTCGTCAAAGCAAAGAGATTATTGGAAACAGCGATCGCTCTACTTGATGAAAAACTGGCGAATCGTACTTGGTTAGCAGGCGAAGAGTTTACAATCGCGGACTGTGCTGCTGCTCCCACCCTTGCATACCTACGTATAGTTTACAACTACAAACACCTTCCTAACTTAACAAGTTACGTCAGGCGTTTGGAGTCCAGACCATCTGTAGCTCAAGTTCAAAGCGAGGGACGCGACCAGATGATGCAAATGCTTGCTGGATTACAATATCCCTTACAACTGGTGTCTTAAGAGAACCCTTGAGTATTCAAAAAATATACTATTTTTCATTGGAGTTGACAATGTCCATTTCTACAATGGAGAGATTAAATCCATTTTTGCCTGAAGTGATTTCAGAAGCTGTTGACTTAGAGGGGCTGATTAACCAACTGTGCGATCGCTGATTTGATGCGTTTGTGGTGGTGCTGCGCAATTGAGCTTACTGCATAAGTTCAATTCTCTGAACCCTATTTAGATATGATAAGATAACTATCTTAGATTTTCCTCGCCTACACTTCAAAAATTTCGCCCAGATTCACGCCCTAACAGGACACAAAAACGGTTTACTAGATATCACTAGCAAATTACGTTAGGTGTTTAGAGAAAAGACTATCTGTAGCGCGAGTTTTCAATGCCGGATGGAATCAGATGACACAGATGTTATCTACACTGCGTTTGTAAAGACACGATTCTGTTTATCTATAATTTTGTTGGAGATAAAAAATGTCTACTTCCACAATAGAAAGATTAAACCCATTTATACCTAAAGTTATACAAGACCCCTACAAGGTCTATGAACGCTATAGAGAACAAGATTCAGTTCATTGGGGGATTTCTTCAAATCCCCAGCTGCCAGGAGCTTGGTACATCTTCAAGTATGATGATGTTATGAAGGTGATGGAAGACCGCAGATTTGGGCGGGAATTCGTAAAACAAGAAGTGGAAACCACTCCTGTGCCGACAGCTTATGAAGCGTTTCTTGGTTTGGTTAGTAAGTGGATTGTCTTCCGGGAACCACCCGATCATACACGGCTCAAGTCACTGGCAAGCAAAGCATTTACTGCAAAGATTGTCGAAAACATCCGTCCTGCTATCTTCCACATCGCCGATAATCTGCTAGATAAAATCCAGAACCGTGGAGAGTTGGATTTGGTTGAAGAGTACGCTTTTCCTCTGCCAACCAAAGTAGTCGCCACTATGCTAGGTGCTGATCCAGAAGACTTGCCGTTATTCCGTCGATGGGCTCTTGCTATGCAACATGCCAGCGCCTCCCGCTTGACACCGCCACCGGAAGTCTATGAGCAGGCAAACCAAGCAGCTCAAGCATTTATTGACTATTTTACCCCTTTGATTACAGAACGACGTACCCAACCGCGAGAGGATTTGATCTCAGCACTCGTCAAGGCTGCTGATGAGGGCGACAAACTCAGCGACTTTGAGATCGTCGCTACTTGTACTCACCTGTTAACCGCAGGACACGAAACCACAATTAACTTGATTGCCAAGGGAACTTTGGCGTTGCTGCAAAACCCAGATGCACTTAATATGCTGCGATCGCACCCCGAGATGATTCCTCCTGCTGTAGAGGAGTTAATTCGCTACGATACCCCAATCCAGATGATTATTCGCTGGGCATACGCAGACATTGAAGTCGGTGGGAAGTTAATTCGACGTGGGGAAAGTGTGGGACTTATGCTTGGTTCTGCCAACCGAGATCCTGAGCGCTTCAAGAATCCGGATGTCCTAAATATACAGCGTGAAGACAACAAACACTGTGGCTTTGGCAGCGGTATCCATTTCTGCCTTGGGTCAGCGCTAGCCCGTGCCGAGGGACAAATCGCTTTGAATGTCCTACTTAACCGTTTACCTGAACTTCGTCTACTAGACGAGAAGATCGAATGGGCAAACAACATTGTATTTCATGGTCCCAATCACCTACATGTTGGCTTCCGAAAACCAGTAGGTATGTAATAGCTCTTAAGCACAAAAACCCCATTTCAAAAAAAACTTAGTCTTAAAGATAAAAAGGAGTCAGGAGTTAGAATACTCCACCAATAAAGGGATGGAGTTTAAATGAGGAAAAAAGTTTCATCTTTGTTTGCCTATAAGGGACGAGGTTTTAAACCAATATTCGTCCGCCCTTCGGGTTCAGCAATCGCTCATGGGGAAAACCCCTAAGACCCCGCTGCTTCAGCACTTGTACAGAATTCAGGATGAATCTGCAGAACTGGCTCCTCCTGAATTCTTCTTGATAAAATTCAATTCACAAACCGGGCACCTAAAAATCATCCCACAAAAAATAATCAATAAAGTGTAAATCATGAAAGTTATTAAAGGTTTAACCAAAGCTATTCTTTACGTAAAAGACATCCACGCCCAGGTAAGATTTTACCGTGACATGTTAGGACTTGAAATTAAACACCAAATAGGTTTAGAAAAAGAAAGTGAAAAGTACTGGGTAGAATTTGTAACAGGTGAATGCACTTTAGTATTGCATGGTAATGTGCAGAAGCAAGCAGGTACAGATAGACCCACACTCTTAGCATTTCACGTAGATGATATTGAAACAGCTCACAAAGAACTCACAGAACGCGGGGTTAAACTCAGTGCTATTCGTTCTCCTTCACCAGGATTACAAGTAGCTGAAGGTGCTGATCCTGAAGGAAATCCATTCACTATCGATTGCCAAAAATAAGAAGTTGCTGAGCAGAAGTATGAAACGAAAAAAAGGGGTATTTTAAAACTCTTTCCCTTCACGACGTCTGTTGTCACCTGGAAGACTTCTGCATACCCGTTACTGGCTCGCCTTTGGGTAAGGCGAATTCATCCCGTGAATAAAAAATAAAAAATAAAGTACATATCATGGAACAAAACTCTATTCAGCCTGAGAATAAAAGCTGCCCTCACCTTGGCGAAAAATACCAACCATTCGTCAATCCACAACTTGAAGATCCATATTCCTTCTATAAACTGACAAGACAACAAGAGCCACTATTTTATAGTCCACTGTTGAACAGCTATATTCTCACTACCTATGATGAAATCTTGAAAGTACTTAAAGATCCAGCAAAATTCTCATCAGCGGATACTCTAACTCCGGTAATCGAATCCACCCCAGAGACACAGGAAATCCTCAAACAAGGTTTTCCTCAAGTTCGTGATTTGCTTAATAGCGACGGCGAAGAACACAAACGCCTGCGTACTCCTTTCATGAAAGTGTTTGCACCAGAACGGCTTGAGGCTATGGAAGGATCAATTCACACTATTGCTAACAGGTTAGTAGACAGCTTTGTCAATGATGGTCATGCCGACATCATATCGCAATTTTCCTATCCCCTGCCCCTTGAAGCTATCCTCACAATGTATGGTATTGGCCCAGACAGGATGGCAGATCTCAAGAAGTGGTGCTATGACATGGATGAATTCATTTCGACACCAATGACGCCAGAACGTCAGCAAGAATGCGCTCGTAGTTTTGTAGCCATGCAACACTACGTTGCAAGCCTGATTGAGGAGCGGCGGCAAACACCTCAATTGGACTTAATTAGCGAGGTACTGTCCTCTGACCTAACCATGATAGAGTTAGTGAGTATTTTATGTGGGTTAATACAAGCAGGACATAGGACAACTTCCCATTTGATTGGAAATGCCCTTAAACACTTGCTAGAACATCCACAATTGTGGCGAGCTATTTGTGACCGCCCGTCACTCATTCCTATAGCTATTGAAGAAATACTGAGGTATGATGCTCCAGTCACATCTATGACTCGCACAACAACAGAGGAAGTTGAGCTAGCAGGAGTCATTTTACCTAAGGGTAGCCGAATCTATTTAATATATGGCTCTGCCAATCGGGATGAAAGTAAATATACCGATCCTGATATTCTTGATATAGAACGATTCAAAGATATAACCCCTAACCATCTTAGCTTTGGTCATGGTGTTCACCGCTGTATTGGTTCCAATTTCGCTCGCCGGGAAGCAAGGATTGCGTTGGAGATTTTATCTAAGCGGCTACCAAATCTACGACTCTGCCCCAACCAAGAAATCGTCCACTCCCCGAATATGATATCTCGTGGATACTCGCACCTAGAGGTAGAGTGGGATGTTGCGTGAGAGAAGTGTACCTACGATTTAAACTTCACCCTAGTAAATTATTGTTCAATGTTGATATAGGAGTAATAAATAAAATGGTTACCGACTTAATTCTCCAGGACGACTGGCATGTAGTAGCAGGCTCTCAAGACTTGCAATTAGGAAAAATCCTCAAGGTTTGTCTACTGGGGCAAGACATAGTACTGTGGCGTAGTAGTGACCAAGTCGTAGCTTGGGAAGATCGCTGTCCTCATCGAGGAGCGAGTCTGGCAGGGGGATGGATTGAGAACGATACTCTGGTTTGTCCCTATCACGGTCTTGCCTTTAATGGTCAAGGTAAATGTATAAAAATTCCGGCTCACCCAAATCAACTACCACCAGAACGGTCAAAGGCTTGTGTGCGACCATACCACGTTCAAGAGCGTTACGGTATGATCTGGGTTTGCCTGGGAACACCACAACATGATATACCTGCCTTTAGGGAGTGGGATGACCCGAACTATAATAAATTTTTCTTCACTGGTGCTCTCTATCGTTCTAGTGCTTTACGCGCCTTTGAGAACTTCATTGATATCAACCACGTTCCTTTTGTCCATGATGGAACCCTAGGTAACCCGGAATATGCTCAAACTGGTAACTATAAAGTAGAAGTTAAGCCAGATGGTATTCACATCCACGAAGCAGGTGCTTGGCAAGCTAGCCTGCAAATGACTGGAGAGGGAAACACTGACCGTGCGAACTTCCACATTTCGCGTCCCTTGACTGCGTGCTTGCGTAGGGGAACAGACCTTGAACGCATGACAATATTCTTTACAGTCTCCCCTACAGATGAGGAGAAGTGTTTCGCCTGGAGATGGATGTTACTCAACTATGAGGTTCCAGAAAAAGAGTTCAGGGATTTCACAGATACGATTATTCATCAAGATGTTGAGGCTGTAGAATCCCAGAAACCACACCGTCTACCCTTAGACCTACAAGCAGAGTATCATCTACCAAGCGATCGCGCCACTATTATTTACCGTAAGTGGCTCAAAACCAAGGGTGTAACTTTCGGTGCTATTTAGCTAGACAGCCCCACGAGATGCGCAACGCCCTAAGTAAATAAAAGTAACAGAGTGATAGAAAGGACTATAAAAGAGAGATAACACGGAGCAGAAGTAGTAACCCAAGTTGCTAGTTATGCATGTAGGCGATCGTAAGGGTCGATAAAGCAATAAAATCCCCTCCAGAAAGAAATGTAGGAGGGGAATATGTTCACTAAAATAATTACGATGATTTGGGTATTTCTGCCAAAAGTGGATGCTCCCAATTTGACTCTCTTTGATTTCAAATATTTTTAAATTTTTATTAATTCCTTTTAACTTCAAAAGTTATCGATACAGTTCCAGAATTTTAGTAACTTTATAATAAAAATGCAGAAAACTGGTGAGGGACGGGCGCACAGCGCCGTATTCATTAATTTAGGGGGGAGGAGGGCAGTTACTTTCATCTGAGAAACCCTAGTCGAGTACTGCTTCGTGAATGCTAGTTGTAGCAGGCGCGGTGCCGTAATATGATATGCTAATGCCTCTGAAGAGGACAAAAACCCACCTTTTCATGGCTTTTTATTGAACAGACAATTTATGAGATTTGATTCTCAAAAACAGAATTTTTTCTCCCGAATATTAATGGTGTTATTTGTCATTTTTGTAATTATAAAACTACAAAACAATCCTCCTATAATTCCAATTTTGGGATTTCATGGTATCATTGATACTAAAATACCAGCTTCTCAATTTGCTAAAGCAAGTCTTCACTATCCGAAAAAAGACTTAGAGAAACTTATAGAATATTTTATTGTTCATAATTATTGGTTCTTAACATCTCAAGAATTGTACGATTTTTTCTTAAAAAAATCAGAAAAAATTCCTGAAGAACATTTGCGGCAAAAGCCTATTTTAATCTCCTTTGATGATGGTTATAAAACTGTACATACAAATTTGCTACCTATTTTGTATAAGCTCGAAGAAAAATATGGTAGCAAAGTCAAAGTTGTTTTGTTTATCAATCCTGGAACTTTAGCGAGGGAGGGGAGTATTGATTCAACTCACTTACGATGCGAGGAATTAAGAGAAGGATTAGAAGCCGGATTTTACGATATTCAATCTCATGGAAAAAATCATAAAAAATTAACGAATCTTGCTACGACAAGGTTAGTTCAAGAACTATTAGAAGCCCAGACTGAATTAAGAGAATGTACAAAAGACCTAGATCCAGAACATCAAGTAGCGTCTCATCTCGCTTACCCTTATGGAGCTTACAATAAGCTAGTAAAATTCTATGCTTCTAAATATTATTTATCAGGCTATATGTACAATAATGAAATACTAAGTTACGAAAATTTGACTGACAATTACGAAATTCCTAGGCTACGGATTAACAGACAAACATCTGTTGGAGAATTGATAGAAATCGTTGAAAGTGCTTATTGAAGAAGAGGCAATAGTAATAGGAAAATTCTCGATGGGATTTCTATGCAACAAAACACTACTATCACTGTTGCCGATGGAAAACGTGTCTATCCCTTGGATGCACTGCGTGGATTTGCAATTTTAGCAATGGTCTTATCAGGCACTATAAGTTATAAGATTTTGCCACATTGGATGTATCATGCTCAGGAACCCCCACCTACCCATACTTTTCATCCTCACCTATCTGGTTTGACTTGGGTAGATGTTGTTTTTCCACTTTTCCTGTTTTCTATGGGATCTGCGATCCCCTTGGCATTATCTCACCGTGTTACTCAAGGATTCAACACGAAACAAATCATTTTACATATCCTCAAACGAGGTTTTTTGTTAGGAACATTTGCAATATTTCTTCAACATATTAGACCATTTACAATAAATCAAAACCCAACAACACAAACTTGGTGGATAGCTTTGCTGGGTTTTTTGATACTCTTTTGTATGTTTGTTCGGTTGCCTGTTAAGGTAAAATTGAAGCGCTACACAAGATGGATTACCTTGATTGGGACTTTAGCAGCAATTATCTTTGTCTCGCTTGTGAGATATTCAGATGGTAGAGGATTTTCGCTTTCTAGAAGCGATATTATCCTGATTGTCTTGACAAATATGGCTGTTTTTGGTTCGTTAATCTGGTTTTTTACTAAAAATAATTTGTTGTTGCGTGTCGGTTTATTAGGTGTATTGATTGCTTTGCGGTTATCAGCTACCGTTAAGGGCAGTTGGATTGCTGTGCTTTCGTCGGCGTCACCTATTCCCTGGATTTTCCAAATTGATTATTTGAAGTATTTGTTTATCGTTATTCCAGGAACAATTGCTGGTGATTCAATTCTAGTTTGGCAGCAAGCTTCACTAATAAATGAGGGCGATGAGGAGCTTAAATTAAGCTGGGATAAGCTGCGGTTTTATAGCATAATTACATTGATGTTGCTTATTTGTCTGGTTCTACTAATTGGCTTGCAAGCTCGATGGGTATGGCAAACAACGTTGATCATTGGGCTGCTTTGTTCAAGTAGCTGGTTTCTATTTATCAATCCGGTTCATCAAACGGAAAAGTTGCTCAAATCGTTCTACCAGTGGAGTGTTTACTGGTTATTACTGGGCTTACTCTTTGAACCATTTGAGGGTGGAATTAAAAAAGATCCCTCGACGTTGAGTTACTTCTTTGTTACCACTGCGATCGCGCTTCTTCTTTTGATTACTTTTATTATCCTCATAGATATCTTTAAACAGCAAAGAAATCTTCAACTTTTTATTGAAAATGGCCAAAATCCTATGATTCCCTATGTAGCGTTTGCCAATCTCGTCTGGCCTATTCTTCACTTAACTCAAATTGAACCATTTATTCTAGAATATACAAAGACCCCGTTACCAGGCTTTCTAAAAGGGGTTATTTATACATTATCGATTGCGTATATTGTGAGTTTATTTACAAAGCTTAAGCTCTTTTGGAAAACATAGGCGCTGCTAAATTTCTGCGCTGTCTCATCCAATACCTCTTGGTTAAGCAAAATTATGAAGTATTAATTAGGAAATTTTGCGACTCCTATTGTGCTATTTTTAGCATACAACGGAGAAACAATCTGCCAATTTGAAGCTTTTAAGGGAACTAAGCCATGATAAGAATTTTAAGGGTTAAGGAAAATGGTCAGTTTGGCACTACTACTTTCAAACAAGCTCCCATAGATTCAACTGATCCCAGACTAAAAGAAAGTGACAAGTATGTAGCGAAAGAAGGTGACCTATTTGCTTTCTTAAGTATTGATTATGATGGGACTGATAATCAAGGTGTTCGACATAGAGATCACTGGAAAGTCACTTTTAAAAGACGACTTCAGCCGAAGCAGGGCGAAGCTAAGCAAACCTGGTTTGTGTTTAGAGCGCATGTAGAAGAATTAGAAGCTAGCGTTGTAAACGATTAGCTTTAAGGCATCCCAATTAAAAAGAATATTATGTAGTGCGGGCATCTTTCCCGAGTTATGTAAATGGATCGCCATGCCCGCACTACAATTTAAACATTCGGGATGCTCTATCACAGTTATTTTTATGACACCTGTTAGCAATCCAAAAGCCCCTCCTTGGAGTAGATTATGGTTAATTATTGGACTATTTATACTTGTAGGAGTGTTTGAGTTTTCTACTCCACCAGAGTATGTGTTTGGTTACCTTTTTATAGGTCCTATTCTACTAGCAAATACGCATTTGAGTCGAGTTTCAAGGCTGCGGCTGACTCTTCTTGCTTGTTTTGTCACGGTTTTAGATGCTTGGGTTTCAGACTTCTATAGTGTAAAAATTTCTACTATTGCTAATAGAATTATTGTAATATTCGCTTTGCTCGTCACAAATTTTCTTAGCACTCGTAACCGTCTCTATCAAGAAGAACTCTCGCAACAAACAGCAAAACTTCAAGCACAAGAGAAGCTAGCCAGCGTGCGAGAAGATTTTGCCTCAACCCTAACGCATGATCTGAAAACTCCTTTGTTAGGTGCAATTGAAACTTTGCACGCGTTTGCACGAGAAGATTTTGGTTCTGTTCTTTTTGCCCAAAAGAAAGTTTTAGCTACCATGATTCGCAGCCACCAAAACAGTTTACAAATGGTTGAAACCCTTTTGGATGTATATCGTAATGATATTGAAGGGTTAAAGCTTCACTTAGAACCTGTGGATTTGGTTGCGATCGCGCAAGAAGTTGCAGCAACGTTAACCGATCTCGCATCCAGTCGCCGTGTTTACATTTCGTTCAATTATGGAGAATCAGAGTTTCGTAAGTTTCTCTGGGTTTATGGTGATGTTTTCCAACTTCAGCGAGTCTTTACCAATCTCCTGACTAATGCCATTAACCACTCACCCAGAGGTGGTAGAATAGAAGTCGCATTAGAATCCCGTTTTTCTGAGCAGATTGTCAAAGTTATCGACTCGGGATCAGGTATTAGGTTGGAAGAGCTACCTCATCTATTTGAACGGTTTTACCAAGGGCAGAGCGATCGACAAGCAAAAGGCTCAGGATTAGGGCTTTACTTATCTCGCCAAATTATTGAAGCTCATGGCGGTAAAATATGGGCTGAGAACCTTACTCCTAACGGTGCAATTTTTGGGTTTAGTTTGCCTGCACTAGAGCGCTAGAATTAGGGTACATGTAGTAATTAATTAGCAATGGAAGTTCTAAAATAATGCTAGCTGAAAAGCTACGAATTCTATTAGTTGAGGACGATGAACTCTTTCGGCTTGGTTTGCGTGTTAGACTGCAACAAGAAACAGAGCTAGAGATTGTTGCTGAGGCTGAAGATGGTGAGACAGCGGTGGAATTGGCGAATCAGCACCAAGTAGATATCGTGTTGTTAGATGTGGGTTTACCCGGAATTGGTGGGATCGAAGCCTGTCGTCAAATAAAACAACAGCATCCAAAATTACCAGTTTTAATTTTGACGTCTCGTTTTCAACAATCCCTAATTGCGAGACTAATTGAAGCAGGCGCTCAAGGCTACTGCTTAAAAGGAATTGCTGCACAAAACCTGATTTTAGCAGTCCGTTCTGTTGCAGCCGGAGCTTCATGGTGGGATCAAACTGCAACAACAGAGATTAGAGCAGCTTTTGATAAGGGAAGCAGTAGTATAAACTCATCTAACTCTGCCGAAATAGCACATGAATTAACTAACCCATTGACGCAGCGTGAATTAGAGATTTTAGAACTGCTAGCGGACGGTAAGACAAATCAAGAAATTGCCGAGATTCTTCACATTGTCTCTGGTACAGTTAGGGTACATGTCCATACAATTTTGCAAAAGCTCAAGGTACATGATCGTACTCAAGCTGTGGTTGTAGCAATGAAGAAAAAGTTAATTGCTCCAAACCCGTTGGAGTAATTAAAACAGTGAACAGTCAACAGTTATCAGTGTTCAAGGTATATGGTGCAATGATAACTGATAATTGATAACTGATAACTGATATACATATGCATGGACTCGCTTTGGAATGGCAAGAAGCTGATCAAATCAGAACCCAAAAAATATTTGTTAGAAACAATAATCTATATCCTAATATTGTTCGTCTAGGTCGCCAGGTAGATTGTGATATTGTC
Organism: Aetokthonos hydrillicola CCALA 1050; assembly: GCF_017591665.1. Lineage (GTDB taxonomy): Bacteria > Cyanobacteriota > Cyanobacteriia > Cyanobacteriales > Nostocaceae > Aetokthonos > Aetokthonos hydrillicola. The sequence goes on along the minus strand of NZ_JAAKGC010000007.1, from coordinate 117,795 downwards.
TTTAGTGAGTATGATTTGAAAATTTCTCGGCGACATGCAGAAATATTTTTTAAATTACAAGACAGTAATTTCTACTTGCGCAAAATACCACAAGCTACTCGTTCTCCAGTTATTGACAATAAAGTACTATATAGTGGCGAAGCAATATTAAAACAAGGTTGTATGATTATGTTAGGACAAACTATAATTAATATCATTCGAGTTTTTAGTCCTTCTGAAGCTAGTTTAATTTGCTCAAATATTCAATGCCCAAACCCTAATAAAAATCGTGTTGTAAATGCAAAATATTTACTCTCTGGTTGCCCTTGGTGTGGCATATCTCTAGCAGAGGCAGAAACATTTTATCCTCAAGGGTTTTATATTCGACCTATTGATTTGTAGTCATACCATAACTCTAATTTAACTTTTTTTGTTATTGCCTGCATCATTATTTCTAATAAAAGCAAATCAACCACATTTTTGCCTGAGTTTATTAGTAAACAAAAAAATGGTAAAAAAGTTGAAATAGAGGAAATCTCAGTTGTTGTTTGATGATAAATTTTTAATATATCACTCAAAGTACTTGTCAAGCTAATTGAAATAAATATATATAAACAAATAGTCAGTAAACGCATTTTTTGTACAAAAAAGGTCAAATTGCCGCTTTCTCCCTTAAATCTACGAGCAAATGTAGATAGAGTATCCCAAATTCCCCAAAATGAGATAGGAAATAAGTATCTGAAAACTGCTCCTATCGGTGTAATAGGGTAATCATAAAAAATATTTTTTAAATCAGCATGAAACCGATAAATCCAAACAAAAAATATAGTTTTTTCAATAAAGAAAATAACATATTTAAATGTATCCAAAAAATCTTTTGATAATCCTATTAATGAAGTAAAAACGTCAACACTATCAAATCCTATCATCACCAAAAGCAAGGATATTAATAGTTTACTAATGGCTAGAGATTTTAAGTTAGTAGGATTATGCCATTGAATGACTTTTTGTTTGCGAGTTGGGCGTTCTACTTGTTGTCGTCGTAGATGTTCTACTCTTTCTCTTGCTTTTGCTTTTGTTTTGTGGTGCTGGCGTTCTATTTCTTGTCGCTGTTTCTCAAAAAAGTTTAACGCTATTCGCCACCAATATTCAACACTTTTAGGTCTATTTTCTACTTTCAGTTGCAATGCTGCAGTTATCATACTCAACCAAGGCTCATCTACTCCTTGGGGACGCCAGCGATCATTTGGATAACGATTTAATGATGATGGGGGTAGCTTTCCAGTCAGCATTTCATACAGCATCATTCCCATTTCAAATAAATCGCTTTCTGCGCCTACAGGCTTTCCTCTAATGAGTTCTGGTGGTGCATAATCAGGAGTAAAAGCACGAGCAGTTTTTGTTCCTAATCCTTGTCGGGATGCTCCAAAATCTACTAATACCAGACGTCCTTCTGGTGTTAACATGATATTATCAGGTTTTATATCTAAGTGATAAATTCCTTTTTGATGTATGGTAGTTAACGCATCAACTAAAGAGTTCATCAGTACTTTTACTTTTCGTGGCTCAAGCCGTTTACTTGGCTGTGCATCTAATTCTTCTCGAAGGGTATTACCTGTAATTATCTCCATTACCAGGTAAGCTGTTCCTCTTTCTTCAAAAAAATTCTCTACCCGCACAACATTGGGATGATTTAGTTGTGCTAAATTTCTTCCTTCTTGCAAAAACAGTGTGATCCCGTGTTTATACCCTTCTTGTTTATCAGGTGGTATTATAAGTTCTCCTGTAACTCTATTTCGGAAAGCATGGTTACGAGGATAAAATTCCTTGATTGCTATTGTTTTCTCTAGCAAGATGTGAATTGCTTGATAAGTAATACCGAAACTACCCCTACCTAAAGCATAATCAATTCGATAAGTACCACCTTGTAACAAGGTACCGTGCGGCAGAAAATCTCCCATTAGCTTAGGCAAGTTAGCTCCACAACTAGGACAGATTTCTGTGTTTAATGCTATACCTTTCTGATGGCAGTTTAGACATCGCATAGTTTTTCTATAGAGTTTCGGCAAATCATCCGAGTTGTTAATATTTCAAGCCTTAAACAATTAGTAGAGTCTTATATTTTTTGTGCAACACTAATAAGAATTACGGATTAACACAGGTTTAATCGTGTGCTAGAAGTTATCCCAGGTTACTGAGTTAGACTTAAGGTTAAAGACTAACTTTCTTCTCCTCTCCTATTAATAGGTGTCAGATCTAATTAACTTATGCACTTAGGATATCAAAATGAAAAAACCGTAACAGATCGCTCGCAGGTTGGATGTCCCGTACATTAACTTTTATGCTTATAGATAACAACTCCACTTGATTAGCAAAACAAGGTAATAAGCAATAGGCAGTTAATTTCTCATGAATAAATTAGTTTTCTATCTTTATTTTAAACTATTATTTGATATAACTATATTCTTGTAGTTTAAGTTTTCGTATGATTGCCTGTGTAATTGTTTTTACTAATAGCAAATCGACTAAATTTGTACTTACGTTAATTAATACTTCAAAAAAATACAAAAAAGGTGATATCTCTAATAATTTCGACGTGGTTGTTGGATTTATATATTTCAATAAATTGTTATTACTAAATAAATAAATTGTAAAAAATATCGATATCAATACATATGAATAAATAGTAAGTATTCGGATTTTCTCTGCTATATCAGTTAAACTAACAGCTTCGTTCTGCAATCTGTTAGCAAATGTAGATAAAGTATTCCAAATGCCCCATAAAAATATGGGAAATAGGTACCGGAAAACTGCTCCTATAGGTGTAATAGGGTAATCATAAAAAATATTTTTTAAATCGGTGTGGAGGCGGTATATCCAAATAAAAAATGTAACTCTTTGGATGAATAAAATAAGATATTCCAGGATATCTAAATAATCTCTAGGTAGTCCTATTAATAAAGTAACCACATCAATACTCTTAAATCCTATCATTACCAAAATCAAGGATATTAATATTTCACTAATAGCTACAGACTTTAAGTTAATATAATTAGACCGTTGAGTTGATTTTTTTTGATACTCTACTCTTTCTCTTTTCTTTTCTTGCTGAATTTGGTGTTCTGCATATCGTCTTTGCTGTTCTTCAAAAATTTCTTCTGCTTCGGATAACTGTTCAGTATCTGCTACTCTTGATGAAGTTTTGCTTTCGCCTAAATTTGCTGACACTAGCTTAGTACCACATTCAATACAAAAGTTGACGGAATCGTTACTTGAAGCTCCACAATAACTGCAATACTTCATATTTTTTTATTTTTTTGAAGAATAATGCCAACTTTAAGTATAAATTCTTAGCATATATATAGATGCATACATTTTATGTATAAAAATCAAGAAACACTAAGTTATGGGGCCAATAATTTGTGATATAATTTGAGTCTTTTTAGAGGGGTGTCAACCAATATTTAACACCTCTAACTACTTTATCTTTAAAACCAAACTCGACTAATTTTTCTTGAGGTTGACCAACAAAAGTCCAGTGCGGTACATCATTTTCTACCGTCTGAAACCAGCCATTGCGATTTAAGGCTTGTTTCTGTGCTGGATTTGAGACACGTAAATCAATTGCTAATCCCCATAGATGTTGTGACGCTCCAGGTGGTGCAACTAAACCAAGTATATCAGTACTTTTACCTTGACGTACTTTTTCTAAGGTTGAGTTATTAGCGTATTTGTGCCAAAATCTAGTATTAGTTTCAAAGGTGCGGGTACAATCACTAGGCCCGTAGCCAGATTTGAGAGGAATTGCTACTTGCGATCGCGCCTTATTTAAAGCTTCAGCAGCATGCTGTTGTAAATAGCAGTCATTGGTGTTATCAACCTTACCCATGACTAACGTGTATTGAAACTCTTTTGTTTCTTCCTCGTTAGCAAAGATAACTTTTGGTGGCAATTTAATATCAGGTTCTTTATTAACAAATGCAGCACCATATGCACGTAACAAAGTGTATTCAAAACTACCAGGCTGAGGAATTGTTGATAAGTTAGACTTAATGATGACCAAAAAGCGCTCTTGATTACTCAATAATGGATTAAGCTTTGGTGGAGGGATTGGAGTATTTACTGCGCCTGGTTGAGTAATATTCTCGCACGGCTCATTTCTCGCCGACGAGCTAGTGAGCGAGCAATCTTGAACCTGTTCGTTTTTGGTACTAAGTTGCTGACGATTTATTTCATAGACAATAATTATAGCAGAAGCTATCAAGCCAACAATACAAATAAAAAGAATTTTCTTTAGATGCTTTTCGATTGGTAGATTTATATTTAAAAAACGCATTTCGCACGCACCTGATACATCAATATCACTATTAAAGTCAAAACAAATCCTGTGGTGCAAGCTTTTTACCTATTTCAAGCTAAAATTGAAAAAACTCAAACCTTGCTGACTTTCTGACCTGTCAGCACCCCGACCTTAAGGTGCGGGGCTTCTCCCAAGGGGAGACGCTTACGCGTAGTTTACTTCCCCGAAGGGGTACGAGCCTCCCCTTTAGGAATTAGCTGACCCGTCTAAGTGCTTTGCGCACTACGTTATTGGAAAGCGTTAAAGTTCCTACCTACAGATACGTTCGCGCAAGCGTCTCCCCTTGGGAGAAGCCAGTCTGTAGTCCTAGAACCAGATGGTTAAACAGGTTTACCGGGTTAAGCCAGTGCTGTTTGGAGAGTACCGACCAATAACATTGACAAGGCTAACATCACCCCATCCATGGGAGGCTCGTTTGAGCAAAACCGTTATGCGTACAGGGCGAAAAACTTGAAATGGTAATTGTCCCATTGAAAGTACAACACAAGAGTACACCGAGTCGAGTAGCCCCAAGGCGTTAATGGTAAATAAAAGCCCCAAGGTGGTAATAGTAAATAAAAAATGTAAAGCCGTCCTACAAGGACGGGGTTTCAGACCCAAGGATTTTGATGGCCATGCACAATTCTGTTGAATTCCAAGACGCTTTTGAAGTGATCGTCGTCGGTGCAGGTCACTCAGGTTGTGAAGCAGCTCTCGCCGCAGCACGTCTTGGATGTCGTACCCTACTATTAACACTTAACTTAGATAAAATTGCCTGGCAACCTTGTAATCCAGCAGTGGGCGGTCCTGCAAAATCTCAGTTGACTCATGAGGTTGATGCACTTGGCGGGGAAATCGGTAAGATGGCAGACCGTACCTACCTGCAAAAGCGCATTCTTAACTCTTCGCGGGGACCTGCAGTTTGGGCGTTGCGTGCTCAAACTGATAAGCGGGAGTACGCAGCAGTTATGAAGACGATTGTCGAGAACCAAGAAAACTTGACAATCCGAGAAGGAATGGTAACAGACTTGGTACTGGGTAATAACGATGAAGTCATTGGGGTTGAAACATACTTCGGTGTAGCCTTTGAGTGCAAAGCTGTCATCCTAACAACGGGTACGTTTTTGGGAGGACGGATTTGGGTTGGCAAAAAGTCAATGGAAGCGGGACGCGCTGGAGAATTTGCTGCTGTGGGTTTGACAGAAACCTTGAATCGCCTTGGTTTTGAAACAGGAAGACTCAAGACAGGAACACCAGCACGGGTAGACAAGCGTTCGGTAGACTACAGCAAAATGGCAGAACAGCCAGGAGATGAACAAGTAAGTTGGTTTAGCTTTGATCCTGAAGTTTGGGTAGAACGGGAACAGATGCCTTGTTATATTACCCGTACAACAGCCGAAACTCATCGCCTCATTCAGGAAAATTTGCACCTGTCACCAGTCTATGGTGGTTGGGTAGATGCTAAGGGACCGCGTTATTGTCCGAGTATTGAAGATAAGATTGTGCGTTTTGCGGATAAGGAAAGCCACCAAATTTTTATTGAACCAGAAGGGCGGGATATTCCAGAGCTTTATATCCAAGGATTTTCCACAGGTTTGCCAGAAAACTTGCAAATTCAAATGCTGCGAACTCTTCCTGGACTGGAAAAATGTGAAATGCTCCGCCCAGCTTATGCTGTCGAGTATGATTATTTACCTGCAACTCAGTGTTATCCCACGATGATGACGAAGAAAATTGCTGGGCTATTCTGTGCAGGACAAATTAACGGCACAACAGGTTATGAAGAAGCCGCAGCACAAGGACTTGTTGCAGGAATTAATGCGGCTCGCTTTGCGAATAATCAAGAGATGATTATTTTCTCGCGTGAAGAAAGTTACATCGGTACACTGCTCGATGATTTGTGTACGAAAGACTTACGCGAGCCATATCGTATGCTCACTAGCAGGTCAGAATATCGGCTAATATTACGATCTGATAATGCAGACCAGCGCTTAACACCATTAGGACGAGAAATTGGGTTAATTAATGACCGTCGTTGGGAGTTGTTTAGTCGCAAACAGAATAATATTGCGGCTGAAAAAGAGCGGTTGTATGGAACTAGGGTGAAAGAAAACGATGAGAAGGGAATTGCGATCGCGTCCGATACCCAACAAGCCATCAAAGGCTCTATTACCCTAGCCGATTTACTCCGGCGTCCAGGATTTCATTACGTTGATCTTGAAAGATACGGATTGGGAAATCTGAGTCTTGAGAAATCAGAGAAAGAAGGCGCAGAGATCGACATTAAATATTCTGGTTATCTTCAAAGACAGCAAAATCAGATTGATCAGATTGCTCGTCAGGCGAACCGTCAATTACCAGCGGACTTGAACTATGCAGCAATTGATACCCTTTCTAAAGAAGCACGAGACAAATTAACTAAAGTCAAACCGCTTACTATTGGTCAAGCAGCACGTATCGGTGGAGTAAACCCAGCCGACATAAACGCTTTACTGATCTATTTAGAAATGCGTAAAAACAAGACGCAGTCAGAGATTCCAGCGTTAGCTTAAACCAAACTTCATGAAGGATGAGTATAGTAGTAAGGTAAAACATAAAGAGACTGGTATGATAGTTAACAAGATTTTATAAACGGGCATCTTCAGCAGCTTCTGCATATCAGTCGCATTTAATACCACTCAAAAATCAACTCGTCTATTTGAGACGGGTTATTTGACTTTGCATTCAAAATCCCTACACAGAAAGGCTATAAGGGTAGACCTTAATACCTGAGAAGCCGTGCTATAATATAAAACTGCTATGTCACAACAAGCCAGCACCAACCTTACTGTTTTAGAACCCTCGGAAGATTTAATAGCCAGCGAACCTTGGTCGATAGAAAGTTATGCTGACAGCTTCATGGATGAAATATTTGCCGATATTGACCAGATTCTAGACAGTAGTGGAAACCAACTTCCCCCAATTTTCCAGCCTAAAGCTCACAGCCGAATCACTACCTTACAACAAATAATTCACCTTGGTCAGGAAAGCGCTACACCTGATTGGGCTGTAAAGTTAGCAAACTCGTTAGGATATCGCACAGAGGGCTTTGATAAGTCGGATTCTACAGCAATGCCTTCTGAATATGCTCCTTTGCAGACAGTTATGATGCCCCAGATTGTTTTGCAAGACTCAGGGCTACCACAGGTACAGACAGTACCTCAAGCTAAAAAAAAGCGAGCAAGTACTGTTTTGGTAGACAATCCTAGTGTTAGTAAAGTCCGCAAACCACGCCGGAAACGTTCGTTCCTTTTAGTGAGACTTCTTTCTCTGGGGATTCCTTTAGGCTTACTTATTACTGGCATTATTTGGTTAGTAAATTCTGGAGTGCTAAATCGTTTCATCAGCAAATCATTCCCTCAGTCTGCTTTAAACCCACAATCACAGCCAGAGCTACCCACAAAAGAAAAACTTGAAGCAGACTTAGTTGACTATATTATGGGGTCACTTGCCGCTATCGACAGACAAGAAGCAAACACTCAAAAGTCTGGCAAAACTCTAATTGCTAATGTAAATTCACCTAACCAAACAGCCTTTGCTTATATTAGCAATCAACCTACAGGTAATCTCCCAACACCTCTAACTGCTAACAACACGACACCAGCGCCTAACCGACTTGTTGAGCGGCTTTATATACCCGTTTATCAAGCGCCCTCACCTATGCGCTACGCACCCCCACCTATTCTTGAAGCTCTCAAACCTTTACCACAACCGCCATCACCCCAGCAAATAAAACAGAATACTTTCCCTGCTCCTATAAAAACTCCACCAAAATTAGCTAAACCAGGAGCTATAACTGCACTTGCAAATATCAAGCCAGTAGCAGTACAAAAATCAGCTGTAACCATAAAACAACCACCAAAACCTTTACCTGTTCTTCCATCTCAAGTAAAACAACCAAAACCCTCTACACCAATAGATTCTGAGGAATTATCAGCTAAACAGCAGGTGGTAGCCGTGGTTTCGGCTCCTGTTACTTCTCATGTGTTGGAAGGATTGCTAGAGTTAGGAAATAAATCTGCCGCTTTATTTAAAATTGACGGTGTAACCCATCGTGTTGAAATAGGTGAAAATATTGGCTCAAGTGGTTGGGCTCTTGTCGAGGTTGCTAAAGGTGAAGCTGTGATCCGCCGTAACGGGGAAGTGCGATCGGTTTACATAGGACAGAAGTTTTAAGCTTCGATTACCCTGGTATTAGAGTTGTAAACTGGTGTTTGGGCTAAAAGCTGTTGTTCGTAAAATTGAAGGACGTTAAGATGTACTCCCTACCTAGTCTCATCACCGCCTTGTCACTGTCGCTCTACGGGGTTTTAATATTTAACGTCGGTCAAGCTAGAAGAAAGTATAAAGTCTCACCGCCCCAAATGACAGGAGATCCAGACTTTGAAAGGGTGCTGCGCGTTCAACAAAATACCCTGGAGCAGTTAATCTTTTTTCTTCCTGCTTTATGGCTATTTTCGTTTTACGTCAGTCCCTTATGGGGTGCTGGAATTGGCGCAGCTTGGTTAGTTGGTCGAATTGCTTATGCTTGGGGCTACTATCAGGCAGCAGAAAAACGCTCAATAGGTTTTGGTATTAGCATCATCAGTGCATTTGTGTTACTTCTGGGTTCATTCGTTGGGATTGTCCTGAGTTTTACTTGAACTCCTCACCCTTTATCGGCAAATTCTTCTTATAAGCTAGGAGGCTGAATCTGAATGCTAGAAATTAGTATTGACGAAATGCAACGAGATCCGTTGAAGTATCTTCGCCAAGTAGAAGAAGGGGAAACTATTGTCGTTGTTCGAGAAAATAAGGCGATCGCTGAAGTTAAACCAATTAAGAATGATCAACAGTTGCGACCATTTGGTCTATGTGCTGGCGAGTTTAAAGTGCCAGATGATTTTGACGAACCTTTACCGGAGAACATTTTAGAAGCATTTGAAGGAAAATGAAAATTTTATTAGACACTCATATATTCCTTTGGTTTATTAGTGCAGATAACCGATTACCAACTGATGTTAGAAATATTATTCGTGATATAAACAACCAAGTATATCTGAGTGTTGTTTCGGTTTGGGAATCCATTATTAAATATCAATTAGGAAAGCTACCACTACCTGAATCACCGGAAACTTATCTTCCTAAACAACGGGAGCGTCATCGTATTACAAGCCTTGATCTCAATGAAGATAGCGTTGCTCAACTTGTAAAACTACCATTGTTACACCGCGATCCATTTGATAGAATGCTTATCTGTCAAGCTTTACAGCATAATTTAATTATTGCTACAGTAGATGCGGCAATCCGTAACTACTCCATTAATATTCTTTTATTGTAGAAATTGCTGCTTCTAGTGCATCCTACTTCTACTGGATAGAATTTGGGTGTCATGGCTGGTGATGCTTCTTTAACTTTCTCAGAAGCATAATCATGCAACTCATCTACCGTAATCCATCCATCCCCATCTTTATCTGCTGCACCTTTTTCTATCCCTTCTACTAAATATCTTGTGTAGACTGATAATTCTGAACTTTCTTCTGCAAAAGAAGACTGTGTAGATGTGGATGATGTTAGTATTGCTCGTCCTTTACCACCGAGTTGTGCCTGAATATCTACTTTACTATCGTCTTTGACTGTTAATCCTTTAGCGATCGGCTAGCGACTGCCTCGTTGGTGCTTGGCTCTGGCTTTGTGATCCTGATCGTTTTGGCGGTAGCGATCGCTCAAGTAGGACGTCTTCAAAGCAACATTTATACAAAGAAACACTAGTTGAGAGAGTTTGAATGTTTCTCTTTATAGTCGCACAAATATAGTAACCATATCCCAGCCACCATAAAGTATGGTAAAAAGCAGCTAACTGCTAGCTGCCCATCTCGGAGAAAACAATTAATTCTCTACCAGGAACATAATCTTCTATTGCTGTCTTAGCTGCTGCTTCTAAAAGCCGTTTTTGCTCATCTTTGGTCAGAGACTTTTGTTCTTGGTGAATTAGTTCTAGAGCAGTTTCCGCGATCTTTACACAGTCCTTCGTACTCAATTTTGGTAGCGCTTGAAGAATTTCGTGGGTTTCCATCTTTATGGCTGCTCAAAGTCACTTATTGTACTTATATGTTTATACAACATTTTCAACCCACTTTCAGCATCCTATACTTTCATCTGGCGTTTATTTCGTAATTGTCAAACCCTCCAAAGTATTTTTTTACACTTTTCAAATACGTAAATCTGCCCTTTTTTTCCTCAAACAGAACCTAATTTTTTGAGAGATGTGCACAAGGGATACAGGGAAGCGGCTACAAAACTTCCTGATCTATTTTGGTGTCAAAGCGAAATTTATTTCTGGGCGAAACAACAATGCAAAATCAATGCTTCAGATTAGAGGGTTAAACCCTTCACGAATTAGCCCAAAATATTATATACCAAAAAACTTTAAAATCTGATCATTTTGTTTTGATTTACTTTGAAAATATCAAATAGTGAAATGAGCAGTTGTCAAATGCGCTTTGCTGCATGGCGATCGCACGCTTGAACTGTTCCAATTACATCAATATGTTATTAACACTTTAAAAGCTGTTTTCTGGTCAAGGTATGGATATCAAGAAAGGGCATCGTTAAGATATCAGTTAAATAGAAAAATGTTATGCTTTCTACTTGCATAAAATACTAGTACCATGGTAGTATTCATAGAGTAAAAACTTAGAAAAATTAAACAAGATTCAAATGTTTAAATAAGTTTTTGGTCGGTAATTAAGTCGTTTGTTTAATTACAGCGCTTTGCAATTTTATGAGCTAAGTTGCTTCGGATTTTGGTGTCTAGACAACCCCCTCCACACCATCGATTTACCTCATTCATCTGTAGGCTGCTGTATATATTAAGAATTACTTTTAGGCTTTGTTCTAAAAGGTGACAGAAGACGGTATGACCTTGGAAATGCCACTCATATCTATTTAGCATATTTCAGCATAAACCTCAATTTCTTAAGAGTGTAAAATAATGATTGCAACTGTTAATCTAGAAACCCAGGTTTCTCAGCAACTACAGCACATTTTGTTGGATATAACAAATGCGCAAGATTTATCTAAACATCCCTTTGTGCAACGTTTTTCTAAGGGAGAATTTTCACAAAATGCGATCCGGCAGTTTGCGATAAAAATGCTACCTGGCTCAAACAGGTTTAACATGGCTTTTCTCAAAGTTGCATCAAAAATGGATAGTTACCATGCTAGAACTATCATGCTAGAAAATGCATATACCGAACATGGAGAACTCAATCCAGATAAAGCTCATGTGTCACTTTTTATGCGATTTATGAAAGGGATTAACTGCCCAAAAATTGATATTAATGCTGATGATGGAGCATTCAGGATTCCAGCATTACGTTTTAAAAAGTTTGAAGTCTGTGATGATGAGCCTGTAGCCGTTTCACTAGGGCGATTTGCAGCAATCGAGCAAGTTTTACCAGGAGTATTTACCAAATATATAGAAGGGCTTCGCAAAATATTTCCAGATATTGATGACCATACTATCGAATATTTCCGGATTCACTGCCACTTAGATCCAGAACACACAGATGAGTTAATTCAGGTAGCTGAAATGTGTGTTAAGTCTGAGTCTGATATTGAGTTATTCCGCCAAGGAGTTCAAGATATGGTTAACTCAATTGCCGATATGTTTTCTTGGATGGATGAGAACTTAGAAAAAGAGGCTTTAGCTTTACAAAGCTAATACATTAGTAATTCTCGTTTTAAGGTTTCATAACATTGAAATCCTTACGGTCAGAGGATTTTATAATTACCTCTTTTTCACGTTTTTTTGTTGCCACTCTGAATTCTGTCAAAAATTGCCCCATCCTCAAAAAACTTCTTCTGGATATTCTCCCACCCCCCCAGATATTGGGCATTGAAAATGCTTTGAATCTGAGGATACTTCGACCCCATCTCTACTGCCAAGTAGGGGTGCTGAAATAAGCTACATCCTTATGAGTTGAGTTGCAAATAACCATTATCCGTTAATGGAGGTGATGTCTGGTTCGGTACTATTGTGCAAAGCTGCCAATAATTGCTCTGTGATATCAATTAGCTCATACACAGACTCTTGCGTAGGTTCCGTTGTTTTGAATCCATGAGCGATCGCATCACGTAATGATAGCGCATTCATAAGTAACTGATACTCAGGTCGAGAAATTACACCCTCAGTCACTAATTGTTTCACTAAATAAAGCGGATCAAATCTTTGTAAACTAAGTCCTTCATGCTCTGCAACAAGTCTTAAAGTTGCCTCAACTAGAGCCCAAGAATAGAGGATCGCTGACTCTGGGTTTTGTGTTGCAAGTTGCTTTGCCAGTTGCAGTCTTGTTTCTATTTCAGCTTGCTGAAGAGAACTTTCAGCTTTTGGAGAATATGCAGCATCCTCTGGATTAGTCATTACTAATTCAAATCGCCAACCAGGGTGTTGCTCTACAACCTGGGCTAGATTCCGCAAATATTGTGTGGAGGAGGAATTAAGTGAAGAGCGCGACTTAACTTCAATGATCACCGCTTCTTCTCCCCGTCGCACTATCATACCAGGGCGATAGCTTGTAAGAAAATCAGGTAGGTCTTCAGGGCTTGGATGAAAAGAAACCTCGTACCCCTTGCTACGATATTCTTCTGCTAGCTTCAGTAATCGCTCTCTTTCTAGGTTTGCAGTTGGGGTTGCCATTAAATAAGTACCTCTTGGTCTCTTTTTACGGTTTCAACTCCCCAAATTTAGGGCTCCACCATCCTTTCTGGGTGTTGAAATAAGCTACATCCTTATGTTTGCTATCGTTTCGAGATTTAGGGTTGGAACAACGCAGCATCACCTTACTCTGTCCATCTTTGGTGTAGCTGTACTCTTCGAGAGGTTTCTTACAGACTGGACAAGGATATGTGGTTACTTTGGCTGGAAGCTTTTGAGGATTTGCCTCTTTAGCTGCTTGAGAACGAGGAGCTTCCCAAGTCTTAGTATATTCGCTCCAGAACAAAACAACGTTTTCACACCCGCTCACACATTTGAGAAAGTACTTCTTTTTAACCTTACTGCTAGGAATTTTGGCTAGATGATTCTTGCACTGAGGACAACGAGTCCTAGATTTCTCAAAATTCCGCTCAGTGACAGGATTCCCTTTAACCTCTTTTGACGAAGCTTGAGCTACAACTTTTGCTTTTGCTAAGGCTGGTGCAAAATAATTCTCGTTCCAATTTGTCAAATAATTTTGCCAGGATTGTTTACCCAAGGCAATGCTGTCTAGAGCATCCTCCATTTTTGCAGTGAACTCTGTCTCTAGCAAATCAGGTAGCGCTTTCAGCAAGAAAGCATCAACCTCCAAACCTAAACCTGTAGGCTGTATATTTTCCTTTGTTAGCTGGATATAACCTCGTTTCTTGAGGGTTGCAATTGTGGGAGAGTAGGTACTTGGACGACCAATCCCTTTACGTTCCATCAGTTGTACTAGTTTTGGTTCGCTGTAGCGAGGTGGAGGTTGGGTTTGTTTCTTCTCATGACCAGCATTTTCCAAAGTAAGCATTTGCCCTTGTTTTAGGGTTGGCAGAAGAGTATCCTTGCTAAGGTTAGCCCAGTAACGAGCATAACCAAGGAACTCTACAACTTGCCCTCTGGCTTGCCATAGAAGTGGACCAGATTGTGTTATAATAAGCGTTTTTCTCAGTTCAGCAGGGCGACATTGGGAGGCGATCGCGCGTTTCCAAATCAGAACATACAAGTTAAACTCATCTGTGGAGAGTTGAACTCGCAACTCAGCGGAAGGACGAAAAACATCTGTTGGACGTATAGCTTCATGGGCTTCTTGAGATGTTTTGCTACTACGATGACGAGCTAACTGCTTCGGTACATTCTCAGGATCATTTTCCTCCAACCACTTACGCGCACTACTGCAAAACTCTGGGCTTAGCATAACGGAGTCCGTCCGCATGTAAGTAATCAACCCCGCCTCATATAGCTTTTGCGCTACTAGCATCGTCTTCTCTGGCGGAAATTTTAGCCTTGAACCAGCAGCTTGCTGAAGAGTAGAAGTGATGAAGGGTGGAGGTGGTTGGCGATTGACGATTTTCCCCTCATATTTGATGATTTGGTGAGGGTGACGCCGCGCCTCTTCTACTAAACTTGTTGCTTCTGCTTCCGAAAGCACACGAGTAGATTCTGGTGCTTTTGTACTATTCTTATCTGCTGTATCGTCGTGAACTTCTGCTTCTGCCTCTGGTGCTTCATTAGGAGCATTCTCCTTACCTTTGTAGAAAGCACGGAAACCTTCAACATAATCTACCCAAACACTCCAATAGTCTTGGGGCACAAAAGACTCAATTTCTCGTTCCCGTTGACAAATCAAGTGTAGGGTAGCACTCTGAACTCGCCCAACACTTTTTGCTCCATTATTTAAAGTCCAAACTAAAGGGCTTCCTTTGTAACCAACCAGCTTATCCAAACAATCTCGACACAATCCTGCGCCTACCAAGTTAAAATCAAGTCGTTTAGGATTAGCGATCGCCGCCCGAACCGCAGACTCTGTAATCTCAGTATAAACAACTCGTTTTGGTTCCTTTAAACCCAGAGCTTCTTTAAGATGCCAAGCAATCGTCTCCCCTTCTCGATCTGGATCAGTTGCTAATACAACTTCCTGAACCTGTTTAGACGCCGCCTTTAGCTGCTGAATAGTTTCCTTTGCCTGTTGATTGCGTGGTACATAGCGACATTGCACACTAGAACCATCTATAGTAAAACCTAACGAATCCTCACCTTCATCACTAAGTTCTCGAATATGTCCACAACTGGCACGAACAATCCACTCTGCGCCCAAAATTTGGCTCAGCTTTTTGACTTTACCTGGAGACTCGACGACTAAAAGGCGTTTAGGCATAGTAAGGGCATAGGGCATAGGGCATAGGGCATAGGGCATAGGGCATGAGGTCTGAAGCTTTTCTCACTATATAGAGTAAATGCAACTTAAAATGTGGAAAAGCTTATACGTTAGAAGAAGTAGGGGGAGCAGGAAGTAGGGAAGGAAAAAAAGACAACTTTATTTTATTCATTGCTCTTTATCCCATGCCCCATGCCCCATGCCCCATGCCCCATGCCCCTTATCTTAGTTGACAAAATTTAAACTAATAAGATACGATTATAAGCTGTTTGTCTAATTCCTGCTCGGATCAGGTAGGGACATCGTAAAAGCTGGTAAAGTCAATCTCGACACATAGCCCAGCTACCTGTACGGCAACCTCAAGAAACATATTTATGACCTACGCGATTATTGAAACTGGCGGCAAACAATTAAGAGTCGAACCAGGTAGATTTTACGACATTGAACTGCTTTCTGCTAACCCAGACGAGCAAGTTACCATAGAATCAGTTCTGTTAGTGCAGCACGACGGCGAAGTCACTATTGGACAACCGCTAGTCGAGGGTGCAAAGGTAGAAGGGACAGTGATGCGACATCTAAGAGGTCGTAAAGTCCTGGTTTACAAGATGAAGCCGAAAAAGAAAACCCGTAAAAAGCGGGGACATCGCCAGGAAATCACTAGATTAATGATTAATTCCATTAGTCTTAACGGTTCAGTGTTCACCTCAGAACAAGCTGCTGGAGAAACTGAATCACCTACTACTACAGATATTGAGAACCCATCTACAGAAAGCTCTCAAGAATAAACAATCAAATTAAAGTACAACCAAGGATATTATGGCTCATAAGAAAGGAACAGGCAGTACACGAAACGGTCGTGACTCTAATGCTCAGCGTTTAGGTGTCAAACGCTACGGTGGTCAGACCGTTCTTGCAGGAAACATTCTTGTACGCCAGCGTGGTACTAAATTCCACCCTGGAAACAATGTTGGTATTGGAAGTGATGACACCTTATTTGCTTTAGTTGACGGCGTGGTAACATTCGAGCGCAAGGGCAAATCCCGCAAAAAGATTAGTGTTTATCCAGTCGCTGAAGCAGTAAGTTAAACAAGGAGTCAGAATTCAGAATCCAGAATTCAGAATTAATGCAAGTGAAGCTTAAAACCTTTTCTTTATTCTGACTCCTGACTCCTGAATTCTTATCTTAAATATACTTTTGAGCTAGCGCGCCGCCTGCTATACTCGACAGGGAAAGAACAGATACAATCCAAAAGTACTGTCTTTCCCCAAGTCCAGCCAATTGAAATTCTATTCGAGCAAATGCAAGGGTTGCAATTATCAATAATGTATCAAGGAAGACTTTGAACCACGCAATCATTAAAAAGAATAAGAAAGCCGCAAGAATAGTCAAAACAAAAGACCGAACATTTAATCTTAAAAAGATACTAGAGTAGTCGACCATTTTCCACCAAGAACTGGTCAAGCTTTCTATAAGCAATAATACAGTAATTACAACTAACAACCATATAAACCAAGCAACATTTGCTTTTACGAGCACCCAACCAAGTATACTATAGGTAATCAATAGTAGTGTCAGGGAAACCCAAGGAAGTCTTGTAACAATAAGCATGGGTTGGCATTCCACTAAGTAGAAAGGCTGTACGTGCGCGTGCTTGCATGACCCACCTAAAGATCTTGCAGCAGTTAATGACCACTTAACAACAAAAAGTATACATTATCTAATATCGTATTTTTTATGACTCAAATCAATACATAAATTATGCTTTTGCTGGGAATTGTTGACAAAAAAGTTAAAGATCATCTTAAACATTTGTAAACTGTAAGCATATAAGTAAACGCGTGTCACGTCTTGTTAAGGGATTATTATGAGACAACTGGTTATAGCTGAGCGCGTATGCCTCATTGGTCATATACTGGCAAAGGCTTTTGGACTGGTGGGCATACTACTAGTCATACCTCATGCCGAATTTATTCTGAGCTTCGGCGGTGTCGGCGAAACGGCCATGCAGATGAGTCTGGCTGATGGTGGTGTGGTAGATATTATTCTAGGGACGGTAGCTGTTTCAATTTATGCGTATCGAGTGCTAGGGTGGCGCAATTGGTTATCTTTTATGCTACCTGCTGTATTGATATCTGTAGGCAGTGAATTATTGGGAACAAGCACTGGTTTCCCCTTTGGCGATTACAGTTACCTAAGTGGTTTAGGATACAAAATAGCGGGTCTAGTACCATTTACGATTCCCTTATCCTGGTTTTATGTAGGCTTATCTTCATATCTAATTGCTCGTGCAGGTCTTGGAGTAGCAACAAAACCCAGTTTAGTGCGCCAAATCGGTGCTATAGCACTTGGAGCATTATTTTTTACATGCTGGGATTTTGCTCTAGAACCGGCTATGAGCCAAACTTCTTTCCCGTTTTGGTATTGGGAGCATCCTGGAGCATTTTTTGGAACACCTTACCAAAACTATGCCGGTTGGTTCGGTACGAGCGCTTTGTTTATGAGTGTAGCAGCGGTGTTGTGGAGAAATATTTCCATTAAATTAGAGCGATCGCAACTCAGCGTACCGATGATTGTTTATCTAAGCAATTTTGTCTTTGCTGCTGGACTAAGTTTAGGATCTGGTTTTGTGCTTCCAGTGTCACTAGGCTTGTTTTTTGGCGTCATCCCAGCTGTAATACTTTGGTCAAGGGTGGCAAACACAGTTCCTAGTGTCGCTGTCACACCAACAAATACTGAAGTCTCAGTAACAAGCATTAAAGTTGGCGTCAAGTAATAGGAGCAATGGGCAACGGGCATAGGGAATAGGGTGATAACAAAAAGCGAATCCTGCGTACTATTAAGGAACTTGGTGCTAAATATTTATCAATCTAATCCTCCTCCCATGCCCCATGCCCCATGCCCCATGCCCCATGCCCCATGCCCCATGCCCCATGCCCCATGCCCCATGCCGTGATCATCCTAAGTGCCATTTCATTACTATTGCTGCTACTTCAAGGAAGTGCCACAGCAATTCTACTCTCTCGCCTGCTTAAAGGACCTAGTCGCCACCCTCCGATTGAACCTCAAAGTCCGACCCCAGAACTTTTGGGTGCTGTCAGTGTTGTTATTCCTACCTTAAATGAGGTTCTTCGCATTGGTCCTCTTTTAGACCGGATAAGTCGGCAAAGTTACGAGGTTCGGGAGATTATTGTTGTGGACAGCAGATCTCAAGATGGTACTCGTGACTTGATAAAAGCTGCTCAGGAAAAAGACCCTCGCTTTCGCCTAATAACCGATGATCCTTTACCTTCTGGTTGGGTAGGGCGTCCTTGGGCTTTGCACAATGGCTTTTTGTATAGCGCAGAGGCGAGCGAGTGGTTTCTTGGTATGGATGCTGATACACAGCCTTCACCTGGTTTGGTAGCAGGTTTGGTAAAGGTAGCAGAAGCTCAGGGGTATGACTTGGTATCTCTTTCCCCCCAGTTTATCCTTAAGTATCCAGGGGAGTGCTGGCTACAACCAGCTTTGTTAATGACTTTACTATATAGATTTGACCCATCTGGTGTACATACAAAGCAACCTGAACGGGTGATGGCAAATGGACAATGCTTTTTATGCCGTCGCTCTGTTTTAGCTGCTGTGGGTGGCTATAGTAGTGCGAGTAGTTCTTTTTGTGATGATGTCACTCTGGCAAGGAATGTCGCTGCATCTGGCTTTAAAGTGGGCTTTTTAGATGGTGCAAAGGTACTCAAAGTCCGGATGTATGAAGGGGCAATGGAAACGTGGAAGGAATGGGGAAGAAGTCTTGATTTAAAAGATGCTTCTTCTCGCGCGGAAATATGGGGGGATTTATGGCTATTAACTTTAGTTCAAGCATTACCACTACCAGTTGTCCTAACCTACTTGTTGTTTTCTCCCCGTTTATTGCTTCTTCCTTATCCTCTTATCCTTTTATTGGGACTGAACTTGTTTCTTTTACTGATTCGCTTCGGAATGGTTTTGGCGATCGCACCTTCTTATGACCGCCAGCAAGCAAAAGGTGGCTGGTTATTTTGGCTCTCGCCTTTAGCTGATCCAATAGCAGTAGCGAGAATCTTCCTATCAGCATTTAGTTCTCCAAAAGAGTGGAGAGGAAGGAAGTATACTAGTTTTGACTCAAAATGATGAGGTCAGTCCCTCAGCGAGCCTTCCTTATAATTAGGAGCGCTCGAACCGCAAATAGTGGTGACAATAAAGTACAACCTCTTTTGACCTCTCCTCTGGCTAAAGCCAAGAGGATTCTAAACTGATGTTGTTACGCGAGATAAAATCTCGCGTAACAACGTTTACGATATATTTTCTTTAGCGAACCAAAGACGTTATAGCGTTTGGGAACGGTCAAAACTTCCCTTATTACCTTGGCTAGACATAAGCCTAGCTGTGTTTTTACTTTTACTAGGATGTTGCAAGCGCCATTGCAATCGGCGTTGATAACTAGATTGTTTTTGGTCTTATACATTCCCCGTTTAACTCGTTTGCCTGATGGTTTCCAGCTTTCGGGTTTTTCACCGAGTTTTGGCAAGAAATCACCATCCAAAAAGCTCGTCTTACTGGTGTAAGATTCCTCGGTTTCAGTAAACTGGATACCAATTCCCTCACACAGTGTAAGGATGCGTTCTTTAAGCTTGGACGTTGGGATCTGTACGAAGTTTTGATTATTGCGCTTGCCTAGAGTTATCTTGTCTTTCACTCCCTGACCCCAACCGAATACCACGTTACCAATCTTATGGTTAAGGCAGTAGTTGACAATGAATCTAGCTGTCTTATTAATAGCATCCCGCATTTGACGGTTACGCAGTTCTGTTAAATCAGCTAATTCATCATTCCAGAAACCTTGTGGCTTTCCTGTTTTGATCTTTTTAACTTTGCGGTTGTAATTAGTGTTAAGTGACTTGAGTTGCCTACCGTCAATGATGAAAGATTTGCCCAGTGTGGAAACGCAGGTTAACCAATTATTTGTGCCAGGGTCAATCCCCAAAGCTTGAGAATGATCTAGTCCCAGCAAACAACTTACTGCCTCATTTCCAGATTTGTAAACGTAAAGAGCATATAGCTCGCGGTTACGTGGAAGTATCCGAACTTCAACCAGTTGATGAGACTTAAAGCCGTATCCCCCTGGAATCCAAACATCATTTAAGATATCCTTGGACAACTCCCGTGAAATTGCTAAACGACACATCCCTGTTTCTATATCTGGCTTTACGGCTTGAGCGGGAAATGTGACGACAGTTAACCCATCTTTGCGATAACCAGGGATACGCGGAAAACCTTTTAACTCGCCACTAAAGAACAATGGCAGCAATTCATTGTAAGAGCGGAAGCTTTCAATAACTGACCTAATCGTTTGCTGTGCTTGTTGTCCTCCCATGATCTGATAGTGTTCGCTGCTTGCAAACTCTTTACACAGTGAAGCATAACTATCAACACTAACTTTCTTGGTTTTAAACCCAGAACGGTAAAACCCGTCCTTGTCAAAAAACTCAACCCGTTCACAAGCCTCAAAATGTTTCTGTCTAATTGAGTAAACAACTTGGTTGGAAAGCTTCGAGGCTTGCTCACAAAGCAAAACCAAGAAACTGTAAGTCTCGTTATCAATAGCGTCAGTTAACCTAATTTGTTGGGTTTTGTACAACTGGTCATCACCTCCATTTTATTTAGCTATAGTATTAGATACATATTATAACTAAAAAGTTCCAGAAAATGTCTAAACTTTCACCGGCATATTATGAGTACCGACGCGCTGAAGGTTCTGTAACATCTTTGAATTATCACTTTGTGTTCTGCCCTAAACGTCGAAAAGCAGTACTTGTCAATCAAGTGGCTGCTAGACTCCAAGAAATTATTTTTGAACTAGTCACCGAACATGGGTGGAAACTCATAGCGCTTGAAATTATGCCCGACCACGTACACTGCTTCTTGAACGTCCCGCCTCATGAATCGCCTTCTGATATTGCCCGATGGATTAAAGGGAGAGCGTCTCACCACCTGAGACAGGAGTTTCCAGAACTTAAAAAAATGCCTTGCCTTTGGAGTCCTAGTTATTTTGTTGCTTCAACTGGTCAAGTCAGTACTGAAGTGGTTAAGCGATACATCGAAGACCAGCGTTCTAAGTAGATACTGGCTAGTTAAAACTAGCCTTTAGCTTTCATCCCCCGGCTAGAAGCCGGAGGCTCTCAGCATATTATTGGTAGTAGTATGCGGATCGAGCGTAGCAAAATTTATCCCTCTTCGGTTTCTGTTTCTAAACGAGCGCTCTTGCTGGCTCCTAAAGGAGCATCGCCTCGTTCCAATTCCCAAAGAATTTGATTTCCTTCCCGTCGTACTCGTGATACGATCCAGTTTCGCCACCGCCACTCGTCTCCTCGACTGGTGACAGCACTAGCGTGGACGTCCATAAGGTCTGCGAGTTCAGAACTGGTGATTAAGTAGCCTTTTTTAGCGATTTCATCAGCAATATGGAGGGTTTCGATCAAGTTGCGGAGTTGCGCCACTCTTGTCTCGCGCGGTATATCGTCGTTTATAGCGTTACCAGCGATATGAGGTTCCATAGTAATTATATTTATTGGCAGAGTACTGATTTGCGTCTTTGTGTTAATTATTGTAGAATTTGTCTCAAAATCAGATACTTTTGATACATTTTCCTCATCTTTTTGTGGTAAAGATAGGTGAGAGTTTCGTGGTGAAGATAATTGAGAGCTAGAGTCACCCAGTTTTTGTAGGGATGGAGTTTTCCCACTGGCAAATGCACGAGCGATCGCATCGCAGCGTTCGTTACCTATATTACCTGTATGACCCCGAACATGTTGCCACTTTATCTGTCGGCTATTGAGTTCATCTAACTTTTCCAAAAGATCTTGGTTAAGAACTGGATTTCCATCCGCCTTTTTCCAACCTTTCTTTTTCCAGCTTTTTACCCACTTGGTAACGCAGTTGATTAAATATTCACTGTCGGTATAGAGAGTGATATTTTCCTTTTGTCCAGACGCTTTGAGATATTCCAGCCCAGCGATCGCTGCTTGCATTTCCATTTTATTATTGGTAGTTCGCGAAGATGCACCACCTATTTCGTGAATTGAATTATCGTCGAAGTAGATGACCACACCCCATCCGCCAGGACCAGGGTTACCTGTGCAAGCGCCATCTGTGTATATGCTTTGAATTATAGGAATTGAAGACATAGTAAAGAATTTATCTGGAAAGTATACAGGTTAACACAATGGATTCGGGCATAGGGCATAGGGCATAGGGCATGGGGCATAGGGCATAGGGTATTGGGTTTAATTCTTCCCTTGCTTCCCCTGCTCCTCTGCTAAGAGCTCCCTGCTCCCTTGCTCCCTAATATTGTTGAATTTGCGGTAATTAACACAACTTTGTAAAAATTTCAACCGCTTGAAATATAAAAATTTACATAAAATTACGTATTTTTATCGGTTTGATCTAGGAGAGTATACAGTTACAAATGAACAATAGCGTTTCTCTATTGCTTGAATACAGGCACTTCTAAAGGGGACGATTGTTGTACTTCTGCCGTGTACTGTATTGCATCTGAAAGAGAACCTCTATAAATTCAGAGTTGAGCTATAGCAGCAACTGTTGCTACATCGGTAAACTCACATCAAACAACAGAAGAGCATTTATATGAAAAACTTTTTCAGTCAATCAGCAATAGCAGCAGGTGTCGTCTTATCATCTGTACTTGTTTCACACCCGGCAACAGCTAGTTCTTTCTTTGAGATAACTGTAGAAAACCCAGGTGTTCAAAAATCAGCACTTGCTAACGATTCAGCAACTGGCGTTTATGTAGAAAATTTTGATTCTAAAAGCACAACCTATAACAACGGCATTAGCTTTGCTGGTAATTCCAGTGTTGGCACCTACGACAATGCTCAAGTAGTGTTAGCAGACCAGTTCGGCGGTGTTCGTGGCAAAGGAAATTATTTAACTGTCCATCCAGGTAGAGCACAAGCACCAAGTACATATACTAAATCAACCCTGACTCTAAAAAAGTCACAGCGATACTTTGGCTTATGGTGGTCAGCTGGAGATGAAAATAACGAGATGGACTTTTACTCTGGTAACACGCTTTTACAAAAATTTACAACAGCAGATGTTATCAGTTTTATCAATCAGCAGCCTAACCAAGAAGCTTACTACGGCAATCCAAATTCCAAGTTTAAAGGTCAGGACTCACGTGAACCTTTTGCTTTCTTAAACTTTTTTGCTGACCCTAATGACTCAAAGGTGACCTTTGATAGGATTGAATTCATCAATAGCTCTAGTAACAGTGGTTTTGAATCAGATAACCATACTATAGCGGCTGAGTACACTAAAATTTCTGGCAAACGTATCGTTGTTTCAACGCCTGAGCCTTCCGGTGCAGTAGCATTAGGTATAATTGCAGGAATTTGTCTATTATTCCGTAACAGAAGAGTTTTTGCTAATTAGCCGAATTTACGAAACTTCTGTTGACTGTAAGCGAAACTACCCAGCAAATACTGATAAAAGCCTGAACCGACGATTTATCAAATTGCCGATTCAGGCTTAATTTACAACAGAGACAGCCAAAAGCCTAAGCTTGAAGGTTAGCTTGTTCTTGTAACCAAGGATCAACAGGTTGTCCGTCTTTGCGACGCAGCTCGATTTCAACGACCATCACTTCTTTTGATCCTGGGGGAGCAGGTTTCTGATTGAAAAAAATGTCATAATCTGCTGGATTATGGTTATGCTCTTTCAACCAATCTTGGACCTTAATTGTCGCGAAGAACGATTGCCCTTGCTCAAACATGCGGGTGATCTGCATCTGTAAAGAGAAAGGATCTAGTTTAGCCATTGTCAACTCCTTTGATGACACTATAATAGGGGAATGATGCTATACTTCTATAAGTACGGCAGGAAGTGCCGGAATTCACGCTTGAGGAGCTAGTTGCAAGACTAGGATAACACTGACAAAAATCATGTGTGCCCAAGAAGCCCAGTCCTCTGTGACTGAAGCACTTCACAATTTTATCTAAACCAAAGGGTAGGCATTTTGTCTACCCTCAAAATCTCTTGCTCTTCAAACCTTTTGAGAACCATAAACGTTGTAGCTTTTGCTCATCAATAACTTTTATCAATTTAAAAAGAAAAAGTGTTTGTTAACAACGGCAAGAGTTTATAAAGTAGAGATGGTTAACCAATATATAATTGGGGTTTGTTTAGCAGAACTTTAAGCCTGATTAAAGGAAACTAAATGAACAATATTACCTTTATTTAAGTCTGAATTTGAAACATTAAGCTTGTGGAACTCTCTAATAAATCTGAATACGCACTTCTAGCCCTTTTAGAATTGGCAAGTTGCTACAACAGCGGTGAATCTTTGCAAATACGACAGATAGCAGCGCTACAAGATATACCAAATCGCTACTTAGAGCAACTCTTGGCTACTTTGAGGCGTGGAGGTTTAATTAAGAGCATACGTGGAGCCAAAGGCGGTTATGTCCTCGCTCGAGATCCACGGAAAATTACAATTTTAGATGCTTTCAACTGTATTGAAGGCTCAGATGTTGTTAGCTCCCCAGATGATACTTCTCCTACAACAGTTGAAAGTGATGTAATACATGAAGTTTGGCAGGAGGCGCGTCAAGCAGCTTATGGTGTTATGCAAAACTACACGCTTCAAGATCTTTGTGAGCGCCGAGCAGTCCGAAGAAATATGGAGCTTATGTACTACATATAGTACTATTGACTAATTACGAATTAGATGGGTCGGTTTTCCTACCCCCTCAGTCATTGAGATTTTAGTCAAAATCTAAGAGGGGTTGTTATTAGGAAGGGTAAACGTATGTTCCCGTTTGATTTTTGGCATCATAACTCCTGCTATGGAGGAGAACCACTTTCTCGTAAAAGCCGTTTAGAGCGTAAACTCAGATTCCTTAAGACTATACGGGATGATTTAGATAGTAAACTTGCTGGTCTAAATGCTGCTATTAATAAAGTCGAGGAGCAGCTAGGTCAAGAAGATGTAACACGAGTCTAAGGCGTTATAGAAGGAGTCAGAATTCAGGAGTCAGGAGTCAGAATGAATAGAATTGGGTTTTACCCAACTCTATTGAAGAGACTCTGCGATACGGGTGATTAAACCCCTTTATTCATCAATTGGTCACACTCAACCTTCATTCTGAATCCTGAGTACTGACTCCTGAATTCTCTTGATTAACTTTTCAAGTTAATAGGGCTACCTTGTACAGTTGGAGCTGAGTTAACGCCTAGGATTTGATTGATTGTTGGAACTATATCGATATTCCGTACTTGCTTTATAGTCCCTGGTTCAATATCTGGTCCAGCAGCAAAGAAAATAGCGCTCATGTTGGGTAGGGTAGCATCATAACCGTGGGCTCCATAGAAATTGGGAACTGAAAGCACTGGAGTACTCGAAGAAAGATCTCCTAAACGTTGAACAACAGGGCTTTGTGTACCGTCAAAGTTATAACCCTCAGTCAAAAGGGCTAAAACGTCGCCTGAATCTTGACCAATAGATTCATTAGTACCTATACCAAAGGAAGGATCATTGAGATCATTTGGTATGGGTCTAGGATAAATTTTGTCGAATACTGGCACGCTTTCTTTTTCTTGCGTGTAGTTCGGGTTATTGTCTACAAAAGCTTTGAGAGTATCAACAACTCGTTTCTGAAGTGTAATATATTCTTCACGCGTGACCGTACCATTTGGTTCTCGTCCCTGTAAATTGATGTAGACATTAACCGCAGGACCAGAGGTAATTGCTCGTACTTTAGTGGTATCGAAGCCATTGTTTATTAGCAGGCTATTTATATTTACTGCTGTGTGGAAGGGAGCAAAACCGTGGTCAGAAACAACTATGATGTTGCTATTAGGTCTTCCCTTCCGATCAGTACCTACCAACTTAATGATTCGCTCAACAGCTCTATTAGCAACTTTGTAAGCCGTCTCTACATATTTCTGATAACGAGCAACTTTTGCTTGGTCTTGGCGATCGCCGATTGTATTAGGATCTCGAGGATTGGTTGCTTGACGAGAGTCGGTCAGCAAATACTGGTGTTCGGAACCGTCAGGTTGTTCAATATAGGCTAGAACTAAGTCCGCATCTGGTTTCTGCCTTATTGCTCGTAGTACAACACGAGTCTGGTAGTCAACAAACGTGCGGACTTGATCTTCGTATGCTTCTTCCAGTTCAATATCTGGAAAACTATCTAAGCCTGGGGTGAGACGTTCAGGAATGCGGAAATCTGCTTGATAAGACCAGAAACCTACGTTGTTGTTAATATCATCCACATCAGCTATAACAGCCTGGTTACGTGGAATGGAATTGGCTGAGTAGCGGATAATCCGAACAGTAGAGAGGTCAGAACCAAGATTGGTAACGTAGAAGCCAGTTCCAGCTTTATTAGAGCTACCTTCCAGGTAAAAGGGACTAGAGGTTTTATCCTTGGCTCGAACGTAAGCAGGTCCCGTTGACGGTAAGCGGAAAGGACCTGATTTTATGCCGTTAGTAGCGTCAAAAAATACTAGTGTGTCATAGTTAACTACAGGGTCATCAGTAGTATCTAGAGCAGCAACTTGAATCGTGTAGTTAACACCACCAACCGTAAAAGTCTCAAGTGGGGTTTTTTTCTGAAGTATGGTGCTGTAAAATTTCTTACCTGCAGCTTTAAGTTGGTCTTGTGTGGTCTGAGGAGCTTCAGTGAAATCTGTTCTGGTAAGGCTAAATCCTTGAGCGGACACTCCAGCAAAGGCTCCGAAGGGAACTGTATAGTCTACAGTTCGCTTATTAGAAGACTGAATAATGGGACTATTTGTTATACCTGGTACTGTGATATCTACGCCATCTGCACCGGGGAAAGTAGCTGCAACAACTTTTTTCCCATTTGCTTGCAGGGATAACCAAATCGGTTCTGCTGTTGGTTCAGGACTTTCAGATGGTCCTGAAACTGAGTAACCACCAATTGGTGCAGCAAACCCACTGATAGTTTGGTTAAAGGGGCTAGCAACCAACTTAAAAGTATTAGTGTTAATATCCGTGCGGGCTGTGGTCGAACCAGTACCAATAGCAATGTGACACGCAGCAGTCAGTGAAGGGGTACAAGTTATATTCTGTTGCGCGACAATTCCTTTACTCTTCAACAGTCCTAAGCCTCGATCTGCACTAAGTACATTATTAGAAAGATATTGATTTGCTAAATATTGTGTTCCACCATCAAGTGAAATAAGAATCACTTTTGGATGTGGTGACTTTGCGATTGCTTTCCCTAGGAAACCTATTTGAGAAGGTATTACTGTAATCAAAATGAAGGCGAGAAATGCTGCTGCGGTTAGAGAAAAAAACCGCCTGCGCGAGTAACGATTCCCACTCCACAACGCTCTCGCAAATCGATAAGGTATGATACCGATACTAGCCAGATATAGATTGAATCTGCCTCCCACTTTCTCCTTACCTCCATGTTTATACTTAGATAAGACAGTTGCCAACTTTAGCTTTAGCAGTACTAAGTTAAAGGAAGGATATGAAGTCTTTATGGGAGTTTTAATAGAAAGAATTCAGGAGTCAGGAGTCAGGAGTCAGGAGCAAGAGTTCAGAATTAAATTTTGTGGCGCTGGCGGATGTCTTCTTTTTCAATAGGTGTACAAATCGTAAGTAACTGATACCAAATGTGTACACTTTAATACATAAAAAACCTTCTATTCGGATGCTTTTGTGACATCTCACCAAATCTAGATGCTTCATCCTTTCTGGTGATGGCACAGAGGAATTCTAAACGCTAGGGTAAAGATACCAGCGTTAACGAACTCTGGAGCCTAAATATATGAAAAAAATTATTTCTGCTAGTTTAGTAACCTTAGCCGCTGCAACTGGTTTTCTACTGAACAATCAATCAGCTCAAGCTCACTACCCATACTACAATAGGTATCCTTACCACCATATATATCCAGGACCATACTGTTATCCTTATACTCAATGGCTAGTTAGGGAAGATCCAGCGGATCATCCTCAAGCTTACTCAGATGGCTACCGTCAAGGACGCGAAAGTTCACGAAAAAATGAGAAGTATAAGCCTCGTACTGCTGGTGGTGAATTCGCTCGCGGGTTTAGGGATGGCTATTATGGAAGATCATTCACAGGTCAAAGAGTCATCGTGGCTGACAGATATCAACCGTATGTTACATCAAATTGTGGTTGGTTTTAAAACAGTGAACAGTAAACAGTTATTAGTAATCGAGGCGTATGGTGCAGTGATAACTGAATAACTGTTAAAATTGTGTGTCGCCAAGGATAAACACATTATTCTTGACTGATAACTGATAACTGATAACTGTTTGTTGTGGCTGGGAGAGAGCTTTTGGCAACGATTAAGTGCAAAGATGTGACGTTTACCAATATTCAAGCAATTTTGTTTGATAAAAACGGCACCTTAGAAGATTCAGAAGCGTATTTGCGATCGCTCGGACAAAGAGGAGCAAGGCTGATAGACGCTCAAATTCCGGGAACTGGGGAACCGTTGTTAATGGCATTTGGTATTAATGGCGATAACCTAGATCCAGCAGGTTTAATTGCAGTTGCAAGTCGCCACCAAACAGAAATAGCCGCAGCAGCATATATTGCTGAAACAGGAAGAGGATGGTTTGAATCATTAGCGATCGCGTCCCAAGCTTTAGACGAAGCTGAGAAATATCTTGGTACAACCCCTTCACCACTGTTTGTAGGTAGTTTGGAACTTCTAAAATCCTTATCACAAGCAGGGTTGAAAATTGGTATTCTTTCTGCCGCAACAACACCAGAAGTGCGTGATTTCGTCAAACATCATGACTTAAGTGATTATATTCAACTATCTATGGGAGTTGACGAAGGACCAACTAAACCAGATCCAGCGTTGTTTTTACAAGCTTGTAACGCCCTGGGAGTAGAACCAAGTGTTACACTCATGGTTGGAGATTCTGTTGGTGACATGCAAATGGCACGTAACGCCAAAGCAGCAGGTTGTATTGGTATAACTTGGATAAATAAGTTGGATAATGTTCAAGGTGCAGATGTCGTCATTAATCAACTTAGTGACATTCAAGTTGTATAGTAATACTCGTTGTTCTACACACCTTGTTTACCGGATCAGTTATCACTTATCAGGAAGAGCAGCAGTAATCTATTAACATTGCAGCATATACCTTGATCACTGATAACTGTTTACTGTTTACTGATAACTGTTAAGTTCCCTGTTCCCTCTCTCCAGCAATGAATTTAATCTTGTGCAAATACTTAATAATTCCAATAAGCTTATTTGGAGTTTGCTCGAGTGCTTTGGTAGCTACTGCTCAAGCACAGGAGTACAAACCGATTCCTGTATTGGAATTTGGAAAAGAACTCAAAGATACACTTTCAACTAAGGATATTCCTTTTGGAGACTCTGGATTTGCACGAGATTACTTTGTCAACTTGGCATCTGGTGATCAAGTCATTATAGAAGTAAAATCTGATAGTTTTGACACAATTGTTACCCTACTATCTGCTAATGGTTCCACAGCAGGAGAAAATGATGATGGTCCCGATGGAACTACCAACTCCTTGTTATTTGCTCGAATTGTAAAATCTGGTAAATATATTATTAGGGTACATGCTTTTGGGGATAAGAAAGAAACCGGTCCATTTAGCCTAAAAGTCACACGTTTGCAGCCTGAAAAATAACCAACATGTTTATCAGCGGTTGTAGCACCAATGTCAAAACTATCTATCGTAGAAACATCAGCAACAAAATCGTTTCCTGATCTGTTTGAGGTTGCCGAGTCCCTAGCTAGGGATTTTGCAACCCGTGCTGCTACTCACGACAGAGATAATTCCTTTCCATTTGAGAACTTTGAAGCTCTCCACAAAGCACAATTATTAAGTTTAACTGTGCCAGTAGAATTTGGTGGTCAAGGTGTAGGATATACTACCGCTGCGCATGTGATTGAAAGGATAGCGAGTGGTGATGCTTCTACTGCCTTAGTGTTGACAATGCACTATTTACAACATGCTAATGCTGCTCGCACTCGTCGTTGGAATCCTTCCGTGTATGAACGCCTGTGTCGGGAATCTGTGGAAGGCATTGCTCTAATAAATGCTGCGCGTGTGGAACCAGAATTAGGGACTCCTGCTAGAGGCGGATTACCTGCAACTCTTGCCAAACGAACATCTGATGGTTGGCAACTAACTGGTCACAAACAATACACAACTGGTAGTCCAATTTTGCGCTATTTCGTGGTATGGGCACGTACAGATGACTCAGAGCCACAGGTAGGGAATTTTTTGGTACCACGCGATCGCCCTGGTGTAAAAATTGTGGAAACTTGGGATCACCTAGGAATGCGTGCAACAGGAAGCCACGATCTAATTTTAGATAACGTGTTGATTCCGCCAGAGTACCTTTTAGATGTCCGTCCTCCAAAAGCTTGGGCACCACCTGATCCATTAACGATGGCGGGTAACAGTTTGCTGCTGAGTGCCTTGTATCAGGGGGTAGCAACAGCAGCACGAGATTGGTTAGTCAGCTATTTGCATCAGCGATCGCCTTCTAATTTAGGCTCAAGTTTAGCAAATTTGCCGCGCTTCCAAACATGTGTTGGTGAAATTGAAGCACTACTTTATGCTAACAATCGACTGATCTATACTCTTGCATCTGATATTGACAAAGGTCAACACGATACTAGTGTAAATTTACAAGCGCAAACAGTGAAATATTTAGCGACAAATAACGCTATTCGATCTGTAGAAATTGCAGTAAAATTAATAGGAAACCCAGGGTTATTTAAAACAAATCCTCTTGAAAGACATTATCGTGATGTTCTTTGTAGTCGCATCCACACACCTCAAGACGATGCGGTTTGTTTGGCATTGGGTAAATCAGCACTCTTTAAGTAAATTTTTTTGAAGTTAACTTCCTAAAGAGCGTTAAATCGTGGTCGTATTTCTACAGGAAACACAAAACAATTTAATTAATCTTGACTAATGACCACAAAGCTGATCCCATATTCCAACAATAAATTATGGATGGCGGCAATTAAACCGCCAATGTACAGTGTTGCCATTATGCCCATCTGGGTTGGAACGGCTGTAGCTTATGCAGAAACTAAGATATTGAACTCAACAGTTTTTTTCACTTTTTTAATCGCTGCAATTTTAATTTTGGCCTGGGAAAACCTCAGTAATGATGTTTTTGATTCAGAAACAGGAATTGATATAAATAAACACCATTCTTTGGTAAATTTGACAGGCAATAAATTATTAATATTCTGGCTAGGAAATTTATTTTTGGGTCTTGGTTTATTGGGAATACTAATGATTGCTTGGTGGCAACAAGACCTAACTGTAATTGGGATAATCCTGTTGTGCTGTGGTTTAGGCTACCTTTACCAAGGCCCTCCCTTTCGTTTAGGATACCATGGTTTAGGTGAAATTCTTTGCTTTTTTGCTTTTGGACCATTAGGAGTTGCAGCAGCATACTACAGCCAAACCCAAACTTGGTCGCTCACCAGTATAGCAGCCTCACTGATTGTGGGAATTGCCACAAGCTTAATTTTGTTTTGCTCACATTTTCACCAGGAAAAGGATGACATCGCGGCAGGAAAGCGATCGCCTATCGTTCGTCTAGGTACAAAAAAAGCCGCCTATCTTCTACATTGGTCTACAGGCAGCATTTACGCACTAAGTTTTATATTTGTGCTTTTGGGAATTTTCCCAGTTTGGACGCTACTGAGTTGGCTCAGTTTACCATCTGCCATAAAGTTATGCTCTCACGTCCAGGAATATCATGACCAACCCGAAAAAGTCAGTAATTGTAAATTCATTGCTGTCGCAGTTCATTTTTGGGCTTGCTTACTGTTTGGTTTAGGATTCTTCCTCTATAGCGGTTTTCAACTCAGTTAAAGAACCAATTACCCCTCACCCCCAGCCCCTCTCCCAAATATGGGCGAGGGGAGAAATTTTTCCAGTTCCCCTTCTCTCAAATATGGGCGAGGGGAGAGAGCGTTCCAGTTCCCCTTCTCCCAATATTTGGGAGAAGGGGTTAGGGGATGAGGGCTATCAATGCTCCGGTCAAATATTGTTCTAATCGATACCAAGCATGTGAAACCTTGATGAATAGTCCTTTAGCCTATCTTAAAAACCTTTCTGATGACTGGTTGTTCAATTACAACAGCCGTGAGTTCCAGCGAATTGCTGAAGAATTGTATTTAGAACTAACTCAGCTATCAAAAGGTCAAAATCCTCCAAAAATTGTCTTAGCCGAACCTCATCCAGTTAGGTTTCTAGCAGTTTTTATAGCTGCTTGTGCAGCTAATTGCCAAATTTTTCTTTGTAACCACGACTGGGTAAAACAAGAATGGAAACAAGTCCTTGATTTAGTCGAGCCAGATGTGATTTGGGAAGCAGAAGGTGCAGGCGGTTTGAGAAAGGTAGTGGGTACAGGGAAGAGGAAAATACAAGTAAAAGAAATTGCTTCCTCTCAGACTCCACTGATCATGATTCCTACTGGTGGATCATCAGGAAAAATAAAGTTTGCGATTCACACCTGGCAAACTTTAGTAGCTTCTGTGGAAGGTTTCACAAAATATTTCGGACTAAATCAAGTTAATTCCTTTTGTGTGTTGCCACTATATCATGTCAGTGGCTTAATGCAGTTTATGCGTTCCTTTATTACCAAAGGCAAACTGAGCATAGCACCATTTAAAGAAGTTACATCTGGCAAAATATACGATATTGAATCATCAAAGTTTTTTATATCTTTAGTACCAACCCAGTTACAATGGTTTCTACAAAATCCGCAACTGACAGAGTGGTTAGCAAAATTTGAAACTGTACTTTTGGGAGGTGCGCCAGCTTGGAATGAACTTTTAGAGAAAGCCAGATATTATAAAATACGCTTAGCTCCTACCTATGGCATGACAGAAACAGCTTCTCAAATTGCCACTCTTAAACCAGATGATTTTCTTAATGGTAAAGTTAGCTCAGGAAAAATTCTTCCCCATGCAAAGGTAAATATTTGTAATGACCGAGGTGAGGGTTTAAATAGCAATCAAATAGGAAATATCAAAATTCAAAGTCAATCGTTATTCTTGGGTTACTACGACTCCCAAGTTACGTTTAAAGATTTGGATAACAATAATAATCTAAATTATTTACAGGTAGATGACTTAGGTTTTTTAGATGAAGAAGGTTATTTAAATATCATCGGGCGTAGTAATGATAAAATCATTACAGGTGGGGAAAACGTATACCCAATAGAAGTCGAATCAGCGATTAGAGCAACTGAAATGGTAGAAGACGTTTGTGTAATTGGTATTCCAGATGAGTATTGGGGACAAGCCGTAACAGCTATTTATATTTCTAAAAGCTCGCATACCTCTACAGTAGATATACAAAGCCTTATAAAAGATAAACTCAGTAAATTTAAAATTCCTAAAAATTGGGTTTCAGTATCAACTTTGCCCCGCAATGCTCAAGGCAAAATTAATCGGCAAAACCTACAGCAGTTAGCGTTGAAATTACTAAACAATCACATGTGAATTTTTAACAAAAACAATTCAGCTTGGCAATTCTATGAGACTGACTCTTATTGTAGTAAAATACCAATCTCATTAATTCCGACTCCTGAATTCTGGCTACTGACACCTTGTTTAAATAGCCTCTCTTGATTTTCTTCGCTCTGCACTTTCTGATTCTCTGCGATTTGTCTCTAACCATTCTTTGATATGTTCAGGCAATTCTGTTTTACTTCTAGTATCTGTTTCAATACAAACGTGTCTAGTCAAGCTTTTTGAGACCATTACGTCAGCAACCATAAGCTCATAAGTAATTTCGAATTTATCATTACCTAGCTGTTGAGGCACTAACCTAATAAGTAAATTATCTCCACAAAATATTGGTCGTAAAAAATCTACACTAGCATGAACAATTGGAAAAGCCACAGATGGATTAGTAAAAAAATCTTTGACATTAATCCCTATCTTTGATAAAGACTCTTCATAAGCTTCGTGGCAAATAGCCAAGACGTTGGCAAAATAAACAACTCCGGCAGCATCTGTATCTTGAAATCGAACGGTACGGTTATAAGTGAAAGACATATTAGAAAGTTTGTATGATATGAGTGATTAGGTTAGAGGTTCTCTTAACTATAAAAATTATATAGACTTCAAAGTGAAAAAATACCAAAGCTGTGAAAATACATAAACATAATTTCTTATTTATCACGGGTTAAATTGACTGCTGGTTGTAAAATCTCATCTTCTCAGAAATGCAGGGTGTGGGGTATAGGGTGTAGTGATAGCTCATCTGTTACACCAAGCTTTGTTAGTATCTCCGAATATTGCATCGAGCGGTTTTTGCGCATTGAATAAACACAGGTTTGGTTATGAGACTCCCCATACCCTATGCTTTACAAGGATTCCTAACCCCTGAATTCTATTTTGTAAAGTTTTGTATAGAATATGTTGTTGTTACAAAGCAGTGACACTACTGGTACCCGAATTATGGTTTATTCATGATAGTGAGTAATTCTCGGTTACTGGGGTTTCAAAGGAGACTGCAATGTCAGTGAAGAGTGCTGTGTGGAAACAGTTATTAGGGCTTGCTGTTAGTAACGTTTGTATATTCTCTACCAATTGTACAACTGCCCAAATTACGCCGGATGGGACTCTACCAAATAATTCCAACGTTACATTAAATGGCAGAGTCTTTAATATCACTGGGGGAACGCAAGCAGGGCGTAATTTATTCCACAGCTTTCAGCAGTTTTCTATTCCCACCGGGGGTACGGCTTCTTTCAACAACCGACTCGATGTTCAAAATATTTTTAGTCGGGTAACGGGTGGGTCAGTTTCTAGTATTGATGGAATAATTAAAGCCAATGGCACAGCAAATCTCTTTTTCCTCAATCCAAGTGGAATTATTTTTGGGAAAAATGCTTCACTCAATGTTGGTGGCTCATTTGTTGCTACTACTGCTAATGCCATTCAATTTGGTAACCTTGGCTCTTTCAGTGCAAATGTCCCTAATAATCCAGAGTTGTTGACAGTTAATCCAACAGCATTGTTTTACAACCAGATTGTCAAAAATGCATCCATTCAAAACAGTTCAACCGCTCCTGCTGGTATTGCACCAACAGGAGAAGATTCGTCTGGGTTACGTGTTCGAGATGGCAAGAGCTTGCTGCTGGTGGGTGGTAATGTCAGCATGGATGGCGGTCAATTAAATGCTTATGGTGGAAGAGTTGAGTTAGGGGGATTGGCCGCATCTGGAAATATTAATTTAATCTTAGATGGGAATAATTTGAGGTTGGGATTTCCTGAGAATGTTACTCGTGCTTCGGTATCGCTTACGAATCAAGCGTTTGTGGATGTATCTGGCGCAGGTAGAGGAGATATTGCGGTTAATGCCCAAAATATAGAAATTTTGGGAGGAAGTTTACTCTATGCTGGTATTGGACAAGGTTTGGGAACACCTGAAACAAAAGCTGGAGATATTACGCTTAACGCTACAGAACAAGTAAAAGTACAGCAGGGAAGTCAAATAAGAAATGACGTGTATCTCAACGCTACTGGCACAGGTGGAGATTTGACAATTACTACCAAAGATTTATTAGTGAGCGATGGGGCAAAGGTGGGTGCGAACACATTTGCTGTAGGTAAGGGAGGCAATTTAACAGTTAATGCCTTGAATACTCAACTAATTGGTACATCTACTGATGGTAGTACCCGGAGTGGTTTGTATACTTTTGCTGGCAGAGGCTCAACTGGAGATGTAGGAAATTTAACAATTAATACTCAAGATTTACTTGTGCGCGATGGGGCAGAGGTTAGTACTAGTACGTTGGGTGCAGGTAAAGCAGGTGATTTGACTGTCAATGCAACGGGTAGCGTGCAAGTAATTGGTAGGTCTGCTGATGGTCGTCAGCTTGCCAGTGGTTTGTTTGCTTCTGCTAACCAAGGTTCGACGGGGGATGCAGGAAATCTGACAATTACCGCTAAAGATTTACTTGTGCGTGATGGGGCAGAAGTTATTGTCAGCACTTTTAGTGCTGGTAAAGGAGGCAATTTAACAGTTAATGCCTCCAATAGCGTAAAACTGATTGGTACATCTGCTGATGGAAGTTTTACCAGTGGTTTATTTGCTGAGGCTACCCTAAACTCAACTGGAGATGCAGCAGTCGGGAAGGCTGGAAGTTTAACAATTACTACAAAAGATTTACTCGTAGACGACGGAGCAGAGGTTAGCGCTAGCACTTTCGGTGTAGGTAAAGGAGGTGATTTGACTATTAAAGTTCAGAATTTGCTTGTCCAAAATGGAGCAAGGGTTTCTGCTAGTACGTTTGGTGCTGCTAGTCAAGGTTCAACTGGGGATGCTGGAGACTTGACGATTACCGCTAGAGATGTACTCGTAGAGAGGGGACAGATTAGTACTGGTACCTTTGGTAAGGGCAAAGGAGGCAACTTGATTGTTAATGCTGATCACATTCAACTGATTGGTAGGATTGTCAATGTTAATACCGCTGCCGGTGGTTTACTTGCTTCCGCTGAACCTGGTTCAACTGGTAATGCAGGAAATTTGACAATAACCACTCAAGATTTAACGGTGAGTGACGGTGCCAGTGTACTTGTTGATAGTCGTGGCATGAGTAACGCGGGTATTATGACGATCAACGCCAATCGCATCCGTCTTGATAATGAAGCCTCTCTCAATGCTAACACTCGTAGCCCCAACAAAGACCCCAACCGGGAACAAGCGACAATAAACGTAAACTCCCCACTTTTAATCCTCAGTCGAGGCAGCAACATCACCACCAATGCCACAGGTACAGGCGTTATTGGTGGCAACATCAACATTGATACTGACGTTTTAGCCGTTGTAAAAAAGAGCAATATCAGCGCCAATTCTACTGATGCTAGAGGAGGTCGGGTAGTTATTAATACTCAAGGGCTTTTTCGCTCCCCTGATAGCACCATCACAGCTACAGGGGCAAATTTTCAATTAAATGGCACGGTACAAATTAATACTCCCGAAGTTGACCCCAGTCATGGTTTAGTGACTTTACCCACAGTCTCCGAAAAACCCCCAAAGCTAGTTGACTCTAATTGTCGTGCCTTTAATGAAATAGCAGGTGGTAGTAACTTCACCATCACCGGACGCGGTGGCTTACCCCCCAGCCCTTACGAACCCCTTACCAGCGACGCGATATGGTCAGACACTCGCCTCCCACAGACTACAGCACACAAAAATCAACCCAACAGACACGCTGCTCAAATTAAACCTAAACCCATAGAAATTGTTCCTGCTACTGGCTGGGTGTTCAACGGAAAGGGTGAAGTCACCCTCATCTCTTCTGTACTCAACACTACCTCTAGTGGTACTCAAACGAGTTGTCCTGCAAGGTGAACATCTCTTCCAATTACCCCCTAGCTTCATGCGATCGCTCTCTCAAAGGTAAGTTAACCATTGAGCGTAGAGTTTGCTCCTAATGCATTAACTTAACGGTTGATAAATATCTTCAGAACTAGGATTAAGATATGGGCGGTGTAAATCAATACCTAGTTGAGCAAAATGTTCATGGATTGTGCTAATACGCTCTTCTGGAGAGTGCTTGTCGTTTTGCCAAGCTTCTAGCAAAGCGTTAGCAACAATTTGACAACGGTTCATGCCGAAACTTTCTGTACGAGCAAATTTTTGGCTTGGTTGTTCTGCGACACTCAGCCCTGGTGCTAAAAACTTGGTGAATAAGGGAACTTCTTTGTGAAAATCTGATTGATGCTCTCTATAAATATCCTGAAGAATTTCTCGTATTAGGGTATAGTTATGGCGCTCAAAGTAAAGTTTTCCTGAATCATAGCGTCGATACGCAGATCGATTGTATGGAACCTGAAAGCTAAAGGGAATAGCTGCATCATTGAGTTCCCGTGTTACCCTATCCATGAGGGCGATCGCACCCGACGGAGTTAAGTTAAAATAAATTCTGCCTACACCCAAATCAGTATCTCGATAGCCAAGTTGTTCTTGACCAACATTACTGACTGCAATATAGAAGCTATTTTGTAATCTGTTTTTCGGCATCCAAATAGCAACCAACCCACCAACCTTAACAGATTTTATCGCCGGTTCTAAATGACAATCACGTTCAACGTACAATGTCAACCCGCCTTTAGTCACCGCTATACTTCCGTCAGGTTCCCGCCGTAATACTTGCCAACCAGGGTCAAAGTAACCTTTACCATGATTGTTATTATGCAGTTGCTCGTAAAATTCCCAGTCAATCTCCAGCAAAGAATTATTTTCTAAATTTTGGCATGGCACATCATGAGCAGGATCAGCACTCATTGCTAAAGTTGTTTGCAGAGAGCCATTGTAATATATCCCATGAAGGAAGTTCCGCAGTAGCAAGGTAAGATACTTCTGCTGCAAAGCTGGTGAATTTTGCTGAAATCGATCTGCTACTTTAGTAGGCAGTGCAAAGGGTTGATATTCAGGATGACGAATACAAAAGTTTGGCTCAATCTGTATATTATTAGCAATATCAAACAAGGAATTGAGCAGTTGATTGGTAGTAGAATTACGCATAATTTAGGATATGAGTGAGAATAAATACTTAAAGAAGGAGTCACGAGTCAGAAGCGATGAGATAGGGATTTCACCAGAAGCAGAAGCGATGAGATAGAATTCCCAAGCTGAATTCCGACTCCTGTCTCCTGAATTCTTTTTTATTAACATCCACGTAGACGTGTGTTGTCGTAATAAAGGCGAAGTAAATTTTGCTTTTTCTCTTGGTGCTGGCGATGTGTAACTTTTGCGAAAGGCTTAATGATTTCCGATTCTGAAACACCAAAAACTGTTAATACAGAGTCTTCAGGTTTCGTGAGTAGTTTTTTTGCAAGTTGCAGTTTGCAAATAGCAGCATTATTAAAGTATCTACGGTGCTCAATCATTTCCTGAGTTTGATGAATTAACACTAAACCTGCAAATTGAATAGCTTGTAAGCAGAAATCTGGGCGGTACTCCAGTATGCTTGAGAAAGCATTGAGATATGCTTGGATTAAAGCCAGTATTGAAGGTTGAAGAACTTCCAAAGGCGTAGCTGCTAAATGTAGAGATTCTTCTAACTCAATGATTGGATCTATAACCAAGCTATCTAGCCAAATTTCTAAATAATTGGCTATTAGAGTTCCTAGATCAAATGCTGGATCTCCCCAAGCACAAGCTTCCCAGTCGATAAATCGCACAAGGCAATTATCTAGTTGATCCCATTTTGAATGCACTAGAATATTGTGGAATTTTAGGTCGTTATGAGTTAGGCAACAAGGTTTCCATTCATTTGACAACTCTGCAATTGCTGCTTCTAAACTTGCGTAACACTGATAGAGAGTGTAGAATTTCAGTGCATCCGTGGGAATCAAGCCAAAAGTCTCTGGTCCTATTGAGCCTATTCCTTGTGCTGGATTGTAAACTTGATAGCGAAACTGTCCTTGCGGAGGAGTTGCCATAAATTTACGATACTCTTGGTGATTGAATGTAGTGCGATGCAGCATTCCCAAAGTGGTACCAATTGCAATGGCAATTGCTTTTGGGAAGTACAAGGTATTTTGATAAAAATCTGCCAGATCGACATACTCCGTCAGGTAGTTACGGACGATGATGGAATTTTCTTCATCGAAATGTGCTACTAATGGTATAAGCTCCGAGATATTTCCTAAAACAGGAAAGCGCTGAAGTAATTGCTCAAACAGCCACTCGTTGAAAAACTCTTGCGGATTTACTTCATTTTCAATGCAGCGTTCTTGTTTAACCAGTAGCTTTTGATTTTCGGATACACTAACTACTAAGTTGAAATTTTTCTTGCTATTTGAAGGTAATTCAGCGTTCCCTAATAAGCTCTTGTTTGAGCTAATAAGACCATTTTCTTGCAAGTATTTTGTAACGTTATCAGAAGATATTGAAAATACCATATATTCTTTCCTAAAATCTAAAATTTTTAGAAACCACAATATTTTTATTGCCTATCTATAGCAATACTGTCTAGGTTTGATAATTTTTATGAGTGCCTGTATAGCTGACTTTCGTTCAACTTCGACACCATAGATAGATCTACACAATCATCGATTGTTAGGCTTTCTACAGCAGCAATCGTTGAGTATTAATAATCTATTAATATCCGATTTTTTGGATTAACGCTTGCCAAAATGGCAACAATACACTCAGAAATGATCCAAATATTACTAGAAAATTATAAATAATTCTTTAGGGTTTTTATCCTGATTTTTTCTAACTGCTGTGCAAATCTTAATAGATTT
Source organism: Aetokthonos hydrillicola CCALA 1050 (assembly GCF_017591665.1). Classification (GTDB taxonomy): domain Bacteria; phylum Cyanobacteriota; class Cyanobacteriia; order Cyanobacteriales; family Nostocaceae; genus Aetokthonos; species Aetokthonos hydrillicola. The sequence goes on along the minus strand of NZ_JAAKGC010000007.1, from coordinate 77,234 downwards.
CATCCTTTAGTTAAGGCTCTAACATGTACAGCAACAAATATCTTCAACAAAGCATTTTCTATGTTCATTAGTGAAGGGTTTAACCCCTCATAGTTAAATCGTTGATTCTACCTTGTTTATGTACTCGGAAATCAATTTTAAGTTCATTGCCAACATTAATTAGTGCAGGGTTTAACCCCTCATAGTTAAAGCGTTGATTCTATCTTATTTATGTACTCAGAAATCAATTTTAAGTAGTATCTTGAAATGCGCTGAAATCGAAATAGATAGAGACTAGCGGTATGTGTTTAGCCGCTTACCTCGCCTGCTGACTGGGTGTAGGAGATAGGGTGTAGGGGGTAGGGTATGAAGAATATGTGGATTCAAACCCCATTGCTCTTGGGGTGGGATGTACATTGGCAGATCTCTTCCACTACACCCTACACCCTACACCCCACACCCTACCTCCTACACCCAGGAGCGAAGCGACGATTTTTCTTGCTGCAAGGTCCACTTTAGGGTAATATAAATGTACTAATCTATTTTTGGTAGGGAGAGTGGAGCAATGTCAGAGAAAACTGACAATGATCGTGTCATGGAGATTTATGCTACCTTCCCAATAGCTGACTCAGCATCATGGTTAGCGCCACCACGCCCAAAATAGTCATTAATCCCGCAGGCATAAACTTACGTGTCTTAGCAAGTCTAAAAGCAAAGAAAACCACGAGAACAGAGGTGATAATCACCGCTAAGCTTAAACCCCAAGATTGACCTTGGATTTGGATAATAGCAGCAACCAGGAGTAATAAGCCGGTAATGCTACCACTGATCAGGGAAACTAGGCTACTAGCTTGTTTGTAACCAATAACACCACCAACAATGGCTAAAATGCCGTAGGCAAGAGCGGCAACAATACCTAAAGTCATTGTTAAAACCTATGTAGATTTTGATTTTGCTGCAAGAAGCGTCAGCAGACAATTTAACATAGCTGTTTAGCTAGATAAACGAGTTGATTGATGGATAATCAAGCGATCGCAAAGATCCAATTCCTTCAGCGTCAAGCAGCCTCCCTCTTACTTTACCAATCTGTTCTGGAAGGTGAAGTAGGCAATGCATTTCTTGACCTGTTAAAAGCCATACGTTACACTGATGCCGATGCACTAGGTTGCCTTGAAGCTTACGGTAGATACTTCAATTCTTTAGCCACAAGAAATCAAAACTGGGAGGAGTATTTAATCACTCAAATAGAGAGATCTGAGAATCCTTTTAGTATGCAGGCTCAACAGATAGATTTTGACCAATTGCCTGCATCGTTGATTGCAGCAGTTCAACACGATCTACAAGCCCTGCAGGATCTCTATGAATGCAGCAGCGCATCATTAAGTGAATGGGTACAAGATGTAGCGCGTCTACCTATTTCACCAGTAGTATGGTATAACGAGCAGGTAACACAAGATGTGGCAACGCAGCACATTTCATCTCTATTGAAGTCAGAACATTGGGCTGAAGCTGTAGAAGATTTGGCAACTTATTATAAGCAATTTGGCACAGGATTATTTGCAGAGTATAAGGCTTTACGTTGGCACTCTGGAAAATTTGTTGGCATTCGATATCCTGATCCGGTAAAGTTGAGTGAACTTGTGGGTTATGAATCTCAAAAAGACACTTTGCGGAAAAATACAGAATTTTTATTATCAGGGCAAGTAGCACTACACGTATTGCTTTATGGTAGTCGTGGATCGGGAAAATCTTCCTTAGTGAAAGCTTTGTTAAATGAGTATGGAAGTCAAGGCTTACGCTTACTGGAAGTGGGAAAATCTGAATTGCAAGATTTGCCTGTAATTTTAGAACAGTTACGGAGAAAGCAACAAAAATTTATCATCTTTGTCGATGATCTTTCCTTTGAAGAAGATGACGACGCTTTTAAAGCGCTCAAAGTTGTTTTAGAAGGTAATTTAACAGCGCGATCGCAGAATGTTGTAGTCTACGCAACTTCTAACCGACGTCACTTAATTCGGGAGTTTTTTGCAGACAGACCAACACCTAAAGAAAAAGAGGAAGTTCACGCATGGGATACAATGCAAGAAAAGCTATCGTTTAGCGATCGCTTTGGTTTAACATTGACTTTTGAACCTGCTGATCAAAAAACTTATTTAGAAATTGTCCGGCATTTAGCGTCGCAAGCTGGAATTAATATAAGGCAGGAAGACTTAGAATATCAAGCCTTGCAATGGGCTACTCGTCACAATGGTCGTTCTGGAAGAACAGCAAGGCAATTTGTTGATTTCTTGAAAGCTGACGTAGCCGTGTTTGGTTCGCAAAACTCTCTACAAGAACGTTAAGCAATAATTTGAGTTGTAATGACTACGAAAAATACTTATTCTGATAACTTGATTATGCTAAAAACCAGCAATATGCAATCAGCAACAAGTGGCAATCGGTTGATTATAGGTACAGTTGCCTTTGGTGTCAGTTTTGGTCTTAGTTTGGTTCTTAGTTGGAATTTTAGTAAAGCCTTTCTCTCAGGGTTAATTACTGTACCAGCAACCTATTTATCAGTTTTATTTGTAGATAAACGGAGAAGAGCTAATGAGATGATAATTTTAGATTCTCTTCAAAAGAGAATTAAAGAACTTGAGGTTGTGAAGTCCCGTATATTTACAGAAGTTAATCAGCTTGAAGCTCACAGTACATTATTATATACAGAGTCAAATAAGCTGCAAACTCAAGTAGCAGAACGCCTTAGTCAAAGAGACTTACTAAATCGAGAATTAAACAGTTTTGTAGGCGAGAGAAATCAGTTATCCGCAGAAATCGTCTATCTTAAAAATGAAATTCAACAATTAGAAACTACGAAAGCAGAATTAAATACTTCATTTTCTGCCCTAGCAGCCGAAAAACGTCGATTAGAGTTGAATTGCAGTATAACGCGCTCAGAGATAACTCAACTACAAAACCAAATCGGAGAATTCACACACCAAAAAGAAGAAATAGAAAGTAATTTAATCTTACTTAATCGACTCAAACCTCAACTAGAGGAAAAATTACATGCGCTAAGAGTTGAAATTCAAGAATTAGAAAGCCAAGGCAAAAAGCACAACCAATTGATTTTAGACAAAAAAATTGAGAAAAAGAATGTTGAGGCTAGTTTAAATTCTTTGCAAGCTAAACTAAACGAGCAAAAAACAGAACTTAAACAGTTAGAAGGACAGGTTGCATTACTGCAAGAGGAACGTGACCAATTACAAAACCAAGTTTGGGAACTGCTGCAACAAACAGAAACCCTTGAACAAGAACTCATCCCAGAGAGTAATATTGGGCTGCTTCCTCTGACTAATTTACTTGAATCTTTAGAAAGAAAAGAGAATATAGCCAGTATTTCGGAAAATTTGCCAGAAGAGTGGATTGAATTTTTGGCTCAGCTACCACAACATGAAATTGAAGTCTTGAAAGCTATGCTCAAAGAAGAAAATCCTAATTCTCATTTAAAAAAAATTGCCGAACAAAATATTACAATGCCGCATTTATTAATTGATTCGATAAACGAGCGAGCTAACAATACCATTGGGGAATTGATAATTAACCCATATGCTGAACCTGTTGAAATTTATCAAGAACATATGATAAATGTCAAAGAAATGATATCAGCATATGAAGCGTTGATCACTAACAAAACTTCAGCAAAATGAATTGAGTATTGCAAGCGATGCCCACCTTTAGGATAAAATCCACCCTTAAGCTAAAATAAGGTGATGTGAGGTGATCTGCATGGCAAAGCTCAAAATCTCGAAAAAAATATCTACTGGTTTGATAAACTCTCTTGGAGCAGGGGTAGTACCAAGAGTAGGACTAGAACATATAGCAGTAGGACGTCAGCAAGAACTTGGCAGCCTATTACAGAATCTTAATGATATAGCAGAGGGAGTAGCAGCATTTCGCTTCATAATAGGTAATTATGGCTCAGGTAAAAGCTTCTTGCTGCAACTCATTCGCAGTCATGCTATAGAGCAAGGTTTTGTCGTTGCTGATGCTGATTTATCCTCGGAGCGCCGGTTAGCTGGAACGAACAATGAAGGTTTAGCAACATATCGAGAGTTAATGAGCCGCCTCGCTACAAAAACTCGTCCTGATGGTGGCGCTTTAGTTTCAATCTTAGAAGGATGGATTAACAAAATCCAACAAGAAGTTGCCAAAGAAACCGGAATGCGCCCTAACGACGAGGGTTTTGATGACAAAGTTGAAGAGAAAATTAGGGAAGTCGTTGAGTATATTCAAGACTTAGTGCACGGATTTGATTTTGGTAGCGTCGTGATTGCCTATTGGCGTGGATACCGTTCAGACGACGATACATTAAAGGGCTCGGCTTTGCGCTGGTTACGAGGAGAATTTTCCACAAAAATTGAGGCAAAAGCGGCTTTAGGAGTACGTGTAATTATAGATGATGATAGTTGGTATGACTACATTAAGCTCTTAGCCAAGTTTGTTGCTGAAATTGGCTATAAAGGGTTTATCGTCATGCTTGATGAGGCTGTGAATCTGTACCAAATATCTACCACAGTCACTCGTGAGAAAAATTATAACAGGCTCTTGGGTGTTTTTAATGATATCATGCAGTGCAAAGCAGAGCATCTTGGGGTTCTTATCGGTGGAACCACAAAATTTTTAGAAGATCCAAACCGAGGACTTTTTGCAGATCAGGCTTGGCGTAGACGCACCAAAGAAAGCCGTTTTGCTACCCAGGCTGGTATTCAAGAAAATATGGGACCAGTTATTCGGCTTAACCCACTCACTCAAGAAGAAATCCTCACGTTGTTGCTCTCTTTAGCTCAGATACATGCTCTTAACTTTGGTTATGAGCAGACTTTGACAACTTCTAATCTCAAAGAATTTATCACGGAAATCGTCGAGCGTTTAGGCGCAGAAGCATTGCTCACACCAGGAGAGATTGTCCGAGATTTTATCAGCGTGCTAAATATCCTTTACCAAAATCCAAAAATTTCTTTTAGTGAACTCATTCACGGTAGTGATTTTAAGCCTACAGCATACGGTAAAGATCCTGAAGAAGAGGATGATGCAGCAGAATTTACCCTATAGCACTTTTAGTTGCTACTTCAATTAAATCTTCGATCTTCTTAATATTTGGATCTCCTGCTAAGTAACCAATTCCACGATGTAGGTGAAGGCGAAACTGCATTGCGAGAGTTTCTCTATCTGTACTCAAGCCATCATTGTGGCAGCGTTGCTTAAGAGCAAGTAGCAGAATATCAGACATTTCACCGCCAAATACCCGCCAAGTCATTTCTACATTGCTATCAGTGGGTATTGGTACTGGTGACGGAGGTGCGGATTCGGCTAGGGAACGACAAAACGCCCAACGGCATAATATATTCCATTGATCAATTTTAGTATTGCGTCTGAGTTTGAGAAGTTGGTCTTTGGCTGTTTGGGATAAGCGAATCCGATCAACTGGTGGTTCCATAAGTTGTTGGTATTTAATTTGTATATGGGATGCGGGGATTTTTGAATTTTTGATTTTAGGAAGTGTGACTGGCTTTACAATTCGTTTGATGCGATCAAAAACATTTCTCGAATTATGACAAATCAAACTCCTATCCCGGTTGTTGTCAATGGTGCTGCTGGTAAAATGGGCCGTGAGGTGATCAAAGCGATCGCGCAAGCACCAGACATGAACTTAGTAGGTGCAATTGACACCACTCCTGAACACCAAGGTAAAGATGCTGGGGAACTTGCTGGTTTAAGTGAACCATTGGAAATTCCCATCACGAATCAATTGGAACCAATGCTAGCGTTTGCATCTCAAGAAAAACAACCAGGAGTGATGGTTGATTTTACCCATCCTGACTCAGTGTATGACAATATTCGTAGTGCGATCGCCTATGGGATTCGTCCTGTTGTTGGTACCACAGGCTTAAGTCCAGAACAAATTCAAGATCTAGCAGAGTTTGCTGATAAAGCTAGCACAGGATGCTTAATTATTCCTAACTTCTCCATTGGTATGGTGCTATTGCAACAAGCTGCAGTCGTTGCATCTCAATACTTTGACCACGTTGAAATTATTGAACTGCATCATAACCAAAAAGCAGATGCTCCCAGTGGTACAGCAATTCAAACTGCGCAAATGCTAGCAGAGATGGGTAAAGTTTTTAACTGTGCTATTGTGGAGGAAACAGAAAAATTACCAGGCGCACGAGGTAGTGTAGCAGGAGAAGGTATTAGGATCCACAGCGTTCGATTACCAGGATTGATTGCTCATCAGGAAGTGATTTTCGGAGCACCTGGTCAGATCTACACCCTTCGACATGATACGAGCGATCGCGCTTGTTATATGCCAGGAGTCTTACTGGCAATTCGTAAGGTTCTCCAGCTAAAGTCGTTAGTATATGGATTAGAAAAAATATTGTAAATTTTTAATTCCAAATCTACACATCCAAAATCCACTATGCTAGTCCCTCTAACTCGCGAGAAATTTGAACAACTCATCCCCCGAATTGCAACTGGCCCACAGTACAAATATTATTGGGGGAAATTTTCTGATTTTTTGCAACGACTGTTAATTTCCGTGGTTGCTGCTGCAACTGTTTTACTAGTAAAAACGATTTTTGGACTTGAATTGGGTCCGATTCTATTTTTGCTAGGTTTATTTTGCGCTCTTTATTGGTTGTGGGGACCAGTATTTTGGGCAAGTCTGCGCAATGCAAAATGTCGCAGTTACAAGTACAGTGGGTTTTTCCGTGGTCGAGTATTGGATTTGTGGCTTACAGAAGAGTTATTAGGTAAACAGGAAACTGTTAATAGTAAAGGCGATTTAGTGATTGTCGAAAACAGGGAGAAGCGGATTAACCTAGAGGTCGGTGATGATTCAGGATTTACAGCTGAGTTGAAAGTACCGTTACGTGTTCCCTATAAAGTAATTGCTCGCGGTCAAGCTGTAGAAATGCTCGTGATGTCAAATCGTCCTGATTTGAGTGAGATTGAAGAAATTACCGATCTTTATATCCCCAGTCGCCAACTTTGGGTTAGCGATTATCCTTACCTAAAACGTGATTTCTTCTCCGTCGTCAGCAGTCGCCTACGTGATGACCAAGATGAACCACCCCGTCGCCGTCGTCGCCGTAAAGCAGAATTTTGAAGGAATTGTTCGACCAAACCGAACAATTCAAAAAAGGCTTATACCATTTTTATATGAAGCTCCATATATTGACCCTCGGCTACGCCGTCCCCCCTTACCAAGGGGGGACTACAGGGGGGGTAAAAATAATGTGCAGCTTCACAAAAAATTGGTATTACTCCAAAAAACGTTTGTATAAAGTAAGGTAATACCATCAATTTCGCTCCACAAACCCCATCATGATCGCAGCCAAAGACAAACCCACAAACTTAACCCCAGAAGAATACTTTGCCTGGGAAGAACAGCAACTACAAAAACACGAACTAATCGACGGTCAAGTTTACGCCATGACTGGCGGTAGCGTTAATCATAGCCGCATTGCAATTCGATTTACGACTACGCTTGATACCCATTTAGACGCTAGTAGTTGCATAACAGGTAACTCAGACCTGAGAGTTAATATTGTAGGAACCAATAACTATACCTATCCAGATGCCAGCGTCACCTATGACGATCGCGATAAAACTACAACCCAATATATTACCTACCCCTGCTTAATCGTTGAAGTTCTCTCCGCCAGCACGGAAGCCTACGACAGAGGCGGCAAATTCCGAATGTACCGCCAAAACCCAGCCTTAATAGATTACCTGCTAGTCAGTTCTACCAGCATCGAAATTGACCTGTATCACAAAAACGACGCAGGCGACTGGTTGATTATCAACTACAAAGCAGGCGATACTATCGAACTCAAAAGCATTAACCTCAATTTCCCCATTGAGCAAGTCTATCGCGGTTTAACCCTTGAACCGGAGAATGGGAAATACAATAAAAGCATTACCCGTTAACCATTCCCTTCTACTTATTGCCCAATATGCTAACCCTAGAAATAGCCATTCAAAAAATCCAACAACTCCCCCCCGAACAACAAAAAAAAGTAATCGAATTTGTAGAATTCCTAGAATTTCAAGCTGATCGCCAACAACAAGATAAACGACCCGAAACACCACCCCAACATGATCAAGACTTTTTCGCCCTAGCCGGAATTTGGGAAGGGAAAAACATTACCCTAGACACCATCCGCAAAGACGCATGGGTTGAAGAGAATCAATGGTAACGGGAGCAGCACCTCGGCTCAATACCAAGAAGAATTTAAAAATTTGCCACTTTGGCAACCAAGCTTTAATTAACTCAGATAAATTGTATATGTAAGCGAATTCAAGGGTGTTGTTATCAGGGTGTATTAACCTTACCAACGTTCTAGAAAAGTTATCAGGGCAATAATCAGTTGTTGTTTGCCAGGTAAGGAATTTAGTCATTCCTTAATGGATGCAATACTTTATAAAGGGGAACAATAGTTCCCCTTTATTAGTTCTTAAGGAAGAATTCAGGAGTCAGGGGGAGCATCCCAAATATGTAGTTTATTTTTTATTGTAGTGCGGGCATCTTGCCCGCTTCAGTAATAAACAAGCATCTTGCCCGTTTCAGTAATAAAGTAGGGAGCAAGATGCTCCCACTACTCGGGTCAAGATAATTACTAACAATGCTGGTATCGAGTAAATTCTAGAAATTATTTATTATCTAGAGTTTTGTTAATTTCTTGCTTTTGTATTTCTCTCGAATTTTGAATCTCCAAAAGGGTATTTTCCCAAAATTCTCCTTCAAACTTACCAGCAAACTTTCCAAGAGGATGTTCGGAAATCTGAGTTTTTTTATCTTTCTTTTTCGGTAGCTGATTAAGTGTCATATTATTAGCGACCATTTTGATATTTATTGTTATACAAAATCTGTATCCTGCAAAAATTTAAGAATCGCTGGATTCACAACCTCGCAAGCACCAGATGAAGCATCATGAGAGCAGTTGGGTAGAATCTGTAACTTTGCATTAGGGAGAAGTTGTTGTAATTTTTTACCATCGCTAGCAGGAAACCAATTATCTTGTTCGCCCCATAAAATTAATGTAGGACACTTAATAGCATTAAGGTTCTTTTGGATTGACTCAAGTTTATTTGGTTTATTGACTTGCAGATGCTCAATTTCTCGGGCTGCTATTTGTAATTCTTCGGTTACTTTCGTAAGAGTACCAGGAAATTCAATGAATGGGTAGGTCATCCAATAAACATCTTCCTGTGTAAGTGTTGATGGATCAAATAGCACTGAACGCCTTTCGATCGCCATAATTTCTCTTACAAGTGGTGCAAATAAATATGTCAGACGTAAAGAATCTATTGTTTGCACAATTTCCAATGGTAGTTGAGAAAGCAGCCACATTCCCCAGTGTGGTAAATTTTGAGGGAAAATAGGTACATTGATTACCACTAATCGTGCTATCAAATCAGGTTTTTCTTGAGCAAGAGCAAGCGCAATTAAAGCTCCTAAAGATTCTGCGACAACAACAGCAGGTTCATCACATAATGCTTGAATAATTCTCTCTAATTCAATTAATTGATGACCGCTTTGTTCTCGACGGGATACAGGTTTTTCCGAAAAACCATAACCCTTCGCATCAAAACAAATAACTCTAAAATATTTAGATAATGGCTGAACGCTGTGACGCCAATTGTAACTCCAGCTACCAACCCCATGCAATAAAAATAAGGGTTTACCTGTACCTTTTTCCCCATAAGCAATTTGTACAGGATAACCATTTGCGTCAGTAATTATTAAATTTTGCCGCCCTTCAGGAAAATAATCTTGCCACCAATCTTTCATTACTTTTAGTTTAACTACCGGTTAAAGCTCCTATCAGTAGTTTAATTACTAACACGACAAAAGCCACTAATCCAATAGCAAAAACCGACAATCCACCCAAAACTATCAATACAAACCAGCCATCTGCACTCTTTCTACGCCTGGGAGATTTTAGGTGTTCTTCAAGAAGTTTAATATTATACTGGTTAGCTGTCCAAGCAAAATCAAATAAGTCTCCGAATACTGGTATTGCTCCGATTAAACCATCAATAATGATATTCAAAGCCATTCTACTTAATGTAGAGGCTGAAACACCTAAGCGTGCTGCTTCAAAAACTATGTACGCAGATAATAGAAAGCCTAAAAAATCACCGCCTACAGGTATAATTCCCATAATTGGATCTAGACCAACAGGGAGTTTTATTATAGGGATGGTAATCACTCTATCGAGCATACGGCTCATCTCACGTAGCCGCATCAGAGTGGCTGCTTTGGAATCTGGTTCAATAGTGGGAAACTGATGACGAGGCTGAGACATTTCTTTGTGCGATCGCGGTTCTATTCCGGTTGTTGTAGCACCAATTAAAGCTGTCTCGCTTTTGCTGTCTAGCTCTAGCTTTATAGTTGAGCAGCAATTTGAAATGACTTCCGTTGGTGTTTATTAGCGTTAACAAGTATAGCAAAGTTCCTGAAATCCTATTGAAAAAGGCTATAAGTTATATTAATTAACTGGGATGAAGCCAACGATTGTAAGGCTTAGCTGTAGGGGATCTTGAATCGAAAGATTGTTTAGAGTTTATGTAACAATACTTAGAAATTAGTTAGTTACAAGGAGCCAGTCGCATGAGTCAAGAATTAACACAAGAGTGGTTGGCAGAAATTAAGGCACTGAGAAAGCAGATAACGGAATTACTCTCAGAACGAGATACGTGGTGGAAAAGTGCTGAAAAATGGCAGAAACTTTATAACACCGAAGCAGAACAACGCCGTAAAGATGCTCAGATGTCTCAACAGGCGATCGCGTCTTTGAAAACAGAAATAGGAAAACTCAAAGGTGTTGACCAAGTAGAACCTAATGATACAACAACAGCAGCAGCTATTTCCCAAGAAATCTCAGGTATCAACTCTATAGACGAGTTGAAAGCCAAACTGATTTCTGTTATCACTGAACGCGATCGCCTGTTATTACTATTGAAAAATGAGCAAGACAATCATGCTCAAACGCGCAAAAGTCTCACTACCGCTTTGGGTGACGCTATTGATAGTTTGACCAAACAGAGGGAAGGGGAGCAAAAGAATTAAAAATTCAAAATTCAAAATTCAAAATTTTTAATTTAAAGTCCCATAATTTCCGCGACTGCTTCGACTTCTGGCTCAATACCTTGTTTAAATTGACTATGATTGTGTTTAATAGCTGTTTCTGGATCTTTAAGACCATTACCAGTTAGTACACAAACTACAGTTGCTCCTGTAGGAATTTTATCTTTCACTTGTAACATTCCTGCTACAGAAGCAGCGCTAGCTGGTTCACAAAAAATACCTTCCTCTGATGCCAAAAGGCGATAAGCATCAAGAATTTCGTCATCGGTGACGGCGTTAAAACTACCCATGCTTGCTGATTGAGCGGCGACGGCTTTTTCCCAGCTTGCAGGGTTACCAATGCGAATTGCTGTAGCTATCGTTTCGGGATGGGTTACGGGTTGACCATTTACTAGAGGTGCTGCACCGGAGGCTTGAAATCCCATCATTCGAGGTAGGCGATCGCACTTCCCGACTTGATGATATTGACAAAAACCCATCCAATATGCAGTGATATTTCCCGCATTACCCACTGGAATACACAACCAGTCTGGCGCATTACCTAAAACATCAACGATTTCAAACGCTGCTGTTTTTTGTCCTTCCAAACGGTATGGATTGACCGAGTTCACCAAAGTAACTGGATACTTTTGTGCTATTTCGCTGACAATTGTCAACGCTTTGTCAAAATTACTTTTAATTGCCAGTACTTCTGCTCCATACAATAATGCCTGCGCTAACTTGCCCAAAGCCACGTAGCCGTCTGGAATCAAGACAAAAGCACGCATTCCTCCGCGCTTAGCATAAGCAGCAGCTGATGCTGAGGTATTGCCCGTACTAGCACAAATAACAGCCTTCGCTCCGGCTTCCTTTGCTTTGGAAATTGCCATTGTCATTCCTCGGTCCTTGAAGCTACCAGTTGGGTTAAGACCGTCGTATTTGACAAAAACACGCACTTGCCTACCAATCCTTTCTGCAATCGAAGGAACTGGTATCAGGGGTGTGTTACCTTCTAGTAGAGTTATAACTGGTGTTTTTTCATTAACAGGCAAGTATTCGCGATATTGCTCTATTAGTCCTGGCCAAGGTTGGCGATGAGATTTAGCTACAGACAGGCTCAAAGTCACTTTTTTATCGTAGATTATGTACTGATGTTCTTCGTTGAACAAAGGGTTACTGCTTCCAGATCGATACTACAAAACTTGCATCGATTACAGGAACCCATAAAAAAGAATTCAGAATTCAGGAGTCAGGAGTCAGAATATATTACCCATAAAGGGATGGCGTTTTAAACAAAAAGTTTTAACCCCTGTCTCGTCCACAAGGGACACGGTTTTAAACTAATAATCATTCTGACTCCTGAATTCTGACTCCTGACTACTTTCTAAAAAATATACAATTTTTTAATTAATCTTAAAATAACTCTATTATAATATCTCTAATGGTGTGATTTGAGTTCTGAATATTACTTAACAATGTCTACATCTGTTCTTTCCAGCCAAAATTCTCAAAATGTCTCCGTGAGCCAGGCGGCTAAATCTTGTTATCAAGTTGACCAACAAGTTAAGCTCATGAGCTTGGAAGCAGAGGTTGAATCGCTCTTACAACAGTTGCAGAACTTGAAACTACAACGAGTAGGTGCTACTCAGGAAGAGTAACGAAATAAATGTTAAATTGATTTCAAACTCGATATAACAATCAAAATAATAAGAAGGATTACAGCCCCGTGCTTCTAAGCCGGGGATAAAATCCAACCCTAAGCGTTTTAACCCAGAGCATATCCTGAGCCTATGCTCAATACACTCGCCCCTATTCAATGTGCTTTGTCAAAATAGCCGAATTATTTAACTTTTCCTTACAAGGGTACTGGCAAGGCGATTTTGGAATTAGCTTACAAACTTGGTCTAACTCTGGCAAATTTAAACAAATCCGCACTTTAAGCTTGTTTTCTGGTGCTGGGGGTCTCGATATAGGATTTCACGAGGCAGGTTTTGATGTTGTTGAGATGGTTGAGATAGACAACCGATTCACTAAAAGCCTATGCGCTAATGTAGGTATTGGAAAAAAATTCTCTTCAGCAAAAGTACAATCTAAAGATATTAGAGATTATCATCCCGAAAACTTAGGGGATATAGATTTTATTATAGGTGGTCCTCCCTGTCAAACCTTCTCTGCTGCAGGTCGTCGTGCGGCTGGTGTTTCAGGGCTTCAAGATTCCAGAGGAACCTTGTTTGAGGAATATTCTCGTTTGTTAAAGCTCCTCCAGCCCGAAGGTTTTATTTTTGAAAATGTTTCTGGGATCACGGGTGCGGAGAAAGGACAAGCCTGGAAACAGATCACAGATGCTTTTGAGAGTGCAGGATACAACATTTTTTATCGTCTTCTTGATGCAGCTGACTATGGTGTTCCTCAGCATCGGGAACGTATATTTATTGTTGGGACTAAAAACACCAGCTTTCTTTTTCCCCGACCAACCCATGGACCAGATTCCTGCTCTAAAATTGACCATGTTTCCGCTAAAAGCGCTGTTGAAGACCTAGAATTACTTAAAGTTCCTAATCAACTAAATGGTAGATACGGGCATCTTCTCCCAGAGATTCCACCCGGTTTAAACTACAGTTTTTTCACCGAAAATATGGGTCATCCAACGCCAATTTTCGCATGGCGTTCTAAGTTTTCGGATTTTTTATACAAAGCACACCCAAATTATCCCGTAAGAACTATTAAGGCTCAAGGTGGGCAATATACAGGACCTTTTCATTGGGATTCTCGTCCCTTCTCAGTAGAGGAACTAAAAAGGCTTCAAACTTTCCCAGATAATTATCAGCTTGTAGGAAATCGAGGGGTTTGCATTCAGCAAATTGGCAACTCAGTCCCACCTCAACAAGCACGGATATTAGCACTTGCAATTTTAGATCAATTGTTTGGGGTTAATCTGCCATTTAAGTTAGATTATTTACCTCAAAATCAAGAGCTTTCATTCCGTAAGAGAAAACGTTCACAAACAGAAAAATATGCAAAAATGGCTAAGTCAGCCATTGAGAATACTCAACTTGAGAATAAGAGGATTAGTTTTGAACCACGGATATATCATGCAAACATTGGAGACAATTTTTCTTTTGAAGTTTCTTCAAAAGAAAAAGCAAATTATACAGTTCAAATCAAAATAAAAGAACAAGAAGTTTATTTTGTGGTTAGCGAGGTCTTTTACCAAGAGACATCGTTAGAAAAGACAAAGATTAAAATACACGTAACATATAAAGACTCAAAGCCTTGGTCAATTCAACAAGAGAAAATATCAATGATTTTTTCTGCAAATAAGAAATCTGTTCTAGCTGCTTGGAAAGCGTTAGAACATGAGCTTAAAAGGCTGCATATTAAATCGGATCTTGTACAGCTTAATAACTACTATCAATACACTCCTCTTCTTAAGATAGAAGTATTGCTTCCTGAAGAAGCGACAAAAGAAAAGTTTTGGAACATTTTTAAGGCAGTTTCTGAATCTATTTGCACTCGTCAAATTTTAAGTACTACTGCTCTTATAGAGATATGGAAACTCCAGTCAAAAAATGAGGTATCAAAATTTGCAGTTGAACTTAAAAACATCGGCTTTGAAGTACGAAATAAAAATACAAATATTCAAATACCTGATGACCATTACCTGATCCCCTATTCTTTTCCTACACTTGCACCAGAAAGTGTACAACGTAAAAAAAGCCTCTTTTAAGCAACCCAAATTCACCGCCCATAAATATCTACTCCCCTGCTCCCCTGCTCCCTACTAAGAGCTCCCTCCTGATTCTTTATCCAGGAATTCGCACGTTCTTGACCGAACTTCGCTGCCAAAATTAAGGCTCCCCAAGCTTTAACCTCTGATCGATTTGGTTTTACTTTTAAAGCTGCTTCTACACGGTTCCATAGTCTTCCTGTATCTGCCTTCAGTAGAGTGGTAATTTCTTGAGCGTTGTCGGGGGATGCTTCAAACACCTGTAAAGCTTTTTCCCATCGACCATCAATCAAATTGGCTAATACTTGTTGACTAGGACTAGCCCAACTTTTATCTGCTTGGATTTTAGTAAGTTGAGAGTGCAGGTGAATGAGATCGATTTGTGCTTGTGCTGTTGCAGGAAAAGGCTGTTGTCGCTGTGTTTTCATAAACTCTAACCAGTTGAATGCTGGCGTCCACAATCCGCTACGAGCAATTAACAGCGCATTTTGGTAAGCTGAATCTTTAAGAGCTGGTGGTGTTAGAGAAATTTCCTCTAACTGAATCGGGTTAACAGGTTTGACTTGATAAATATGTAGCCGAGGTTCTAAACCTATTGTTTGATTAACAACTAACTGTTTTGCCTTACCAGTTATCGATTGCCATTCTGGTAGTTGTCCCTTAGGACTTGTCCAAGACAACATGAGTCTCAGGTTAGTCTGTTGAGGATTGTAGTGCAAGATATGACCGTAGGCGATCGCATTCGTTCCTTGTTGGCGCTGTCCTTGCAAATAAAACCAAAGCCCTGGTGATGGTGTCCCTCCTTCAAAACGACCTACTTTAGTTAGTGGTAGAGGATCTTGATTATCATCTGTTGTATCACCTAAGGGAGCGAGAACAAAAGATTCTTCTGGTCCAGAGATAGGTAGTTGAGTCGCCAAATCGTAAGATAGTTCTGACTCAGATTTTAATTTGGAGTTAATTGACTGTTGATATACACGCATCTCAACAATATATTTACAATTTAACTGGCAATTCTCACGCTCCTGAAGAACTGGCAATAAAAAAGATTTTTTTGATTCTCCATCCAAAGAAACGATTTCTCCAGCTATTTTCCCGTGATCTCTCAGATAAGATTCAATTTGTGGGATAGTTTGAGAGATTTCTCCATGACTCAAGGAGATTTTCGCCCATTCCGGTAAAATTCGGTTCAGCCAGCTTAGTTGGTCTGGATTGCATATAAACAGCATACTCAGCCAACCAAACATCGCGATTAAACTACCGCTACATAATAACAACACGATAGAAACCATTGAATCTAGCCCTCTTCGTCTTTGATGAGGGGTCAAGTCTTTGTCATCATTTTCTAGTGGACTTGATATCAACTGCTCTTTTTTTACTTTTCTCCTGACACGCTTGTTTGTGTTTGAATTAACTTGATGATGCCTGTATGATTTTCGTGCTGGATTTATCATAGTGCTTCTTATTACATCTAAATCAGTAATTTAGTACAGTATTTTCTTTTATACTCTTGTTCCTTAGATCTTGGCTAGAACCTGACACGGGAATGGGACATGCCCCATGCCCAATACCCTGGTATAAATCAGTAAATTCTCCCATGTCAAAATAAAGTTATCTTGAATACACTCTCTGCTTAGATGTGTGAGTAGAGTGTAAGAAGTTGAAAGTTAAACTGATTTGCCGCCAATACCCTATATGGGCGCTTGTCTGGTTTTTGATTTTGGTATTCAACGGACTACCAAACAAAGCGATCGCAATCGAGAAGCAAGAATTCACAGAGGACACTTCTTTTTCTTCTGGGCTTCCTGCCGATGATCCTATGGCGCAAGTCACATCAGTTTCTCAACTCAAAGACGTACAACCCAGTGACTGGGCATTCCAAGCATTACAGACTTTAGTAGAACGCTACGGTTGTATCGCAGGTTATCCAAATGGAACTTATCGTGGCGATCGCGTCTTAAATCGGTTTGAATTTGCTGCGAGTTTGAATACTTGTTTGGATAACGTATCACACATAATTCTCAATAGCAAGAAAGATCTCCTAAACCGGGAAGATTTGGCAACCTTGCAGAAATTACAGGCAGAATTTTCCCCAGAATTAACAGCTTTACGAGGTCGAATTGATAATCTTGAAACCCATACTGCTGAAATTCAAGCCCATCAATTTTCACCAACCACTAAACTTTTTGGACTAGCAACAATTGCTATTCAAGGGCGAAGCCACAACCGTGCTGACATTAATCCTAGAGATGGCAAAAAAGACACGGCAGACCCTGGCACAAACGCCAACGTGATGACATTATCAGTTCTTTCTCTAACGACTCAATTTGATCCTCGTAGTTACTTGGTTACGGGTTTGTTAGCCGGTGGTGGTTCAACTGCTCCCAGACTGACTAATGACTTTTTCCTAGGTTATGAATACACCACAAATAACAACTTAATATTAAGTGACCTCCACTATCACAAATTAATTACTGATAACTTAGCGATGATGGTAGGAACAGCAAATGTCAATATGACCACTGCTTTCCGAGGTCCTAATCGATATGAAAGTGCTGCTACAGGACCTCTATCTTATTTCGCTCAAAGGAACCCAATCTTAGATATTGGATTTGGTCAAGCTGGAGTAGCTTTTGATTGGCAATTTGCAAAACGCGCTAGCTTGCAAGCAATGTATTCTACTTATGAATCAGGAAATCCTGCAAAACGCAGTGGTTTATTTGATGGAAACACCACAACAGGCGTGCAATTACTACTGACACCAAGCAAAGCTGTAGATGTCAGTTTATATTATGTTAATAACTATTCCAGTAATGGCTGTTTACTGACTTTTGTCGGCGATGAATGCTTAACTGCTGTTAATCCCAAAACTGGTAAATCAGAACCCCTACAAACTAATGGTGTTGGTGCAACTGTAAATTGGCAAATTTCGCCTAGTGTCACTTTGGGGGGTTGGGGAGGCTATACTAATTCTCATATTCCAGGAAAATCGGGAAATGTAGAAACAACAAATTACATGGTGTATCTAAACTTCCCGGATTTATTTAAGAAAGGTAATTTGGGTGGACTATATATCGGACAACCTCCAAAAATAATTAGTAGTACCTTGCCTACTGGAAACAACGTTCCTGACTTTATCAATACGGGTGTAGGACGATCAGGTGGACAACCAGGTACAACAACTCAAATTGAAGGTTTTTATCGTGTGCAGCTAACGGATAACCTCAGCGTTACACCAGCGCTCATCTATATCATGCAACCTGGTCATACACCAAACAGCGATCCCATTACCGTTGGTATCATACGCAGTACTTTTACTTTTTAACATTGTAGTTTGCAGGCAAAAATAACCAGTAGTACTTTGCCTACTGGAAATAATTTTCTTGACTTTGTAAATATGGGTTTAGGAAGTGCGGGTGGACAACCAGAACAACTCAAATTGGGAGTTTTGATCGCTTGCAATTCACAAGATCACCTCAGCGTTACACCAGGGTTCGTCTATATCATCAACCTGGTCATATACCAAACAGCGATAGCGTTCGCGTTGGCGAAGCCTCTCCGCCAGGAGAAGCGTCTCGAAGAGAAGCGCTGCTGCCGTAGGCAGATCGCGTTACCGTTGATATCATACGAAGTACTTTTACTTTTTAAGTTACTGGTTGAACTCCGCAGTTCTTTCTGTGTATTCGATTGGTAACACTGCCATTAAATTTTCGTGGGGTCGCGGAATCTGATGAGATGATAGGAACAACTTGTCACCATCCTTATGAGGGTTCATTTTCTTAGCCGCTTCAATCCCCGCTTCCACAGCAATTTTAACCTCAGAGACAGGACCGCGAACAACAATCGTCACAAAAGCCCCACTCACCTTTTCCATTTGTACTAACGTGACACGGGCGGCTTTACACATCACATCAGCAACAGCAAGTGCTGGAGGTAAACCCCGCACCTCAACCATACCGACCGCATTAGACATGAACTTAACTCCCTAGCAATATGCATTACCTAGATTATTGCAGGAAGACAGACCATTTGGCTCGCGAATTTCCACCAGATACACTATGTAATTTGGCTAATGGTTTATAGTTGGACATCCCTTAATGTTATAATTTCGACTATAAGAGATAATTTATAAAGTAAACATTAAAACCCTGTAGGTTGGGTTGAACGCTCGTGTTACCCAACAAAATCCTAAAAATGTTGGGTTTCGTTACTCAACCCAACCTACGTAAATTAAAGGTTTTTGGTGATAATGGGACTTAAGATTTACTTTATAAATAGCTTCTAAAAGCAACAACAATGCGCTTATTATCGAACCTCGACACCCACAATATAGTAAAGAAGAATTTGCAAGGTTGGGTGATGAAATTTACCACCGTGATATTTATCCGCAGCTTCAGCCCGACAGTGTAAGCAAAATAGTTGCTATTGACATTACAACAGGCGCTTGGGAAATAGATAATGACGAGATTGTAGCCTCTAAGCGTCTTGAAAAACGTTACCCAGACGCACAGATTTGGATTGTGCGAGTTGCTTATCGCTATGTTCGTCGATTTGGCATAAGCCATAATCAACAAGAAAAAATAGCATGATTCTTGAAAACGTTAATGCAGATTACGAGCCAATTATTCGTGTTGTAATTCAGGATTCTAATGGAGAAATTCAGATTTCAAACTCGTCAAACTTGATAACCTCTGAATCCGGTTTACGTACGTCAAAACGATAGCTACTAACCGTACCTGTACCTGTGTCAAAGATGCTAAAAACA
Source organism: Aetokthonos hydrillicola CCALA 1050 (assembly GCF_017591665.1). Taxonomy (GTDB): domain Bacteria; phylum Cyanobacteriota; class Cyanobacteriia; order Cyanobacteriales; family Nostocaceae; genus Aetokthonos; species Aetokthonos hydrillicola. Next base: position 57,647 of record NZ_JAAKGC010000007.1, on the reverse strand, counting down.
GTGAGATCATTACTTGCAATATAAGGCGCGGGTTTACCATCTTCACCGAGTAGTGGAGCTATAGTTGGCACCACTGGTTCTAAACCATTAGGATTGCCAAGTTCAGCATATTCTTCTTTATACCCTATCGGCACTTCTCGCTTGTTAGCATACCAAGCAGCACCATAAGAATTACCTACATTAGATGTTTCTAAAAAGTGCATCCCCGACTCACTATAAAACCGATTCCATAAATGAGAATGCCCAAAAAACACTAATTGGACATGCGCTGCTTCAAGTAACGGTATAAGATCACGAATAATGTAGTCTGCGTTCTTTGGATACTCATAACGCACCGCTTTAATATCCCCGTTTTCGTCTCGCTCAATCACCTGTACTGGGTCAGTATAAGCAGGGACAATGTTACCACCTAGAGTATGCGGTGGATGATGCAACATAACAACTTTGTATTTTGCACTTTTAAACTCAGTACTGTTAAGCTCTTTCTCTAACCAGTTGTACTGTGTGCTACCTTTAGCAATTGGTTCATAAATATGCTGTCCGTAGCCCCAGTTTTCAGGGTTTTGGAAATCTGCTTCTCGCTCGCGATATCTACCCCTAGCAGCTTCATCTAATCTAGGAGTCCGCCACATATTTGTTACGTACAACACCACCAGACGTACATCACCAAAACTGAGAGCGTAATAAGTTTTGCCACCCTCTTTACTTTCTGGTAAACTGAAAATCTCTTCGTAGGTATCAGTGTTAAAAGAATTCTCTTTTAGTGATTGCTCTCCATAAAACTTTTTAGCAACTGCACGAGGGATGGTATCATCAAATTCATCATTTAAACTTCCCTTGCCAAACCGCCCCATCACTTCATGATTGCCAAGACAAGGAAACATTGGTGCGTTTTGAATGATTTCTCCACCGTAGTAAGCTATGTTAACCCCATCGCTATCCATTTTATAGTTAGCGTGACCTTGAAGACAGGGGAAGAAAGCACCACCACGCTGATCATCAAACCATTCCGACGCACGATCAGGAGTATTTACCAAATCACCTGCAAACAAAACTGCGTCAACTTGCCCAACCGTCTCTACAACTTTTTGTAGATTAGCGGCTACCATTGGTTTGATTTGATGGTCAGATGTCAGCAGAATTTTTAATGCTGTACCTGTGCTTGGTGCAGGCGCAAGAGTAAAGACAGCACTATTAACATTTTCTCCATCTTCCCGTACGCTAGTAACTCGATAAGCAACCCGTGTTCCTGGAGTTAATCCACTCACCTCAGCCTCATGTCGCCAAATATTACGTTCAACAGGCTGTTGGTAAAGTTGTCCGTCTTGGCTTTGGGTTCCTACTCGTGAATTTTGATCTTCACGTAAACGGCTAAGTTTACTAGTAGTCGCAATAGTCGTTTGATCGAGACTGTCACCCCAAGCAACTTTGTGTTGAGAGCCAGCGAATTCGGTAAACCATACAACTCGTACTGAAGTTTCGGTAGGTAGTTGTAGAAACGGATCAGTCAGTAATCGGGGTGCGGCTGCCATAAATTGTTTGCCCAGATAAAAGCACAGCTACCAGCGTAGATACACGGGTAAATTTACCACATGTTGAGCCACCGATTTACAGCTTTGTTGAATAGTTGTTTCACCTGGTGCTTGCGATACCACCTCTGAAAAGCCTTTTCATAATCTTCGCCTTTAGTTTGGGAAACGTTCAATCCGTCAAGAAGTACACCCATCCCCGAAAATAGCAAAACATATAACGACCAAGAAAGCCCACCAGTTGCTATTAAATTCACTAGCAGCAAAACACCGTTAATAATGATATAGTTACGTAAACGTTTCTTAAATCTATCCTGACGGTAAATATTAAACGTTTGACGCTGTTGTATTTCTCCTTGTTGTGCTAACCATTCCCGTTCTGCGAGTTTCAGGGATTCTGGGGATATATCTAACTCTGCTGCAATTTCTTGGATCTGTTCGTAGGAAAATTCTTTGTTTTTATCGTCAGCATGACGCGCGATCGCCAAATGAAGAATTTGCTGCACGTCTTCTTGACTATAGGAGTTACTGGTTTTGGTGTCAAAAGCCGCCATAGTTAAATTTATTCTTTCTCTTCTATGTCTTTAATATAGACCTTATGCAACTGTATGACTGCTACCAACAGTACGATTTCTACTATCCCTAGACTAGCAAATCAAAATGTTAACGTGGGTATAGGGGACATGTTGTGTTCGATTGGAGAAACTGTCAAATGGTTGAAGAAAATGGAGCGATCCGCACCCTATCCATAGATATTGGTGGTAGTGGTGTTAAGGTGATGGTTTTGGATCGTCAGGGTAAGCCCTTAACAGAAAGGGCGCGTGCAGAAACACCCCAACCAGCCAAACCAGACAGTGTGATTAATGCAATTGAAACCTTAGCAGCTACTCAAGGTGAGTTTCATCGAGTTTCGGTAGGTTTTCCCGGCGTTGTTCGCAGAGGAATTACAGAAACAGCAGTGAACTTACATTCAAGTTGGATTGGATTTGATTTAGCAACAGCATTATCAAAGTCTTTAAACGCACCTGTAAGAGTGATTAATGATGCTGATATGCAAGGTTTAGGAGCCATTTCTGGCAAGGGTGTAGAATTGGTGGTTACTTTAGGTACAGGATTTGGTTCCGCGTTGTTCGTAGATGGGAAACTTGTACCAAATTTAGAAATGGGACATCATCAATTTCGTAAAGACGAAACCTACGAAGAACAACTCGGACGCGCAACACTAGACAAAGTAGGTGAAAAAAAATGGAACAAGCGTTTGGAGAAGGCGATCGCTTCTCTAGAACATTTATTCAATTATGATTACCTTTATATTGGTGGCGGTGAAGCAGAAAAGGTAAATATCAAACTGCCTGACAATGTAAAGATTATTTCTAATATCACCGGGTTATTAGGTGGTATCGCATTATGGCGCGATGAGGTGTAGATGAGGTGTAGGTTGGGTTGAGGAACGTAGACGCCCCCGGCGGCTTCCCGTAGGGTAACCCAACATTTTTAAGGTGTGATTTACAGGAATAAATATACCGCAGCCGTTGGTTTCGACTTCGCTCAACCAACTGAGAGATCGTGAGTTGTAGGTTGGGTTGAGGAACGTAGACGCCCCCGGCGGCTTCCCGTAGGGTAACCCAACATTTTTAAGATTTCGTTGGGTTTCACTTCGTACCCCTACGGGGAAGCAAGCTACAACCCAACCTACGCAACTAATAATCAAACTTCTCGCAGAATAGGCTGTTTGCCCTTACAACATGTTTCATCCGTAGCAACATTTAAGCAAATTGATCTAAGATCCTTATATCAAATAAAATAGATCCTGCTATGTCCCTCACCTTCAGCTTTGCTCTGACTCAAAACCAGACATTTGAACTACGGTGTGAGAATGGTTCCCGACGTTTAGATAGCGTAGAACTGAGTAAGCTGATTGATGTATGTGAAAAAAATTACTATCCCCGACACCAAGATAGCACACCCGAACTCATCCAATTAGGACAACGGCTATATCACTGGTTAGATGGTAAAGAAGGATGGCTCAGAAGGGCGTTAGATCAAGCAGATGAAGGGACAATTTATTTAGATTTAAGTCAAACAAACGAAGCTCAAGGATTAAACCCAGACACAGAAAGGATGGCGTTGGGACTCGCCCATTTACCTTGGGAATTGCTACACGATGGCACAGTCTTTTTACTGACACGGCAAGATATAGCAGTATTGCCAGTGCGCTGTATGCAGCAACGAAACACCCGTGTAATTGGTGAGCAAAATCGCCCTCTACGTTTGCTATTTATGGCAACTGCACCAGAAGATCCTAAAGTTGCACCTCTGGCATTTGAACAAGAAGAAGCTAATATTTTGGAAGCAACCAAGGATCAGCCGTTGGCGTTGATTGTTGAGGAAAGCGGTTCAGTTGATGAGTTGAAAAATCTGGTTGCATCTTACCAAGAAGACTATTTTGATGTCTTCCACATCACAGGACACGGATTAATTTATACCAAAAATTACAGCTTTTTGCTTCGCCCAGGACAAACAATACCAGATCATACCCCTTGTTTGCTCACTGAAGACGAAGTAGGAAATGTAAAACTTACCACTGTGAATGACTTAGCAAAAGCCTTTCGCGGACGTTGGTCAAAAGTGATTTTTCTCTCTGGTTGTCACACAGGAGAGGTAGCGAATAAAGGGACAGTACCCTCAATGGCGCAACAATTGGTGAAGGCTGGGGCGGGTGTTGTTTTAGGTTGGGCGCGTCCGGTGTATGATCGCACAGGTATTATTGCAGCACAAGCACTTTATCACGCTTTGGCAACAGGTGATACGATAGAGCAGGCGGTGAAAGTAGCCCAGCAAGAGATGATTGCTCAAAAATGTACCGATTGGCATTTATTAAGGATTTATCGAGACACACGCCCAATTGAAAAGTTAGTAACACCCTTGAGAACAAGGGGAAGAGAAAAGCTGGTATTTACACCGCCAGAGCAAGAATTTTTAGACGAGAATAATATAGTTAAAGTCGCTAGTCGTTCAGAATTTGTAGGACGCAGACGAGCTTTACAAAGGTGTTTACAGGCGTTACGACAAACAAGTGAACAAATCGGCGTGTTCATTGCGGGGATGGGGGGACTGGGTAAGAGTAGCTTAGCAGCGCGACTGTGCACGAGAGTCAGAAGTCAGCGCCAAGAATTTCAGCAGGTGGTGTTGGTGGGAACTTTGGATAAAGCAGGTTTGTTAAATAAGCTTGCGGGCAAGTATGAACGGTTTGCTGATGTTCCTGCACTACTTAACGAACCAAAGGTTTCTCTTAAGGGACGATTGCAAAACTTTTTTGACGCAATAGAAACAACCCACAATCAGCCCTTACTGTTAGTATTGGATGACTTTGAGCAGAACATCCCCAAAGCTAACATTGAAAATGGCTCATTGCGGATGACAGCACAAGCCTACCAAATTTTAGAGGCGATTTGTGCAGCACTAGCAGAAAATAACGCCGTGAGTCGGTTGATTGTCACCTGTCGCTATTTGCAGGAAGACACTTTACCACCTCATCGCCTGCATTTAGAAAAATTGGCAGCGATGAGCAGAAGCGATATTGATAAAATTTGCCGTCCGTTAGGTAAAGAAAATCAGCAACAGGGGATGACGCAACGGGTGATTAAGATAGCCGATGGTAATCCTCGCTTGTTGAAATGGCTTTTAGAAGTGATTGAGCAACCGAGTTTAGAACCAGATGATTTGTTAACTCGTTTAGAAGCGGTTGAGCAAAAGTTCCGCGAGAATATCTTGGCACAGACTTTGCTGGATGCTTTGGAAGTTGAAGAGAAAAAGTTCCTAGCGCGGTTGAGTGTGTTTCAATTGCCAGTAACAGAGGATATTATTAGCGCTACTGAACAGAACCTCACCCCTGCTGAAGGTAGCGTGAGGTTATCGCTAAATAAACTAACAAGTCTTAGCTTAGTCGAATCTGCCACCACTCACCCCAGCCAAACACCTACTTATCGAGTTACTACAATTTTAGAACCATTGCTAGAACAGGTATTAGATCAAGTAGAGTGGCAAACAACTAGACAACAAGGTGTCAGGAAAATCTATCAACTCTGGTGGGAGGAGTCTGAAAATAGAACAGAAGCACAAGTTCTGGAAATTGTACGCTTGGGATTGTTAGCGAAAGAGCAAGAAATAGCTGTCAGGGTTGGTAACGCGATCGCTATGAACTGGGTGAATAGTTCCCGGTTTCTAGAAGTATCAGAACTGTGTCAGCAAATCTTGAAAGTGTACGAAGACTACCGCATTTTGGGAGCGATCGCTCGTGCTGAACAGGTTTTAGGTTTAGTAGAAGATGCTGCTCACCACTATCAGCAGGCTTTAGAACTTTGTCCTCAAGAGGATGTTAAAAAAAAATCCTCCATTATCCACAACATGGCTGGATTAATAGCTCAGCAGGGAGAAATCTCAAAAGCGCTCGCACTCTACGAACAATCTTTGCAAATCAAAGAGAGCATCAACGACGTGCGTGGTAAAGCTACTACCCTCCACAACATGGCATCCCTATTAGCCCAGCAAGGAGAAATCCCAAGAGCGCTCGCACTCTACGAACAATCTTTACAAATCAAAGAGAGCATCAACGACGTGCGTGGTAAAGCTGCTACCCTTCACCAAATGGCATTCTTATTAGCCCAGCAAGGAGAAATCCCAAGAGCGCTCGCACTCTACGAACAATCTTTGCAAATAGAAGAGAGCGTCAACAATGTGGGTGGTAAAGCTGCTACCCTCCACCAAATGGCATTCTTATTAGCCCACCAGGGAGAAATCCCAAGAGCGCTCGCTCTGTACGAACAATCTTTGCAAATCAAAGAGAACATCAATGATGTCCGTGGTAAAGCCGCTACCCTCCATCAAATGGCAGGATTGTTAGCCCAGCAGGGAGAAATCCCAAAAGCACTCACACTCTACGAACAATCTTTGCAAATAGAAGAGAGTATCAACAATGTGGGTGGTAAAGCTGCTACCCTTCACCAAATGGCATTCTTATTAGCCCAGCAGGGAGAAACCCCAAGAGCGCTCGCACTCTACGAACAATCTTTGCAAATAGAAGAGAGCATCAACAATGTGCGTGGTAAAGCCACTACCCTCCACAACATGGCATTCTTATTAGCCCAGCAGGGAGAAATTTTAACAGCGATCACATTCTACGAACAATCTTTGCAAATCTATGAAAGCATCAACGATGTGCGTGGTAAAGCCACCACGCTCCACAGCATGGCAGGATTATTAGCCAAACACGGAGAAATCACACGAGCGATCAGACTCTACGAACAATCTTTGCAAATAGAAGAGAGCATCAACGATGTGCGTGGTAAAGCTGCTACCCTCGCTTACACGGCTTATCTGGCAGGTGAAACAGGAGATAAAGCCAGAGAATTAGACTTGTATTTACAAGTTGCAGCGACACTTGCTCAAATTCGAGCTTATGTTGACTTGGTGACGGTTCTAGGTAATTTGGGTTTAGCAGATGAAAGCAAAAATTTGGTTTACTTCGCTCAAGCAATATGGCTGACGCTGCGGATTCAAGCACCCCCAGCAAGTACAATTAATCTCATCCGATATTTGTATAATCACGTACCAAAAGGTGAGGAATTAGAAGCTTTGCTAGGGGCTACTGCAATGTTTTTCTGTAACTACCGAGGTGAAGGACATCCGCAGTTAGAAGAACTTCGGGACGTAAGTCGGAAGATGATAGCAGGAGCAGCTGGTAGGCAAGGAATACAAACACAGGAAGCTTTTGAGACTTGGTGGACTCAGCAACGCCTTAATGATCCAGAGTATTTCCTCCCCCAACTTAACCAGCGTTTAGAGGAGATTGTCGGCGATGGATGGGTGTTTGACAGAGAATGGGTCTGAGGTAGGGTGGAACACCAAATATTCTTTTTTTCGTTCAGTATCAGTGATTACTGATTAGTGCGCAGTTTTTGTTAATTTAAATATCATTTTCAAAATCGCTATAACTGTTCACCTCACCAAGTAAAATTTCCCACACCTGTACTTCATGAGTATCGACCGAATTACCTGCCATATCGTTTCATGAACCAGTTGTTCCTATGTCACACCCCGACCTTACATGAGCATAGGGTATTCGGGGAATTACCAATGCCTTACACGCAATAATTAATGACTCTAGGCAAAAATCCAGCCCTAGAGTAGACGTTTGCAGCTTTTTTAAGCTAAAGTGGTAATGAGTTTGTTTTAGATTAGGTAATATAACACCATCCTCAACTAACACAGAAATTCTATTGCTCCAGCCTGTGATTTCCGCAGCAATCTATAGCAAGAAAACAGGCGATGAAAAAGCGGATATATAAGTAACCAAAAGCTTAAAAAATTTATAATATGCAAAAACAAGTAGTATCTACAAAACCCATTCGTTCTATTGAAGATGCTCTTGAGCGTTGTCAATCGCTCAATATGCGTGTAAGTCGTCAGCGCCGTTTTATTCTAGAGCTTCTTTGGCAAGCAAACGAACACCTTTCGGCTAGAGAGATCTACGATCGCCTAAACCAGCAAGGTAAAGCCATAGGTCATACTTCTGTTTATCAGAACTTAGAAGCTTTATCCAGTCAGGGGATCATTGAGTGTATCGAACATTGTGACGGGCGTTTATATGGAAATATCACTGATCCTCACAGCCATGTAAACTGTCTGGATACAAATCAAATTTTAGATGTTCATATACAATTGCCAGAAGATATTATTCGTCTGGTTGAAGAACAAACAGGAGTGAAAATTACTGACTACAGTATTAACTTTTATGGCTACCGTCAACCAGAGTGATGGCAGAGCTAAGATTAGATTTTGGGTGTGGAGCAAATCACCTTGATGGTCAAATTTATAGCAATTTCATCAAAGAAGTCGAGATGATTTTGATAGCAGGCGTAGGGTGCGTTATAGACGAAGTCCGTAACGCACCATGTTTAAAAATGTTGGGTTTCGTCCCTCAACCCAACCTACTAGATAAGAGAGTTTTGATCTTAACTAAAGCGTATTGACTTATAATAAAGTACGTAGTTGAAATGTCTTCGCTCGATAACTGTGTTGGCGCTAAAGCGCAACTACGAACTTATTTTTTAATTAAGCGGATATCATATAATCCCCCTTCTACCAAGTTTGGGAGAAGGGGTTAGGGGATGAGGGCTATCAAAGTTTCGGGATACCATTCATATATTGATGACATCTTCGTAAATGTCTGACATTGTGAGATTTAAACCCACTGATTTTAATTGTAATTTATCCTCTTTACCCAAGGTTTCTAGTAACCAATTTTCTTGAGAATCTTTGCGATAAACTTCTACTTTGATTTCATCTTGAGAAACTAATACATATTCTTGTAAACTTTCTAAAGTTTGGTAATTAACCAGTTTTTCTCGTCTATCGGTTGTTTCTGTACTAGGTGATAGTACCTCTATAATTAAACAAGGATAATTTAATAAAAACTTGTCTTGGTCTTCAGGATTGCAGGTAACTATGACATCAGGATAGTAAAATATGCTTTTATTTAGTTTTGCAAGTTGTATCCTGACCTTCATATCAACCATAAAGACACTACAAGATCCACCCCGCAAGTGCGATCGCACTCTACTAGCAATATTTAGGGTAATTATATTGTGTTCCTTACTACCTCCAGTCATGGCGAATACTTGACCACCAAGATATTCGTGGCGAATTTCGCTGGTTTCTTCTAATCGGAGATATTCTTCAACGCTAAAGAAGTTTATAGGAGACTGCATGATTTTTCCTCAACATTTCTTCATACTGTAGGCGCGATAGCGAAGCGCCCAAGGGGCGATCGCTCTTTTTTCTATTCTCCTACAACCGATTAATGTTCGGACTTCTGGAAAGTCGAACTATCGAAACAATCGCTACATTAAAAGACGTATAGAAAAAAATAACTGTTTACTGGCGTTTATCAATGACAGCAGCAACCGCTACCATTTCCGACAATCCTCTACTCAAAGGTTCTGGCTTACCTCCCTTTGCAGATATTACACCAGACGAAGTCATACCAGCCTTTAATCAGCTTTTAGCCGAATTAGACGAAGAACTTTCTAAATTGGAAGCTAACGTCAAACCAACTTGGAACGATTTAGTTGAACCATTAAATAAGCTAACAGAACGGTTAGGTTGGAGTTGGGGAGTAGTCAACCATTTAATGGGTGTCAAAAATAGCACTGAACTACGCGAAGCTTATGAAAGTGTACAGCCCCAAGTTGTGCAGTTTCTCAATAAGCTAGGTCAAAGTAAACCTATTTACAATGCTTTTAAGCAAATCCAAGCAAGCGATCGCTGGTCAACTTTAGACAATGCTCAGCACCGAATTGTCGAAGCAGCTATTCGGGATGCAGAACTTTCCGGTGTGGGTTTAGAAGGTGAAGCGCGCGATCGCTTTAATGTTATTCAGATGGAGCTAGCAGAGCTTTCTACGAAGTTCTCTAACTATGTGCTTGATGCTACAAAAGCTTTTGACTTGACGCTAACTACCAAAGAAGAAATTGATGGTTTACCTCCTAGCTTACTGAGTTTACTAGCACAAGCCGCACGGGCTGAAGGAGAAGAAAATGCGACACCAGAAAATGGTCCTTGGCGAGTGACTTTAGACGCTCCTAGTTATGGTCCTTTCATGCAGCATAGTACCCGGCGTGACTTGCGCGAAAAACTTTACAAGGCTTTCATTACTCGTGCTTCTTCAGGCGAGTTGGATAACAACCCATTAATTGAACGCATTTTAGAGTTACGTCAAGAACTAGCTGAGTTATTAGGCTTTAAAACTTATGCTGAATTGAGCTTAGCAAGTAAAATGGCTAAGAGCGTACAAGCAGTAGAATCATTATTAGAAGATCTACGCGAAGCTAGTTACGGTGCTGCTGTTAAAGAATTGGAAGAACTCACAGCTTTTGCAGCATCAAAGAAAGCGCCAGAAGCAAACGATTTGCGACACTGGGATATTACCTTTTGGGCAGAACGCCAACGAGAAGAAAAATTTGCCTTTACAGCAGAAGAATTACGTCCGTACTTCCCCCTTCCCCAAGTGTTAGACGGTTTGTTTGGGCTAGTGAACCGGCTTTTTGGTGTAACTGTTACTCCTGCTGATGGTCAAGCCCCGGTATGGCACGAAGATGTACGTTATTTCCAAATTGCTGACGAAACAGGTGATCCAGTCGCTTACTTTTATTTAGATCCCTACAGTCGTCCCGCAGAAAAACGCGGCGGTGCGTGGATGGATGTATGTATTACCCGTAAAAGAATTAATGAAAATGGGACAACCAGTACCCGCCTACCTGTAGCCTATTTGGTATGTAATCAAACTCCTCCAGTAGATGGTAAGCCGAGCTTGATGACTTTTTATGAAGTGGAAACTTTGTTTCATGAGTTTGGTCACGGCTTACAGCACATGCTGACAAAGGTAAACTATTCTGACGCAGCAGGCATTAATAATATTGAGTGGGATGCAGTAGAGTTAGCCAGCCAGTTTATGGAAAATTGGTGCTACGATAGACCTACCTTGATGGGAATGGCGAAGCATTACGAAACTGGCGAGCCTCTACCAGAAGATTATTACCAAAAGCTAGTGGCAGCTAAGAATTACATGAGTGGTACTGCTACGCTCAGGCAAATTCACTTTAGCATCCTTGACGTGGAATTGCATTACCGCTATCGTCCGGGTTCTGGGGAAACGCCAAAACAAGTGCGCGATCGCATCGCCAAGACTACGACGATATTACCCCCACTACCAGAAGACAATTTCTTGTGTGTTTTCGGACACATTTTTGGAGGTGGTTATGCGGCAGGCTATTACAGTTATAAGTGGGCTGAAGTTCTCAGTGCTGATGCATTCTCCGCTTTTGAAGAAGTTGGTTTACAAAACGAACAGGCGATAAAAGCTACAGGTAAACTTTATCGTGATACAGTTCTTGCTCTCGGTGGTAGCAAGCATCCAATGGAAGTCTTTAAATCCTTCCGAGGTCGTGAACCTATTACTGAACCTCTGTTGAGGCATAATGGTTTAGTCCGTGCTTCGTGAGATTGGCTATCAAGACTTGGGAAGACCGCAATGAGCGCACCAAGCCTTGTGCCCTCACCTCCTACCCCGAATGGCACTAAGTTAAAGGTTAAGATTGACGCGGAGAGGGGAGACGGGGAGACGCGGAGATAGAATTTTCCCTGTGTCACCCCGTCACCGCGTCCCCGTATCAGACCCTTTTTAGGTTTTTCTTAGTGCCATTCCCTCCTACCCCTCTCCCAAGTGTGGGAGAGGGGAGAAATGGTTCTAGTTCCCCTTCTCCCATTTATGGGAGAAGGGGTTAGGGGATGAGGGCTGTCAACGTGCTCCCTACACATTTGAATTTGCATTAGCTACGTAATATTTCAAAAATACAAGATGAGCCATACTATAAGATTTTTTCAATAGCTAAAAAAAGCAGAAATTTTTAGTTCTTCTTTACAAGACTTTACTTAGGTTTTATTGAAAAAATTAAAAATAAATTACATCTGATAGATTTAGCATTTATTATTATGCAGAATTATAAGTATGCTTAAATGGTTTAACCTGGTTAAAAGAATTAAGTAACAGGGTGTAAATGAAGAAGAATTCAGGAGTCAGAACAAGAACGTGGGGAATTCAAACTGACCACTAATTGTAGACCTCACTCATTTTTGATCAAGGGGGAGTCTTGAACCCTCTCACTCATCCGCTAGTCATGCTGAATTCTGACTCCTGACTCCTGAATTCTCTTTAGATAAAATTCGCTTTTTCTTCGCTGTTAGTTCCCCAAATAAAAGGAGGTTAAAATGATAGAAAAAATTTTACTAGCTGTTTCTGGGTTGGGACATGCTGAAGAAATGCTTAAAACTTTGATGGATATACCATCAATTCAACGCGCGAAAGTTACAGTTTTACACGTTGTTCCTGATCAGTCTTCCGCTACAGCCCTAACAGAGAAGTGGGAAGAAGGTGGAAAAATCTTGGCAAATGCCATTCAATATTTGAACTTAGACCCGAGTAAAGTTTCTTCTATTTTGCGCCAAGGCGACCCGAAATACGTAGTTTGCCAAGTAGCTGATGAAATCGACGCTGATTTAATTATTATGGGTTCACGTGGTCTTAAACGGCTACAATCGATTTTAGCAAACTCTGTCAGTCAATATGTTTTCCAGTTGTCCTCTCGACCCATGTTACTGGTTAAAGACGACATTTACGTCAAAAAAATTAACCGTATTATGGTGGCAATGGACAATTCTGATGCAGCAAAACGCTGCCTAGAATTAGCTTTGTTTCTTCTTCAAGATATTAAACAAGGCGAGCTTATTTTGGCAAATGTTAATACAGATTTGCGTGGAAAATCACCTGAAGCATCGGAAATTCCAGAACAGAATCCTGTTTTAGCATCAGCGTTAGCAGAAGCCAAAAAGCGGGGTGTGCATGCTCGCTGTGTTAGCAGCAGTGGTAAACCTGCTGAACAGATTTGCCGTTTGGCACAAGACTCCAACGTAGATCTATTATTGGTAGGTTCTCCAGATCGCCGTCCGTCAATTGCTAAGAGTTTGGTTGATATAGATCGACTTATAGGCTCTTCTTTATCTGACTACGTTAGAGTCAATGCTACTTGCCCAGTATTATTGGCACGCACAACAGGTTGATGTAGCAAAAACCCTTACATTTTTGTAGTGTAAGGGTTTTTGTTTTATAGTCAAAGTTTTAACAATCTTTTTAACCCACTCCGAAACAGTTATCAGTGAACAGTAAACAGTTATCAAACGTTCTGTGGGCTGTAACAACTGATAACTGATAACTGATAACTGATAACTGATTAACTGATCCGGTTAACTTTCGCGAGTAGCAGTTTGAATGTACAGAATTATTAAAAAAACAGCGGGAACTAGCACGAACAGAATGCTCGCTACGAACCCTAGGTCATTAACTTGCATGGCAAGAAAGCCTCTCTTTGATTTGGATTTTTAGTTAACAACTTTAGGATACCATTATCGATGTCAATATGGCCGGCGTATCACGAAGTGGCGGCTTCCGCATCGCCATATTGTTAAGGCTTTGTTACTACCTCAACAGGACCATTTACTAACGTCTGGCAAGCGAGGCGGCAATTTTGTGGCTTTTTTTTCAAAAGTCGGTTTTCTGCGTCAGTTCGAGGCGATAAATTTTCCATTCCTTCAACTATCTCGACGACACAACAGCCACACTGACCGTAGCCACCACAGTTCATCATCTTACCCATCAGCTTATATATGTCAACGCCATTTTCCATGGCTTTTAGACGAAGATTTGCACCGTTCGCTGCTATAACCTCTTTATCTTCTTTAACAAACTTAATATTGCCCATACCTAATACCTCATTTAATACATTATCAGACTCTAAAAATTGACTTTTGACCCAATGTGAGATAGTCTCTTCCCTATTATATTGATTTTTTACAAAATATTAAGAATTATGTAATAGTATTGATTTACATAAAAATGCGGGGCATGTACTGCTCCGCATCCAGGAAAACCCATTCCTTACTTATAGTGATGGGTTTCTTATTTTAATTACTGTAAATATACTATCAATGTTTCTTGCTTACCTAAAACCAACGGCTGCTTGCCAAACAAAGGCTAGCAGTAAGAAAAACAAAGGAATAAGAGGTAGAACATCTACTAAAGGATCGAAAAGTTGGTAAGCTTCTGGTAGTTTTGCTAATAACAGTGCTGCTTCCATAATTCTTAAATTCACCTATCTAAACACAAGTCTCACAATTGAGAATTATCTTAACACGCCCCAGTCCTTTTACTTTTATTTTGAAAAAAGAGTTATTCAGAGGGAGTTGTTAGCAGAGGGGCAGGGGAGCAGAGGAGTACAGGAGAGAAATTACATTGGTAGGAAACAAGCCAACATTATGCAGAATAATTTCCCTTTTTCCGCTCCTACTCCCTGTTCCAAACGCTTAATGATTATCAAGCAATAATGCAATTTATTAAGTTTTCAATAACACTTGTGTCAGCTTGTACGTTAATACCTGACGACTCTACAGGAATTGTGTATCCTGAAAACAACTAAGCTAATGATTCAATGGAGGCCTAATGACTCCTAATATTATGCGTCAGTTGTGGTCTGTGGTTGAAACAGCACAAGCTGCGACGCTATTGCAGTTAGACGATGCTAGTTTGGTACAGTGGTTGGTAAAACAAACTAAAACGCAAGCGTTGCTAGATTGTCATGAAACTGATTTCCTCAGCGACTACATTCAATCGCGGCTGAACCTTATTCGTGATATTGCGTATAATCGCTATTTACCCTGACGCAAAACAGACAAAAGCATGAGCCAGGTTAACCTATTAGTTTTTTGGTAGGGTTAATGAGATCTCAGCACTTTTGTCAACAGGTAGATTTGATCATTAGGTGTCAAAAGGTAAATAACCTTCTATTAAACAGTCAGAACCCAAAACACGTACTTCTACTCGTTCTAAGGAGAGGGCTTGCGTCATGCTAGTAAAACCTAAATCACCTACAGGTGTCGGAGCCTGACTCCCACCAATTATTTTAGGAGCAATAAAAGCAAGAACTTTTTGTACTGCGCCTTGAGCGATCGCACTAGCGGCTAAAGTTCCTCCACACTCCCACAGCACATTACAAAAGCCCCGCTCATAGAAGTAGGACATAACTTTATCTGGCGTGAGGGGTGTTAACTCTAGCACTTCCACGCCCTGTTTTTGCAATCGTCGTTGAAAATCAGGGTTAGCATCTTTTTCCGTCAACACCAAAGTAGGAGCCTCAGAAGTTTGCCAAAGGTGAGCTTCTTCGGGCAAATTAAGACTGCGGCTCATAACAACCCGTAGAGGATTATGAGCCCCTTCTTTATGGCTAGTCAAATAAGGATTATCGAGTTTAACGGTGTTTCCGCCCACAATTATCGCATCACAAGCCGCCCGTAGTTGATGGACTTCACTTCGGGAACTTTGGTTTGTCACCCAAGCACTATGACCATTAGTGGTTGCAATTTTCCCATCTAAAGTCATGGCATATTTTAAAATTCCAAAAGGCCGATGATGGAGAATGCGATGAATAAAGCCTTCATTTAGTTTCTTGCAGGCTTCTTGTTCTACTCCCACTAAAACTTCTATACCAGCTGCTCGTAACCGAGCAATACCACCGCCAGCGACTAGTGGATTGGGATCTACCATACCCACCACGACTTTTGATACCCCAGCAGCGATTAAAGCTTCTGAGCAAGGAGGGGTACGCCCATAGTGATTACAAGGCTCTAGGCTTACATAAATAGTCGAACCAAAAGCGCGATCGCCTGCTGATTTAAGTGCAAAAACTTCTGCATGAGGCTCACCCGCTCGTGGATGAAACCCCTCGCCTACAATCTCCCCGTCTTTAACAATCACCGCCCCGACAAGAGGATTTGGAGATGTCCGACCTAACGCATTACGAGCTAGCTCCAGACACCTTTGCATCATAACGCGATCAAAATCTGTGCCTACAGTTTCTAATGGCTGTGAATTCTTTTGGATCACTGACCTTTTTATAGAAGTATCTGGCTCTTGCAACTACTCGGCAATTATCCATGATTTTACCATTGATGTCTACTGATAACTGATAACTGTTCACTGATAACTGTATTACGATTGCTCTGCCAGTTTGAGGTTTTGCCACCAACGACTTAACGGATAATAAACAACAGGAGCCCAAAGACTACTGAGAATAGCACAAGCAAGAGTAACCTTTGGGTAATATGCCCAAATATCTACTGTGTTGCGATCGCCCATCAGAACCAGTTGTAATGCGAAGATAGTTTGCTCAAGAACAGCCATTCCAAACACAATTAAGGCAATAGAAATAAAATCTTCTTGTATAAAACGCTGCTTTTGCATTCCTCCGGTCAAAATTCCCACAATTCCTAGACTGATGATATGAGTGGGGTCAGGAGATGTCATAGCATCTTGAAGTAACCCCATAACTATACCAGCCAAAGCACCGACAAAAGCTGTGCGCTTTACACTCCAAGCTACAACCCAAATTAACAGCCAGTTTGGTCCTATACCCAACAATTCCATTCCTGGAAAGCGAGTTGGCAACATCAGCACACATAAAAGTACCGATCCAACAATCACCGCCCAATTGCTCAGTTGACGTAGTCTAGGATGCCATAGCGAAAGCGGGCTAATTTGTTTTTTAGGTTTTCGCGAGCTGAATTTTTTGCGCTTACCACGCTGAAAGACAGGCATCATGATTTTTTTATTTTGATACAGGAGGGTTTACTGGTTGCTGGTTTTCCGGCTTAGAATATACTGTTACCCAATCCAATGAGTGTATCGGTGGGAAAAGTTCAATTTTTGCTACTGATGCTGGGAGTTTCGTCAAATCTAAAGACTTAACACGTCCAACTGCTAAACCAGACGGGAACTTTTGACTATATGTAGATGTAGCAACTAAATCTCCAGGCTTAACATTCGGTACCTTTTCATAAAACTCGAGTACTGCTTCAGCAGAAGAAGCACCCCGCAACACACCTTTAGCTCCTGTACGAGTGATTGTTACACCTACTTGGCTCTTCAAGTCACTGATTAACAATACTCGACTAGTATTAGGAGTCACGCTTTCTACCAAACCTACTAATCCACCATCAGCTTTAACTATAAAATTTGGTTGAATTCCTGAAAGGCTACCACGATTTAAAGTCACTTGTTGCCACCAATTGTCCGCACTGCGCCCTACCACTCGAGCTGGAATTGGACGTGATGAAACAGGTTCTTTTTCAACGTAACCCAGCAACTGTTTTAGCTTATTATTTTGGCTTTCCAAGTCTGCTATTCTGGTCTGTAGCTCTAATACCCGTGCATCCTGAGCATGTTCTGCTGGAGTTCCTCCAATCTGAAGCATCTGGAAGGGACGAGAAATTGCTTGATACAACTCCAAAACAAGCGTACCTTGAGTCTGCCGAATTATCCAAGCGCTACCAATCACTAAAGCTAACAGCCCTATTTGTAAGCCTTTGCTCCACCACCAACGACCTGCGGTAAACATATATATCCTTTATTAAAAACTCATTGTGTAATAGATATTGGATTGTTTGTACAATCCAATACCTGGAAACCTATAAATACTACATATTTCGAGAGCGTCCACTGAAGACTCGTTCGAGCTGCTTGAAATTTTCCAACACTCGACCTGTTCCTAATACAACACAACTTAAAGGATCAGCGGCAATATGTGTTACAATACCTGTCTCATGACTAATTAGCGTATCTATCCCTTTGAGCAATGCTCCACCACCAGCCAGCATAATCCCTCGATCAATAATGTCTGATGCTAGTTCCGGAGGTGTGCGTTCTAGAGTACGCTTTACTGCCTCTATAATGACTGACAAAGGTTCCGACATACTTTCACGGATTTCTGGTCCTTTGATTGACACAGTTCGTGGTAGCCCAGAAAGCAAGTGTAACCCTCGGACTTCCATCATTGCATCATCATTATCCATTGTGGGATAGGCAGAGCCAATCCGAATTTTAATATCTTCAGCAGTACGTTCTCCAATAACCAAGTTATGAACTTTTCTCATGAACTGCATGATCGCTTCAGTCAGTTCATCACCAGCAATACGTACTGATTCACTTAATACTGTACCTTGAAGGCTAAGAACGGCAACCTCTGTTGTACCCCCGCCGATATCAATGATCATATTACCAGTGGGTTCTGCAACTGGTAGTCCTGCTCCTATTGCTGCTGCTACAGGCTCATCGATTAAGTATACTTCCCTTGCGCCTGCCTGAGTAGCAGCATCCATCACAGCTCGTCTTTCTACTCCTGTGACTCCACTAGGGATTCCAATGATAATCCGAGGTAAAACTAGAGACTTGCCTTCATTAACTCTTTGAATAAAGTGTTTTAGCATGAGTTCTGCTGTATCAAAATCAGCTATCACACCATCACGCAAGGGTCGCAAAGCAATCACATTACCTGGTGTTCGACCAAGCATTTTTTTTGCATCTTCCCCTACCGCCAGTGCGACTTTTTCATTTTGATCAATCGCAACAACTGAAGGTTCCTGAAGAACAATACCTTTCCCTGATACGTATACAAGAGTATTAGCGGTACCGAGGTCGATACCCATATCCCGAGATAACGAAAACTTACTAAAAAGACCCACCTTCTCTACGCCCCCTATCTGTAAAACTTTTGACGATCACTGAAAGTCGGAATCGAGCAGGATCGTATTATGTTTTGTGACTTTAGTCTAGTAAAACAAATCATATTTTTGGAGATAATTTTATTATTTTATTTATATTCTTTAGCCGCATCTGTATATCAGTACATTTTTGCAGTTTTTTTAGACTAATTTTTATCTTTTAATCTATGTAATTTTAACTGTTATATATTTGACATTATCCTTGAAGATTGTAATTCGCTATGATGAAAATTATCATGAATAAGTACGCTTGTACTCAAAGGTAAGGTAGGTCACTGACCCCTGCCTAAAGACTAGGGGCTTGAAAGAGAAAGATTAACCACCTTTTGAATTCAAGTTAAACCAGTGTCTAGACGCTAGCTGCTTTTGCTAGGACAAACATCTGAACCGGTTATGCGTGGTAGCTCATAGGACGGAAAAATGCCTCCCTAGTTTTTCTCCTCTCCATCGGTCAGCGTCGAAGGGATACATATACCTAGAAATAGGATTTATCATCAATGTTCGTACCAGTTGTAGACCAAAACAATAGACCACTGATGCCAACAACCCCAGCCAGGGCAAGACGTTGGATCAAGTCAAAGAAAGCAACACCATTTTTTAAAAAAGGAGTGTTTTGTGTTCGACTCAATGTAGAACCCTCTAACCGCAACTACCAACCAATAGCCGTAGGAGTTGACCCAGGTTCAAAGCGTGAAGGATTTACCGTTAAATCAAAAGCGCACACATATTTAAATGTGGAAACACACGCGGTTGATTGGGTGAAAGATCACGTTGAGACACGTCGTGACATGCGACGTACAAGAAGAAACCGTAAAACACCTTGCCGCCAAAATCGTAGAAATAGGTTAGCTAATAAACAACGGTTAGCGCCGTCCACAAAAGCTAGATGGCAATGGAAGCTACGAATATGTAAATGGTTGTCTGCTATGTTCCCGGTTACTGCTTTTGTTGTAGAAGACATCAAGGCTAAAACCTGGAGAAACGGCAAGAAGTGGAACCGCATGTTTTCACCTTTAGAAGTTGGTAAGCAATGGTTCTACGGTGAATTAAGGCTTCGGGCGTCACTAGAAACAAAGTCAGGTAACGATACTTACGAGTTACGACTGGTCTTGGGGCTGAAAAAGTCTAAGAACAAGCTTTCTAACAAGTTCGATGCTCACTGTGTTGATTCGTGGGTACTGGCTAATTGGTACACAGACGGTCATTCTAGTCCAGACAATACCAAGTTGATTAAAATTATTCCTCTAAGGTTTCACCGTCGTCAACTTCACCGACTAGAACACGCACCAGGAAACATCCGTTCTCGTTATGGCGGAACAATTAGCGTAGGATTCAAGCGCGGCTCTATCGTTAAACACCCCAAATATGGATTTACCTATGTTAGTGGCTGGCAGGAGTCGCCTACTAAGAAAGATCCAGACAGAAAAACAATTAGCTTGCATAGTTTGCAAACTGGCAAGCGATTAACTCAAAATGCAATACCTACAGACTGTAAGTTTTTATCTTACAACTCGTGGCGTGTTGCCAATTAATTGTAAAGCCGTCCTAAAAGGACGGGATTTCAAACCCAGGAGTTTTTGATGAGTATAAATCTTGTCATTTTGGTTGGTCGTGTTGGTAGCGATCCTGAAATTAAATATTTTCAAGATTCTGGTAGCGTTGTTTGTAAAATGCCTCTAGCTGTAAATCGTAGAACTCGCAACAATGACCAACCAGACTGGTTTAATCTGGAATTATGGGGCAAAACTGCCGAGACCGCTGGAAATTACGTTCGCAAAGGTAGTTTAATTGGTGTGACAGGTTCTTTAAAATTTGAACATTGGCAAGACCGTAGTACTGGAGCTAATCGCTCTAGACCTGTGATCCGTGTAGAAAGACTAGATCTGCTCGGTTCCAAACGCGATTCTGAAGCTGAAATGATGGATAGCAATCCTGATCATTTTTGAATAGGGCATAGGGCATGGGGCATGGGGCATGGGGAAATTCCAACCTTAAGCATCACCAGTTAAGTGGTTATGCAAAATTATTTATATATTTCTTGAAACTGGAATCCCCGTTTCACGAGTATTTCAGGCAAAGTGAATATAAAATTAATTTTGCGCGAGGTACTTACCCAATGCCCATTGCCCCATGCCCATTGCCCTAATAACTAATTTGCAGCGTTACCGATGCTTCTATAAGTTGCTCACCACCAATGACTGGGGTAGAGGTATCTTGTTTTTCTGCGAAGGAAGCTGTAGCACGTAATAAGGGACGTGGTGGTGGAGGTGTATTTGCACCATCAATTTGAATGCTCACCACTTCTTTTGCTTTATAACCTAAAGTACTTAAAACGGTGTCAGCTTGCTGTTGTGCTTCTTGGGTTGCTTCCTTAAGTGCTTGTTTTTGAGCTTGTGCGATCGCTTCGTCTGTAGCCACAAAACTAACACCGTTAATCTGAGTCGCACCAGCTTTTACAGCTTCGTCTAACAAAGTACCAGCGCGATCGGTAGCAATGCGAAAACTTACAGTATTGCTGGCAGAATACCCCGAAATCTGCTGCACGTTATTTTTATAACTATAGACCGTATTAAGGCTAATACCTGTTGTTTGTAATTTCTCTACATTACGGCTTTTGAGTAAAGCAATTACAGCTGACGATCTTCGTGCAGCCTCTTTTTGCACCTCTTGTGCTGTTTTACCTTGGACTTCTACACCTAAACTTACCTGAGATAAAGTTGTTGGAATTTTTTCTACTTTGTGACCACTAACAGTCACGGTTCGCAACATTTTCTCTTTCTCTGCTGCTAACCCAGGCTGGGTAAAACTGACATATAGTAACAAGATTATAGTTATACTCTTCCATAGGTTTCCAGTCTTTAACTGAAAACCAGATAAAGTAACTTTATTCATACAATTTTCACTCCTCTTGAAAATGAGATTAAACAACCTACGTGAAGTTTGTAGTTGCGCTAAAGCGCTAAAGCGTAACTACAAACCCATATTCGTTAATAGGACAACTAACCCCTAACAATCTTTACTTTGGCATTGAAAAATTCAAAACCTCGATTGGTTGCATTTTTTGAAACTAAAAAAATTTAAACGGATCTTTGTATTGCTTACTGGCTACTGAAAACTGAACTAAAAAATTATTTACCACACAGGCAAACAGCGGCAAGTTGTATGTATCGCAGAGGTGATCAATCAGCCTCAGCGCTAATAAGAGCAGATTCCTGTATAATGGTGTCTTCAACAGAGCGATTCCCAAGACCAGCTAATTCCACAGGATCTGACGATAAATAAATAATGACCTGTCAATTGACAAAAAAGTCAGGGAGTTACAGGCATAAGCCTAGCTGCTTGGTAAATTAGAGAGACTAATATCCGCACAACCAATGCAGTTAGATCTCACAACATTCTCATCATCCATATTGGCAACTACCCCAGAAACAGCAGAGATTTCAATGGTGGTAGCAGCAGTGCTACTGAGCTTAGTAGTCATTTACCTCGCTAGCAAAGTTGGTGGCGAGTTCTCGAACCGTCTGGGTTTTCCGCCTGTATTGGGCGAACTTGTAGGTGGTGTGATTGTAGGCGTTTCTTGCCTACATTTGTTAGTCTTTCCAGAAGGAGGAGCAGAAAGTTCTAGCTCTTTACTCATGAACTTCCTCCAAACGACTGCGGGTTTAAGCCCTGGAGCAGCAGATGAAGTTTTTAGAACGCAATCGCAGGTGATTTCTGTTTTAGCAGAATTGGGTGTCATCATTCTGCTATTTGAAATTGGCTTGGAGTCAAACTTAAAAGACTTAATGGCAGTTGGAACCCAAGCGACTGTTGTAGCAGTTGTGGGGGTAGTGACTCCTTTCGCGGCTGGTACTGCAGGATTAATGGTTTTTTTTGGAGTTCCCGCCATAGCTGCTCTTTTTGCAGGAGCGGCTCTGACTGCAACGAGTATCGGGATTACTTCTAGGGTGCTGTCAGAACTGGGGTGTCTTAATTCTAAAGAAGGACAAATTATTTTAGGCGCTGCGGTGATTGACGATGTTCTAGGAATTATCGTTTTAGCTGTGGTAGCAAGCCTTGCTAAGGATGGCTCGGTAGATGTAGCCAAAGTTGTTTATTTAATTATCAGTGCTACTTGTTTTTTATTGGGCGCGATCGCACTTGGCAATGTTTTCAATAAGTCATTTGTTGGGGTTGTAGAACACCTGAAAACACGCGGAGAACTTGTCATACCAGCATTCATCTTCGCGTTTGTTATGGCATATCTTGCAGCGGCAATTCAGTTGGAAGCAATTCTAGGAGCTTTTGCAGCGGGCTTAGTTCTAGAAGAGACAGATAAGCGCAAAGAATTGCAAAAGCAAGTCGTTCCAATCGCCGATATGCTAGTGCCAATTTTCTTTGTTACTGTTGGAGCCAAAACCGATTTAGGAGTTTTGAACCCAGCAATTCCTAGTAACAGAGAAGGCTTAACTATGGCAGTTTTCTTGATTATAGTCGCCATACTAGGAAAAGTTGTTACAGGGTTAAGTGTCTACGGTCAAGACAAAATCAACCGTTTAGCAATTGGTGTTGGGATGATTCCTCGAGGCGAGGTTGGATTAGTGTTTCTTGGGATCGGTGCTTCGACTGGAATTCTCTCTAAACCCTTAGAAGCAGCAATTATCATGATGGTTATTCTTACAACTTTTCTAGCCCCTCCATTATTACGCTTCGTATTCCCAGAACCAACACCAGTTGCAATCTCAGAAGAGGAACTTTTGGTGTATGGTTCCGCTGAAACACCCTTAGTAGAAGAGCAGGGAGTTCAAGGGGAATAGCCCCTGTGGGGAAGTCAAAAGTCAAAAGTCAAAAGTTACAGAGCAAGGGGGGCAGGGGGCAAAGAGCAGGGATTTTTACAACTAACACTTATACCCCATGCCCCATGCCCCATGCCCTATTCCCTATTCCCTATGCTTATCATTGGAAACTTCTATTGTTAGATGTGCGTCTTTTGTGGTTGGAGATTTTGTCATTATAAACAGGACTAAATTAATATTTAAAATTAGGAATTAGGAAGCATATACCACAAATTAAATTTTTTTGGAACGTTATAGTAGTGACAAATTTCTGCAAATCAATTAACAATACAGCAAATAGTCACACACTTGATAAATTATTAGAAATAAAACAATTTAATAAACCCCCTTACTGATTTAATTAATATTAATGGGCATTTACTCAAACCAATTGATTGTTCACCATGAACAGTCAAAAGCTCAGTAATTGAAAATGCTATAACAACAGGAAACTTTGGGGAGGAACATGCTGGAGTTCAGCGCTATCGACTCTGTTTAGACAAGATTATGGACCACCTTATTCAGTATCGGAAAACAACTTCTATCGTCGTAGGAATGGTACCAGGTTATACCCTAAACCCGAAACAAATCAAATTTCTAGGGGCAATCGTTAACCAATGGATAACACAATTACCAAACCCAGAGGTTGACAGAGTGGACTCTTACTCAAAAAATGTTGATGAACACAAAGCAAGCGCCTCTCCTACAAATGCTTATAATGTAAGTCCTGATAGTAAACCTAGGTACCCAAAGACTAGTGACCATTCGCAAAGGACGACTCAAATTGGAAGTTTACAAGTCACAGGAGATTATTTTGTCAATCTTCCTGAAAGAGTAGATATGGCTCAGCGAGACCATGCTGAGGTGTGCGTAGGTGTTTATGCTAATTCAGCGGATAAAGATTGTCCTGATGTTAATGGGTTAGAAGTGTATTACTACGACAGTGGTCTTGATTCAGCTGGTGCTGTTCGTCATAAAATCCTTACAAAGTGTCAACTTTAAGGATCGACGAATAGAATGACCAACATTTTATGTACTTAGGAAAACTCTTGTACTCTCAATTTTAGTAGAAACAGGTTATATGACTGGTAAGGAGAATATGGTTAAACTGAAAACTGCACAGTACCAAAATCAAATGGGAGAGGTGAACCGAGTGGTATTCCCCAATACTTAACACGAGAGTGGCATTGTCCAATATTCCAGATTACTATATTACGCTATAGCAATCCTAAATCACTTACAAACAAATTTGCCTTGTCAACGCCAGATGCTACAACGGGTGCTTAGTTTAAGTTTGAACTCTTTCGGTCTTGCCAAAACCAATAAGCGTCTAACTCTAGATATTGTTCTAGCTATTATTAAGTTCTTGGCAAATCAGTTAATAGCAGCATAAACTTATTACGCAGTGCATCGAAAAAAACAATCCTACACGTAGGAACCTCTGGCTATCCAGAATGTTACTAACTGCTATTGACTACTCAGGGTAATTGAAATTCACTCTTTGTGAGTGCAATTAAGAATAGCTTAACTGAAATTTTATGAACTAATAAAAAATGAATAAAAATTCAAAACAAAACCTGTTTTTACAACAGTAATTATGTCTTTAAAATAATGGATAACTCTGTATACAGCATTGAAGGTCATAGCATGCGCAAGTCGCATCTGTTGACTTTCTTATTTAAAGCTAAAGTTTGGGTGGTGATGGTGGGAGGACTTGCCCACATTTTGTCAAATTGACGGCTTCCATCAACGCGAATCAGGAGAAAACACTGTGAAACTACACTGGTTACTACTACCGGGTACTTTTTTAACCTTTTTACTATCGTCACCAGCTCATGCAGCAAGACTGCAATCTTGGCACTTTGATGCCAGTCATAATCAACTAGAAATTAATACTGAAGGTGATGTTCAACCACAAGCACAACTCATCTTTAACCCAACTCGTCTAGTTATTGATTTACCAGGCACAGTATTTGGGCGTCCGCAGCTTACTCAACCAGTGGGTGGTACAGTTCGTGCTATTCGGATTGGACAACTTGACGAAAAAACAGCTCGCATCGTCGTTGAACTCACTCCTGGTTACACCTTAGACCCCAAGCGTGTAAAGTTTGTTGGTAGAAGTGGAAGCCGCTGGATGGTACAATTACCAAGACCAGAAGCACAGAGAGTCAACGCTCCCCCAAATAATATTTACAGTGTCGTCACAAATGGCTCAAGCACGCCTCCTAATCTTAGCGCCCTAGAACCCATCACTCAAATTGAAAACTTCCAAGTTACTGGAGATGGGTTCTTCCTTCGCACTAGTGGTGGTAACCCTCAAATTAGGATAAACCGCAGTGGGGATAGGAGGATAATCTACGTAGACATTTCTGGTGCGGCTATATCACCAAATTTGGGAGATAGAGATGTACCTGTGAATCAGTTTGGTGTTAACCGCGTTGAGTTCACCCAACTGCAAACAAGA
This sequence comes from Aetokthonos hydrillicola CCALA 1050, assembly GCF_017591665.1. GTDB lineage: Bacteria > Cyanobacteriota > Cyanobacteriia > Cyanobacteriales > Nostocaceae > Aetokthonos > Aetokthonos hydrillicola. The sequence continues at coordinate 31,617 of NZ_JAAKGC010000007.1, read as the reverse complement.
CCATCTGCTGTGCGCATGACTTTACGGGTTGAGAAAGATAGCCCCGATTGGCAAGCAAATAACAGTGGGAGTAATGGGTTGGTGATTCTTCCTACTCGTGGTTTTGGCAGAGTACCCATGAGTCCACCTCCGATATCAGAAAATAGATTATCAAGCCCTATCCCATCAGTCAACAACTCACTCTCCACACTCTCCACACTCTCCACAATACAGTCTGTGGAAATAGGTGGTACTGGTACACAACTTATTATTAGATCTGACCGCAATTTATCTGCCACCGGTGGTTGGGATAGAGCAACCGGTATGTACCGTATTACTATCCCTAATGCTAGGTTAACTACATCAGTTAAAGGTCCTGATTTTAACTCTTCTAGCCCAATCCTTAGAGTTAGACTGCAACAGCAAGATCCTCGTACAGTTGCTGTTTTTGTTCAACCTGCACCAGGAGTACAAATTGGGCAATTAAATCAGATTGGAGACTCTTTTGTAACTCTAGAGCTAAGGCGTGGAAGTAGCTCATTCACTCCTCCGGTAGCTTTACCTCCCATACCACGATCATACCCACAACCACTATCAGGATTACCTAACCCTGATTCAACAGCGCAGAGCCAACAGCGAGTTCCTCATGGACGAGTTGTAGTCGTGATTGATCCAGGACATGGTGGTCAAGATTCTGGTGCTCCCGGTATAGGTGGGTTACTAGAAAAGGATGTCGTTCTGCCTATTGGTAAGAAAATAGCAGCAGTTTTAGAGCAGAATGGCGTACAAGCTGTGTTGACACGTAATAGTGATTTTTTTGTGGGGCTTCAAGGACGAGTAGATATAGCAGATCGCGCAAGTGCTGATTTGTTTGTCAGTGTTCATGCTAATTCTATTGATAATCGCCCAGATGTTAACGGGTTGGAAGTTTATTATTACGACAGTGGTTACAATCTCGCTGAAGTCGTTCGTCGGACTATTCTCCGCAGTATCAGTACCATCAAAGACAGAGGAACCCGCAAAGCCAGATTCTACGTCCTAAGAAAAAGCTCTATGCCCTCCATTCTCGTTGAAACTGGTTATATGACTGGTACAGAAGATAATCCTCGTCTAGCAAACCCAGAATATCAAAATCGTATGGCAGAAGCGATCGCAAATGGTATACTTCAGTACCTGAAGCAACAAAGGTAGTAGTTGTGAATTGTTAGTAGAAAGACTAACAAACTTTCTCAAGACCCAAGAAGCTTAGGGGACGGGTTATACTCGTTCCTGTGTAATCTATCGTGCTTATATACGCAGATGGTCCCTTCTTTAAAGAGAGAAGTTATTTCCTACTGGTTGCTGTCTAATCAACGAACAACAAAAAATAACAACCAAAAGTGTTTACATCTTCATTAGAACGTGCTCCGATTGGTATTTTTGATAGTGGTGTGGGTGGGTTAACGGTATTGCGACAGCTTTATCGGCAACTTCCTAATGAAACAATTATTTATTTTGGTGATACAGCTCGACTTCCTTACGGAATTAAAACGCCTGCTGAGATTTTACAGTATGTGCGGGAAATTCTTCATTGGATGCAACAGCAGCAAGTCAAGATGGTCATCATGGCATGTAACACTAGCTCTGCTCTGGCTCTGGAGGTTGTCTCGCAAGAATTTAAGTTACCCATTCTTGGGATTATCTTACCAGGGGCTAAGGCAGCTGTTTCCTGTGGTAAGAGAATTGGTGTCATAGCTACCCCAGCAACCGCCAAGAGCAACGCTTACCGACGTGCTATCCTAGAAATGGCTTCCGATGTTAGAGTGTGGCAAGTCGCCTGCCCAGAATTTGTCCCTCTCATTGAACAAAACCGCATTAATGAACCCTATACTGTTGATGTCGCACGCTCTTACTTAGAACCTTTATTAGAGCAAGAAATTGACACTCTAGTATACGGATGTACCCATTATCCTCATCTTGCTCCAGTTTTGCGATCGCTACTGCCTTCTCATGTTAAGATAGTAGATCCTGCTGTTCACATTGTGACAGCTTGTGCGCAAGAGCTTGATTTACAGGGTGCAAGAAATACTCATCTTCCGCTACCAACTCGTTTCGCTGTTAGCGGCTGTCCACAACAATTTGCTAATTCTTCAGCACAGTGGCTAGGCTATACTCCAATGGTAGAAATGGTGGATTTAAGTGAGTTGAGAGTGAGGAGTTAAAAGCTTTTATTCCTCACCCCAAGCTTTTATCGCACCACGCTAGTTACTTCAGTTACCTTGGGAGTGACTGCCCGCTTGTTTTGTTCTTCCTGACTAGCTAGAGGAAGATTTTCGTTATGAGTTTTGTTTCCGGTTCGCTTTGCCAGTGCTAATAATAAATAGACTGTTAACAAGTATCCGGAGGCTAAAATAAAAATCATCATAGGAATTCGTTCGTAAATCATTTTTCTCCCAGCACTTGGATTTAATAAATAAAAAATCGAATAAAAACTAGCCGAACATTAAGTTATACAAGCGCGCATCTATAGGTAGAGAGTTTTTCTCAGCCGACACCATAATTTCGCGAATAATGTTTTTTGCAAACTACACCTATCACAGCAATTAAATTGCTGCTTCAGCAGTCTATCTAGTCTGCATGATTTCGTGCGCTCATAAAAGGTAAGCAAAAGCCACGCTTGTTCTCAAATTGGACTCAAGACGTATACCTGCTTCCCATTTGGGTAGCGTACAGCTCCTACTTCGGAATTTTACTAATCGGATCCCTAACCAAAAGATTAGATCTGTTGGTTTTAGCGACGATTACTTATTTAGACCCACCACACCAAATAAGCAGAAATACCTAATCAGTCATTTCCTTTTGGTGGTGTGAATACCTTGAATATTTAAAGTCCCTTGATTTTAGCGTAACACAAGGAGCCTGAAATTTAGCCACCTATTCTGCTAAATTAAAAATTTTCTCTTCTTGCTGTTGAAAGGTTTCAACGTTATTCTTCTCTAAAATTTAATTCATGTGTCATAGATTATGTGTGAGGGATGAGAAACATTTTTATAGTTGGTTACCAGTATTACTTAGATCATTTTAATACAAAACGTTTATTTTTTCTTAATAAATCCTTTTTTTTCAAGGTCAACTACTAGTCATCTTATAAGTTTATCTGTATTAAAAATATCTTCGAGCTTAACCCCTGTATTCAATTATAAGTATTTTTTTTTGCCGTGGCCTCTACCAAAAGCCAGTATTAACGCCCTGTTGATAATAAATAAACGGTAAAAGGGTAAAAAAGTAATTTACGCTACCAAACTAAAACTAATCCCCTACTCCCTACTCCCTACTCCCTACTCCCTACTCCCTCTTTTTCAGGAAAACTGCGAGTAGGCCCGACCTTATCTTAAAATAATTGTATGATATGTAAATTTTCGTAAATAAAGCCAGAGTCTGCCCATCCATGACTTCAGCCACTTCCCTTTTTGCTCCTGTGGAAGCCGACCTGCGAACACTAGCAGATAGCTTGAAACAGCTAGTTGGAAACCGCCACCCTATCCTTTATGCAGCTGCCGAACATTTATTTGGAGCTGGAGGAAAGCGCATCAGACCAGCAATTGTCCTGCTGATATCGCGAGCGACAATGCTTGAACAAGATATTACGCCACGTCATCGTCGCTTAGCCGAGATTACGGAAATGATTCACACAGCAAGTTTAGTACATGACGATGTTGTAGATGAATCCGAAATGCGGCGTGGTGTTCCCACGGTTCATAGTTTGTTTGGCAGCCGTATTGCTGTCTTGGCAGGTGATTTTCTTTTTGCCCAATCTTCTTGGTATTTGGCAAACTTAGATAATTTAGCAGTGGTAAAGTTGCTATCAGAAGTAATTATGGATTTGGCAACTGGGGAGATCCAGCAAGGACTCAATAGCTTTGACGCCACTATCTCTATAGAAGCGTACCTGCAAAAAAGCTACTATAAAACAGCATCACTAATTGCTAACAGTGCTAAGGCAGCAGGACTAATCAGCGAAGTTTCAGAAGAAACCGCTGAGCATTTATACGCCTTTGGACGCTATTTCGGTTTAGCGTACCAAATTGTAGATGACATTCTAGATTTTACTAGTTCGAGCGATACTTTAGGAAAGCCAGCTTTTTCAGATCTTAAGAGTGGTAATCTCACTGCACCAGTTTTATTCGCTATGGAAGAAAAATCGTACTTAAAAGTACTGATTTCCCGAGAATTCCGCCAGGAGGGCGACTTCCAGCAAGCAATGTCATTAATTCAAGATAGTCAAGGTATTCAAAGAGCGAGAGAATTAGCCACTAATCATGTTAAGGTGGCTGTTGATCATCTTTCTGTTCTCCCGCCCTCTGAATCTCGCCAAGCTTTAATAGACATGAGCGAGTATGTGTTGAATCGCCTATATTAATAAAATTTTAGATTTTAGATTTCCCCAAAATCTAAAATTTTATTAGGCAATGTCAGGAGGTATCGGATTACGCGATCGCATTTGTTGCACTTGTTCTTGAACTAACTTTTGCAACTGGACTCGCTTAATTTCTTTTGTCTTGGTAGTTGTCGCAGGAGTTTCAAAAAAAACTATACTATCTACGGGGTCTAAAGCCAGGAGTTGAAACAAAAGATGAGTAACCAATATGGGGGCTAAGATTATTTGAGGGTCAAGCCCAGCAGATAAAGTTACTGGAATATCCTGTATTGTAGGAAAAGCATAAATCACGCGCTTTTCTAACTCTGGGTTAGTACGGTTGCTTAATGTAGTGAAAACCCAGTCTTCTTCCGAGTTTTGGAGAATGTAGTACTGGGGGTAGCGTAACGATGAAGCGATCGCAATGAGAGCGGGAGCTATTGATGCGATGAGCTGCGGTGTTACACCATCTTTGGGTGCATTGTCAATTAGCAATTGAATTTGTGCTTGTAAATCCATAATTACCTGTTCATGGCACTTGGGTATTGGCTGTTAATGCTCGAAATAATGCAAACCATCAAAAAAAATAGGGAATAATAGCCTAAGCCAAATCCTGATTTGCGGGATTTCCCTGCGTTTAGCTTATACGCAAAATCCTTAAATCCAATACCTTAAGGTCACACAGGTTGTACAGTATGTTAGGGTCTTTTGTGAAAAACGAGACTATGAATTTAGCTGCAACCACCACTATTCAGGGAGTAAATGCTATTGGCGTGGAGTCGATCTTTCAACTCCTGTTCAAGGAGCTTCAGCACTCAACTAAAGCTTCACAGCAGAATTGTCACGATGTAGCAATGCGAATTGCCGCTGAAGTTTACCGGATTTGTAATGAGAGTAAACGTATACAAGCTGCCGGTACTGTGGAAAACTCCGCAATTACACTAGCGAGACATCGACTGCAACAGTGTCTGAGGTACTATGAACTAGGATCAAATCGAGGCAGGGTAGAATTACACAGTACCCTAAGTGCGATTATTTATCGCTATATAAATCCTCCTCAGAGACAACTAAGCTATCAAGGACGGCTGGTCGTCATCGAGGATTTCTTACAAAGTTTCTACGTAGAGGCATTAAACGCCTTCCGAAGGGAAAATCAACTTACTGGTAGCTATCGTCCGAAAACTCTTTTAGAGTTAGCAGAATACATGGCATTTACCGAGCGCTACGGGAAGAGGCGGATTCCCTTACCAGGACGACAGCAACAGCTAATTATTTTACGAGCACAAACTTTTTCTCAACAACAACCACCCGAGACATGTGTTGACATAGAACAAGCCGCAGAAGGAAGCGGAAATGAGGGTGATGGCTCCTGGGAAGATCCAGCAGTGCAGCAATTACGCTCAGCAATGGCGACGCAATCAGATCCAGAACCTCAAGAAGACACATTGCGCTCTGTAGTGATTACCGAACTGATGAATTACTTACAAGAGCGTCAACAATCAGACTGTGCTGATTACTTCACTCTCCGTCTTCAAGATCTCTCTGCACAAGAAATTGAGTCTATTTTAGGCCTAACTCCACGTCAGCGAGATTACTTGCAGCAGCGCTTTAAATATCACTTGATACGGTTTGCTTTATTGCATCGTTGGGAGTTAGTTCACGAGTGGCTAGAAGCTGATTTACAGATGAATTTGGGCCTGACACCCCAACAATGGCAAAGTTATAAAGACCAGCTTGACGAAAAACACCGATCATTATTAGAGTTGAAGCAACAAGGACAACCCGACGAGAATATAGCCAAAATCTTAGGGTTGTCTATGGCACAACTTCAAAAAAGGTGGTTTAAAATTCTGGAGCAAGCTTGGGAAATTCGTAACTCTCTAGTGTCCGGATCAAGTCCATCTATTCATGAATAGTGACTCAGAATCCTTACTTTCCCAGTTACTTGCTTCGTTATTGTCAATCAATGGCAAAAACGATGCAATTACCCCGGTATGTAAGGGTGTGACGGGGGAGAAAGTCCTCTCGACGAAGAAGCGCACCACTTTTTTAAATGGTGTGCAAGAAGAGTTGGGAGGGGTACCCCAAACCTTTCGACTAGGAGAAATTCCTACTGTGCAACAACGTTTCCAAACCGTCGTTAAACGTCGGTTAAAAGTCCACATTCAAGATAACCCACCTTTATTTCCTTGGGAAACACAATTAGTCGAATATCCCGAACGCGTAGATCAACCAGTGATGGTACTAGCATCTGCTTGGGGATGGTCAGCACAGCAGTATAAGCTGCACCTGCCAATTCCATTGCCAGAGCACATCTTCAAGCAACTAGTAGACAAGTGTCAAGCGTTGCTTGAGTCTTCGCTACCTCTAGGGGCTAAATTAGTTCAAGCAGTGGAAAGCTTTTTCCCTGAAGACTCCCAAGCAATAAACGACGTAGCAGGGTTGGTTCTAAGGCCTAGTTATCGTTCTGGAGAAGCTTTAGATACTATGCCCAATCTCGAGGGTAACTACTTAGATTTGCAGCCTCGTCAACAAATGGCTTTGTCTTTGTTAGCTGCCAAGCATCTGCTAGAAAACTTGACTTTGCCAGTATCGACGACCAATCCAATAGTAGAGAGACAATGGTTAACTAGTGCGGGTGTCCTTAACCTTAAGGTAAACTACCAGCTTACAGGTAAACTATTAAAAAAGCTGCGAGTCCAGGCCGATTTGCCCACTAAAGGAATCCTGAAGCTTCAAGGCGATACCTCCCAAGCATTGGCTCAGTCGACAGGTCCAGGATGTTTGAGTGTAGAATTACTTTGCACCGAACAGAGCCAAACTTATACCTTAGAAGTTGAGTTGAAAGAAGTTGCTCAGCAACCATTGTTGTTTGTTATTGTTCCGACAGCCTAGCAAGACAGTTCCATTGCTAGCATTGCACTTTCAATAACCGCCGTAACTATGAGATGATATCCTGGTTTTGAAACTTATCCTTTTTTTAAGCAGCATTAGGAGGACATTTGTAAGCTCGGTTGGTGTCCTAATTTTGTGTCAGTGGCGTCTACTGTATCGCTCGCTGCGTATACCTAAGCTCCTGCTTGGTGTTGAAAATGTTTAATTTTTTGCAAAAGCAGTCGGCGTTGAACCTTCCTTAGCTTTCAATAGCATGGGAAATTTAATAATTTTGAGGTGCTAATGCTAGCATTGGTAACCAGCCACAAAATTTGTGGACCGAAAAAACTGTGACCGAATTAAGTGACTCATTGACTTAATTTCATCTCGGTGTTTTCTTCCTAAATGCACTCGTTCTAAAATTCAGTTAACATCTGACCACTTACACATCTATGCCTTTGGGTAGATTTTTAGTAAACTAGACTCACAAACAGCTAAAAAAAGCAATTTTTATTTAAAAAACAAGGCTGACGTCAATCTTAGGCGTTGTAACTGCGAATTTTTAAAGATAACATGGGAAATAGTTCCTGATAAGATTCTCGCAGCACACGTTTGGCGTCAGTTTTTTATGGACATCCAGTTAATCAACATCGGTTTCGGCAACATTGTCTCTGCTAACCGAGTCGTTGCCATTGTCAGTCCAGAGTCTGCACCAATTAAGCGGATCATCACCGATGCAAGGGATCGAGGTCAACTTATTGACGCAACCTATGGTCGCCGGACTAGGGCTGTCATTATTACCGATTCAAGTCATGTTATTCTTTCAGCGATTCAGCCGGAAACGGTAGCCAATCGCTTTCTAATTTCTCGTGACCATCAGGTTGTCGATAATTAATCAGCAACAAATCTATATCACGACTTTATTTTATGCTCTATTTCGTAGTAGTATAGTAAACTGGCTAAATATTAACATCTCCAAAGCTGCAAAATTTTTTATTTAGCAGCTATTGTGCGCATAAATGCGCATAATAATGGAAACTATCTATCGATAATTCAGAGATCGAGCACAGATGCAAATTTTATCTAGAGAAAGTGATGCTACTACCAAAGATAACCCATCTCCAGGGAGGCTTATTATTTTTACTGGACCTAGTGGAGTTGGGAAAGGCACTTTAATGCGATCGCTCCTCCAGCGTCATCCTGAATTATATTATTCTATATCAGTAACGACTCGCCACCCTCGACCAGGAGAAGTGGATGGAAAAGACTACTACTTTATCACCCGTAGTAAATTTGAGCAACTAGTAGCGTCTGGCGAATTCCTAGAATGGGCGGAATTTGCAGGTAACTGCTACGGTACCCCTCGTGAACCTGTAGAAAGACAGATTCGCCAAGGAAAATTTGTTGTACTGGAAATTGAATTAAAAGGGGCACGACAAATCCGGCAGACATTTCCAACTGCCGAAAGTATCTTTATTTTACCCCCTTCTTTTGAGGAATTAGAGAAACGGATACGTACTCGCGGAAATGATTCGGAAGAAGCGATCGCTAGGCGATTGAACAGGGCTAAAGCAGAAATTGATGCAGCGGATGAATTTGACACTCAAATTATTAATGATGATTTGGAAACAGCTCTCCATGCTCTAGAAGCCGCTTTATTTAGCTAATACAACGCTAATAGTCAATAGTCAAAAATCAAAAAAACATTCAACTATTGACTATTAGAAGACGCTTAATTAATTAATTAATTAACTAAACAAACCTTGAATGACTGGTAGATTAGCGGTTAAAAAGTAAGCGACTATTGCTCCACCAATACCACCGATCAAAAAAGCACTTCCAAAGCTGTTCCAGTTTTCACCGGAACTGAAAGATTCTGGAGGGTTAGGTACAGTGGCAGTTGCGACTGGTTTAGGGGGATTGCTATTACCATACAAAGATAAAGCCAGAGTCAAAAGTGCAACAAAAGCTAAGGTTGACAATAACCCAGCTAAGTTTGCTTGATCTGTATTCCGCAGCTCACCTGTTTTGGCAAAGGGACCAAAAAACCAGTAACCATGAGCCATACCTACTTCTAAACCTCTTCTGAAGGTTGTTATTCCTGGTCGATAGGCTGGTAAGTTATTAATGAACCATTTAACCAAACCAGAAGAGTTAATTGGCGTTTCTAGATTTCCGCGTTGTGGATCACGCCATTCTGGAAAAACAACTTCTCGATTTCTAGCGTCGCTAGCAAGATTTTTTGATGCATCTATACCTTGTACCATATTTTATGGTTGCCTCTAAATAAAGTGGTGGCATTTTTTATATTAATAATAATTGACGCTAAATATCATTTTTATTATTGAAGTTTAATAAAATTAATTTCGCTTTTTTTAGTAACATAAAACTCGCACGCTGATTACAACAGCATTACGAGTTTAAAAGTAAAGCTAATAAATAGAACTCAGGAGTCAGGAGACAGGGATGTCGCCATCAGACCATTCTGACTTCTAAATTCTGACTCCTGAATTCTTTTTTAAGGTAGTGGGTGGAAAAGAAGGTCAGGGAACCAGTAGTTAAATAAAATCAACAAAACAGCAGTTAGAGACAAATTGACAAACAACAAAACAGGTGCCAAAGAAAGGTATTTAACCAAGTCGTTTTGCTGCGACATAAATCATTACTCCAAAGTAAGTCAAAACAAAAAATTTTGAAACCACACAATTTTAGATTTTGTGGAAAGTTAAGCCAGAGAGAGCCAGTAAGCTGTGTAAAACAGGGTATAAGAGTTAGGTGTTAGGGGATAGTGAGTTAGTAACATCCATCCCCTATCCCCTTCTCAATGTTCCCTGCTCAGCAAACTTTTCCAGCTAGATTTTAGATAATTGACTCAAGGGCACAATCTAAAATCGGAAAGCTTACAATCATTATCAGCGTGGGGAAATGGGGATTTCTTCATCCTTCGCTGTTAATTGACCCGATAACAATTCTTGCACAGCTGCTACAGGCCATGAGAAGCCAGAAAGGATAATTGGCAGTGCCGTAGTTAAATCAATGACGACTTCCTTAAGTTCCACGTCACCACCCTCTTTCTTGATGGTTTGTAGATAAGTACGACCTACCCAACCGATCCATCCGGTGATGTACAAAAAGAGAATACTAGGAATTAAAAAGTCACCAGCGCGATCAAGACGACCATCAACAATCAGGTGAGGTAAACCTTCGGGACCACACAGTGCTTGGGAGTAACGCTCGAACCGTTTTTTTCCTGACTCGGGGTCAGAAGTAGTATTACGAGCAGTCTCAACCCTTGACAAGAAGGCTGGAGATTCACCACAGGGTACAAGTTCATTGCCAAGCGCTTTCGCGGCTGGGGCAAAATTAAACCAAAGACAAATAGCTAAAATCAGAGCAAACAAGCGTCGCATGGAATTGTTTCCTTTTATGACGAAACAAAAATTTTTCTGTACAAAACGAAGCGGCTTGTACAAGGACTTTATCAATGTGGGATTCACGATGAAATCAGCTTAGATTAGGAATTCGCCAGATGTCAATCTGGCACATTTCCCTAGATTCTCTGTTATTTAATCGTGTTTTTAGTATATGGAAATAATACTCTTGCATGTGTACGGAGTAAAGTTTAAGTCAATAAAAGTTAAAATTTTTTAAACCTTCTGGTGAATAAAGAGGGAGCAGCCCCTCCGGGGAAGTCAAAAGTCACGCATTCAAAAGTCAAAAATTAGGGGCAGAGGTGCGGGGGTGCAGGGGAGCGGGGGAGCGGAGAATGTTACTCATTAGGGTAATAAAACTATTTGATTATCACATAAGGATATTTTTTGCAGATTTTTACAAAGTTAATAAATTAAGTGAAGGGAAAAAATTTAGTTACGAATCTTAAAGGATAAATGAGAAATGGCAACAATTTTAGCAATAGAAACGAGCTGTGATGAGACAGCCGTAGCAATTGTTAACAATCGACAAGTTTATAGTAGTATAATTAGCTCCCAAATCCCGATGCATCAACAGTATGGCGGGGTTGTGCCAGAAATGGCGTCTCGCCAGCATTTAGAAACAATAAATGGGGCAATATCTTTTGCTTTAGAAGAGGCAGCACTGGATTGGGGGAAAATAGATGGTATCGCCGTAACTTGTGCGCCTGGGCTTGTAGGGGCGTTATTGGTAGGATTAACTGCTGGGAAAACGCTCTCAGTAGTCCATCAAAAACCGTTCTTAGGAGTTCATCACCTAGAGGGTCACATTTACGCGACTTACTTGAGTGAGCCAACGCTAGAGCCACCTTTTTTAAGTTTATTGGTCTCTGGGGGGCATACAAGCTTAATTTACGTTAAGGATTGTGGAATATACGAAACTTTAGGAGAAACCCGTGATGATGCAGCAGGTGAAGCTTTTGATAAAGTAGCACGCTTGTTACATCTAGGATATCCAGGTGGACCAGTCATTGATCGCTTAGCACAAGAAGGTGATCCCCAAGCCTATACCCTACCAGAAGGAAAAGTTTCTTTACCTAATGGTGGTTATCATCCATATGATGGGAGCTTCAGTGGGCTAAAAACGGCGGTACTACGTTTAGTACAACAGTTAGAAAAAGATGGTCAGCCTGTACCCACAAAAGATATAGCAGCAAGTTTTCAGGAAACTGTAGCGCGATCGCTCACCAAAAGAGCGATCGCTTGTGCCCTTAACTATAATCTTTCCACGATTGCTGTTGGTGGGGGCGTAGCAGCCAACAGTGGGTTAAGAAAACATTTACAAGCAGCAGCAACCGCTCATAATCTAAGAGTGCTTTTTCCACCCCTAAAATTCTGCACTGACAACGCCGCCATGATAGGCTGTGCTGCTGCTGACCATCTTAACAAGGGTCATACCTCTTCCCTTACCTTAGGAGTTCACTCTAGACTAGCGCTGTCTCAGGTAATGGAATTATATCAAGGGGCATAGGGCATGGGGCATGGGGCATGGGGCATGGGGCATGGGGCATGGGGCATAGGGCATAGGGCATGGGGCATAGGGCATGGGGCATAGGGCATGGGGCATGGGGCATGGGGCATGGGATTTTGTTCAATTCTTCCCCTGCTCCTCTGCTCCTCTGCTCAAGAGCTCCCTATTCCCTACTAACTATAGAGCGAATATGACCTGCCACTGCCTCTGGTTGTTCTAACATTGCTAGATGACCACACTCAGGAATTTCAATGACGTTGTCACCACAGTATTGAAACAGGGGGTGAAAACTAGCTAAATGACGGACATACTTGGGTTCCATGACCTTATCTTCTGCACCAGCTAGGAAATAAATTGGCTGTTTCATTTGGGAAACTAGCTGTGGCAAATAGTTAATTTCTTCTTCTGTAGTCGAGTCTAGCAATGTTCCTAAAGCAGCTTCTGGATCAGCCACAACAAAATCAATCACTCGCTGACGTGCCCAGTAGCGATCCAAGGGACGAGCTACACTTGCTCGAGTGAATAGCAAATCAATTAAAGGTACTTGACTAAGCCATCGAGGACGAATTTGCAAAAATCTTTGACCCGCTGAGCGAAATTGTTCAAAAGCTTCTTTGAGATAAATGCCCCCACCAGCGTTAATACAGATAACTCCCTTGACACACTCAGGCATTTGAGAAGAAGCCCACAGAGCGATCGTACCTCCTAAAGAGTGACCAATCAGCCAAACACTGGTCATATTGAGTTGTTCCATCAGAGCTACTAAATCCTGAGCATAAGCTGCTGGGGTATAAAGTGAGTCAAAAGGATTAACAACCCCGTCACTGTAAGTCGAAGCGAGGCTTAAAGAAGCTTGTTCAGTACTATAATCAGTTTTTGCCTTAGATCTTGACTCGCCAAAACCTCTTAGATCATAAGATAAGCATTGAAAACTCTCTGACAAACGGGAAATCACAGGTTGCCAATATCCACGGCTATTGAGCCAACCATGGACAAATACAAGAGTATGGGGGCAAGAGGTGGGGGCTGTTAGTTCATATGCATGTGGAACGCCCAAGATTTCGATGGTTGCCATAATTTTATGGTACCCCTAATTGAGAGAGTCGGGGATTATAAGAATTAAAATTTAAAAAATTTGTAATTGATTTGTCTCCTTCTTTATTTTCCTAACAATCTGTGGCGCACCCCCTCAGAAATTTTATGACCTAAATACTCAGGAATCAGGCTTTCATTTGGGCCGAGTAAGTAGAGAATCAGGCGTGTACGTCCCCGCCAAACCAGTAAATTAGCATTTACCACTAAAAGATCTTCCTGCCAAATTGCGTACATCACCTTATAAAACAATCCTGGCTGATTATCAGCTTCAATGACGAGAGCTGGCAGGTGAAAGACTGGATCCACGTAGAATTCGGTTTGTACCTGAGCTAAACCAGCATCAAGATTAAATTCTACTGCTAACATTTCTTCTACCTCAAATCGCCCAGCTAAGGCTTCGCGAATGGCACGAGAGACATTTTCTGCTGTTTTGTCTGTTAGGGCTTTACTGTCACGAGAGATCAGCAGCTTAATAAAAACTAACATTGGTGGTCGTATCTGACCGTATAGACTTATCCCATGAATTGTTAATCCATAAGCGGCTAACACACCAAAAATATCGCTTAGGAGAAAAGACTGGTTACGATAGGCAAAATGGAAAGCAGTTTTGGTCCCTTCTGCTTTCATCTCAATCACAACCCGCCTAGTTTTATATAAACGGTAGGCTAACCGCAAATTTTGTAGTTGAATTTCACTACTGACAAATTGCTCATAAAACTGTGGAAACGCTCGGTTAAAGCGTTTTAGAAGTTCCAACGTTGAAGATTTTAGACCAGAGACCATCATTAAGAGGGAGTAGGGAGTAGGGAGCAAGGGAGCCGTGAGCAGGGGAAGAAGGAAAAAATTGGTTTTAGACTTTTAAACTATACCCAATACCCAGTCTCCATTGCCCCTAATCCCCAGTCCCCATTGCCTCTTTTTTGTAAAAAAACTTAACCGAGCGGTATCGATTGGGAGGGAGCTAATTATCAAAAAATTTGGGTTGAAAACCCCGTCCTAAAAGGACATCTTTGTGTTAGTATTTAACGATGTCAGTAAAAGACATTTAAATAAAACCTACTCTCGGACTGGGAGAAAGTCACGCCTAAAACACTCTTGAGGAGACACGCCAGATGCTTCAAGCCGGGAAACCCGTCCAACGCACTGGCTTATCAGTACGCCTTAAAGGCAAACGTATTGAGCCTAGGAACCTGTCAAAGCAAGATATTAAGACTGGAAAGTCTTAGGAATCTTCGTCTCTTTAGGGCGGAGAGTGTCAAATTACCCGAACCACGCTGGCATGGGTTTTTGGAAAACTTGGTTTAGTACTCCTGAAGCTGTCTCAACGACTAAAGCGGCTAACTTTGAAGAGATGAGTCTCGAAGCTACGGGCAATTCTAGTCCTAGCAGCGACCTCTCTAGCACTGGGCGAGGCGTTGTGGAGCGCATTGTTTTTAGTACAGAGAGAGAAATCGATCTGTATGAACTAGAGGAACTTTGTGATGCAGTTGGTTGGTCACGCCGTCCTCTAAGAAAAGTAAAAAAAGCTCTTGAGCATAGTTTTCTCGTTGCTTCTATGTGGCAAGTTAGAGGAAACAAAAAGCGGCTCATCGGTTTTGCACGTGCTACCTCAGATCATGCTTTTAATGCCACTATTTGGGATGTGGTAGTTCATCCAGACTTTCAAGGTAAAGGACTGGGTAAAGCACTGATGAAATATGTACTCAAAAAACTCAGGAGTGAAGAAATTAGTAATGTAACTCTTTTTGCTGATCCCCATGTTGTGGACTTCTATAAAACTTTAGGGTTTATGTCTGACCCAGAAGGGATTAAAGGTATGTTCTGGTATCCTCAGTAAACTGACGTTCTCTGTAAACGTGGTAGCCTTTGGAAATCCCAGAAGTAAGGCAGTAAGAGATAAAATTTGTTTTGTGGGCGAATCCGCCTCCTTTTGGGCGGTGGAGTCTCATCTTAGTTCCTTCTCTGCCAGTGTCCAATGCAGCGTTGGCATCATTAATAAATCGTTTTTTATCGAAAAACTTAATTTGTTTTCGTAATTTTTATAAAAAGTTGTCGCGAGATGTTATAATTGGTATATAATCTACAATAGATAATAAATCAACGGGATGTAGCGCAGCTTGGTAGCGCGCCTGCTTTGGGAGCAGGATGCCGCAGGTTCAAATCCTGTCATCCCGACTGTTTCTGCAAAAT
This sequence comes from Aetokthonos hydrillicola CCALA 1050, assembly GCF_017591665.1. Taxonomy (GTDB): domain Bacteria; phylum Cyanobacteriota; class Cyanobacteriia; order Cyanobacteriales; family Nostocaceae; genus Aetokthonos; species Aetokthonos hydrillicola. Next base: position 16,142 of record NZ_JAAKGC010000007.1, on the reverse strand, counting down.
TAATACCGATATAGGTCAAGTCTTGTAAAACGACTTCAAAGGCTTACTATCCCTCGTGTCTATGCTCAGACTTGAAAATAGTAAGCAGATCAATACTGCGTAGGTTTTGCCCGAAAATTCGCCCTGAACTAAAGTTCGGGCTAGTAGCTAAAGTGAGCTTTTAACTCACTGGGTAATCTTTTAACCCATTTTAATGGGTTTCAGCCTTGAGCCGGGCAATAAATTTCCCGGATCTTAACTATGTATCGTATTTTGGTACATAGTTCCATTACGCCTACTCATAGCTTCAACCGAACCGTATCGGATTACTTTTTAATTGAAAATTAAGATTTTTATTTCGTGTAAAAAAAAGAACACTAATATTACGTGCTTTAACGAAAAAAAGTATTTTCTTCTTTTCTGAAACAACCCTTCTTCTTTACCATGGGTGTGGTTCCTTTTTGTACAGGCTGTTTTATATCTAAAACAGATTACACAAGTTATATCCGGTCGCGTGGGAGAATGCTAAACAATACCTTTGTTGAAAAGGGGATTTTAACAGTTAACATATCCATTGAATAACTTTACAATCAATTTAGATAAAATAGTGTTTCTGTATAAAAAATGCCACATTTTTAGAGACATTGTATGGAACGATTTAGTGTGTACAAGCGTCAACTGTTACAAGTTTTAACCATAAAATGGCTTTATCACTTTAACTGGGTAGGAAATTTCTAGATCCATAAGAGCACTACACAGCCAACGTATACAGGGTTTTGCACCTAACAGTAGGGCAAACCTGACCAAAACAGAATACAGAACATAGGAGTGAGGGGTTGGAAGTACAAACCAAAGCCAAATTATAGATTTGGTATCAACAATTAGTAATGGGATTGAACATCCTACTAATAACCTATATCAAAGAATTCTGAACTCTTCTTTAAGAAGAACAAACAATAGCACAGTTAACCAGCGAAGAAGATACTATAACTAAAACAAGTCGGTTCTGTGTAAATCTAATCTAAGTCTCGGCTAAATGAAAATTATTGATGCTAGGAGAAGTCATGAAATCATTGGTTCGCTGGGGTACAACAATCGGTTTAGTGGGGAGTACTATGCTGGTAATGGCATTTAGCGGAAATTCCCCAGTACTAGCATTAACAGACCAACAAATTAAAGAGAAGCTAGATTCAGTACCTGTGTTTTTAATAACAAATCCTCAAGGGTTACCGCTGAGCCGTCCCCTACAAGGTCAAAATGGCCAAAAAGGTGGCTCAGTTACAGGTGTGTATATGAGTCAGCAAGAAGCTCAAGCTTTTATCAACGATCTTCGTGCGGTGAAAGACAAAGATCCAAAATTGACTGAAATTGTCAAAAGTCTACAAGTGACAGCAGTACCTTTAGGAGTCATTTATCAGCAACTGCAAAAAACGAAAAATCAGCCAAACCGTTTAGTTTTTGCCTTTAAACCTGTAGATCAAGAAGTCAAAGGCGCAATGGAATTGCTACGTGCTAGCGGTCAATCAGTACAGCAGCTTAAGAGTCCTCCTGTTTTTGCTGTTAGATTTGCACCAGATAAAGGGTATGTGCCTATTAAGGTACCAACCCAAAAGCAGGAAGTTATTCCGTTGTTTTTAAGTGAAGAAGATGCGAAGGGTTTGTTGAGTCAGGTGAAGCCAAAGTTCCCGAAAGCTGATATTCAGGTAATAGATGTAGATGGAGTGATCACCACATTACAGAAGAAAAATGACCCTTGGCTGAACCAGGTTATCCTATTCCCCGACAAAGCAGCTAGAGAGTATATCCAAAAGCTGCCTAAAAACAATACTTCTTCACCTGCTCAGAAAAAATAATCCTATGCCGCAAAATACAGGCATGATGGATCAACAGCCAGAAGTCATTTCTGGGTTACAACTTTGGCAGTGGCGTAATACAGCTAAAACAGCTGCGATCGCCACTGATGTTCCTCCAACTGAGGTGGATTGGTTATTACAAGAAGTAGCTGGATTAGACCGCCTGGCATTGCGTTTAGAGTCTTTCAAAAACCAGCCGCAAATCAAACTCCAGCTACCTTTCGCTGAATTAGAGACTCTCTGGCAAAAACGATTAAAAGAACGCTTGCCAGTACAATATATTACAGGAGTTACACCCTGGCGACATTTTAAAATCGCAGTCTCAAATGCTGTTTTAATCCCTAGACCAGAAACAGAGTCTTTGATTGATTTAGCCCTAGAAGCAGCGAGTTTGCCTCTTCAGCAAGGACACTGGGCTGACTTAGGGACTGGTAGTGGCGCGATCGCACTCGGACTGGCAGATGTTTTTAAGTCAGCCACAATTCACGCTGTTGATTATAGTCCTCAAGCGCTTGCCGTTGCAGCACTAAACGCTCGTAACTACGGCTTTACAGAGCGTATTCACTTTTATCGAGGTTTTTGGTGGGAGCCTCTTGAATTTCTTAAAGGTCAATTCAGTGGTATGGTTTCCAACCCACCTTACATCCCTACTAGTACTTTACCTTCTCTACAACCAGAAGTCGTTAACCATGAACCTTCCCTAGCTTTAGATGGTGGTGCTGATGGCTTAGCGAGTATCCGTCATTTAGTACAAGTCTCAAGCTCTTATTTGCAGCCTGGGGGTATATGGCTAATTGAAATGATGGCAGGACAAGCACATGCAGTCAAGGAAATGTTACATAACCACGGCAGCTATTGTAATATTCAAATTCATACTGACTTAGCTGGTATTCAGCGCTTTGCCCTCGCTTATAAAGTTGGGGCATAGGGCATGGCGCATAGGGCATACAGAGTATTCTAAGTACTTAGACAGAATTAATTACACTAAGCAGCTTTATTACGCCCCATCGCCCATTACCCATTCCCCATGCCCCATTCCCCGTGCCCCATTCCCCTATAATTATGCAAGTTTCTTTTGATGCTCTTGTAGCTGCTGTAAAAGCTGGCAAATTAGTAAGTTTTCCTACAGATACGGTTCCGGCATTGGCTACTCTACCGGAACAAGGATTGTTAATTTTTGTTGCGAAGCAGCGTAGCCAGGATAAACCCTTAATATTAATGGCAGCGGATCTAGACGATCTCAAACCATTTATCGTGGGTAGCGATCGCGAGTATGAAATTTGGCAAAAAGTTATCAATAAATACTGGCCAGGGGCTTTAACTTTAGTATTACCAGCTTCAGAATTGGTACCAAAAGCAATGGTTTCGACTCAAAAGACAATTGGGGTACGAGTACCTAATTGTGCGAGCGCCCGAGCTATTTTAAAGCAAACAGGACCTCTTGCCACGACTAGCGCTAATCTATCTGGTCAACCGCCTCTAGAAACTATGGAAGAAATTGAAGTACAGTTTCCTGAAGTTTTAACTTTAGCAAGAGAATATAAACAAGAAAGACAGGGACTAGGTGTACCGTCTACGGTTGTAAAGTGGACTGGGGAGAATTGGGAGATTTTGCGCCAGGGTGCTGTTGAGTTTACAGATGAGTATAATAAGAAACTCTAGACTTTTTGATTCAACGCAAAACTAGATAAGAAAGGTGTACGATGTAGCGAACCTGGCTTCTCCAGTCTGGTTCAGATTATCTGTATTTTTCTATCCCCCCTATTTTTATACAGAAGAATTCGGTTGGCATTTGCGTAAGTCCTAAGAGATTGGTAATGGAGGAACTCCAAAACCTTTTTTTGCGTTTTTTTAGTTAACTGAGCAAGTTTAAGTTGCAAAATAAAGATTATGAATTGGAGCAACTGGGTTTATCTAGTAGTAGGAATAGCACTGGGGATAGGTTTTCGACAATTATTGGTGGGGTTAAAGAGATCTCCTAATTCATCAGATGTAAAGCCAAAGGATGTGTCCATGCTTATGGAGCAGATGAAGCAAACACATCTGGCTTACCAAATGGCTAAAGAAATAGGTCAGTTTAAGGCGGGTTTTTTGGCTCGGACTACCCATGTATTGCGATCGCCCCTCAATGGTTTGATTGGGCTGCATCAGTTAATTTTGTCAGATTTGTGTGAAAATCCTGAAGAAGAGAGAGAATTTATCGCACAAGCGCACGAACGAGCTTTGAAGCTACTAAAGCTGATTGATGAAATTCTGAGCGTTGCTAGAACACAACATGGTACCAATAAATTAAATCTTCAACCTCTACAGCTAGCTGAAATTATACAGGAGGTTCATAACCTCACTTACATGCTAGCTGAAAACCGGAATTTTCCTTTTAACGTGTTACTACCAGATCCGGAAATCTATGTTTTAGGGGACTTTTCCTGGCTCAGACAAGTATTAGTGAAGCTAATAGACACTACAATTTCTAAGATGGATGAAGGCAGTATCTACATTACTGCTGGTGTAATACCCAAAAATAAATTTGCTTACATTTGGCTGGATATCCCAACTGATGCTATTTCTTGGAGTGAGCCAATAGACTTACTTTCTTCAAAGCAAGAGCCTAATGACACTGACAAAAACGATGAAATTCTTGCTTCAGGGATGAAGCTATTATTAAATCAAACTGTACTGGAAGCGATGGGAGGAAAACTGGAAATCGTCCCTTACACTCAACATCCCGAACAGCAGAAACCACAAACGGAACTTCTGTTCGGGGAGGGAGCAGCAAAACAGGTTTCTAGACTACAAGTTTCTATCCCCCTAGTGATTCCTGAAGACGAACTTCAGGAGTGAGAAGAGGTTGGTTGTATAGAACCATCGTTGTTGAGGAGTTGGACTGGAAACCGATTCTTTCGTAAAAGGTTTGCTGGTGAGTCGTCGTCAGGTAAACGCGCTCAACCCGGTTCATACGTGGATGACTTAAAACAGTTTCCACTAACTTGCTCCCCAACCCAGCGCCACGATAATCTGGGTGAATGACAACATCCCATATAGTGGCGCGGTATACACCATCTGAAGTCGCTCTAGCAAAGCCAATCAGTTGCTCTCCATCCCATACAGTAATCACTGGCTCACTGTTAGTAATGGCTAAGCTCAGATCATCTATATTACGACCTTCTGCCCAGAAAGCAGAAAGGTTTAATAGGTGTTGGAGTTGGTGAATATCGATTTTAGACTTGCGATCGCTAAATTGAATCTGAGAATGATTCATGAACATTTCCTATCGAGGGCAGTCTCTTTGAATAAGAATTTAGGAGCCAGGATTCAGGAGTCAGAATAGTTTGTAGGGATTCAACCCATCATTGATTATAGACTCCTAGTGCTACAGAATTCAGAAGCGAACGTATGACTCCTGACTTCTGACTTCTGACTACTTTTTAATAACTTATATTTTGCAAGATACTACCTGTCGTTGTATATGTACTAACTACTGAAAACCCTCATAATTCAAGATTTAATGACAAATCCACTTCCATAAAGGATGACTTGGTCCTTGCTGACGTATGCGAAAAAGCTGTTTTTCTAACTGTCGCTTTTCCTGTTGTGGTAGCCCAAATAGAATATTACGACTTTGCCAAACTAAAACAGCCGTCGTCATACCAAGACAAAAAGATAACCCAAGGGTTGCAACTGGATGATAGAAAAGCCCATATCGTACTGCTGCCCATGTAAAGTATTGGCGCAATAGTGCAATCTCAGCACGTAAATTCCATAAGGAAGCAGATCCGACAGTCAGCCATAAAAGGCTAACAACCAACCACCTAGTGTACACCTGAATCTGGTGTAACTTCTGTACTTGTTGAGCAAAAGATGGATCGTTGGTTTCAGTTTGTTCCATTGACGATGGAGAGTGGAAGGAGATGATAGGGGTTGGCTGTTGGGGTTCTCTTAACTACTACTTACATTTGACTCAGCGCTTTCTACCGGCTTGGATTTACTGCTGCGCTGTCGCCATAAAGCGAGTAGGGGACTGGCGAGAAAAATACTCGAATAAGCCCCCATTGTAAAACCAATAATCAGAGCCAAGGCGAAGTTCTTTAGAGTTTCACCGCCAAATATAAATAGAGACAACAACGTAAGCAGTACGGTTAATGTGGTGTTGAGCGATCGCGTAAGGGTTTGGTTAACTGCATCATCCACAACTTTATCTATTGGGTCATTCGGATGTTCGTGGAGGATTTCGCGGATGCGGTCATAAATCACTACGGTATCCGTAACTGAAAAACCAGTGATGGTCAAAATAGCAACAACAAACAAGCTATCAGCCTCAACACCTGCCACTAATCCCAAAATCGAGAAAAACCCAGCTGTAATTAAAACATCATGGAATAGAGCAACAATAGCGATCACAGCGTAGTCTGCTTGGAAGCGTACGCTTAAATAGATCACAATGCCAATAAACGAGACAATTAACGCCCACAATCCCTTAGAAAACAACTCTTGACCCAATGTTGGACCCACAGTATCAATCTGAGTCTTTTTGGGGTTAAATGCTCCTAATTTTTCGCTCAACGCTGTTTGTAACTTTGTGCGTTGGTCGCCATTTAAAGCTTTTGTGCGAATTGATACTGCTTGCTGGTTTTGACCCACAATTTGGATGCTGCTATTAGGTAACCCTTGAGCATCGACAACTTCACGAACAGTTGTTAACTCAATGGGTTGAGCGCAGTTTTGTGTCTGTTGACAATCCCGTTCTAACTGCAATCTAGTCCCACCGACAAAATCCAAACTTGGACGTAGTGGCGCACCTAAAGTTTGCCAAGAAATAATCATCCCAATGATTCCGATGAGAACTAAGACGCCAGAAAGCGCCCACCACAATCCCCGATATTTGATTACGCTGATTTTCATAATTATGCCTCCGCCTTAGAATTAATAGACGTGGGCAGATTAGGACAAAACAGTTCTGGCTTACGCAAAGTAGGAAATCCTAATGTCAGCAATAGCAATGTGCGACTACAAGTAATGGCTGTAAACAAATTTACTCCTAACCCTAAAGCCAATGTAAGAGCAAAGCCTTTGACTAAACCTGTTCCTAACCAAAAAAGAGCTGCACAAGAAATCAATGTTGTCACATGACTATCTAAAATACTAGACCAAGCTCGATAAAATCCTGCCTCTACTGAACGATACAAAGTTTTACCAGCTCGTAATTCCTCACGAGTGCGCTCGAAAATCAGTACGTTAGCATCAACTGCCATCCCGATACTGAGAACAAACCCTGCTATGCCGGGTAGTGTTAAAGTAACACCTAGCAATGCAAAGCTAGCATATGTTAGCAGAGCATAGATGATTAAGGCAATATCGGCAACTACCCCTGGTAATCGATAATAGCCCACCATAAAGATTAATACTAAAACCAACCCGCCTACCCCAGCATAAATACTGCTTTGAATACTATCTTTACCCAAAGTTGCTCCAACTGTACGGATTTCGCCAATTTCGACTGGTACCGGTAACGATCCACCGTGTAGCTGTACACCTAAATCTTGAGCTTCTTGAGGAGTGAATCGACCTGTAATGACAGCTTGTCCGCCAGTAATACCAGCCGTGGCAAATTCTGGCGGAACAGTGGGATAACTGATGAGTTCTTTATCTAGAAAAATCCCGATACTGCGTCCAGTTCCGGCTAAGTTTTTAGTTATTTTGGCAAACAGATCACCACCCGTTTTATCAAATTGAATGGCAACATTCCAGCTAGTCCCTTGAGTTGGTTCACCATAAGCGTCTTTGAGATATTTGCCAGTCAACGGTGGATTTGTACTTTCAAATAATTTATCTATCTCTTGATTATTCTTTTTAATTTCTTCTTGATTTTTAGCAATTGCTGCTGTATCGTTGGTTTTCTTCAATTGTTCTTGCTTAGCTTTCAGTTGAACCTGAGTTGCATGGAAAGCAAACAATTGGGCTTCTGTACCTGGCTTTTGTTGACGAAACTCTAATTGTGCCGTACCTCCGAGGACACGTTCTGCTTGCTGTGGATCATTTACACCTGGCAGTTGTACTAGAATTTTGTCTGTTCCTACAGTTTGGATGACAGGTTCAGAAACACCAAGACCGTTAATACGACCTTCAACAACTCTTTTAACAGCTTCTAATTCCCGTTCTGTAATTTGCTTGATTTCTGGTGTTGTTTTTACCTGAATTGTCAGCTGAGAGCCTCCCCGTAAGTCTAATCCTAAAGGTACCGAGATTGTGGCGATCGCAGCAATAGCGGCGATGACCAAAACTATAATCAGGGCTAATAGCGATCGCTGTCTTTGCATAGTAAGTAGTTCTTCAAAACTTTAACTTTTGCTATATTTTTTTTCGCGAGACATTCTCGCCTATATAAACTGCCATTCGATTTTACCCAATCGTTTCCGTGGGCGACCTACAACGGGTATGGCGGCAAATGCTATAGTAGCGCTTTTTAAGCCCATTAAGCGTGAGGAGTTTTGATTTTTACTGGGCATGGGGCATGGGGCATTGGGCGATGGAGTTTGACTAATTCATGCTCCCCCTGCTCCCCCTGCCTCCCCTGCCTCCCCTGCTCCCTGCTCCCTCCTAGACTCGCAAAGCGACCATTTTCTTTACAGCTTCTACGATTTGCTCTGGTTGGACAATCGTCAATCGTTCAAGGCTGCCGTTATACGGTGTTGGAATATCCTGAGAAGAAAGCCTTAGCACTGGTGCATCCAATTCATCAAACAAACGGTCATTAATCGAGGCTATAAGTTCTGCCCCAATACCGCCTGTTTTCATACACTCTTCTACGACGATCACTTTATGAGTTTTGCGTACTGATTTACCGATGGTATCAAAATCCAAAGGTTTGAGGGATATCAAATCAATAACTTCTGGATTAAAACCTTCTTTTTCTAAAGTTTTGACTGCTTGCAGAACATGATGACGCATACGCGAATATGTCAAAATTGTAACATCATCACCTGGTCTAACAACCTCTGCTTTATCCAAAGGCAGTAAATATTCTGTTTGAGGTAGCTCTTCTTTTAAGTTGTAAAGCAAAACGTGTTCAAAGAACAAAACTGGATTTTCATCACGAATAGCTGATTTTAAGAGACCTTTGGCATTGTAAGGTGTAGAACATGCAACAATCTTTAATCCAGGAACAGCTTGGAAGTAAGCTTCTAGTCGCTGAGAATGTTCTGCTCCTAGCTGTCGTCCAACACCACCTGGACCACGGATGACCATTGGAATTTTGAAGTTGCCGCCAGAGGTATAACGCAGCATCCCAGCATTATTTGATATCTGGTTAAAGGCAAGAAGCAAAAAGCCCATATTCATGCCTTCAATTATTGGTCGTAACCCAGTCATCGCCGCTCCTACCGCCAAACCGGTAAAGCTATTTTCGGCAATAGGTGTGTCTAAAACTCGCAGCTCACCATATTTTTTGTATAAGTCTTTAGTAACTTTGTAGGAACCTCCGTAGTGTCCTACGTCTTCCCCAAGAACAAATACTGTTGAATCCCTTGCCATTTCTTCCTCAATGGCTTCCCGCAAAGCGTTGAAGAATAGTGTTTCTGCCATTAGACTTTGTAATGCGATTTATTGTTATTGCATCTTATCGCGCCTGTGCCAAAAATATGGTAGGGATTGGACTAAAGTCGAGTACCTTTCTTGAACTGGCTCCCCTACACCCCACACCCAGGAGCGAAGCGACGATAAAGCGGTACTTGACAAAAGCTTTATTTTGGTAATAATTTTAGAACGAAACTCAAAATACCAGTAAATTGGGAAATCAAGCACCTTCCCTGATTGCCTGAGTTACCTGACTGACTTGGCCCACTTGATTATTCTCAGGAAACCTTCTAGGTCTTCCTGGTTTGCGCTTATGCCTTTGGTTGATTGATTTCTCGCTTGCTGCTGCTAATTCTTCTGGTGTGCATTTAAACAACCGTAAAGCCTCTAAATATTTTTTAGGTGTCATTGTAGGTTCGGTACGACCTGCTTCCCAGTTCCGCACACTAGTTTCGCTGATAGCAAGCCTGAAGGCAACCTCTGCACGGCTAAGCCCCGCACGCTCTCTCAGGACTTGCATATCCATATCTAAATGCTCCCCTTAAAAAAAGTTTAACTAATTACTAAATCAATTGACGTAAAATTGTCAACTGAAGATGTTTTGTTAACTATATTATTTATAAGCTATTAACCCGCTATCTGGCAAATGGGTGATTACCTTTTTTTGAAAAAAAATCCATTTCTTAATAGTAATCCCACGCCAAGTCACTAAGACAGACAACAGATCAAGTAGCATCTACAATATCCGTCGCCAACCTAGTACCTTTGCGTGAGATTAACACAAAAAGGACCCTAATTATCAGAAAATTTTGCCGCTGTTGATCAAAAGAAGACAGCTTAATGTAGCCACCGTGCAGCATCTTTGGCATGGTAGGTTAAAATCAAGTCAGCACCAGCACGCTTGAAACCAATAAGAGTTTCCATAACCAAGCGCTGTTCGTCAACCCAACCATTGAGAGCCGCAGCTTTGACCATAGAATACTCACCAGAAACATTGTAAGCAGCAACTGGTAAGTTAGAAGCTTGCTTGACGCGCCAAATAATGTCCATGTAAGCTAAGGCAGGCTTAACCATAAGCATGTCAGCCCCTTCAGCTATATCCAATTCAATTTCTTTAATCGCTTCTCTAGCGTTACCAGGATCCATTTGGTAAGTTCTGCGATCGCCAAACTGTGGTGCTGAATCTGCCGCATCACGGAAAGGACCATAGTAAGCTGAAGCATACTTAGCCGCATACGACAAAATTGGTGTATCCTCAAATCCAGCTTCGTCCAAACCAGAGCGAATTGCCTGTACAAATCCATCCATCATCCCTGAAGGCGCGATGATATCGGCACCGGCTTTTGCTTGGGAAACGGCTGTTTTCTTCAACAATTCTAGGGTGGGGTCATTCAAAACCCGTCCAGTCAAGTCACCAGTTTGTAGATAACCGCAGTGACCGTGACTGGTATATTCGCATAAGCAAGTGTCAGCAATAATAATCAAATCGGGTACAGCTTGTTTAACAGCAGTAGCAGCCTTTTGGACTATTCCACAGTCATGCCACGCGCCGGTAGCATCTAGATCTTTATCGGCGGGAATACCAAATAAAATAATGGCAGGAATTCCTAAATCATAAACTTCCTTTGCTTCCTCGACAATTTTGTCTACTGAAAGTTGGTATACTCCTGGCATTGATTTAACTTCATTGGCAATTCCGTCTCCTGGCACAGCAAACAGAGGATAAATCAAATCACTTGTGGTTAAAACTGTTTCACGTACCATCCGGCGCAGTTGTGTGTGGGTACGTAACCGACGGGGGCGATGAATTGGAAACATAAGGTTCTTTAAGGTAATAACTAAGTTTTGAGGAAATGCAGCAGTGAAGGTGCTTGCTTACTCCTTGAAGAAGTATAGTACGACGCCGTTACATAAGGCTTACTAAAAATTACTACTAGCTAGACATTACATACCTAACTAGCTGAATTTTGGCACTTACTTCCTTCCTTCCTGCTTGATCGTGGAGAAGTCAGCGCTGCTTCTTCAGGCAGATGCGTTGCTGGTTATTGAGTTCTATCTCAGTCTTGAAGCTTAAACGCTTGTGAGATCTTTCAGCCTTGATAATCAGCCTTCGCTTGAAGCTTGTCTAGTTCTTGCTGAGTTAGCAAAGCCTTAAACCATTTATCTGTTTTGGGCATAACTGTTTTTGAACACTATGGTCTTATTAGACCATATTGCCAGTACAGAAACACCTACATAAAGGGACTTCATACCCAAAAAGAAATATCCATGGGTAATTATGTCCAAGAATTTAAGTTAAAGCTTCTAGCCCCTGATCCTAACTATCGAGCTATTCAAGCTATTAAAATTATTCAAGCACGAAGCTCACCACTAGCACCTGAAATTCAGGAAAATTTTGGAAAGCAGGCTAACAGTCTCCGTCCTTAAGGAACGGAGACGCGGTAGTGATAAGAGTAGCCTTTACAAAGATGGTAAGCTACCGTATTCGTGGAAACCGTAGCCATAGCCGCTTTCCCTTTACAGGTTCGGTCTATAATTGACTAAATAAGCCTGAAGATGAAGGGATAACGGAAAGGTTTATCTGGGGTACTAAGAACATTAAAAAGCGCCCAAATTGTTAATCCCCAATGCAGCAGATAGCCGAGACCAGCTAGAGGGAACAACAAACCAAAGCTGATAAACAGCAACGCTGCAATAATGATTCCCCACAACCATACATTAAAGTGGAAATTGATCGCTTCCTTCGCATTCTCCTTAACAACAGGATCTTCAGATACGAACAATATAGCAATAGGTATACCTATGGACACAAAAGCAGTGCTGAAAAAAATGGCTCCGTGACACAGAGCTGATAAAAGCTTTCGCTTATCCGTGTCGTACATTTCTTTCTCCATCTATTTAGGTGATTAATTACATTACGACCCTATCACAAGCCTCGTTGTCTTAAGATTAAAAGACTCGCTAATTTTGAAAAAAGTTAAGTTAAGTTAAGTAACACGCAAGCAAATAGCAAATAAATACATTTATGTCTACTGAACTTGAGTTAGAAGTTTGCAGAGCAGTTGAACATCGCCGAAACTTTGCAATTATTTCTCACCCTGATGCTGGGAAAACCACGCTTACAGAAAAGTTACTCCTGTACGGAGGTGCAATTCACGAAGCTGGAGCAGTTAAAGCAAGACGCGCACAGCGTAAGGCTACCTCAGACTGGATGGCGATGGAACAACAACGGGGTATTTCCATTACCTCCACAGTACTACAATTTGAGTATGATGCCTGTCAAATAAATTTACTCGACACTCCAGGACACCAAGATTTTAGTGAAGATACTTATCGTACTCTAGCAGCCGCAGATAATGCGGTAATGCTGATAGATGTAGCGAAAGGTTTGGAGCCCCAAACAAGAAAGTTGTTTGAAGTGTGTAAAATGCGGGGTATCCCTATTTTCACATTTGTGAACAAACTAGACCGCCCAGGAAGAGAACCATTAGAATTATTAGATGAAATAGAGCAAGAGTTAGGTCTACAAACCTACGCGGTAAATTGGCCAATTGGGATGGGCGATCGCTTTAAAGGTGTCTTTGATAGAGAACAACAACAAATTCACTTGTTTGAAAGAAGCGCTCACGGTAGCCGCGAAGCAGTAGATACAGTAGTTGATTTAGGCGACCCCAGAATTGAAGAACAACAAGATTTATACTACCAACTGAAAAATGACATAGAACTCATAGAAGGGGTGGGACCAGAATTAGATTTGGATCTGGTACATCAAGGTAAAATGACGCCTGTCTTCTTTGGCAGTGCTATGACTAACTTTGGGGTAGAGCTATTTTTGAAGCACTTCTTGGATTACGCCCTTAAACCTGGTCCTCATAACAGTACTATCGGAGAAGTTGCCCCTACCTACCCAGACTTTTCGGGGTTTGTGTTTAAACTTCAAGCAAACATGGATCCCAAGCATCGCGATCGCGTCGCTTTTGTTCGCGTGTGTACGGGTAAGTTTGAAAAAGATATGGCAGTAAATCATGCCCGTACAGGCAAAACTGTCCGCTTATCCCGCCCGCAGAAACTATTCGCCCAAGAACGAGAATCAATCGACGTTGCTTATCCAGGAGATGTTATTGGTTTAAATAATCCTGGAGTTTTTGCTATTGGTGATACAATTTATACTGGACAGAAATTAGAGTATGAAGGGATTCCCTATTTTTCACCAGAGTTATTCGCAAGCTTGAGAAATCCTAACCCTTCAAAATTTAAGCAGTTCCAAAAGGGCGTTTCTGAATTACGAGAAGAGGGTGCAGTGCAGATTATGTATTCAGTTGATGAAGCCAAACGAGATCCAATTTTGGCGGCGGTAGGTCAGTTACAATTTGAGGTGGTACAGTTCCGCTTACAAAGCGAATACGGTGTCGAAACTCACTTAGAATTATTACCTTATAGTGTTGCTCGTTGGGTCGAAGGTGGTTGGGAAGCAGTCAATAAGGTTGGACGTTTATTTAATACCACCACAGTCAAAGACAGCATGGGACGCCCAGTGTTACTGTTTCGCAATGAATGGAATTGCCAACAACTGCAAGAAGATCATCCAGAGTTGAAATTAACGGCGATCGCTCCAGTGTTTTCAGGTAACAACTCAGTCGATAGTTAAAGCATGGGCATGGGGCATGGCGGATGGGGCACTGGGGTTCAATGAAGTCTTGCTCCTGTGTTCCGGTACTCTTGTGTTCCCCCCCCTTACTTATTGTCCGATGCCCTATGCCCTATGCCCGATGCCCTATGCCCATTGACCTCTGAACATCAAAATCTCTATGGCTTCACAACCTGAAGAATCCTTGGATGTTGGTTTAGCTGCCCTTAAACAAGGAGATTATCAAAAAGCATTAGTGATACTTAAAGCCGTCGCTACCAAAGAAGGCAATAATCCAGCTGGTCTACAAGCAGAAATAGGGTTAGTTGTGGCTTATGCGCGTACGAGTCAACTAGACGAGGCGATCGCTTTATGTAAGATTCTTATCCAAAGTCATAATTCCCAAGTTAAAGAATGGGCAGAACGCTCTTTAGAGCAGTTGACAAAAAGCCATCTAAACACTCAAGCAGCACAGGCCTCTGATAATACTATACAAAACACTCAAGCATTACAAACCTCCGATCATATCTCAAGTTCTGTAGCCACTGATAATGTAATATCGAAGCAGCAAGAGCAACCCAGACAACCAGAAATTAAAGAGAACGAAAAATCTTTTGCTTTTGAGAAAGGGGCTTTAGCAATCCGTCCCAAAGCTAAAACAATTTATTGGCGTCAAGCAAAAAGAGCCAAGGTATGGCAACCCTTACAGAAGCTGAACTTAATACCTTTACGGTTGCTAATGGCAGGAACATTCCTTGCTTTATTTTGGGTAACGCGCCAGTTGTTAGTTCTGGCAATCACATTGCTCAACAATGTGTTAATCAAATTGCCAAATATACCGCCAATACAGCTGAATTTTGATTTATTTGTTTTTATTTTACTACTCGGCTTAATTTGTTTCTCTCCTTGGGTATTAGATGCGCTACTAACACGGTTTTATAATCAGCGTCCACTATCTCAGGAAACCTTAAATAGGCGTAGTCGAGAGACTATACGGTTACTGCAACGCTTTTGTAAACAACAAAACTGGCGTTTACCAAACTTAAGTGTTTTACCAATATCAGCCCCAGTAGCATTGACTTATGGTAATTTACCTCGCAATGCTCGCATTGTGGTGAGTCAAGGTTTATTAGAGCAACTAGCAGATGATGAAATTGCCACAATTTATGCTTTAGAGCTAGGACATATTGCTCATGGGGATTTTGTGGTGATGTCCTTACTGTTGGTTTTCACAATTCCAGTCTATATGCTGTACCAGCAATTTTCTCGATGGGGAGATAGAAAATCACAGCAAGTGTGGCGTTCTGTTATGGGGATTATGGCAAGTCTCGCCTATGGATTTTGGCGCTTGTTAACATTGGCTGGGTTGTTTATCTCTCAATTACGCCTTTACTACAGCGATCGCCTGACAACCGGAATCACTGGTAATCCTAATGGTTTGGTTCGTGCTTTACTCAAAATTAGTATTGGTCTTGCTGATCATGTTCAAAAAGAAGAACATACTTCTTGGCAGTTAGAAAGTTTGAACATCGCAGCACCCGTTAGTTACCAACAGACTCTTTTTTTGGGTAGTGCTGCTGGTCACAATACCTTTGAATCATTATTAATGTGGGATTATCTTAATCCTTACCGGTGGTGGTTCGTAATCAACAATACTCATCCGTTGATGGGCGATCGCTTGCAACGTCTTTCATCAATAGCCGAATACTGGCATTTAGAAAAAGAAGTCTATTTCGCAAGTCAACAAACCTTGAAAATTCAGCACCAATCATTTTTTCGTCAAATCGCTCCCTATGTGGGAATATTAATCGGTTTTGTGCTTGCTGGTTTGATGTGGCTTGTGTGGCAAATCGGCTTTACATTCAAGTTGTTCAATCTAAAGTGGATATATGATGATTGGTCTTTCGTCACAGGTTGCTTATTGATTGGCTGGAGCATTGGTCTTATGATTCGGATCAATTATTTTTTTCCAGAAATTAAAACCCCTACTATTTACACGGATGAAGATTTGCCAAGGCTGTTAGCTAACCCAGCAGCGATTCCCATTGATAGTGTTGGTATCCGTCTTGTAGGTAAATTATTAGGTCGTTGTGGTACCAGCAACTGGTTGTCTC
>NZ_JAAKGC010000269.1 GCF_017591665.1 Aetokthonos hydrillicola CCALA 1050 | reverse complement strand
GGCGAAGCCTGGGCCCACAAGCGCCTCGCCAACTTCATCGACAAGCGTCTGACGAACTACAAAGCCGACCGCGACACCCCGAGCGTCGACGCCACCAGCATGCTCTCGCCGCACCTCGCCGCCGGCGCGGTGGGGAGAAGAGGTTTACCGCGGAGAACGCGGAGTTCGCGGAGAAATGCAGAGAGAGAGAGAGAGAGAGAGAGAGGGTGAATGTGCGGTAAGGCTATTCGATGCCGAACTTGTGCTTGAGGCGTTTGCCGTCTTTGGTGATCTGGGTGATCTCTGGCTTGGAGATGCGGTCCACGTTCTTCATCATCATGCTCATGCGCTGGTTCTTCGCGAAACGGTCCCTGTGGCGGATCATGAAATCCCAGTAGAGGGTGTTGAAGGGGCAGGCCGTTTCGCCGGTGCGCTGCTTGGGGTCGTAGCGGCAGCCCTTGCAGTAGTTGGACATCTTGCCGATGTAGTTGGCGCTGGCGGCGTAGGGCTTGGTGCCGACGACGCCGCCGTCGGCGTGCTGGCTCATGCCCAACGTGTTGGGGAGCGTGACCCAGTCGACGGCGTCGACGTACATGCCGAGGTACCAGTCGCTGACCTTCTTCGGATGAACGCCAGCGATGAGGGCGAAGTTGCCGGTGACCATGAGGCGCTGGATGTGGTGGCCGTAGCCGTGGTCGAGGACCTGGCCGATGCACTCGCGCATGCAGTTCATGTCGGTGTCGGCGGTCCAGTAGAACTCAGGGAGGTTGCCCGTGTGGTTGAGGGCGTTACGGGATTCGTAGTCGGGGCCTTCGCGTTCGTAGACGCCGCGGATGAACTCGCGCCAGCCGATGATCTGGCGGACGAAGCCCTCCACGGATTGGAGCGGGGCCTTGCCGGCCTTCGCGGCGGCCAGCACGTCGTGCAGCATGTCGCGCGCGTCGATGAGTTTGAGGTTCATCGCCGGGGAGATCTGGGCGTGGTAGAGCCAGGGCTGGCCGGACCACATGGCGTCTTCGTAGGGGCCGAAGTTGTGGAGACGGATCCGGAGGAAGTCCTTCCATGCGGCGCTGGCGTCGGCCTCGGTCGCCGGCCAGTCGAACGTGTCGAGGCGTCCGGGCAGGTTCGGAAGTTCGCGCTCGACGGTCTTCATCACCTCGCGGGTGATCGCGTCGGGCGGGAAGCGGAGCGGCTGGGGGACGAGGGGGTCTTGCTTGAAGGCGAGACGGTTTTCGGCGTCGTAGTTCCACTCGCCGCCGAGGGGCTTGCCGTCGGGCTCCATGAGGGCGTTCAGCCGTTTTCGCTGCTCGCGGTAGAAGTACTCCATCGTGAGGGCCTGGCGCCCCTGAGCCCAGGCGTGGAACTGGTCTCGGGTGGTGAAGAAACTGGTGTCCTCGTGCATCTCGATGGGGACGCCGGAGGTTCTCGACCACTTCTCGATCGCGGTGCGGAGGCGGTGTTCGCCGGGGCGGGTGAGGACGATGTGGGACGGGCGGAGGGCGGAGGCGGCACGGCCGAGTTCACCGACGATGGTGTGCGTGTTGGCGGGGGCGTCGAGGGTGATGTAGCGGAGCGTGTGCCCGACTTTGGTGAGGGTTCGGGCGAAGTGGCGCATGGCGCTGAGGAAGAGCACCGTGCGCTGCTTGTGGCTGGGGACGTGAGTGGATTCACCCTTGACTTCGGCCATGAGGACCGTGTCGGTGCCCTTCGCGATGGCGCTCACGGCGGGGAGGGCCGTGGAGAGTTGGTCGCCGAGGATCAGGAGCAGGGCGGGCATTGCGGGGTGCTGAATGGCGTCGCTGGCAGGCGGAATGGTTCAGTTGGGATCGAACGCTGAGCGGGCGGCGTGTGGTTTCATGAGATCACTCAACCGGGTGCCGAGGCCGCGTCGACGCGCTTGATCGGCACCTGCACTTCCCCCCACTTGCGGTTCTCCCACTGTTCCGGGCCGTTGTAGAACATGGCGCGGGGGTCGCCGGCGGCCTCCCATTCCGGGTTTCGGGCGAGCCAGGCTTGGAGTTTCGAGAGGTTCAGTTTGACGACTTCGAGTCGGTACGGGCCTTGGAAGCCGATGGCCGCGACGGTCATCGGGGGCAGGTCGTTGATGCGGACGGTGTGTCGCTTCGAGGACTTGTCCTCGCCCAAGGGGCCGAGGTCGGGCGTGCGGTAGAGGAACGACATGGTCCACGCGTCGGGCTGCGCACCCGCATCGGCGGTGAGGCCCTTGTAGTCCATCTCGACAGGCGAGGTCATGGCGATGTCGCGGCGCTGGATGTGCTGGAACAGCGGCCAGAAGGCGGAGTTCATCCCCGCGTTGACGCCGGGTTTGGTGGTGGTGACTTCTGCGCGGCGGACGAGCGGGTAGTTCTTGACCTCGATCACACCGGGGGCGGTGGGATCGGGGTAGCCCTCGGGGAGCGGCGTCGTGATCTTCGCGGTACCCCAGCGGTAGCCGCTGGCGGTGCGCTCGACGGGGGGGATCGTCGGTTTCGCCGGGTTTGCTGGCGCGGGTGCCGGTGCAGCGTTGCTCTGGACCTCTGCTGGTTGAGCCGGGGTTGGCGGTGCGACGGCGGCAGGAGAATGGGTGGCAGGCTCGCTGCAAGCCGGGAGTATGAAGGCGGCGCCGGCGGTGAGCGTGCCGAGGAGAGCACGGCGGATGTTTGCGATGGGTTTCATGGTTGGTACCTCCGGGGTCTGATTACCTGACGGGGCAAGCGATGGCGGCGTAGTCGGGGCGGTCGGCCTGGGGCTTGTGCTTGTAGCCGCCAACGACCCTGCCGTGGGGGGCGATGAAGACTCCGGGGATCTGGGAGACGTCGCCGGTGGGGCGGCCGGGGTTTCGGGCGCTGGG
>NZ_JAAKGC010000057.1:39883-46869 GCF_017591665.1 Aetokthonos hydrillicola CCALA 1050 | reverse complement strand
CTCCCCGTTTTTGAGCATCACGATAACTTTGCAGTGCATTCCAAGCATAATGAAAGACAAACCAAGTTTTCCCTGTGCCAAATTCTCCCAAAACCGAGATATGCTCTTTAGCTGGATCGTCTAACCAACGATCAATGTAACCATCAATCCAACCATCTTCCTCTTCGTAACGACTTACTGCTATTCGGCGTTTGGTAACAGGATCAATTTCTTCTTTAGTACAAGCAAGGGGGACGTACTTAGTATCAATACCTCGACGTTTTACCTCTGTTTCTAACCAATCAAGATAATTGCTAAAATCAGCGTCTTGGTCTATGAGTTCGTCAAAAGTGTAGCAGAAAACTTTGCTGTAATCGTCCTGATTGACTTGTTCCCGTGCTGCTCGTGAAATACGACGCGCACTCACAAGCCACCCTTCATCAGTACGTTGCATCTGTGTCTGCTCACGCAAAGCTGAAACATCTTTAACACCAGCTTCACCTTCTATACCACGCACCAAGATGCGGTCATATCCTCGTCTTCCTTGGATATTAACGATCCATTCAAAATATTCCTCTTCCCAAACTTCATGTTTCTCAAAGCGATAACCCAAGGTTTCAAACCAACCACGCATCTTCTGAGCTAGCTTAATTGCACGACATTGCTTTTCGTGAGATGAACCCTCTGGAAGCGCTTGGGAAGTTTGACTAGCCAATCTTGCTATTTCCGTGCTAATCCCTTCAAGTGTTGGTAATTTCTCAAGCTGTTCATTTAGGGTTGCAATTTTTTTATGTAAAGACGCGATCGCTTGATTGGTTAAAACTTCAGCAGGTGTACGGCTAAGTTTGGCAATCTCCAAAAAAGTAACGTAAAACAGACCTATCTCACGTTTTACATCAAGACCCAAGGTTTTGATTTCATCACCCGTAGCGTAACCTTCAATAAAAGTATCGACTTCAGATAAAACGATAGAAGGTTTGTTGCTGTCAAATGCTTTACGGAAAGCCTCTTTGATTTGTTCTGCTCGAAAAAGTTCTAATATTGGTTGTGGCTTACCGAGCCCGTATTCTACCAAAGCATAGACATAAACACCGCTAAAGTCCGCAGGGGGATGTTCAGGATCCAGTTTAAACTGCTTTAATAATTGAACGACGATTTCACTGCGCTGAAGCTTATCTTTAATAATTGGGCTGGTAAAGCCAGTAATAGCACTAATAATAGATTCCAGGTTAGGTAGGAGCACAGAAACCTTCCGCCTTGTTACTTATTCTTATATTACATTATGTATGCTTCTGCTTTGCCACTAGGCTCTAAGCGATAGCTTCGCTAACAGCTTAAGTCGTATCACACTCGCTTACAAATATAATCACTGTCGGAATAGGCTAATCTTAAACACAGAAACGTCAAAGCCAAAATAGAAGATGGAAATTGTAACACCCAAGGCTCCCCGTTGGTTTGTTCGCAGAGACATAGATGGTTTATTTGGGCTGGCTCTCGACAACTTTATTCAAATTCTGTTAATTGTTAGTTTGTGTCAAGGAGTGCTTGGCTTTCCTGCGTTGTTAGTTTATGGGCGTATTTTGCCAGGAGTTGCCTTAAGCTTAATTGTCGGTAACTTTTATTATGGTTGGTTAGCTTACCAAAGAGGGCAACAGGAACAGCGAGATGATATAACTGCCTTGCCTTATGGTATCAATACCGTGAGCTTGTTTGCTTATGTGTTTTTGGTGATGTTACCTGTTCGGTTGGCGGCGATCGCGCAAGGTGCATCATCAGAACAAGCAGCTAACCTAGCTTGGCAGGCTGGTTTAGTAGCTTGCTTGGGTTCAGGCTTAATAGAATTAGTAGGAGCATCATTTGGCAATCCTTTGCGTCGTCTTGTTCCTCGTGCAGCGATGCTTTCAACTTTGGGTGGTATTGCAATTACCTTTATTGCTATTGGCTTTCTGTTTCGGACTTTTGCCAGTCCCGTCGTTGGTTTGGTTCCCCTCGGCGTTATTCTCATCACCTATTTTGGACAAGTTCGATTTGTCCTTCCTGGTGGCTTAATAGCTGTTCTCCTTGGAATAGTTCTGGCGTGGGGAACAGGTTTGGTGAGTTGGGATCACACAAAGTTCGTTGCTGCACTCCAACCTATTGGTGTTTACTTACCAAGTTTATGGTTAGGGGATTTGTGGAACAGTCGTTCAGTATTAGTCGAGTATTTTAGTATCATTCTACCAATGGGGCTTTTTAACCTTGTTGGTAGCCTGCAAAATTTAGAGAGTGCTGAAGCGGCTGGAGATACATATCCTGTCGCGCCAAGTCTTGCAGCTAACGGCATTGGCACCATCGTAGCAGCTATTTGTGGTTCCTGTTTTCCAACCACCATTTATATTGGTCACCCAGGCTGGAAAGCTTTAGGCGCAAGAGTTGGATACTCTATTTTGAATGGCATAATTATGGGTTTGCTATGCCTTACGGGAACTGTTGCAATCCTTGCTTACTTTGTCCCTGTTGAAGCAGGAATGGCAATTGTGTTGTGGATTGGCATTGTGATTGTGGCTCAAAGTTTTACTGCGACACCTTCTCACCATACCCCAGCTGTTGTTGTGGGTTTGTTGCCAGGAATTGCAGGTTGGGGTGCTTTGATTGCTAAAAATGCTTTACGAGCAGCAGGTTTAGGCACACCAGAAAAGCCCTTTACAGCAGCTTTGATTTCCCAGTTTAAGTTAAGTGATACCTATATTGATGGTGCCTTTGCTCTAGAGCAGGGGTTTATTTTCTCAGCTATGATTTTAGCTGCGATTACAGTTTACATTATTGAGCGAGATTTCCGTAAAGCTGCCTATTGGTCTATTGGTGCTGCTGTTCTCTCCTGGGTTGGTTTGATGCATAGTTATCGTTGGACAGTAGCAGACACCGTTGTTAATTTAGGCTTTGGAACTGGTGCATCTTGGGCAGTTGGCTACATTTTACTGGCAATTGTCTTTTTTTACACTGCATGGCAAACACGCCATCATCAAGAACATAAAAACGATTAATCGTATGAAAAGCCAAACTTAAAATTTACTAAAAATTCATTAGTTATTTAAATATTAACTTTTGTATCAAAAGAAAAATCCTGAATTTTTGCAATAATTCAGGTATATTCTCAATAATATTGAGAATAGTATCAATAATTTAACGAGAAATTGAGCCTTATAAGCCCTGAGTAAATATACTCATAAGACCGTCTGGTAAAATTGATTAAAATCTTACGGGGGTATTTTTTAGCTTATAAAGGGAAACATTTTCCAAAAGCCTGAAGTAATCGCAGTCTTCCCTTAATTTGAATCTTTCTTCGTAAAAGTGCCCAAACGATATTCTCTTCCTTAGCTAGAAACCTCAACCAAGTGCGACTGTCAGCAATCAGATGAATATTAGCTGTTCCCACATGACCATCTTGGACTTGAACCGTTTGATTGCTGATAGTTACCGTCGCAATAGATTCTTCGTCACCAGTAAAAGTGAAGTGATAAATTGCATCTAACCCTGATGATTGATTGCGTTGAAATGTTAGCGGTAACCCACGCAGAAATCCTTTGATAGAAGTAG
Source organism: Aetokthonos hydrillicola CCALA 1050 (assembly GCF_017591665.1). Lineage (GTDB taxonomy): Bacteria > Cyanobacteriota > Cyanobacteriia > Cyanobacteriales > Nostocaceae > Aetokthonos > Aetokthonos hydrillicola. The sequence goes on along the minus strand of NZ_JAAKGC010000057.1, from coordinate 43,314 downwards.
GGTGCAAGCCATTAGCAATTTGTTTCACTTTTTTATGAGGAAATCTTTGCTTTACATGAGCTTCAGCATCTGAACCAGGTACGACATAGATAGTTTCTTGTTTATCTTTTAAGGGTTGAACAATTTCTTGAATAAATCCTTTTCTATTCTGTAAAAATGGAGCGATTACATCCTCTCCTGCTGGACAAACAGCCATGCAATAAGCTGCTTTATAGTTTGCTCCATAAGAAAGGCTTTGCCACATTGATGCTGATTCACCAGAATTCATTTTTTGACGGTAATCGTGAGCATTTTTGCTAGATGCAACATCTTCTACCCAATCAGTAAACCCTCCCATAAATTCTCGGTAGTTGTGTGTGTAGCAAGCTGAAAAGTTAAAGTGACCATCTGTTCCAATAGCTCCCACAGGACAAGCTGTCACACACAACTTACACTCTAGGCACGGATTGTAGTCTATCGGTTTGTGATACTCTGTGACTTCAGCATCTATCAAAATCGTTCCCAGTAGAATGAAGTTGCCAAACTTCGGATGAATAACGTTGCGGTGAATTCCCATATGACCTAAACCTGCAGCTACCGCGATGGGTTTATGAGAAACAACCCAAATCTTACCCGGAAACCGATCCATCTCCATAGGAAAACCCATCGCCGGGTTTAAAGCTCTAATACCTTGCTGCTCAAGTGTAGCCACAATTTCACGTCCAATATGATTGACTTCATTTCCTGCACTGTGAAATTCTGTATTGGCTACTGATCTCGCTGGAGAGCGAACGTTATCCCGGTTCATCCGACATACGAAACTTAGCAGTGTTTTTGTTGGGGGAAAGGCTGTTAGAATCTCTTGGCGCTGATCAGCAATCTCTGATCGATCAATCTCTACAAACCCAACATCATCTGCTCCAACTTCTATACAAAGATTGCGTAACCAATTAGCATCAACAACACTTGAATTCTTGGGAGTCTCATTTCTTTCACGAAAGCGCTTCACTGTTGGATGGTTATCGAACTTAGGCATATATCTCCCTCAATTATGAGTATGTACACTTTTTTCGTAAAAAATTTAATTGCTATTTAGCAAAGAAACGGTATTGGACAAACTTAATAACAGCATATTCCACCGTTCTTGTCCCAATTCATTTATCACACGACCTTGCGCTATCTCCCACAAGGGTAATGCTGTTCTCAAAGTTGACTCTCCTTTATCTGTAAGGCTAACAACTCGTACACGCCCATCTCGACCAGGCTGAATTTGGACAAACCCTTGTCTTTCTAACGGTTTAAGGTTGCGTGTTAGAGTTGTTCTATCCATAACTAATTCTTGGGCTAGATGTGTGATCGTCACTGAGCCAGCTAAACTGATTGCTGTAAGAAGAGTGAATTGATTTACCAACAATCCACTAGGTTGCAATACCTCATCGAATAGCTGTGTGACCACGCGAGATGCCTTGCGTAGATTAAAACATGTACAAGTATCCTTAACTTTTTTGAGCGAAGCTAGCTGAGTGGTCCGGTCTTTCATGAAATTAAGTGTATATACACTCGTTTATTATGTCAATATTACTCGGCAATTTGGCAACCACCTATATTAAAGGGAGGATATCGTATAAATCAAATCAGCTTTAGTTTGACGCTTGATATTAAGCCCCAGCTTTATGCTGGTGCTTTTATTTTATATGAGAACGGAGCAATTTTGATCGCTCCACAAAAATTTGTGTCGTAGAAAACAGAACTCTGAGCGCTATCAAAAACTTAGGTAAACTTAGGCATTGCTGCTTAAATTCATCACAGCCGCACCTCCAAGCGCACCGGAGATACTTGAGTCAGGGAGTCTCACCCTGAAGCGTTAAGAGACAGGCTCTTAACTTGCAAGTGGCTTACACCTTGCTTTTTAGCCCTACCCTTCCCTTTGTAGTTATTGGCAAGACTCTTGAGCGTGACCTGCATGAGGCTGTTAGCCTCCTCCTCTCTGCTGGTATAGAACACATGCCGGTTCTTACGTCCTCTTGTGTTCAGTACCTTGCTCACCTCGCTCCATGCTTTCCACACGTGCCTAAAGCTATCCACTGGCTTCTTTAGGGCGACATGGAGAGCGCGAGGTAAGCGCTCAGATTTCCGTAAAGCTCGACGGGCTAGAACTAGAGCAGCAGCTACCCCACTGTTTAACCCGTACATCGCCATAAACTTTGTCAAACCTTGCACTGAAGAGAAAGCAGGTTCAACTTTAATAAGCTCTATTCCAATTTTTTGACATCGCGCTTCCAACATTTTTGCAAAACTAGAATACGCAAAGTTAGAAAGCATTCTGGCGTATTTCTTTGATTTTTCTTTCAAAGATGCTTTCTTTTTGAAAAAGTCTAATTTCTCAATACAAATTGGTACTTCAAACGATTCAGCTATCCGTACCAATTGGGCAGATAACTTACCTATTGCGTCTTTAGTTGCATCCGTTGATTTATCTTGAATATTAAGCGCTATTATACCACTAGCCTTAAGATTTCCTTGGGAGTCACACACTGCCCAATCAGCAGAGGTCGGGTTGAAATCTACCCCCAATACCCCGTTTTTTCTGTGGGATTGTAATGGTACTTCTGGCAATTCAACAGTGGTGTGTAAGTACCATTGCCCATCTTTTCTAATGAGAAGATGAGTCAAAGGTGCAACTGTTCCAATACGAGAGGATACCTTAAGAGTCTTCTTGCTGGTACTCTCAAATCTTTTCGGTGTCAGTGCTGCATTGATGTAGTCTTGTCCGTACCGGAAAAACACTCCTGTTGCAGTAACATGAGTACCAAACTGTTCTTGTAAGCAAGGGGGAACGCTGATGGTTAACTGTCCCTCTGCTGTTAGCCGGCACAATAAATTACCACTTGCAAAACGGTTAGCGCCTACATAAAAGATGTGGTTAGAGCGTTTCTCTCTCCAGTCTGCAAGCCATTCGGCGTGAGTTGAATATCCGTTTGCTTCTAAGTTGAATTGCGACTTAAAAAGCTTTTTTGAGCCAAATGCAACCGAGAATTTTCCTGATTCCTCTATCTCCTTTAGACGCAATAGCAATGCTTCTTTGGTTGCCAGTTTACGCTGTTTTTGGTGCAGACTAAACTTTAATTTTTGTTCAGCTTTTAGCTTACTTGGTTTCTTTTTACCCTGCTCTTGAAGCTTTTTAAGCTTTTCTGATAGCTTTTTAATTGTCCCCTTTATAGAACTGATAGCATTTTTTGTTTGGCTAATATAATCGCCTATCAGTTCTTTCTGAGATTTATAATTACCCTCTGCCTTAGTAATTGCATTTCGGACATCTTGCGAACTTAATCCAAACCCTTGTTGTAATTCGTTTTCAAATGCAGCATTAATCTTTTCTCCTCTATTAATTGCTGCATAAGATGTACGCTCTACCACCCCAAACTTGGTTGCCATTGCATCCAAAAATGCCA
>NZ_JAAKGC010000057.1:444-39873 GCF_017591665.1 Aetokthonos hydrillicola CCALA 1050 | reverse complement strand
ACCTTGTTTGAGCAGTAATACTAGGCATTTTTTTAATTACGTCGATTAGTTACTAATATAGTGTACCTAATTAGATTTAGTCAATAGCCATTTTGACAGTTTTCCGAATTCTTCTAAACTTAATTCTTTCCTTGCTATACGTTCCATTGTTTCTGATACGGAATATCCTAAAAGACTTGCTATTTCTTGCCATCCATGCCACGCTACGTCTGTCATAAAAGGGTGACGCTTCTTTTTAGCTTCACCCCAAAACGGTTCTCTTGGTCTTAAATTCTCTAGGCTCATCTATTTCTCTATAGGTACATATTAATGATGCTACTATAGCAAAAACAGTATTCACTGAACTATGCCTAATTTCGCCTAACTTTTTCTTGTGCAGCGCAAGCGCCGATCGCTCCTACCATTAACGTGAAGTTTTGTCAAAAAGGCTCTCATATTCTGTTTCTTGGTTCAAGATTGAAGTACGTGACATCAGTTAGTAGCTCCTGAAGCAAGATTTGGAAATATCGCAGGAGCAAAAGCATTGCGTTTAAATCTCAGATTTAAAGCAGGAGATAGAATATCATGACACAGACGAATGCAGCTCGACTTTTAAAAGCGGTTAAACAAGATCAAGCATTAAAGGAAAAACTCAAAGCAGTATCTAACCCAGACGCCTTCATTAAGATTGCTAAAGAGCAGGGCTATGACTTTACTGTTGAAGAACTAGAGCATGAACTTAGTAAATTGTCTGAAGCAGATCTAGCTGCGATTGTAAACCCAGGAATGTCCCCTAGATACCACATCCACCCTAGGTAAGCCCCTGCGGGGAAGTCAAAAGTCAAAAGTCAAAAGTCAAAAGTCAAAAGTTGGGAGGAGGGGAGCAAGGAGGCAAGTTGCCCCATGCCCATTGTCCCTTACACCAAGGCTTCTGTTGTTTTCATCTGAAAAATTTTCTCAATCACATCTTCTACAACTTTATCGGGGGTAGAAGCACCGGAGGTAATTCCGACAACTATTTTTCCTTCAGGTAACCAGTTGTCGGTAATTTTTAACTCTCCATTTAATTGCCTATGTTCGATGCAATTTTCTGACTTAATTCGCTCAACACTATCAATATGATACGAAGTTAGTCCTCGCTGAATAGCGATTTGTTGGAGTTGTGTAGTATTTGATGAATTAAAACCACCGATCACTACTATCAAATCTAGCTCTTGTTCTACTATTTCCAACATAGCATCTTGTCTTTCTTGGGTAGCATCACAGATGGTATTGAAGCTTTGGAAATGCTCATTTAGCTGATGGGGACCATACTTCTTCATCATTGTATGCTCAAACAGCTTACCAATCTTTTCAGTTTCACCTTTGAGCATTGTTGTTTGGTTAGCAATGCCAATTCGCTCTAAATCTTTTTCAGGGTCAAATCCTGCTGAAATAGCTTTGCTAAATTTTGCTAAAAATTCGTCACGGCTCCCACCATTGAGAATGTAATCAGCAACATATTCTGCTTCTTGTAAATTCAGTAGAATCAGGTACTTGCCAGCAAAAGAACTAGTAGCAATAGTTTCTTCATGCTTATATTTGCCGTGAATTATCGAAGTGTAATCGCCCTTCTTGTGCTTTTCGACTGTATTCCAAACCTTAGAAACCCAAGGACAAGTTGTATCAACGATTGTGCATTTTTTATCATGAAGTAGCTGCATTTCTTGAACGCTGGCTCCAAAAGCAGGAAGAATAACAACATCACCAGCTTCTACAACAGAAAAATCTTTTTGACCGGCTTCAACTGGGATAAATCCTACTTCCATTTCACGCATGCGCTGATTTACGGAAGGATTATGAATGATCTCATTGGTAATCCACATGCGCTCAGTTGGGAAGTGTTTGCGGGTTTCATAGGCTATGGAGACAGCACGCTCAACACCCCAACAGAAACCAAAGGCTTGCGCTAGTTTGATAGTGACATCACCACGAACCAAGGAGTAATTATTGTCTCGAATCTGCTGAATTAAGTCACTCTGATATTCAGACTCTAACTGGGTAGCAACTTCTACTTGGTGACCAAACCCTTTACGATGATAGTTTTCTGAATGCTGGAGAGATCTTTTAAAAGCTTTAGTATCCATTGTTTTTTTCCATAATTGCTAGGTTTTATTGGGGCATGGGGCAGATAAACAGTTATCAGTTACCAGTTATCAGTTATCAGCCAAGAATAATATGTTGATCTCTGGGTTTAAGCCCCCTACCATACACCTTGATCACTGATAACTGTTTACTGTTCACTGTTTAAGAGTCCATCCCCCTAATTTTTCAGTTCCAGATGGCTGTATAATTGTAAGGCAGAACTCCAGACTAAATATCCTTGGGCGTTTAAGTGTAAACCATCAGTGCTAAGTTCTGGGCGGAGTTCGCCATGCTGATTAGCAAACAGAGGATATAAATCTAAATATTTGACGCCTTCGTTTGCTGCAGTGTTTTGTAATTGACGATTTAACTGACGAATGCGGCTATTGGAAACAGCTAGGAGTTTTTCACCCCCTTTCCAAATTGCTGATTCTCCTGCACGTGGCAAAATCGACTGGATGACGATCTGGGTTTTTGGATGCGCCCTTTGCAGGTAGAGGATGATTTGCCGTTGATTGTCTAAGATTATCTCATCACTAGCTCCTTTGATTAAGTCATTAATACCAATCATCACAAAAATCGTCTGAGGCTTGGTAACGTCGAATAATTTTAATCTTTTCAGTAGTCCAGTACTGGTTTCTCCAGAAATTCCTTGATTTAACCAATTTCTCTGTGTGGGTAGTAACTCAATAGGAAACCATAGACTCAGTGAATCTCCCGCGAGAATTGTTAAATTTTGCGGGTTTTTCTGTGCTGCTACCTTAGCTTCTTGTTGAAGGATGTCTAGCCATTGTTCATAAGTGAGTTGGTGTCTGAAAGTTGATTGGCGCGTGATGGCTTCAGTTTTGTCATTTGCCTTAGGGAATATTTTTGCTAAAAAAGCGGTCAATCCATGCTGTCGTAAAATAAGCACGATGACCGCCAGAATCAATATGAAATTTGTTACTAAGGAAAAAAATGCCCAAGGAGGAATTGTCTTTACTGGAGTAGACACAACTAGCAAGATTAATCAAGAGGAGTCAGAAGACAGAATTCAGGAGTCAGAATACACCACCTAGAAAAGGATGGTGTTTTAAAAAAAGTTTCGACCCCTGTCTCGTCCACAAGGGATGAGGTTTTAAACCAGTATTTATTCTGACTCCTGTCTCCTGACTCCTGAATTCTGTTTGATAAATTATACTACTTGTTACCAACACTGATGCGATCGCCAAATTCTTCGTTGTAACCTTCTTCTCCGTGTTCGTTAATATCCATACCTTGCAGTTCGGCTTCTTCTTTAACTCGCAGACCGACTGTAACGTCTAGAATTTTTAAAATGATCCAGGTTCCAACTCCTGCAATGATGTAGGCTACGAGGATTGCCCCTATTTGGATTACCACTTGTTTTGGGTTACCAAACAAAAGACCATTTGCACCGGCTGAGTTAACAACCTTGGTGGCAAAAATTCCTGTGAGGATTGCGCCTACTGTACCACCAACACCATGTACAGGAAATGTATCCAAGGCATCATCTACATGTACTTTATGCTTAAAACTCACAGCATAAAAGCAAACGAGAGCAGTTATTGCGCCTATTAAGATTGCTGCAAGAGGAGTGACAAATCCCGCTGCTGGGGTGATACCAACTAACCCTGCAACGGCTCCTGTAGCTGCACCAACTGCTGTTGGTTTACCACGCAAGACTTTTTCTAAGATTAGCCACATTAAAGCAGCAGATGCGGCTCCTGTATTTGTAGCAACAAAAGCAGCTGTTGCTAATTGACCAGAAGCTAAAGCACTACCGGCGTTGAACCCAAACCAACCAAACCATAGTAAACCTGCTCCCAATAGAATAAAGGGAACGTTGTGAGGAGGGCTAAGACGGTCAGGATAGGTTTTTCTAGGTCCAAGAAAGATCGCTGCTACTAAAGCTGAAACACCAGAGCTGATATGGACTACTGTTCCACCGGCAAAATCGAGAGCACCTAAGCCACCGTACAAGCCTAAAAACCCACCTTTAGCCCATACCATGTGAGCAAGGGGAGAGTAAACGAATGTTGACCAGAGCAATACAAATAAAGAGTAGGCTGTGAAATTCATTCGTTCTGCGATCGCACCCGAAATCAAAGCTGGGGTGATAATAGCAAACATGGCTTGATAAATCATGAATGCTTGGTGAGGAATCGTTGCCGCATAGGAAACTACTTCAGCTGGTTTCCCACCTTTGAGATAATCTGTTAACTCGTACCCAACATGATTCAACCCTAGCCACTCCAAGCCACCGATGAACGGGTTACCAGGAGCAAATGCAAGGCTATAGCCCCACAAAATCCAGGTAACTCCCACTATCGCCATCAGTACAAAGCTCATCATTAAGGTATTGAGGATGTTGCGCGATCGCACAAATCCCCCATAGAAAAAGGCAAGCCCTGGTGTCATTAATAAAACAAGGGCTGATGAAATCAACATAAATGCCGTATCAGCAGCACTTTGAGCTGTCTCCGCAGCACTTTGAGCTTTAGCAATCGCCGCGTTTAAATCAACAGGCGCAGCTAAAGCATCGCCTATTAATGGTCCACCTAGGAACAAAAGGGCGAGCACCACTATCTTTACAACGTTCTTCAACACTTCTTTCGGTTCCCTCCGCGTCAAGAATTTTGTTGTTTTATGACAAGTAAATAGATTTCAGCAATTTTTGTACATCTTATTCAGTATGAAAAGTTACTAAATTTTTAATGCTCTGAAAGCTTAAAAGAAATATACTTCTTTTTGTCGTTGCCAACTTTAAAGAATTGTGTAATCATTGAAGGCTATAGATATTTTTTTCTTTATACAATGCCTATACTGCGTGTAGTAGAAATGACTATTTGAAGCCGTGCGTGTAACGTGTCATCTGTCGGCTTACTTTGTATGATGGCTTAGAGAGTTAGCAACCTCAAAAATTAACGCGGCGATAGATTTCAGCCAGAGGAATTTCTACGTTCAAACTCTGTAAAATGACCGCCCTCTCAAGCTTAGAGTGAACTTGCAACAACCAACGATCATTACTGTTAGGCTCCTGAATGTAATATTGCTCAATGTATGGTTCAGTTTGGCTTACAAGGAGATATTCACAAAAGCTGGCAATAGAACGATATTTTCTGAACTTTTCGCCTCTATCATAAGCTTCAGTGGAGGGGGATAAAACTTCGACAATGAGTAAAGGATTGAGAATTTCATCATTCCGGTTCTCATTGAACTCTGGTTTTCCATTAACAACCATTAAATCGGTATAAGTACCACACTGGTATTCAGGAATCCAAACCCGCAAGTCACTGTTATATAAACGAAAGTCAGTATCTCGGAGCAAAAACCCCAGGTAAATTAATAAGTTGCTAGCTATCGCACTGTGGACTTCAGAACCCCCCGACATAGTAATAATTTCTCCGTTGCGGTACTCATGGCGTTCTGGATTGGTTTGTTCCATCGCCCGATACTCGTCTAATGTGAGACGAGTTGTTACTGCATCTGGGGGGCTGGTTTGAGCAAAGACCACAATCAGACCTTTGAAATAGTTTACTCTAAAACTATTATCTGTAATTAGACCAAGAATTGCGAATTTTATGAAGAAACAGTGAAGGCGATCGCGTGACTGGTTATTGTGCGATCGCTTTATATTGCTCAGCTTAGTTCTGAGTGTTGCTTGTACCGTTCCAGACCCTACCTGCTCGCGTTACTACTGCGCCGCCGCAGTAGCATAAAATTGAGCAGAGTAATGCTAACATTGGAGATACTCACGAGGCATGTAAAAAGCTAATATTCATTGTCTCTTTTTATACAAAAAACAGCCTTTATTGATGAATATAACGCCATCTCCTGAGCAGCGCAAAAATCTTAGAGATGCCTTAATTAGTGCCTTTCCTGATAAGTCATCACTCGATCAATTATTGTATTATGAGCTAGATAAAAACTTAAACGAAATTACTAAGGATAGCAATTTAGAAGTAATTATTTTTGAGTTAATCAGAAGGGCAATAGCCGAGGGATGGCTTTTTAAGCTGGTTGGTGCTGCATACAAAGAAAGACCTGGAAACTTAAGGCTACAAAGTATTGCTCAGGAATTGTTATCAAATCAGATTTCAACTTCTGCTTCTGACAAAACTCCTCAGCAAGAACCTATATTTCCTTCGCCTGATATTTCCACAAACCCCAGTGTTCAGCAACAGAAAATACTAGTGTTGGCAGCAAACCCGATTGGTACTAGTGGGTTGCGTCTAGACGAAGAGTTACGTGAAATTAAAGAGGGATTAAGAAGGGCGAAAGTACGAGAGCAATTTTTGATAGAGTCTGCCGAAGCAGTACGCTATAGAGATATTCACCGCGCTGTGATGGATTTTGCCCCGCAAATTATCCATTTTTCAGGACACGGCTCAGAACAAGACGGTTTAATATTTGAGGATGTAACAGGACAAGCAAAGTTCGTAGATCCTCTAGCACTGGCTGGATTATTTGAGTTATTTGCTGATCATGTTCAATGTGTAGTGTTAAATGCTTGTTACTCAGAGGTTCAAGCGAGGGCGATCGCACAACATATTGACTACGTGATCGGGATGAGCCAAGAAATTGGCGATCGCGCAGCAATAGAATTTGCAGTCGGGTTTTATGATGCTCTCGGTGCAGGAAGAAAAATCGAATTTGCATATAAACTAGGGTGTAACCTAATTCGTATAGCGGGGATAACAGAAGAACTGACGCCTAAACTGTTTTTGAAAAACAAGTTAAATGAGGTTTCTTCTAGTTCTGATAGACAAGCTTTTGGTGAAAGAGCAATTGTTGAAAATGCACGCTCTAATAATATTACCCCCCAGAAGGAACTACTAGTTTTTCAGTTTGACGTGGTAAGGGTAAATGCTCAAGGAAGGGAAATTGAGCGAGTAAAACGTCAAGCCCAATACTTTACAGAAAATTTGGGTAATAACGTTACCTTAGAAATGGTCGCTATTCCCGGCGGAAAATTCCTCATGGGTTCACCAGAAGATGAAGCTGAACGTTATGAGAGAGAAAGTCCGCAGCACGAAGTCACTGTTCCGCCATTTTTTATGGGTAAGTACCCTGTTACTCAGGCGCAATGGCGGGCTGTAGCGGTTTTACCCCAAGTTAATCGAGAACTCAACCCTGAGCCCTCACATTTTAAAGGCAATAATTTACCGGTAGAACAAATTTCTTGGTATGAAGCGGTAGAATTTTGTGATAGGATATCGAAACATACAAAAAGACACTACCGACTTCCTAGTGAAGCAGAGTGGGAGTATGCTTGCCGTTCTGGCACGACAACCCCGTTCCACTTCGGTGAGACTATTACTCCGGAGTTAGTGAACTACGACGGCACATATACATACGGCTCGGCTTCTAAAGGAGAGTATCGGAAAAAGAGTACACCCGTAGGCAGCTTTCTGGCGAATGCATTTGGGCTGTACGATATGCACGGCAATGTGTGGGAATGGTGTACAGACCACTGGCATGACAGCTATGAAGCCGCTCCAATAGATGGAAGACCTTGGACGGACAAAAAAGATATTAATAATAATTCTCAATTAGAGCGGATGCTGCGCGGTGGCTCCTGGTACTTCGATCCTTGGCTTTGCCGTTCGGCGTGTCGCTACCGCTACGTTCCCGACCTCAGGACCTACGACCTCGGCTTTCGGGTTGTGGTTTCCGCTGCGAGGACATAATTCTTTACACTCTTGCCCTTTGTCCTCTACACTTTTTCTTTTTCACTAGCCCCCGCCGAAGGCGGTCGATATTTTTTTATTTTGGCACGACTATTAATAGTATCGGAGACGTGGTAGATTTTGTCAAGTAGTTTTTTATTTGTTCGTAGTTGCGCTTTAGCGCTCTATAATTTAGCGCTAAAGCGCAACTACAAACCTTTTAAATTATTTTTACTCAGATGCAAGATCTACCGATTGTCCAAAAAACTTACGACTTGATTAGATGGTATGTCCCTATTTTAGATCGCCTACCGAAAAACCACAAATTTGGTTTAGGCGACAGGATGATTGCTGGACTTTACGATTTGCTAGAAGGACTTATCTTAGCACGATACGCTCAAGAAAAATTGGCTCAACTAGAAGTCTTGAATGCTAAATTAGACATTCTGCGCCATCAAACCAGACTATTATTAGATTTTCAGCAATTCGATGAACGACGGTACGAATATGCTGGCGAACTCATCAATGAAATCGGTAATGAACTCGGTGGCTGGATTAGACAACAACGCCAAAAGGCTAAAAGATGAAACGATACGGCAATCTTTATCCTCAAATTACAGACTTTAGCAATCTAATATCAGCATCGCGCCAAGCACAACGAGGAAAACGATTTCGAGACAACGTTTTAAAATTCAACTATAACCTCGAAGCAGAACTAGCAAAAATTAAAAGAGAGTTACAGTCAAAAACCTATCAACCAGGACGCTACAAAACCTTTGAGATTTGTGAACCCAAACCGCGCCAGATTTCTGCTGCACCTTACCGAGATAGAGTAGTACATCATGCTTTGTGCAATATCATAGTACCAATTTTCGAGAGAACTTTTATCGCTGACTCCTACGCCAATCGTTTAGGGTTTGGCACTCACCGTGCTTTACGTCGTTTCACCAGCTTTGCTCGTTCTAGTCGTTATATTCTCCAATGCGATATACGCAAATATTTTCCTAGTATTGACCACGAAATATTAAAATCACTTTTACGCCGTAAATTGAAATGTCACGATACCCTTTGGTTAGTAGACACAATTATAAATAGCAGCAATCCTCAAGAGCCAATAATTGAACATTTTCCTGGAGATGATTTACTTTCTCCATTGGAACGCAGAAGAGGGCTACCCATTGGCAACCTTACCAGCCAATTTTTCGCCAACGTATATTTAAACAGCTTAGATCATTTTATTAAAGAGCAACTTAAAGTTAGCAAATATCTTCGTTACGTTGATGATTTTGCTTTATTTTCAGACGATTACGGATTTTTAGCAGAAGCACGAGTCGCAATAGAAGAACATTTGATTAAACTCAGGCTGAAGCTTCATCCAGTCAAAAGCCAATTATTTGAAACCCGACATGGTGCTAATTTTTTAGGATTTCGCGTCTTGCCTGACAAAATCAGAGTACGATCTGAAAATTTGAGAAGAGCACGGCGGAGATTACGGCAGTTGCAAAGAGACTATGCTCAAGGTAGAATTAGGCTTCAAGACGTAAGTTCCTCAATTCAGAGTTGGCAAGCTCACCTTGCTCATGGCGATACTTGGCAGCTACGTCAACAGATATTCGCATCTCTTGTATTTACAAGAGAGTGAAGAAGGGGTAAGCACTTTCGGATGCTGCGCGGTGGCTCCTGGAACAACAATCCTAGGAATTGCCGTTCGGCGTGTCGCAACAACAACGATCCCGACAACAGGAACAACAACATCGGCTTTCGGGTTGTGGTTTCCGCTGCGAGCGCTGCTTTATGCCAGAGTCGGCGTATGGGAATGCGTCGAGCGTGTTAAAAGCAGTCCAGACTTACTCCTGTGATATTGGTGACGGTATCCGAAAATCAAACTGGGTTGGGTAGTCTGGTAGGTGTAAAAGCTGAACGGTTACCCTACCATATCCTAAAACAATGGAGCATTGTACAAAATTTGGTTTAGACGACAGCTTTTATTTTGAGTTAAAACTCTTCGTCTAATTTGTTAAGTATATCTGCTAAGTCTCTGGCTCCATGAAATACCCGAAGAATCTCAACGTTACTCTCTTGAATACGATAAAAAATTAGATAATCCCGAAAATCTTTAATGCGCCATTGTCGGATTTCACCCAATCTCAACACTACCGACTGGGTCACCTTTCCCATTCCAGGAGTCTTTTGCAACTGAGCAAACGTCAGTTCCGCAGCACTCAAAAATTTAACTGCGGCGTCCGCATTCCCATTTAACAATATATAATTTGCCAGATGACGTAAATCTTGGGTTGCACGGTCTTTGACAATTAACCGATAATTCATTTGTCTTTTGGGTTCTCCTGGCTGTTCTGACCTAAAACGGTAGAACGCAAATTCTCCCAATATTCCGGTGTAACTTCTTGCCCTTGAGAATCAATACCTTCGAGTAAAAGTTCTTCTAACTTTGCTTGTGCGTTGCGTTTTTGGTCTTGCTTTACTAAATCCAGAAAATATTCGGCAACGCTGCTATAAGCACCTGCGATCACTTGTGCTTCTACGTAAACACGCACCTCATCAGGTATATCAATAGTGATGTTCATCAGCGCTCTTGCATAACTACCTTCACTATTTTAGCTGCCAACACTTGTTGATGAATCGCCAACTTGGATTTTTGGGGTAGGGTATCCTAGGACGCTGCGTCAAGTTCGAGGAAAAAACATGATAACTAAAACACTTATTAATGCTAGAAATACTCCAATTAAGTCATAGCGATCAGGAGCTATTCCGTCTATCTTCCAACCCCAAAGCATTGCCATTGCAATAAAAACACCACCGTAAGCAGCGTAAACTCTGCCAAAATTCGCGGGTTGGAGAGTCGCGATCGCTCCATACATAGCCAGAGCAACTCCACCGCAAACCCCCAACCACACCGACTTACCTTCGCGCAACCACAACCACACCAAATAGCCACCGCCAATTTCAAATAAGCCTGCGAACATAAAGTACAACAGGGACTTGACTATTTGTGTCGTCAAAAATTGGGACATATTTGGACATCCAAAGTTTTTTATAGTTCCCTTAAATTGAAAGGGCGAACAGCGTTCGCCCCTACAAAATGCAAAATCCCTTTTATTCTTTCGCCAGTCGCACTGAATTCATTCTGACTCCTGACTCCTGACTTCTGAATTCTTGTTAAAGGCTTGTATCGTTGAATGCTGAGCCGGAAGGCGTAGCGGATTGACTAATAACATATTCAGGGTAAGCTGAAATGCCATGTTCATGTAAATCCAAACCTTCGATCTCGCCTTCTTTGGATACGCGCAGCGTACCAGTCAAATTAATTAAATACATCATCCCCATTGCTACAGCGAATGTAGACACGGTAACGATCAAGCTACCAATAATTTGGGCGCTCAAAACTTGTATGCCACCACCGTAAAATAGACCTTTCAACGGTGCTGAGACATCAGGTGCAATGGGACCACTTGCGCCAAATTCACCAGTGGCAAATAAGCCCAGTGACAAAGTTCCCCAGATACCGCAAAAACCATGTACTGGAACCGCGCCAATGGGATCGTCAATCCGAAGCCATTCTAAAAGGTCAATCCCCAGAACCACAATTACACCTGCGACTGCTCCGATAATGATCGAGCCGGTTGGATTTACCCAATAACAGGGACATGTGATGGCAACTAACCCTGCCAAAAAGCCGTTGACTGTGAAACTCAAATCCCACTTCTTAGTTTTTGGATAGGCAAAGAACAATGCTGAGAGTCCAGCAGCACATGCAGCCAAAGTTGTGTTAGCAGCAACGCGCCCAGTTCCTTGGAAGTCCATAGCTGAGAGAGTTGAGCCTGGGTTGAATCCGTACCAGCCAAACCACAAGATCAATCCACCAGATGCAGCAATTACAAGGTCATGGGGCAACATCGGACCACCACCATCACGCTTAAATGTACGACCTAAACGTGGTCCCAATGCGATCGCACCTGCAAGGGCAATAAAACCTCCAATAGTGTGAACAACTGTCGAGCCTGCAAAGTCGTGGAAGCCAGTTCCTACAAACGGTAGAAAATTGCCCTTACTGCCCATTGTTGCCAGAAAACCGTCTGGTCCCCAAGCCCAGTGACCGATAATTGGGTAGATAAATCCAGAAACACCAATACTGTAGAGAAGATCGCCAATAAACCCTGTACGCCCAATCATCGCACCAGAAGTAATTGTCGAACATGTGTCTGCAAAAGCAAACTGAAACAACCAATATGCGAGGAAAGCGACACCTGTACTTTCATAAGTTGCAGGAGCACCTTGCAAGAAAAACCAATTCAATCCAATGAAGCCGTTTCCATGACTAAACATGAAGGCAAAGCCCCAAGCATAGAAGAGTAATCCGCAAAGACAGGTGTCAACTATGCACTCCATTAAAACGTTGACGGTTTCACGAGAGCGACAGAAACCGGCTTCTAGCATCGTAAAGCCTACCTGCATGGCAAATACTAGGAAGGCTGCAAGCAATGTCCAGAGGGTATTAATTGGGTTGACAATGTCATTACCCTTGAGTACTGGATCAGCCGCAAGAACTGGTGTTCCAGCTACAGTTGAAATGAGGGTAAAGGCAGCAAATAGAATCATCAGAGCCATTCCCTTACCTAGCAGTAGTAAGTAAGCGTAACGCCTCCACTCTTTGTCACGTAAACGCTTTCCCAATCGTGCCAGCTTATTAACTTGTCCACCTTGCTCAACACTCATCGGCAATTTTCTCAATCCAGTTTTCCTCTGGCTCTTGAGGCGGAAAAAGCCTTTTTTCAGTGAGGTAGATCTTGCTTGCTGAAAAAATTCCCAAAAGCCGATTACCAGATTGCGAATTATGTTGAGATAAACCAAGCTCTTTGTTGCCAAAGAATTAACAACTTTAAACAAAAGACTTTTACGTCTATTCCTGTTGTTATCCACTAAGTCCAACCTCCATTGAAGTATTTTTTCTTACATGAACTTCATCTCTATCTAGTTAGAAAGGTTACCAATAAAGGAGATGAAGGCATTTATGTTAAATTAACTGACCATCATTGTGTTGAAGGTAAAGTTAAGGTTTTATCAAACAGAATTCAGGAGTCAGGAGCCAGGAGTCAGAATGATAAATACTGGTTTAAAACCTTGTCGCTGGTGGACGATACAAGGGTTGAAACTTTTCTTAAAACACCATCCCTTTATGCGTGGTGCATTCTGAATCCTGAATTCTGACTTCTGACTCCTTTTTATTACGTTAGAAAAAATACACTGCTCACGTTAGCATAGACAAGGTTTTTAGCAAGGAATTTACTAGATCTTCTCAAGGCAAAAAACCCTAACTTTGAGGAAGATCTGAACTTTTCCTTACTGGAATGACCTGTTTGGTCTATGTTGCACTTTTAACGAACCTAAATTCAGATAAATTTGACTAATTGTCTATTTCTTTTACACCAAAAAACTGTATTAGGAAATACAGTTTTTGTTAAGTTTTGTCGCACTCAAGCACCCCCATAACATAAGACATAACAACTTGATCCATCTAGAGTATATAGGAATGGAGTTTAATTTTTGAACAGGATTAAGAAAAAATACTTCACTAATTATTCTGATTTTCGGGACGCGCCAAATGTTATAAATATTACGGCAAAATATACCGGTGTCTTGACAAAAACCCGCAAGACACCGTCAATTGCTTTAATGAAAGAGATTTTGTATTTTTAACTAGAAGAACTCAGGAGTCAGGAGCCAGAATTCAGAATTTACCTGAGTGCGACTGGCGGATAGCGCAGCTGTCTTCGAGTCCGCGAGCATCTGAGTAAAGGGGTTTAAATCCCCACTGTCTACACGGTGTCTACAATTGGATGGGAATTCAGACCCCATCCAATTGTTTCTGACTCCTGAATTCTGACTTCTGAATTCTTCTTCAATGACTATCAAGTCTGTATTGCAAAATACAATTTTATTTTAGTTTACAAAAAAGTAGCCTGAAAGTCCCAGATTTAAGTCCGGGGAGTGTCAAGAATGTTAATATTCAGCTTTTGCAAAACACCCCAATTTAAAGCTAAGGGAATCGTCAATGGTTGAGATGTTTCAGGTATTGTTCATAACCCAGTTGTTCTAGCTTGGCTTGCTTTTCCATGACGGATTCTAATAAGTTTTGACGATACTCTTGTACCTTCTTCTGTAATTCTTCTTGCTGAGTGGCAAGAATTTGTATTGCCAAGAGTCCAGCATTTTTAGCGTTACCGATCGCAACAGTTGCTACTGGGATACCTGCGGGCATTTGAACAATTGAATACAAAGAATCAACTCCTTGTAGATGACGGGTAGCCACAGGCACACCAATCACAGGAAGCGGGGTTAAAGAAGCTACCATTCCTGGTAAATGAGCAGCACCACCTGCACCAGCAATGATCACTTTAATACCACGTTCGTGAGCAGTCTTTGAATACTCCACCATACGTTCTGGTGTACGATGGGCGCTAACTATCGCTACTTCAGTCGGTATACCAAATTCTTCGCAAACTGCGATCGCGTCTTGCATAGTCGGTAAATCTGAATCACTGCCCATGATAATGCCAATAAGAGGTTGAGTCATAAGGGGATTGGGGATTGGGTACTGGGTACTGGGGATTGGGGATTGGGACAAAAGAAGCTAGTCTTAGAAGTCGGCGGGAATAAAGTTAGATAATAGGTAAAAACCTTGCAACTTAAGAGTTCTTACTTTTTAGTTCCCACTCCCAGTCCTGAGTCTCCTAAAAATGATGATTGAAGCACAACAAGTAGATATTATCAATGCTAGAGTCGTTGGTTACAAAGATTTACAGACGCTCTTGGTTAATTCTCAGGGCATAATTGAGCGTATTATCCCAACGGATACAGCTGCCAAGCAGTTTAGATCAACTGATAGAGAAGTATTGGATATTGCCGGGGACTGGATTTCTTTAGGTGGTGTGGATTTGCAGATTAACGGTGCGCTGGGATTGGCATTTCCCGATTTGACTAGGGAAAATTCGCACGTTTTACGAAAAATTGCTCAATTTCTGTGGGATATGGGGATTGATGCGTTTTTACCAACAATTGTGACAACTTCGGTAGAAAATATTCAGCGATCGCTGGCTGTGATTGCTGATTTCATGAACCTCACCACCAAATCCTCTTCAAGAGCAACAGCGCAAATTTTAGGAGTGCATCTAGAAGGACCATTTTTGAATTTTGAAAAGCGCGGAGCACACCCAGCTCAATACCTCTTGCCATTAACTTTAGAAGAGGTCAAGCGGGTTTTGGGTGATTACGCTAATATTGTAAAAGTGATTACACTAGCCCCAGAGTTAGATTCATCTGGGCAAGTGATCCCATATTTACGCTCTCTAGGTATCACCGTGAGTTTGGGACATTCACTGGCAACAGAAAATGAATCGCGGTGTGCTTTTAAACTAGGTGCAAGCATGGTAACTCATGCCTTCAATGCTATGCCCTCGCTGCATCACCGTAAACCAGGATTATTAGGTGCAGCAATCACGCAGCCTGGTGTGAGGTGTGGTTTTATTGCTGATGGTGAGCATGTTTGTCCAACTATGCTCGAAATTCTACTACGAGCTAGTGATTATGAACAGGGTCTTTTTCTTGTTAGTGATGCTCTCGCACCTCTAGGATTACCCGACGGAGTTTATCCTTGGGACAATCGGCAAATTGAAGTAAAAAACGGTACAGCAAGATTACCAGATGGGACGTTATCTGGAACAACATTACCTTTGTTGGTAGGAGTGCAAAATTTGGTGAAATGGGGGATATGCGACGTTGAAAGGGCGATCGCACTAGCAACGAATGCACCTCGATTAGCAATTGGTTTACCAGGAATTGCTGAGGGACAAGAAGCTAACTTATTACGATGGCGTTTTGATGAAGCTAGCCAAGAACTATTTTGGCAAAGACTAAAGAACTTCTAAATTCTGACTCCTGAATTCTGACTCCTGACTCCTTCTTTAAGATATCATTTTTTGGGAAATCCCTTAAAGATTGAGTTTGTGTGAGTGAACTTAGCCTGTTCGCGCAGCGTCTCTTTTTGGGAAAAGGCACACAGGTGACAAACGTATCGGAGATTTTTAGATGAACGTAGCTGACGATAAAGCAATTGTTAAAGACTATTTCAATTCCACGGGTTTTGACCGTTGGAAACGGATCTACGGTAATGGTGAAGTTAACAAAGTTCAGCTAGATATTCGCTATGGACATCAGCAAACTGTGGATACCGTTATAGGCTGGCTAAAAGCTGATGGTAATTTACCAGAACTATCCATCTGTGATGCTGGGTGTGGTGTAGGTAGTCTTAGTATTCCCTTGGCTGAAGCAGGAGCAAAGGTTTACGGTAGCGATATCTCTGAAAAAATGGTGGAAGAGGCGAAAGACAGAGCACAACAAACTTTAGGGAATGGTGAAAACCTCACTTTTGCGGTGCAGGATTTAGAAACGTTAAGTGGTAGCTACCATACAGTTATTTGTCTAGATGTTCTGATCCACTACCCTCAAGAAAAAGCAGATGAAATGATTTCTCACCTGTGTTCTATGGCTCAGTCACGAATAATTCTCAGTTTTGCACCAAAAACTTGTGCTTTAAGCTTATTGAAGAAAATAGGTAGTTTTTTCCCAGGAGCAAGTAAAGCAACTCGTGCTTATCTACACCGCGAGGCAGATGTGGTTAAAATTTTGGAGAGTAGAGGCTTTCATGTTCAACGACAATCGATGACTAAAACACGCTTCTATTTTTCGCGACTGCTGGAAGCGTCGCTTAAGTAAGGTTAAGATCGCAAGCAAAGCCCACATCTGAGGTGGAACGATGAAAACTGCTGAAAAATTAGCAACTGGTTGGTTGCTTACGCTCGGATTCATGTTTATGACATTATCAGTCTCTGCGGTAGTTGAAAGAAATAGCATATTACAGCAAATTTCGCCAGAAGAGCAAATTTCAACAGGCGCAGAAAATCAAGATTTTCCAAACACATATGCTGTTAGCGCACTTGAGAATACGGCTTTAAATGCTTTGATTTTTGGCGTTCCTACCTCAGTATTGGGAATATGGATGGCTTTGGGAATGTACCGTCAAAGTCGTCAAGAGAAAAAATTGATTCAGGAGCAGACGCGCGATCGCCTACAATCTCTTTTTTATCGCCTCATCCAAGAAAATCATGGGCGTGTCACTGTTTTAAACTTCGCAATGCAATCACAGCTAGCTCCGGCTATGGCAAAGCAATTCTTAGACGAACAAGCCAAACTTTTCAATGCTAATTTTAAAGTAAATGAAGAGGGGGGAGTCTCATACTATTTTGATCTTTAACTTGCTTTAGGAGCAGCTAAATGACGCAGATCTTCTTAAGCCTAGCGGCTATTCTGGGCGGTTTATCTGTTGCCGGTGGAGCTTTTGCTTCCCATGCTTTACGAGAAAAAATTAGTGAGCGATCACTAGAGATTTTTGAGACTGGCGCTCGTTACCAGATGTATCACGCTCTAGCATTGTTAGTTGTTGCACTACTGCTCAGTCGAACTCAGTCTCCTTCACCTACACTGGTAGCCAGTGGCTGGCTGTTTATCATTGGGATCGTTCTTTTCTCAGGTAGTTTGTATGCTTTGAGCTTAACTGGTGTTAAATCTTTAGGAGCGATCGCACCACTGGGAGGAGCAGCATTTATTGCTGGCTGGGGTGCTTTAGCTTTTGCTGCTTGGAGTGTGAAGTTTTAAACACAACTGTCAGCCTACTATATTAATGTTCCGAACAGTCTTTTATGTCAAACGGTAATAGTCTGTCACTGCTGGAAGAACGAGTCATTGGGGAAATGAATACGGTTAGAACAAATCCGGTGGCTTATATTCCTGTGCTGGAAAAGTATAAACAGTGCTTTGAAGGAAAGCAAGTTAAAATTTCCAGTCATACCTATTTGGAGACAAAAGAAGGAGTCAAAGCAGTTGATGAGGCTATTGCCTTTCTCCGATTAGTGGATCCTGTAGAACCTCTCAGTGTCTCTCAAGGGATGTGTTTGGCAGCAAGAGATCATGTAAAGGATCAAGGCAATAAAGGTATTGTTGGTCATTATGGGAGTGACGACAGTGATCCTTTTATCCGTATGAACCGCTACGGTACATGGTTAACCATTGCAGGAGAAAACATTAGTTACGGTTCACACGCACCAACAGATATAGTTATGCAATTAATTATTGATGATGGTGTACCTAGTCGAGGTCATCGAAAAAATATCTTTAACCCCGCTTTTAAGGTTACAGGGGTTGCTTTTGGGATTCATGCACAATATAGGCAGATGTGTGTTATTGCATTTGCTGGAGATTATACAGAAAAAATTTGATGATAAAAGTCGATAATAACCACAGCACTACAAATATTGTACGCCTTAATACTTACGTTCAAGGTGAAGGCTTTCCAATTGTTTGCCTACACGGTCATCCCGGTTCTGGTGCTAGCCTGTCTATTTTCACTAATCACTTATCAAAACGATTTAAAACTTTTGCTCCAGATCTACGAGGATACGGTCAAAGTCGCGCTGATCAAGATTTTGAAATGGGTGACCATTTAACCGATCTCGAAGCCCTTCTGGACAGGTTTGAACTGAAAAAATGTTTGATATTAGGATGGTCTTTAGGTGGTATTCTCGCAATGGAACTAGCACTAAAACTTCCAGAGCGTATCACTGGGCTAATTCTAGTTGCTACATCTGCTAGACCAATCGGCAATCACCCGCCTATTACTTGGCAAGATAATCTTTACACTGGTGTTGCCTCATTGTTAAGCTGTGTAAACCCAAATTGGCAGTGGAATATAGACACATTTGGTAAGCGATCGCTCTTACGCTACCTCATCCAACAACATACTCCCACAGCTTACCGCTACATTGCAACTGAAGCCGTACCAGCTTATTTACAAACCTCTGGAGCAGCAACTCGTGCTTTATACACAGCACTCAGAGGAAGGTATAACCGACTCGCAGATTTACAGCAAATACAATGTCCTGCTTTAGTTCTCAGTGGTGCCCAAGACTATCACATCACTGCTGATTCCAGCCGAGAAACATCTCAATATCTTCGTGACTGCGAATGGCGATGTTATCCAAATACAGCCCATCTTTTCCCCTGGGAAATTCCTGATCAAGTACTCGGTGACATCGATCAATGGCTATCTAAACAGTTACTCAGTGAACACTGATCAGTTAATCTTGATCTCTAGCAGTTATCAGTACCAGCAGTAGTTATCAGTGTTCAGCACGTATAGTGAGCGTGATAACTGATAACTGATAACTGATAACTGATATAAAGTAGCCTTGTAAATTTAACTACACCTGACCGCTAAAGACAGGCCTTACTTTGCGGTCAAACCTTTCCCCCAAGTCGTCTGCAACTGTTAAAGCGTCAGGTTTACAACGTTTCACATCAATAGCGATCCCCTGAGCACCTTCTTGTTCTAAATCTTCTACGTAGCCGTGAATGGCTGCTTTAGCCTCTTGAAGGCTAAGAAATGGACCGAAGTAGTAGGTGCAACGGGGATTCTGTGTTGCAATCTCTATCCACCAAGCTAAACCGAGATTGTGGAATATGTTAGTTGACAATTCCTTAAAGTTATTCCAAATGGGGTTCATGGTTTTCGCTGATTTTAAAAATGTAGTACAGGGTGATTAACGGTATGTTAGTTTTTCTGTTTCTTTACATTTCTTTATACTCTTTTATTCTTCTTTTTTCAAAGAAATTTTTGTTAATTTATCTAGGTGTAGTGTTGTAAGCCATCGTTGGCGATAGATCTCATAAAGTGCCATACCTGTTGCTACTGAAGCATTTAGACTGGGGATCTTACCCTGTAGGGGAATTGATACCAGAGCATCGCAAGAGCGTTGAGTCAACATACTCAAACCTTCCCCTTCAGCACCAACGACCAAAACGATAGGACCACTAAAGTTAACTGTATGCACTGGTTGACTGACAGTAGCATCTGTACCATAAATCCAAAAGCCAGCGGCTTTCAATTCTTCTAATGCACGTTGCATATTCACGACTCTAGCGACACTAAAGTTCTCTAGAGCACCAGCTGCTACTTTCATAACTGTAGATGTGATCCCAGAAGCCCTACGTTGGGGGATCACTAATCCTTGAGCGCCGATAGCCTCTGCGGTACGAATTATTGCTCCCAAATTATGTGGATCAGTAATACCATCAGCAGCAACAATTACGGGATCAGTGACGGATTTAGTCTGATTAATTAGCTCGTGCAAATCAATATAGGTATAGGGGGCAATTTGTGCAGCCACTCCTTGATGATTTGCCGCGTTAGTGATTTGGTCTAAGCGCTTAGGTTCAACTTCATCAATAATTGTACCATTTTCCTTCGCTTGTAAAATTAGAGAATGAAAGCGGGGGTCATAGCGCAAACGAGGAGTAATCCAAATACGGTTGAGAGTGCGCTCATTTTCTAGCGCGCTCAGAACTGGATGGCGACCATATATGAGATCGTTATCTTCTGTTTCTACAAGTTTTTTCCTTGATGCTATTGAATGGGAAATCTGACGATTTTTCGTTGAACGTGGACTCACTGGGAGAGTTGGTTCACCATTCTCTTTTTTGATTTTGCGGATGGGGTTAGAAACGACGCGCTTATCCTTAATTCTTAAGGATGGTCTACTATTCGCTTCACTAGGAGTCTTGATTTTCTTTTGTTTATTCGTCATATAAGCCTTAAATTGAGCATAAGAATAGGATTGCCTAGTCATTCGAAACTGAATCTGCTTTACTCATCCTGAGATCACGAGGTCATGATCCCTCTATTTTTCAAGATCTAGTTTTTGCAAGAGTTCTGTTAATCGCCCGAGATCGGTTAAATATAGGTAACCTATGAGAGTTTCTAAACTAGTTGCTTGTTGATAAGTTTTGGGATCAACACGCTTAGGGCGTCCTGTAGCGGCATTTCGACCCCGTCGGACAATTTCTAACTCGGTATCAAACAAATAAGGACTGAGCTTTTCTAAATACATTGCCTGCGTTTCCGCTCTCACCTGTGTCACTACCAAACGGTGGTAAGTTTCTGGTCGTTGCGGTGGCAATATATAAAAAGTCCTGACGTACAGCTCATAAACGACATCACCCAAATAAGCTAAAGCCGTAGGAGAAATTTGTTGCAGTTGCGTCTGGGAAATCTGCTGAGATAATTGCTCTCTGGTTACCTTTAATAATTGATACCAAGATTCATTTGGTTCATCTACTAGCTTTTCCTCCTGAGATTTCACAACTTCTCATTCCTCACAGGTTAGATTGGGAGACTTTTTGTGGGTAGATTCATTCTGCCCTGA
Organism: Aetokthonos hydrillicola CCALA 1050; assembly: GCF_017591665.1. Classification (GTDB taxonomy): domain Bacteria; phylum Cyanobacteriota; class Cyanobacteriia; order Cyanobacteriales; family Nostocaceae; genus Aetokthonos; species Aetokthonos hydrillicola. The sequence continues at coordinate 18,770 of NZ_JAAKGC010000057.1, read as the reverse complement.
GACTGCCGTGCTAGTCTACCACATATCATCAAAGCTAAAAAGACTACTTTTATATTTTATCTTTTTAATTCGGAGTCAACATCTTACCCCATTTTTATCAATTAAGGCACAAAGCATCAATTTAAGTCTGATTTTAGGCAAACTTCACTCTTTGCTGTTTTTCACTCCCTTTTCCTGGCCTGTACTTCACAAGCAATTAACTGCGTTTACAGGAACCAGTGACAAAGGCATAGGGTATGGCTCAGAGTATATAAACTATTCTACTTATTCTACAGATGTTAATACAAAATTTCAGCAATAATTAAGCTATCCGATTTGAAAATCTGGATAGCTAAATTAAGTGTTGGTAAAGCAATCAAGACGACTTGATTTGTTCTAAAGCCGCCGCAACTGTAGGTTGCAGCGCCAGAAATTTCTCTAGACGAACTAGCTTAACCGTTTGGGTCACACGAGCATTAGTGACAATTTGTAAGGTACCGTTGGCGTTGGCCAGCTTGGCTAGCTGGACGAGAGCACCTAAGCCAGAACTGTCAACAAAGTCTATTTGTGAGAGATCCAGAATAATATGCTTTGGACCCTCCTCAATTTTGCTACTCAGTATCTTACGAAATGTCGGCTCGGAAAAGGCGTCTAACAAACCTGTGAGGCGGAATAGCTGACAGTTATCCCGTACTTCTCGAGTGCCTCTGAGGCTTACAGTTAGATTAAGTGGCTCAGCAATAACTCCCTCCTTATATTATCGATAGCAAACGCTCAAGTATAATTGTTTTTTGTGCATATTGTCTACAATTGGCTGGAATGTACAGCGCTACAGGTAAACAATAATAAGCAAGACGTTGTTGTGCTTCCCAAGCTCTCCTTTTTCTGTGGAGTCATTGTTGCGCTCTTCGCATTGTTTGAACAAATTCCTCAAACAGGTAATCAGCATCATGAGGTCCAGGACTTGCTTCTGGATGGTACTGCACAGAGAAAACAGGTAGAGACTTATGACGTAAGCCAGCTACAGTGTGATCATTTAAGTTGAAATGGCTGATCTCCACGGTATTGACTGGTAAGGAATCTGGATCAATAGCAAAACTATGGTTTTGGCTGGTGATCTCTACTTGTTGTTTTAAGCCTGCTGGCTGGTTCAAACCCCTATGACCAAACTTAAGTTTGAAGGTTTCTGCTCCAAGTGCATGGCCTAAAATTTGGTGCCCCATACAAATGCCGAAGATGGGTTTGTTGGTTGAAAGCAACTTTTTAGCTGTCTCAATGCCTTCGGTAACAGCTGCTGGATCACCTGGACCGTTAGACAAAAAGATGCCATCTGGATTATATTCGAGAATCTCTTCTACTGTTGTATGCGCAGGAACAACAATGACGCGACAACCGTAGCTTGCTAGACGGCGCAAAATATTGCGTTTTACACCAAAATCAAGGGCAACAACTGTTAAGGGTTCAGCAGAATTTGCCACTGCCTCTGGGTTAAATTCCCAAATTGAGGTGGTGGGATCTGACCATTCATAAACAGTTGGGGTGGTGACTTCCTGAACAAGGTTCAATCCTTTCATGGATGGATATGCCTGTACCTGTTCTAGCAACTCGGCTTCATCCAAAATTTCTGTGGAGATCGCGCCGTTCATTGCTCCGCTTTGGCGAATTCTACGAGTGAGATCCCGGGTATCGATGCCGTAAATGCCAGGTATTTGGTGCTGTTTAAGATAGTCAGGCAAAGACTGTTGTGAACGCCAGTTACTTGGTCTGGTACAAATATTGCGCGCGATCGCACCTCGCGCTTGCGGTTTAAATGATTCTTCATCTTCCGCATTTATACCAGTGTTTCCCAATTCTGGATAGGTAAACACGATCATCTGACCACAGTAACTTGGGTCTGTTAGCACTTCTTGATACCCAGTCATGCCAGTGTTAAATACCACTTCCCCGATGGCCGTTCCTGTGGCACCAAAAGACCAACCGCGATAAATGGTTCCATCTGCCATCACGAGTACAGCAGGTATTCCGTCGAACAGGGACATAAGCTATTGATTTTAAGATTAATAAATGATTTTAGTTTTTGGCGGCTCACTGCGTTGGTTCGTTCTAGCTAAACGCTAACTTTTTTTGGTTGGAAAGCCATAAGAGGCAGTTAAGCTGGAATCAAACCCATCTATCTTTTCAAAATAAAAAGCACGCATACGCATTCAGGGCAGAGCCAGCACTGATTAATTCTAAGCTAGCGGTACAAATTTTGATTATCTCACGAGCTAATTATTTTTCAAGATAGAATTTAATTAATTAAAAATTAAGTTCTGCTTTGCAAGAGGGAGCAGCCCCTGCGGGGAAGTCAAAAGTCAAAAGTCAAAAGTCAAAAGTTGGGGAGCAAGGGAGTGAGTAGATACTCTCAGTCCTTAATGTCCCATGCCCAATGCCCCATGCCCCATGCCCGTTTCCTACGTATTTTCATCAGAAAAAATACCAAATCTTTAAACAGGTTTAGCAAATAGCAGTAGATTTGACGGCATTGGGACAGATAGAATGACCAAAGAAGACGCGGAGAGTGGGAGACAGGGCGACCGTCGCTTCTCCTGGCGGAGAGGCTTTGCCAACGCTCCAAATCAAAAGTCAAAGCTTCGGCTGCGCTCAGCTTTGATCCCGAGCGGAGTCGAGGGGTCAAAAGTCAAAAGTCACAAAACATTAAGAAGCTTACAAGCCTTTGAACTTAAGAAGCTTATAAGCCGCTAGATTAATTTATGGAAAAGGAAAAAAAATATATTTTTTCTGCTGAGTGCCTCAAAATACTGCGTCCTTGTTACTAGCACCATTATCTATTTATGGGGTTGGTCGTTTTGAATTTTGGCTTCCTGTAAGGTGGTGTGTCTCCCTAATACTAAGTTATGCTTCACTCTCTTTTATCCCGTACAGCACTTATTTTTTTATCAACTGCACTAGCGATTTTGGGGGTAGCCTGTAGAGACCAACTACAGTCTACCATAACTGGTGATAAACAACACAATGTTGTTGTTAAAAATAGTGCAGCTACTCCTCCAACCATAGCAGCTGAACCACCAGTCACTCCAACGGTTAGCACAGAGTTACCTTCTGGGACAGAATCAAATTCTTTTGAGGAGGGGCTAGATAAAGCTACTAGTGCTTTTAGTATAAGTCAATCTGCGAAATCAACAGAGGATTGGAATTTAGTAGCAAGCCAGTTTAAAGAGGCGATCGCGCTGATGAAAACAGTGCCTGCCAATAGTCCTTACTTCCCCAATGCCCAAACAAAAATCATAGAATTTGAGCGCCAACTAAATTACGCTGAAAAGCAAACCATTCAACCAATCAAACCAGCGAAGATAGTAGTTGGCTCTGCTGAACCACAAATTAATTCCCCTTTAGAAGAGGCATTTGAGTGTTCAGATGTCCGCTTAGTTGAAAATATTACTCAGTGTCCTCCTTTATCTAAAAAACAAAAGCTGCGAACACCAATAGCTAACGTAGCTCCCCCAAAACTATTGAAATCTCAGCAAGTATTTGTGGCTCCAATCACACGGAGGGTTGGAGGAACGCCAGTTATTAACGTCACTTTTAATGGGAACCAACAATTTGAGATGATATTAGATACAGGAGCTAGCGGAACTGTGATCACCCAACAGATGGCTTCTGAGTTGGGAGTGATGCCAGTCAGTAAAGCTAAAGCAAACACTGCTAGTTCCAAGGCTGTAGAATTTCCCCTTGGCTACGTTGATTCAATAGAAGTTGCTGGCGCTAAGGTGAATCAAGTAGCAGTGGCGATCGCTGGCTCAGATCTTGAAACCGGGCTTCTTGGACACGACTTTTTTGGCGATTACGATCTCACCATTAAACGCGACATTGTTGAATTTCGCCCACAATCAAAAGGGCAAATTAATTTTACAGGTTCAGTTATCAAATCTCCAACTGTAAACAAATCGCCATACTCTATCGAGTTCGGCCTAAAACCTGGAAGATAATTGAACAAGAATTCAGAAGTCAGAATACAGGAGTCAGAATAAAGCTTATGTCACAAGCAAAAACTAAAAAAAAAAGGTAGCCCACTTCCTCCAAAACTGATCATCAGACTTGGCAAGTTTTTTTGGACGACTATGTGGCACCTGATGATGTCACGGCTTGCTCCTCGGAATAAATCAGGAGAATACATTCGTCCTAGCAGTGAGTTTCGGAACTTCGTTGGAAAAGAGGAAAATAACCCGTACCAACCGGTGGCGGGGCGCTATAGCCTTATTGTTGGACTGGGTTGCCCTTGGGCGCACAGAACTCTTGTTGTTAGAGCCCTGAAAGAATTAGAAGAAGCTATATCTGTGGTGATGGTGTCTCCTGATCCCATAGAAGGAGGTTGGGTATTCAACCAGGAACACGAGGGTTGCCGTACACTTGCTGAATTGTATGATTTGGTACAACCAGGCTATAGTGGACGCCGCACAGTTCCGGTGCTGTGGGATAACCAAACAAAGACAATAGTTAATAATGAGAGTTCAGAAATTATCGTCATGCTGAACTCAGAGTTTAACGACTTTGCTAAAAATTCCACACAAAATCTCTACCCAGAAGAATTGAAAGAGAAAATTAATTGGTGGAATGAGAAGATTTACACAAGCGTGAACAATGGTGTTTATCGCTGTGGTTTTGCCCAGACTCAAGAGGCGTACAATCAAGCTTGTGATGAATTGTTTGCTACTCTCGATGAGGTGGAAGCAGCACTAAACCACAGCCGTTATCTTTGTGGAGATACAGTCACATTAACAGACGTTCGTTTATTTACAACGTTATTCCGGTTTGATGCAGTGTATTATGGGCTGTTTAAGTGTAACCGCCGGAGGATTCAGGATTATCAGAATTTGAAAGTATACCTCCGCGACTTGTATCAGCTTAAAGGTGTTGCTGGAACTTGTGATATTGAAAGTGTCAAGCAGGAATATTACGGCAATTTATTCCCGCTAAATCCAAGTGGTATTATTCCCAGAGGTCCTGATATGACTTACCTTGAGGTGGGGAATAGGTAATAGGAAGAGTGATTTTTGTACAAAAGGTAGCGCCCCTACCTTGTACATGAAACTCTGATTTGTGGAAAAATCAAGTTAAATCAATAAGTATAAATTAATACCTCATTTTTTTGTTCAAAATCCCATTGCTCGTGGCTAAAGTTGAAAGATTTTCCTGAAATCTTCTTTGGGCAAGGGTTTTGTCCGTTGTATACCGGCTCAAGTCACGCTTAGTATTTTTGTCCTATTTAACAATAAACTATATTAAACCTACACCTACTTAAAAGCAAGATTTATGTTTAAACTACCAATTCCCTGTAGCGTTACTAATTCTATACGTAGCGCCCGAGTATTTAACTGCTTAAGAGTATCTATTATTTTGAAAAACTCACTGAATGTCTATGTATAAATAATTTAATTATTGTTGAAGAAGTAATGTCGACTCCCGAACAACGTAGAAGACTACGAGATGCCTTAATCAGCGCTTTTCCCGCAAGAGAATCACTAGAACAAATGTTACTTTATCAGCTGGGAAGAAATTTAAACCAAATTACAGGAAACAGCAACTTAGAAGACATCATCTTCCAACTAATACAAACAGCAGAAGCTGAGGGATGGATAGATCATCTAGTTGAGGGTGCGTATCGGAGCAACTCTGGAAATCGTGAGTTACGTATATTATGGGAAGAATGGCCGCGCCCAGTTCCTCCAGACAGAAATCCTATGCCATCAGTATCTCCCTATTCTAGGGAGTTGAAATCAGACCATAAATATCAAGGACAATTGGTTAGGATGGAAATACATTTTCCAGATTCTAACCATAAAGGAACACAATTAGTGGGGGTGGTCTTAAATATCTCATTTGGCGAAGTAGAAGAACCATATGAACCATGTATTGATGAAAACGAATCAGCTGTGGTAGAGCCTGAAAGATATCTTAGATTCGGTATTAAGTTTGGCACACTGTGTTTTGAATTGACAAATGGGTATATGCCATTAAATTTATGTAGACTTATTAACAACCAAGAATTTAATGGATTGGTAACATCAATGGGGACTAGGAGGAACCCTACTTGGCAGTTTAAGGTTAATAGTCAATCACAAGATGGGAACAGAGCAGTGTTGTCTGGCTCGCTTCATAATCAAGACCTAGGAAGCATCGAATTGCAAAGTATTTCTTGTCAAGTAGACGCTATTTTTCAGGTTAGTATTAACAGCAATAGTTTGGAAATAACTGCAGACAGCGGCTTGTGGAATGAAGGAACCAGCAACAGGATAAGAGCAACTCAACTTGCTTATTTTTTCAGAAATGTTTTAAAGCCTAAACTAGAAGATTATGTCAGCAGGGTAGTAGTGGAATATGTCCCAGTCAATAACTCCTAAAGAACTTGGTAGAATGTTTCAAGCAATTGAGAACGCGCCAACAGGAAAGCTATCAGAGCTAGCAAAGATTGCTGGACTTGATTTAGCTGAAGACTATATTGGTGCTGACTTAAGTGATGATGATATTAGTGGAGATAATCTGACTAATGCAAACTTTAGTCATGTAAACTTCAGTAACACTAATTTAAGCGATGCCAATTTAACTGGTGTCAATCTGAGCAATGCTAACCTAAGCGGTGCTAATTTAAGTAATGCTAACCTAAGCGGTGCTAATTTAAGTAATGCTAACTTACGTGGTTCAAAAATTAATGAGAGGACGGAGATTGATAGCAAATGGCATCTAGTCTGGAAGATTGTCAATCAGCAATTTATAGATATAGAGGAGGATTTAAGTAAAGCCGACTTAACGAGTGCGAACCTAAGCAGTGTTAACCTTAGCCGTGCTAACCTAATTGGTGCCAATCTCAGTGGTGCCAACTTAAGAAATACTACCCTTACTAATGCCAGACTTGTAGATGCTGACCTTAGCGCCGCCAACCTCAACGGAGTCTCTTTGTGGAATGGTAATCTGAGCAATGCCAAGTTATTAAATGCTGACCTTAGCGACGCCTACTTAAGCTGTTCCAACCTAAGCAATGCTGACTTGAGTGGTGCAATTCTTCAGAATGCTAATCTCAGTGGTGCTAACTTAAGGAATGCCAACTTGAGGGATGCTAACCTGAGCGGTGTTAATTTCAGGGGAGTTAGAATCAATGAAGCCACAGAATTGGATAGTAAATGGCATCTAGTCTGGAAAATTGTCAATCAGCCATTTGCATTTCGTTACCTCAAAGGTAGGAACTTGACAGATGCCAACCTAAGTTATGTTGACCTAAGCCATGCCAACCTAAGTTATGTTGACCTAAGCCATGCCAACCTAAGTTATGCTGACTTAAAGGGTGGTAATCTAAGGAGTGCTGACTTAAGGAGTGCTGACTTAAGGAGTGCTGATCTCAGGGGTGCCGATCTGAGAAATGTAATTCTTGACGAAAACACAAAGATAAACGCTAAATGGCTTACAGTTTGGAAGATTGTTAATCAGGGAGCTAGCGATCTCAACCTGAGATGGGCTGATTTAAAAGGTGCCTATTTGAGGGGTGCTGACTTAATGGGTGCCGATCTCAGAAGTGCTGATTTGAGGGGTGCTGACTTAATGGGTGCCGATCTCAGAAGTGCTGATTTGAGGGGTGCTGACCTTAGAGGTACTAACCTCAAAGGTATCAGCTTAAGATGTGCTGACTTAAGGAAGGCCACCCTAAATGATTCAAATCTGGAGTACGCTGACTTGAGAGATGCGATCCTGAGCGGCATCATCCTAAGCGGTGCTATAGTTACAAATGCTTTGCTTAGAGGAAGCACAGGTCTTACAAATGATGTGAAGCACAACCTAAAAAACAAAGGGGCAGTTTTTGGCGATTCTTTGCCATATATAAGGGTAGCATAGTTTTCGTAACAAGTTCTCTAAACTTGCCCCTGTCGGCTATTTCCTTTAAACATAAGGTAAAGTAATGACAAATTCGGTATATTTTCCGATTTCAGTATTAACTTTGATCTCGCCCTGATGAGCCTGTACAATAATATCGTGACAAATAGATAAACCCAATCCAGTTCCTTCACCGACAGGCTTAGTAGTGAAAAAAGGCTCGAAAATCTGATTCAGTACTTTTTGGGGAATACCTTCGCCGTTATCACGTATACGGATTTCTACTCTATCGCCTAAATCTTTAGTATTTACGAAAAGGGTAGGCAAAAACCTGTTTCCCTCGTTAAGCGTTTCTCGTTGCAAACGCATTCTCTTTTGATGGGCTGCATAGCAGGCGTTGTTAATTAAATTAATAAAAGCACGATTAAGACTATCGGCGATAATGTTTATTTCTCTAATGTGCGGATCAAAGTCCGTTTTTATGGTGATGTTGAACGAAGGAATTTTAGCGTGCATTCCATGAGACGCTAGATTAATAGATTCTGCTAGTAAAGTATTAATATTAGTGAGTCGCCGTTCGCCAGTTTGCCCACGGGAGTGCATTAGCATACCACGGACAATGTTATCAGCTCTTTTGCCATGTTCGTTGATTTTTTGAGCATTTTGGCTTATGTGACCAACAATTTCTTCGATCGATTCTACGCTTTCTGGATCTAATCTGTCTTTTTGGCTTTCAATTTCTTCCAGTAGTTCTTGGCTTAACTCTACAGAGAGTTCAGCAAAGTTATTAACAAAATTTAAGGGATTTTTGATCTCGTGAGCGATACCAGCCGTTAATCCTCCTAGAGAAGCCAGTTTCTCTTGGGCAATGATTTGGGCTTGAGTGGCTTTTAGCTTTTGTAGAAGATTTGCCAAGTCATTATTTTTATGTTGTAATTCCTGGGTTCTCGCCTCGACTTTTTGCTCTAGAGTCCGGCTATAGCCTTCTAGTTGTTCGTAGAGACGGCTATTTTCAATGGAAATAGCGGCTTGAGCAGAAAGGATTTTTAACACTTCGACGCGATCGCGCGTAAATGCTTTGGTTGTTAAATTATTTTCTAAATATAAAATGCCATTCAGTTTACCCTTATGAATTAAGGGAGTACAAAGAATTGATTTAGGTTGAGTGGCGATAATGTAGCGATCGCGGGTAAATTGTCCTTTATTGGTTGCATCATCTAAAACCACATTTTCTCGGGTATGAGCAACGTAGTTGACAATGGCGGCTGATAGAAGGGGTATTTGGCTTTTAGGATCTACAGCATCTATGGCAATGGGTTGTAGTGTAGTCGTAGCATCACAATCGACTGTTCCTTCAGCTTTAATCACCCAGTGATCTTCTTGCTCACCAGGCTGTTTTTGAGCATCTAGTATTAGATAGCCTTTTTGAGCACCTGCATTCTCAATCACTATATTCATCAATTTTTGCAATAAATTGTCTAGAACAATTTCCCCAGAAATTGCCTGAGAGCATTTCACTACGCTATTAAAATCTAAGGTAATGGACGCATTTTCACTGCTTGAAGAAGTAAGTGAAATACTATCAACATTACCGTTATCAGCTTTACTCAAAAACTCTGGGTATTGAGTTTCTAAGTGTTTTACTTTAGCTGAACAACCCCAAAGTTGATAAATATAGTGTGCATCTTGCAAGTAATGGCGAGCAATATGGTTTTGATTTCTCTCTAGATAAAACCTGGCTGCGAGTTCATTAGCGAGTGCTTCTTCGTTAAGGTATTCATTTTCATGTGCAAGAGCAATAGCTTGATCGTAATATTCTCTAGCTTTCATAGCTTTGCCTAACAAGCGTTCTCGTTCAGCCTCCACTAAATAATATTTGTGTAGATAATTCATCGGAGCATAGTAAGCCCATTTCCTCATTTTCTTTTGGTTATTTTTAACTTGCTTGAGAAGCTGTTTTTGTTCTACGTGGGAAACATTAGGAAAAACTGCTAGCCGAGTCAGGGAATCATAAAGATAGAATAGAGGAATTAGGAGTGAAGGTGTAACACCTGCTAAATACTTTTTAACCGTCGTGGCATTTTCGAGAGCTTGTGAAAAATTTTGAAATAGATAACAGAGAATCAGTTTGTGTAAATATACATTGGCAATGGCGGGAATATCATGAACTTCAAAATGTATTGGTAACATTCTTTCTTCATTGTATGATTCACCCATTAATCGACCCACGTCCTCACACTTTGATTTATCCATCAGTTGCAAAACTGTTTGTTGCAATATTTTTAAATAATTGAATACAGTTTTTTGTTTAAGTCTATTGATATCATGAATATACAAGCATATTTGTTGTTCAATATCTCTTAAATCCTTACCAACACAATATGCATTTAAACAGTGAAGAAATGCAGAGTAGCCTGCAAACTCTAAATCTCCATTTTCTCTGCCTGTTTTATAAGTTTCTGCTAGTGGATTTAATGTTATATTGGCATGTTCTTTCCAATGTTTTAAAAAACCATAAACCAGATGCATCGTCCTGTGTTTTTGTTTTTTAATATTAAATTTTTCTAAAACCTTTAAAGCAAGTTCACCAAATTGGTATCCTGAATTAACATCTCCCACAACTCCACATAAAATCATGCCGTAGGCACCATAGACACAAACAGAGTCGAGAGCATGACCATATTTAACTGAAAGTCTGATTTCTTCAAAGACGATTAAAGAATACAATTTTGGAACAGTTAAATAAGCGGCAACTCTTAACCTTGATAGTGTATCTATTGCTGCAAGTTTGTAAGGATTGGTCATTGCAGGTAAGTTAATTAAATCTTCAATTCGGTATCTCGCTAAAGATATTTTTGTCATTAACAAACTTAGCGAAATATCGAAGTGTGTCGAGTTCTGATGAAATTTTATTCCCAAAGATTTCATCACGGGAAGCAGATTCATTAAAGCTTGCAGAGGTTTATTCTGCGCCATATAAGACTGTATTTTTACCTGATAAACTTTCACTTTGTCTAACAGTGTTTTAGCTTTACACAGCACTACTTCAGCTAATTTATCCATTTCCTCAAAGTTAGTATTGAGATAAGCTACTTCTACAGCTTCCACGTAAAGCGCAAGCATCAAGTTATATTGTCTCTCCCAACAAGTTTCTTCTAATAAATTCCTGCCAATTTTCAAATATTCTAATGCTGGTTGATAAGCTGCTGTTCCTTTAGCTTTCTGAGCAGCTTTAAGATTAAGCAAAGCCAGTTCGTCCCGTTCAGGCTGGCTATTTATTAATTCCACGCCTAAATTTAATTGATTAACAATGTCAAATATGTTCTGTTCCTGTTGATTCTTTGGCGTAGTTTTCAATAGAAACTGGCCTATTTTTCTGTGTAGATAAATCCTATATTTTATCGAAATCAAAGAATAAGTTGCTTGCTGAATTCTGTCATGAGTAAACTTATATTCAGCCTTTATTTCCTCTCCCGGTTGTAGTTTATCTAATTGAATTGAGTTGTAAACATCGCTTAAAGGCATAATTAGACCTTCTGCGACTGCTTCACTTAAGCAATTGACTACGAGAGACAGTGATTTCTCACTAACAGTGGCTAGTGCCTGAACATCAAACCGATACCCTATACAAGCAGCATGTTGTAGTATATTTTGCGTATCACAAGATAACTTTTGAATCTTACTAATCATTAGTTCAACAACATTATCAGTAAAATTCCGTGCCCGTATTTGATCTAAGTTCCATTGCCATCTATCGTTAGAGTTCAACGCAGAAAAGTTAAAACATAATAACTTCTCTTGATAAAGAGATTGTAAAAATTCGTTGACGAAAAATGAATTGCCATTAGTTTTATAATGAATTAATTCGGACAATAGTTTTGCTTTTTCTAAAGAGCAATTTAATGCGTCCGCAACTAATTGATTAACATGATTCAATTTCAAAGGAAAAAGATGAATAAAATTTACAATTCCTCCATTGTTTTTGATTCTTTCTAAAGTTGGCAGGAGTAGATTTTCTCTACTAAGTTCGTTATTACGGTATGCGCCAATAAAAAATAAATATTGGCTCTCTTCTGTAGTCAATAGCAGTTCTATCAATTTTAAGGAATAATCATCTATCCACTGTAAATCATCTAGAAATATAACTAAGGGATGAGAACCTTGAGTAAAAACTCTGACAAATTCTTGAAATATTAAATTAAAACAATTTTGAAATTCTGTTGTTTGCGAGATTGGACTTGGAGCTTGTTTGTCGATAATTAATTCAACTTCAGGAATAACATCAATAATCACCTGACCGTTTGAACCCAATACCTCTAATAGTTTTTCTTTCCATTGACTGATTTGTGTTTCACTTTCAGTTAAAAGTTGCTTAATTAATTCTTGAAATGCTTGAATTAAGGCTGAATAAGGAATATTGCGATGAAGTTCGTCAACTTTACCAGAAATGAAATAACCTGGCTGTTGACTGAGATATTTATAAACTTCTCTAACTAACGCCGACTTTCCAACGCCCGTGTGTCCGGATATCAACATCATTTCACTTCTCGATGCTGCCGAGATACTTCCATGGCTAACTCGTTCAAACGCCTTGAGTAAAGTTTCAATTTCTCGCTCTCTACCATAGAGTTTTTGTAAAATTTGAAACTTACTGGAAATATCTTGGCAAGCAATAGTTAAGTTGGAAATTTTACCTGTTGCTTCTAGTTGTAATAAACTTTCTTCTAAATCGGCTTTAATTCCCCAAGCACTTTGATATCTATCATCAGCATTCTTAGCCAATAACTTAGTAACAATATTGGAAATAACTAGAGGAACATCTGGGTTGATTTCATGGGGCGGTATAGGTTGTTTAGCAATATGACAATGTACTAATTCTAAAAGATCTGTTGTTTCAAAAGGTAAATGATGGGTTAGTAGTTCATAAAAGGTCGCACCTAGAGAATAAAAATCAGTACGGTAATCTACTGAGCAGTTCATTCTACCAGTTAGTTCTGGCGACATATAGGCGGGAGTGCCTTCTAAAACGTTATGATTCTCAATCGTGGGATTTTCATGCGATACAACTGTAGCAATACCAAAGTCAATAAATTTGACTTGCTTGCTTTCCTGATTAAAAACAATATTCGATGGGTTAATATCTTTGTGGATAATTTGAGCAGCGTGAATTCTAGCTAAATTATCAGCTGTTTGTACTGCAATTAAAAGGAATTCTGCTAACGTTAATTTTCTAGTATTGATCAATTTTTTTAGAGATTCACCACCAAAATCCTCTAGCAGAATCACCAAAGTTCTATGATATTTGACTAAACTGTATGCACTCACTACAGCAGAAGTATTTAACGATCTGATTATTTCGAATTCCTGCTTGTATCTAGCCAGTTCTGCTGAAGTCGGGTATTCTTTTTTCAAGACTTTGAGAATAACAGGTTTATTGTCTTGAATTCTTATACCTCGATAAACTAAGGTACTGGCGCTTTCATAAATATTAGTGGTTACTTCAATGCCAGGAATCGTAATCATAGTCGGAGTTCTACCTGATATGATTGTGCGAGTCTTATCATGTCTTTGCGAGAAATCAAACCCTGTAATATTAAGTCAATTTGATTACTTATTATCTCAGTCCTACGGCTAATTTTTGCTCAAGGGCTTGTTTATATAGACTAAATATAACAGGGTAGCGGAAAAGAGAAATGCCTATTTAATCTCCTTTTTTGTTGTAATAGTTTTGTCTCTCTCAAAAGGTCGATAGACTTCAGTCTCAAACAAATCTTGGATTTCCTGAAACTGTGTCTTTACTAGGTCTTGATAATCTTGGTAAACAGAATAATTATAGCTCGATTTGTGCGCTGCAATCTTGGGTAACCAAGTTGTATGTAGTGTATAAGCAAATAAGAGTGAAGGATGACCAAGCTTACAAAGAGGTCCTTGAGCAAGATCTTTGCCATCAAAAATCCAGATTTCGCTTTTATCAGACAGAACCGTACACACTATATAACCATCTGTTGAACCACCGTCACCATCAGCACGGGGTACAAACTGAGGAGAACATATTATGTGACTGTCCCATTTTTTACGGTCTTTGGTAAGTACAGGAAACTCATAAGAGTCAGCAATCTCCATAGTTTTTGTATCTAGCCGTAGTAAACAAGATGGTCTGCTTTGTGGATCGTTGGAACTGTCAAGTAATTTTTCTGCTGGCACTACTCGGTATTTATAATCTTTGTACATATCAAAGACCATTTTTGTTAGTAGATCTTGCCAAAACCCTGAAGCTTGCCAATAAATATTCTCTACTTTTTTTGGAGGTTTACCTGTGGGTAAACTTTCACGGTAAGTATAAAGCCCTAATCCCCAAGTTTTTCTGGGGTTGAACACCACTTTAGATTCGAGAATTTCCCCGCTTTCGCCATCAATTAAGTAACTGCCTAAACGACTCACGTCGAACGCAGTCGTCAGCATACCCCATAGCTTCTTGCATGGTACACGCTTGGAGTTAGATGCTAAAGTGTCATACGAACGCACCCACTCATTCGCATCAGCACAGTTATGGTCTATATAAAGCTTAATTTTGTTGTCAGGATTCTCGTAATCTACTACAAAGTGGATACCTGCCTGCGGAATAACCAACTTACGCGCTACAACTCGAACTTCTTTTTCATCCAGTAGTGGTCTTTCACCAGGTTTCAGTTTCAAGTCTTTGCGGCGAACAATATAGACTATAGCATCAGGAAACACTGGACCTGTTAACACTTTTCGCAAGATTTTCTCTAACCACAAATATTTAGGAAAAGGATTGTTGAAAGCATCTTCTATTCCAACTCTGAAATCTGTGTCCATGAGAACCACATAGTCTTCCGTGACACCAATTTGATGTATAGATTGCTCAATCTTTACAGGTGTTCCATCCTCGAGTACTAACCGCCATCTCTCCAAGTCGCTTTCACCATCCCAACGAATGAGATAAACGAAATCGTCAAGTGCTGGACTGATGAGTTGAGAAATTAATGTGCGATATGAACGATGAATTTGATTAGACACTCGGGAAAAACTTTTGAAAACACTATCGATAAGATTGCTAATTTTTTCCTTAACTCTTTCTTCGTTCTTAATGAAAGGTATTGTATCTCCCCAACTCCGTAATGAGCGACCATAATTGACGGTAAAAACATCACCAGTGTAAGCATCAAAGGTAGGGTGCGCTGTACTGAGAACAGTCGGGAAAGGAAATTTTAACAAGGGAACTTGTGAAATCCACTCTTTGTTGTTTCCCAAAGGTCTCACAACTTCAAGAGTTTCCGTATCAATCTCGTAGGGGCGACCTGCGTCAAAAGTCGCTAGAAGCCTTACAGGATCAGGGTCTTCTTTAGTTGAAAAAGGTACAAAAGCAGTGTTTAACTGGTTGCGAGATCCTAATCGAGAGATTCTTGAGATACCCCAATTCTTAAATTGATACTTGCTATATCTGCTTTCAGGTTTTTTTATTGCTTCATTAACGTAATAACATTTTGTATCTTCATCAGCGTAATAACATTTTGAACTCTTTGTATTTTTATCAGCGTAATAACATGGTGTTTTGACAGTCTGAACTTCTCCCTGCTGCTGACTTTCTTGTTGTATTGCTTTGTCAACGTAATAACATGGTGTTTTGAGAATTTTTGTGTTTAGACGAACTTCTCCCTTCTGATCAAAGTCGAGTCGGTAAACCATACCATCGCTATTGAAGATTGGATCCCCGTTAGGATAAGGAAGACCACCAGAATCCACAGAACCTACTGGACCCATGATAAAAACATGACCGTGTAACCCCTGTGGTAACTCATTAGACGGCAATTTTGATTCCAGAATTTCCAGTTTGAGGTTAGAGAGTTCCTCCTGACTAGCGGTTGTGATACCGATAGGAACAGGAGGGAAACCTGTAAGGGGAAATTTTGGGTATACTTCTTCTTCAAAGAGTTTCTGAATCTCAGCAGGCTGTTGTTTAACCAGATCTTCGAGATCCTCACGTACAGAAATGTAATAGCTAGCTGTTCGGGGCTCAATTTTAGGTAACCAACAGGTGTGGGTGGTAAATCCAAAATCCATTTGTGGATGGCTTAATTGACAAAGCGGTCCACGCTCTAGATTTTCGGCGTCGAAAATCCAGATTTCTTGGCTGTTCTCAAACAGAACTGAACAGAAGATGTAACCGTCTGTTGAACTACCATTACTGTTAGTTCTTGGGACAAACTGTGGTGAGTTGCCAAAGTGACCTGGTGGAAACTGGTAAGAGTCAGCGATCGCCATTGAATCGAAAGAATCTGTTGCTAAGCGGAATATGTTAGAACGTCTACCTTCTTTTGTGATCTCTTGAACTGTTTGTGAAGATAAGTGCCGCGTTGGATAATCTTTATACATCTTAATACTGAAATCAGATACCAAATCTGCCCAGCATCCCCAACCATTCCAGTAAATGTTGTCAAATTTTTTCGAGGTTGCGTCTTTGTTGTAGGCATTGATTGCGATCGTCCAAGTTAAGTCGGAATCAGAAACAAGCTTCTTCTCAAATTTTCCTGTTTCTGCGTCAATTACATACCGCCCTAACGGGTGAATGTCTCCTGTACCAGATACCATTCCTACAGGATGATCACGATTGTCCTGAGACATCGACGTTTTGTCATCATCTGGTCGTAACCATTTTTGCGTGTCGTACTTTCGTAGCCATTCAGACACATCCCAAGCACCACTATGAGCAACATGAAGTGTGATTTGGTTTTGAGGATTGTCGTAGTCTGCTTCAAAGTGAACGACTGCTCCAGATATCTTGACCTGCTTCGCTACAACCTTGGATTCTCCAGCTTTGAGATGGGCACGAGGTATAATATATATGTAAGTATCAGAGGATGTTGGATAGTCTAGAAGATCTCTAATTAGGCGTCCCACTCTCCTATTCTTAAGAATTGGCCTAGTAACGAGTTGTTCTGGTCCAACTTTAAATCCTGTATCTATCAACACTACATAATCTTCCGTAACTGACATTTGATGTATGGTTTGCTGAATCTTAATCGGTGAACCGTCAGCAAGTGTCACCGACCACTTCTCGAAGTCACTTTTACCATCCCAGCGAATTAGCTCGACAAAATCATTATTATCCCTCATCAACCCTTGCAGCATTTTCCAGCCGTCGGTTGCTAGTTGTTTTAAGTCCTTAACCAGATCTGAAGCATTTTTTTTGTTGATGACTGCTTTAATCAGTTCTTTGAGTTTTTGCAAGTCTTGTCCCAGATCGTTTCTTATTTCTTTTATTATTTCTAAGCTTTTGAACCCTGGAGTTTTTTGTTGTAATTTCTTGGCGAAGTATTCAAAGATTGTTTTGGGAAGTTGTGATAATTTTTCTACTTCCGAGCGAACGATAGGTGATAAAGTCGTGGCCAATGACTTACCGTAATTAACGGTAAACATCTCATTAGTGTGGGCATCGAAGTAAGGATGCGCCGTATTCATCACCATTTTAAATGGAAGACCAAGCGTCAGTTGCTCACGCCACTCTTTGTTTGCGCCTATAGGCGTGACAACTTCTAAAGAATCTGTGTCTATTTCATAGGGACGACCTACATCACACGTAAGTATCAACCGTTCATTTTCACCTGCAAATTTCAACGGTACTATTGCTGTATTTGCCACGCTGCGAACACCTAGCCACGGAGAAAGACGTGCGACACCAAAATTATGGAATCCATAATCTTGATAATCGCTTCCAGATTTTTTTGTAGCTTCGTCAGCGTAGTAGCATGGAGTTTTGGCAATCTTGCTCTTTAACCACACCTCAGAAGGTTTGTTAAAGTCAAACCGATAAATCATTGCATTGCCATTGAACATTGGAGTCCCATCGCCAGATGGTTGGACAACTGGATCTTTATCGCGTGGAGAATCTATGTGTCCTACAGGAGCTAGCATAAATACATGACCAGATAAGTCATGTGGTAGTGTCCCCTTAACAACGTTCATCAGAGTTTCTGGTAGCTCTTGTTGGCTAACATTCAATACCGAGTTTGGGAAGGGTGATCCTTTGGCTTTGTCTTGTGATCTTGCGATTGTGTTGGTCATAGCACCTTAATCTTTAAAGCAATATAAAAGATTTATTGCAAACGCAGTGAGCCAGACTTTCTTGCCATCTTGTCGGTGGTCATATTAGCCTGACTATAACTATCTAGACTTTTAATAGGTGAAGAGCAACGAAACTTATGCAGTTTGGACGAAGAAAAAGCTTTTCAGATATTCCCTTGAGGGCTGTGAGATAATAGTTGTTGAACAATGTGCTTGATACTATTTATACGTAGTGCTTGATTGCAACATCACGCTTGATTTATAGCGCCCAACTTTCGCTTCAAAAAATTAAAGCACCACGCTAATGTACTCAAAACTAGCAATAAAGGTGTTAACCAATCACCCGACTGCGCGTATAAAGTCCGGGTTTGGCGTCGATAAATAGTTTCTGCATGAAC
>NZ_JAAKGC010000057.1:0-434 GCF_017591665.1 Aetokthonos hydrillicola CCALA 1050 | reverse complement strand
ACTTCGTAGGTATTGTGTCCAGAAATCCACAAAGTTCTACCATGAGGATCGACAAAAGCTGAGTAACCGGTATTGGTTGCTCGTACTGTCCATCTATCATTTTCAATAGCGCGCATGATATCTTGAGCATGATGCTGGGCTGGCATGACCCGACTATAGTGAGCATCGTTAGAAGGGCTGAGTATAAATTCTCCTCTTTGACGACGGAAGTGTTCAGCAAAAGCAGATTCGTAACAAATCCCAACGATCGCGCGACCAAAAGGTGTATCAAATACTTGATTGGGTGGACCTGCAATTTGATGTTCGTCTAAAGGTGATAGTCTCTTGACTATACCACCCAAAATTTCTTGAAACGGAACGTACTCACCAATAGGCACCATTTTTACTTTCCCGTACTTACTCTTGATTTCACCATCCTTAGTGAAAGTAAACAA
>NZ_JAAKGC010000056.1 GCF_017591665.1 Aetokthonos hydrillicola CCALA 1050 | reverse complement strand
AATTGAATCATTTGCTAAGTTAATCGCTTCTTCAGCGGTAGAAAAAGGCATCACAGGCATAATTGGGCCAAAAGTCTCTTCAGTCATCACCTTCATAGAATGGTTAACAGAGGTGAGAACCGTAGGACGACACCACCAAGCACCACCATCATCCTCAATTTTTCCGCCACAGTGAACAACCGCGCCGTTAGAAACTGCGTCCAACAGATGGGTACTGATCACTGCGGCTTGTTTTTCTGCAATGATTGGGCCAATTTCTCCACTTTCAAGTGTTGGATAAGCTAATTGTAGGCGTTGCGCTTTTGCCACTAGCTGTTCAACAAATTGTTCAAATATAGATTCAGCAACGTAAATGCGCTCAATAGAGAGGCATGACTGTCCAGTATTGACAACCGAACCCCACAAAATTGCATCTGTCGCTAGGTCTAAATTAGCCGACCGCAGAACGATCGCGGGATCTTTGCCTCCTAATTCCAAAAACGCCGGAATGAAAAGCCTAGCTGCTTTTTCTGCGACTTTTCGTCCTGTAGCAACACTTCCTGTAAAGCAAATTAAATCTACATTTTCAATCAGTTCAGAACCTGTCTCGCCGTCTCCCTCAATAAAAGTTAGTACGTCGCGCAACATGGGAACAGAATTGATTGCTGTCAACAGAGGCGCTGTGAAGCGGGGCGCAATCTCGCTTGGTTTTACAATGACAGCACAACCTGCTAATAATGCTGGGATTGCATCAATTGTTGAGAGCAAAAGCGGAAAGTTCCACGGACTGATAACTCCGACTAAAGGGTACGGAACCGCACTTTGTTGCAGTTCGATAAAAGAAATTGTTGTATCTTGTATCGTTTCTTGTAGCAAATTTGGTGCTAAGGTACACCATCGATCAATAGAGGAGATGAATGAGTCTATTTCGAGTGTTGAAATTGAGAGTCTTCCTGTATCATTGACTAAAGCTTCTGTTAGTTTATCAAGTCCTGACAATAAGGCTTTTTTCCACTGCTGCAAAGCTTCAATTCTATTTTTTAGTCCGATTTTCTGCCAATTAACTTGAGATCTACGTAAACGGTTACATAGCTGTACCAATAGCTTTGAAGGCGGTGGGATAATTACGTAGTCATATTTGCCGGTGCGAGGATTACGAACTTCTATAGGTTTGGACATTTGTTAAGGAATTTTTTTAAAAGTAGGGTGTTGTTAGTAGCTACTCCCCTTTAATGAAATTTTTTTTCAGATTACCCCTAGTCTAGCTAAACGCTCAATCGTTTCTTGCTGAGTTTGCAAGAAATGTTTACGCTCTACTTCTTGTTTATCTAGCATTGTGTTAACAGGATAAAAATTTGACTGACGGTAACTCTCAGCGTAAATTTCAAAGCGCTGTCGGCTTAGTAAATTATTTAACCCTGGTCTGCGACGGTAGCGACGTAAAGCAGCTAAATCAATCTCTGCAAAAGCAGCCATACTCTCCCCTGTCGCTGTTTGCGCTAAAATTGTTCCTTGATAATCAATAATTTTAGAACCACCATCAACAGAAGCTTCGGGGATAGGGCTGTTAGCTATACCTGCGGAATTTGCTGAGATAACGTATGCAAGATTTTCCACAGCGCGAGAGATTTTTGCTGCTTCTTTAGGCGAACACGAGAATCCATAAACTTCTGAAGTTGAATGGAGAAAAATCTCTGCCCCGCGCATCGCTAGACACCGCGTCACCTCTGGGTACAAAATTTCTTCAGATGCGATCGCTGCCAAATTACCAATCGCAGTCTTCGCAACTGGAAATACCCCGTCCAATCCATAGCAATCCAAATATTTATCCCAGACGTCGTGTGGTGTCGGAGCAAACATAGAATTCAATCGCCTATACCGTAATACCACAGAGCCTGACGGGTCAATCACAAAGCAAGTCTGAAAGTACAATCCTGGAAAATTGGGATCGAGTTCGTAGGCGTTACCTGCAATAAAAATGCCGTGTTTTTGCGCAATTTTACCAATAGCATCATATTCAGCACCCGCCATTTCCAAACAAGCTTTTTCTGCCCAAACAGCTAATGACTCTCCCATAGGAAAGCCTGTAAGAAAATATTCAGGTAAGACGATTAAACGGCAGTCAAAACCAATAAAAGCAACGCTAGCAGCAATCTGTTGCGCCAAACGATTGATAGAGTTTTGCATCCAAGAATGGGCTTCTTGGCGGTCAGTTGCTCTGTTGACGGCGTGGCAAGTCACTTGGAGTGCTAGTGCCCTATATGATTCAATATTATCTGTGTTAATTGCCATAGTGTTTTTTACCTACACAGAGCGCTGTAACTAGTCTATATGGTTAATTGAGTACCAAACATCTGTACTCATGACTGGTTATCTGAGTTACCTTCAACACTGGTACGACACATAATGCCTATGAAGCGGAACTATTAGCAAAAAACTTTCATCGTCATTCTTTGATGACAAGCTAATAAGCGTCTACCCAAAAGAGTACAAAGGAGCCAGATGAAAAAACTAATATTTCTTCGGCTAAGGAGGTTAGCTACAACCCTGCTGACAAGTTTCTCTGTTTTGCTCCTCCTGTGGTTAGTTTCACCACTGCCCAAGATACTAGCAACACCTGAGACTAAAGTCTTTGAACAAGCTTGGCAAACAGTTAATGATAATTTTTACGATACAAACTTTAATGGAGTCGATTGGAAAGCAATACGGGAAAAGTATAAGCAGCAAGCGGTGAGAACTAAGTCGAGCCAAGAAGTCGCTGTTGTTATTAATCAGATGCTCTCAGAATTGCACAGTTCTCACACTCACTTTTATACCAGAGATGAGCCTGCATACTATCAGCTTTTGGGAGTTTTTCTAACGAACAACAACGATTTACAAAAGCAGTTAAAAAAATTTCTCCCCAATGGGAAAGTAGAGTATAGCGGTATCGGCGCTGTCACTAAAGATATTAATGGTAAGACTTTTATTAGTGCTATTATTGATGGTAGCCCAGCAGCAGAAGCCGGGTTGAAAGTTGGTGATCAAATTCTCAGTGTAGATAATCACCCATATCAACCAATACAGTCTTTTACCGGTAAAGCAGGGCAAAAAGTTCAACTATCAATTCAGCGTTCCGCCGATCCCAATAGTCGTAAACAAATTGCGATCGCGCCAAAGATTTTTGACGGAACAACAATGTTCTTGGACGCTCAAAAAGCCAGTGTGCAAGTCATCCAACAGGAAAATAAAAAAATAGGTTACATTCATATCTGGTCAAATGCAGCAGATCCAGAACACCAGCAGCTTCAAAATGAATTACTCTATGGTCGTCTTAAACAGGCAGATGCATTAATTTTGGATCTTAGAGACGGATGGGGTGGAGGAGATATTGATTATCTAAATATATTTACTGCTCAAGAAGGTCCAAGCATTACCAGTATTTCCCGCAATGGCAAAAAATACACATATATTCCTCAATGGAAAAAGCCAGTAGCTATGGTGGTGAATCAGGGAAGCAGAAGTAGTAAAGAAATTCTAGCTTTCGGTTTTCAGCAGCATAAAATTGGACCTTTAATTGGTGCAAAAACAACGGGAGCAGTGCTTGCTGGTAGTCCTTTTATAATGCAGGACGGTAGCTTGCTTTATTTAGCCGTTGCAAATGTGTTTGTTAATGAAAAAGAAAGATTAGAGGGCAATGGCGTCACCCCAGATATCATCGTTCCATTTCAACTTGAATATGCCCAAGGCGCAGATCCGCAAAAACAAAAAGCTATTGATACTTTAGTAGCAAGACTTAAGAGAGAATAGGGAGCACAGGAGCAGGGATCTCTTAGCAGGGGAGCAGGGGCGTGAGAGATAACTAATCCTTAATGCCCAATGCCCCCATGCCCCGTGCCCCATGCCCCATTCCCCATTCCCCATTACCGACGTAAGCTTTTAATTGTGGCGATCGCATGTTCGGCTGCTTTATCAATCTCCTCAACAGTGTTGAAACGTCCTATTCCGAAGCGGACTGATGCATAAGCTAGTTCTGGTGAGTGCCCCAATGCTGTAAGAACATGGGATGGTTTCGTCGTCGCTGAGGAACAAGCAGATCCTGAAGACACAGCCATCACAGTTTGCAAGCCTAACAGTAGTGCGTTTCCATCCACGTTTTCAACACTGATATTTAAATTTCCAGGTAATCTTTGGGTTGGGTGTCCGTTGAGATGAACACCCTCTAGCACCTGGAGTTGTTCCCACAATCTCTCTCTTAACTGATTTAAGCGTAGGGTTTGTATGACTTGTTCTTGTAAACCCAATTCGACAGCCTTCCCAAATCCTACAATTTGCGGTGTATATAAGGTACCAGAACGCATTCCTCGTTCATGTCCACCACCATGCTGCTGAGGAGCCAATTTTACTCTTGGATCACGGCGGCGAACGTAAAGCGCACCAATCCCTTTAGGACCATATATTTTATGTGCTGTTAACGACATCATGTCAATGTTCATTGACTGCACATCAAGGGGAATTTTACCAATTGCTTGTGCTGCGTCAGTGTGAAAAAGGACATCGGCACTACGACACATCTTTCCAATTTCCGCTATTGGTTGCAATACACCAATTTCGTTATTAGCAGCCATTACCGAAACCAGTATCGTGTCAGCACGCAACGCTGTTTCTAACTTGCTTAAATCAATGAGTCCATCCTTTTGGACTGGAAAGAATGTGACTTCAAAGCCGAGAGATTGTAAATATCTGCAAGGATCTAGGACTGCACCATGTTCCGTAGCTACAGTAATAATATGGCGTCCTTTTTGGTAATAAGCTTCCGCTACCCCTTTAATTGCTAAGTTATTAGCCTCTGTCGCACCACTGGTAAAAACAATTTCTTCTGGTGTGGCATTGATTGCTTTTGCTATTATTTCCCGTGCTTGTTTAACAGCAGCTTCCGCTTCCCAACCATAGACATGACTAGTGCTGGCAGGATTGCCAAAGTGTTCAGTGAAGTAGGGTAGCATTGCTGTGACAACACGTTGATCTACGGGTGTAGTAGCCTGATAATCAAGATATATAGGGCGTTGAGACATGTTGGGAGGCGAGAGCGAACGAGAATACAAAGTGTGTTATTCATTGTACAGCTAGGCGATCGCATTTGCTTGTTGAAAATAAATGCTTATTGAGTGTTTCCATTAAGCTGCACTTGAGAAGTGCTATCAATATTAAAAGCACCACGAAAATTGCCTGTCACATCGCAGTTTTCAATAGTTCCGTTAGCTTTATCGTGTGCATACACACCATTGTATGTATTCCCATTAATTTTGCTTCGTCGGATGACGGGGTTACCACCGTCTTTGATTTCTACGCCTGAGTAAGCATTGCTTGAAATCTCGCAATCTTCGACTGTTCCTTGTCCATTTTTGTGGACATAGATACCACCTGTTTTACCGTCATGGATTTTACACCTTCGGATGACGGGGTTGGCATTCTCCCTGATTTCCACTCCTCCTAGCGCATTGTGGGAAATCTCACAGTCTTCCACGGTACCTTGTGCATTCTTGTGAACCAAAATGCCATCCTGCTGAGCGTCATGGATTTTACATCTTCGGATGACAGGGTTAGCGCCCTCTTTAATTTCCAGTCCTGATAGTGCATTAGCAAAAATCTCGCAATCTTCTACTGTCCCTTGTCCATTGTCGTAGACAAAAATGCCATCCGCCTTACCGTTATGAATTTGGCAATTTCTTATAACCGGCTTAGCTGTAGAACCGTGAATCCCGACACAAGCCAGTGAGTCAGAAGTGATATCACAGTCTGTTAGTAATAAGTCTCCTTGAGGAATATGTACAGCAAAGTATTGTTTATTTTTCAATCCAGCCTGACCGCGCAATGTCAACCCACTAACTTCAGCGTAGTTAGTTTGCATCAAAATGCAATTTGAGTCTGTACTCTCAATGATAATATCGGCCTTAGATCCATCACCTATAATTTTTAACGGCTTGTTGATGACGATGCTTTCCTGATAAAGACCTGGCTGGACTAAAATACGTGTACCAGGAGCAGCGTTGCTGATCCCTTCACTGATAGTTTTGTAATCACCATTTCCGAATCGAGAAACAGTTAAGGTTGATCTGTTCTTGGGAAACAAGATATACATTAAGCCAGCCCCAGCTAGTCCAAGAACACCAAAACCAAGCCATTTGGTAAATCGTCGTCGTGTCCATCCCGTAGTCGGGTTAACTGGTAGTTGCACTTGTAAAGGAGGGTTTTTGGGCGGTTGACTTACATGAGGAGGATACAAAACCTGCTGAATATCTGCTAGTCTTTGTAAGATAACTTGAGTATCTGCTGGACGTTGGTTGGGTAAACGCGCCATCATCTGGTCTATAAAATCTGCCAGTTGTGGTGCGATCTGAGGAGCATAACTACGCCAGTTCAACGTATCATTTTGAAAATCATAGATGTCTAGATCAGTTGGCTGCTTACCCGTTAGCAGAAAAACAAAAGTGCGTCCCAACGCAAAAAAATCAGATTGTAGGACAGCTTGATAATTAATTTGTTCTGGCGGAGTATAGCCTGGGGAATTAACGCCTGTAACTTGGGCAATAGGCTGCTTTGCCATATAAGTGGATGTAATTTCTCGTGCTGTGCCAAAATCAATCAGCGCTAAGCGTCCATCTGCCCTCAACATAATATTGGACGGTTTGAGATCCCGATGGAAAAAGTTATGTTGATGTACTTGTTGCAAGATATTAACTATATCTGTCAACCATTGAAGTGCTAATTTTTGCTCAATTGGTCGATTACCTCGCTGTGTCAAGTACTCCTGTAAATCTAGTCCTTCTATTTTCTCCATCACCAGACAGTGCAAAGGATCAGACCAGTTTCTTGGCAGATACTCAAAATAGCCGTCTGATTCGACTTTAGGAATACCAGGATGATCCAACAGTTTCAGAACATCAGCTTCTTGCTTGAATAACTCTACTGCCTTAGTTTCAGTGTTGACTAGCACTTTGAGAACTTTGGGTATGTTGCTTCGCGCTTCGCTAACTTCATAAGTCTTACCAAAGCCGCCCTTCCCAAGCTGTTTTACTATCCGATACCTTCCTTGCAGTAGCAACTCTGAACCACAGTGTTGGCAAAATAGGAGATTATCTGGATTCTGAGGTTTCTGGCAGTGAGGATTTGCGCACAGACTCATCGGTTTTGCAACAGTGTATATGCTGCTATCATAACCTGATAGGGGAAATCCTCTACTGGAGGATATAAAATCTCACGGCGAATGTAGGTTTCCGCCTCATACAAGAGAGTTACATCAGCTTACTCAATGAGTCGGATAATTATGCCAAGTTTTGTAGAAAATATTATAGTTTGCTACCTTATAAACAGTGCGTAGTGCCTCGTAGAGTATACCAGTGCATCCTAGGAGAGAGGCGATCTCATCCATTCATCAGCGATAATACTGGCAGCTTCTATATAAAGCCTACATGACAAACGATTTGCGACGCGACTTTTCCAACCGAGAAGATTTGGTAGCTTACCTCCGCCAGCAATTCCCAAACGCAGCCGAACCGGATGACCACATTAGCGAGACTGTCGGTGGACGGAAAGCTGCAGAGAACGCCCTACAAAAAGTAGACCCAGCAAAATACGGAAAAACACGTAACTTTTTTAGTGGGGCTGTAACAAAACTTTCTCCCTATATTCGCTACGGAGTCCTTAGCTTACGGGAAATCAGGGATTACGTTCTTGAACATGTACAAAATCAAGACGAAGCTACTAAACTCATTAACGAATTAGGCTGGCGTGACTACTGGCAAAGATTGTATGTCAAGCTAGGAGATGCAATTTGGAAAGATCAGGAGGAATACAAAACAGGCTATACCCCTAGAGACTACTCACCTAATTTCCCAGATGACATTAGACAATCCACGACAGATAGAGTCTGCATAGATAGCTTCAGCCGTGATTTGCGAGAAACTGGCTATCTGCATAATCACGCCCGTATGTGGCTAGCAGCTTACATTATTCATTGGCGTCGTATTCGTTGGCAAACAGGAGCAAGATGGTTTCTTGAACATTTATTAGATGGTGATCCAGCTAGCAATAATATGTCATGGCAGTGGGTAGCCAGCACCTTTAGTCAAAAACCCTATTTTTTCAATCGTGAAAACTTAGAACGGTATACTGAAGGCGTTTACTGTCACCAGTGTCCTCTCTATGGTCATTGTGATTTTGAGGGTAGTTATGAAGAACTAGAAGTAAAACTGTTTCCTAAAGGGGAATTTATCAAGCAACCAAACAGCCAAACTTTTCAACGCGGAAAAAAACGCCGTTAAAATTAGTGAGCAATAACCCAAAACGGATAATCTTGTGACTAAACCAATTATTTGGGTACATGGTGATTGTCTCAGTCCCAAGAACCCTGCATTACAAAAATACCCGGATGCGCCTGCTATCTGGGTTTGGGACGATGCTTTAATAGAGGAATGGCAACTGAGTCTTAAGCGCCTCACTTTTATCTACGAATGCTTGCTAGAACTACCAGTTGTTATTCACCGTGGCAATGTAGCACAAGAAGTTTTAGCTTTTGCGAGAGACAATCATGCAAACAAAGTCGTTACAGTAAACAGCCCTAGTCCTCGGTTTACCACAATCTGTGATGAAATTCAAGGTTCTTTGCCAATCGAAATTCTGGAAGTGAAGCCATTTTTTGAGTACGACGGCTATATAGATCTCAAGCGCTTTTCCCGTTATTGGAAAGTAGCTCAAAAGTATGTGTTTGATTGACACTCCCCACGTCTCCTATAGACAAAACTAATATCATTAGTTTAAACTAATAGTATTAGTTTTTGTAAAGTCTGAATTATGGGGCGTCCCAAAGGACAAACGCTGACACGAAAAGAGATTGTGGAGGCGGCGATCGCCTGCTTAGAAAAAGAGGGTGAATCCGCATTAGGGGTCAACAGAGTTGCAAGGGAACTCGGTATTCGACCCCCGTCGTTGTACAATCACGTTGCGGGAAATGACGAGTTAAAACGCCTTGTTGTATTAGAAGGGTGGCGAAGATTTCTGGATACCTACATCAAACAGGCTGTAGACATTCAGGATAGAAGAGTATTGTTACAAAATGCTGCTCATACTTACTATCGCTGTGCTAGTGAAAATCCAGCACTGTATGCAATTGTGACAAATTATTCACTTGAGTTAGAAGATCCAGACTTCGCTCCCATCATTGAAGAACTTTTAGCCTTCTATTCCAGAGTTCTAACACCCTTTGGATTAAATCAAGATGAAATGATTCATGCAGCACGGATGTTTAATAGTCTCTTGCATGGTTTTGTGCTGGCGGAAAGAGCAGGTTTGTTTATCTTCCCAGAGTCAATTAATCAGAGTTTCGACTGGATGGTGAATACCTTAATTGATGCATTAGAGCAAAAGAGAAAAATATGAGTTGGAATTTACCTGGTGCGCCTTGGTTAATTGCTCACAAATCAATGCTAAGTGTTAATAAACCTAAACTATTTACAATTTGTGGAGAAGATTATGTACTGTGGAAAAATGAAAAAGGGGAAATCTCAGCATTAGAAAATATCTGCCCACATCTGGGAGCAAAGCTTTCTAATGGTTGGATTTGTCCCAACAGCAATACCATTGCTTGTCCCTATCATGCATTAGAGTTTGATTCGCAAGGAAGAACCATTGTGGCAAACGAAAAAATCTCCAAGCCACTTGCTAAACCGCTGGAGCTATTTTTGCAAGGTGATTTTATTTGGACATATGCCAATAAAGAAGCTAAAATTCCCATTCCTACGATTTTAGAAGAGGTTTTAAATCAGTATAGATTTGTTGGTGTAGCTGGAGATATCAGTATTAAAGCACCTTTTTTGTATGCATTAGAAATCAACCATGATTACAATCACGCAAAAGCAACGCACCGAGATTTATTTAAATTTAAGGATATCAAGATCGATAAATTTCGTGACGATGGATACTCATCTGTAGTTGATCTATCACAAATTCGAGAGGACAACACTCTAGCAGAGTATATAAAAAATCCGCTACTGCTCACTTATCCAAAAAGGGTTAAGGCAATGAGCAAAAATTATTTTCCATCATTAGTAGCCTTTTATTCAGAAAGTCCTTTGGGAACAGTATGTGATGTTTTTGTCATTTATCCAGAGACAGAAACAACAACTCGAACGTTTATGCTCGTTTTTGCAGAACGGTCTTTAGGTGTTCTCAACTGGATAATTAATCCACTATTGTTAAGTGCTGCCAATGAGATTATAAAACAAGATGCTGCTGTGGTCGAAAATCTTTACCCTAGATTTCAACCTAAGATTAGATTGGAGAATGAAGAACCTTGGAATTGGGTACGCGAACTTTATCTAAATTGGTCTTTTGAGTAAGATGCTAGTATGACTACCCAGAGTTCTTAATTCGGATTTTGTGAAACCCGGAACGCTGAGGAAATTTACACTTTTTTAATGAAAGCCTTCTCAAGCTTTTATATTTTTTTTACGCCCTCATTTTAAAAGTAAATCTATTTTTTGTTAAGTTTTATTTATCTAATCCTCTTGAGGTCACAGGTGTCAAGCAAAAAACTAGGTTTTTGGTCTGTTTGGGCGCTGGGTGTAGGAGGTATTGTCGGTGGACTTTTCCCAGCATTGGGAGTTGCAATTCAAATAGCTGATGCAGGTGCACCACTAGCATTTGTTATAGCAGGAACAATAGCTTTAATAACTACTTATGCTTATGCAAAACTTTCAGTTGCTCATCCATGTCGGGGCGGGACAGTAACTTTTTTAAACCAGGCTTTTAGTCAAGGACTATTTAGTGGGACGCTGAATCTTCTACTATGGTTCAGCTATGTAGTCATGCTTTCTTTTTACTTGCAAGCTTTTGCTAGTTATGGAGTTAACCTATTTGCAGAATCTACTAAACCTATTTGGAAGCACTTACTGATTAACTTGGCAATTTTAGGGACAACTGGACTAAATCTACTAGCTGTCAAATATATTGGGAAATCCCAAATCTGGATTGTCGGTTTCAAACTGGGAATTTTGATACTGTTCATTACTATGGGGATCAATCACATCGATATTTCCCATGTACAAACGGTTTCTGTTTCATCAGTACCATCAATTTTCATTGGAGCAATGGTGATTTTCTTATCGTATGAAGGTTTTGAGTTAATCGCCAATACAGCAGAGGATATTGTCAATCCAAACCAGACTTTGCCAAGAATTTATTACTCTGTAATCGGGTTCGTTATTTTACTTTACATTTTAATAGCACTGGTTACATTAGGCGCAGAACCAATAGAGCAAATTTTAGCAGCAAAAGAGTATGCTTTGGCTGAGGTTGCCAAACCAATTATGGGGCGATTCGGTTCATTTTTAGTTACTATTGCAGCTCTGCTATCAACTATCTCGGCTAGTAACGCAACACTGTACGGCTCAGCTCGTTTTAGCTCTATTATTGCTAAATCTAGGGGGTTTAATTCTGGCAATAAAATCAATGGATTATTTCTTACTAGTGGTATTACTCTGTTTATCGCCAATTTCTTTGATGTTAATCGGATCTCAACAATGGGTAGTGCTGGGTTTCTTTTGATATTTGCTGCGGTTAATTTAGCTAATGCTCGTCTGCATCTTTATACGAAAAGTAAACAGTGGGTTTCACTGCTAGGTGCTGGAATATGTTTGGTGGCACTAGGAATATTAATTTACTTTGCTGTACAAACAGATCCACAAACTGTCTGGGTTTTCATATTCATGCTAGGAGTCGCAATTGGCATTGAAATCATATACTATCTGTCAAAGAAACGATGTAATACCTAACACTGAAAAACTTTTAATTTTTAATCGGGATTGAAATGATAAA
This sequence comes from Aetokthonos hydrillicola CCALA 1050, assembly GCF_017591665.1. GTDB lineage: Bacteria > Cyanobacteriota > Cyanobacteriia > Cyanobacteriales > Nostocaceae > Aetokthonos > Aetokthonos hydrillicola. The sequence goes on along the minus strand of NZ_JAAKGC010000056.1, from coordinate 35,109 downwards.
TTCTGTCTCTTTTTCAGGTTGGGAATTTACAGTGATATTACCACCATGGTTTTTAATAATAGAGTAACTGATGAACAATCCTAAACCAGTACCTCTACCTACAGGTTTAGTTGTAAAAAAGGGTTCAAATATCCGCTTTTGAATATCATGCGGAATAAAGCTATTGGTGTTAGAAATTATAATGTGTATTTGTTGATGTTCAATTACTTCAGTACGAATTCGTATTTCTGGCTGATCGATATATTTACTATTTTCTCTAATCGCATCAATGGCGTTGTTGAGGATATGCAAAAATACTTGATTAATTTGTGCAGGATAGCAGGTAATAGTAGGAAGATTACCGTATTGTTTAATAACATTAATCTCAGGTTCACTTTCACTTGCTTGTAAGCGGTTTTGCAAAATCGAGAGTGTACTATCGATGCCAGTATGTAAATCTACAGCTTTAATAGGTGCTTCATCTAAGCGAGAAAAGTTGCGTAAATTCAAAACAATTTGGCTGATACGATCGCTACCGCTTTTCATTGATTGTAAAATATTAATCACATCGTCACAGATAAAATCAAGTTCAATTTCTTTAATTTTTGCCTGAATTTTAGAGCTAGGTTGAGGAGATTCTTCTTGATAAAGTCGTAATAAATTTATCAAATCAGCAATGTAATCATCTAGATGACTAAGATTACCTCTTATAAAACTAATAGGATTATTAATTTCGTGAGCAACTCCTGCCACAAGTTGACCAAGAGATGACATTTTTTCAGTATGAATTAATTGTGCCTGAGTTCTTTGTAGATATTGCAGTGTTTGTTCTAAATCTTGGGCTTTTTGGTTAAGTGCATGAGTTTTTTGCTCTACTTCTGCTTCTAAATTTTGAGAATATTGAGCGACTTGGTGATATAGCCGAGCATTTTCTAAAGAAATAGCGGCTTGGGTAGAAAGGAAGTTAAGAATGAGAATTCCCTCCTGACTAAATACAGCACTGGTAGAGCGATTTTCCAAATACACAATACCAATTAGGTTACCTTGATGGAGAAGCGGCAGGCATAAAACACTTTGAGGTGTATGCTTGATGAAATATTGATCAATAACAGGCAGATCGGTTTTAAGACGATCAATTACGACTACTTCTTGGGTGTTTTTGACATACTGAATCAACTTCAGTGGAACATTGATATTTTCATCTAAAGCTTGTGAGTAAAGTTGACTTGTTTCTGCTGTGGCAATAGCTTGTAGATACCAGTTACCGTTACTGTTAGGTAAAATTAAGATACAAAGATCTGCACCAGAGTTTTGCAGAATAATTTCAGTCAGTTGTTGGAGTAATTGGTCAAGATGAATAGTACTGGAAATAGTTTGTGACGCTTTGATTAGAGCGGCAAAATCTAGACTTTTATTAAAACTATTACTAATAATATAAGATGCTTTTGTAGAGGTAGGAAATGAGATATTAGAAGAAGCAAGAGTTGCCAAAGTTTCTAGTGGGCTCCAGTTCTGAATAACTGGCTGTAGAATTGGCTGTAATAAATCTGGGTAACTCTTTTCTAGTTGATCAGTTTTGGCTTTAGCACCCCAACGGGCATAGCAATAATAAGCTGACTGTATATAACCTGCGGCAAACTTTGGTTTATCCCAATTAAGGTAAAATTTAGCAGCGAGTTCGTTTGCGAGTGCTTCTTCTTGAAGATAATTATTGTCCCTTGCAGTAGCTATAGCACGATCATATAGATCAATAGCAGTAGCAAAGTCATGTTTTAACCGACAAATTTCAGCCTCCACTAATAAAAACCGATGCAAAAAGTTTTCAGGACAAAAATTTGTCCAATGTTTCATTTTGTGTTGGTTACTGTGCATTTTTTCCAAATATTCGCTTTGGAGTTCTTGAGAACACTGAGAATATAAAGCTGCCAAAGACAATGAATAATAAAAATTATGTGCCGAAACGAAAAATTTGCCTGTGCTAGATCCTAAAAGTGGTTTTGTAGTTGAGGCATGAGAAAGCGCAATTTCATAGTTACCCAAAAAATAAGCTAGAATTACTTGAGCTGTATGAGCATAGTTGATAGTGTTAAAATTTCTCGTTTGATATAGTTCGGGTAATTTAACTGCAATATCAAAGTATTTTCCTTGTAGAAGAGCCGGATTTGTTCCTGATTCGGTTAGGTTATGAATCACCTGCATCCAGATGTGCAATTGATGAATCACTTGTTCCTGTTTCAAAGCGATCATCGGCTCAACGTATTTCTCATAATCAGTTTGAATTTCCTTAAGATTTTGTCCTGATAGAATAGAACAAAAGTAGGCATTAATTAGACAATACGCACAACTTTCAGCGTCTCCACTTTGGATCAAGCTTTGGTAAGCTGAAATTAAAGGTTTAATATTATCTCGTACAGGTTTGTAAAAGTGGCGTGATAAACCGTAGACGAGATTATATGTTGCTGCTCGGTATTCTAAGTGAAGCTGCTGTTGTTCTAGTAATATAGCTAACTCTCCAAACTTTTCACCTGTTTCAATATCCTCTACAACTGCGTTAATTAACACACTAAAAATTCCAAAGGCAAAGGGTGTTACAGGAGAAAGACCATATTTGAGTGTTACATCTACAAGTCGACACACCAGCAAGCCCAACATTTCTGGCACAGCAAAATAAGCAGGAAAGCAAGAACACCGCAGAATTTTCATCGCCGCCAATTTCTTGTCATTCTGCATGGGTGGAAGTTGAGTGAGATTTTCAAAACCTACTTCCTCAATCAACTTATTAGTCGTTTCTAGCGCAAAGAGAAAATCTTGAGTAGTAGGATTACTTGGAAATGTTTCACCTAGATGACTTAAGGTTTCCACCGCTAGCGCTACAGCTTCGCGGAACTGAGATTGAATGTGATAGTACGAAATTAGAAGTTCGTAAACCCTAGTCTTATCCTGGATTTGTGTGACAACTGTCAGAATATAGTCACACAAAGCTTTCATTGTTTCAAAATCAGTTTTTAGACAAGCTGACTCTGCTGCACTCACGTATAAATCTACAGCGAGGGAGTATTGTATTTGCCAACAATCTGAAGCCAACAGATGAATTCCTTGGTCAAAATAAGTATAGGCAGATTCATAGGCTGTAGCTAGTTTTGCTCGCTTACCTGCCAATAAATTTAATTGGGCTAGTTGTTGGCGTTTGTTGGGTTCGGTAATTAGCTCAATTCCGTAGTTTAACTGGTTGACAATATCAAAAATTCTTTCTTCCAGTTCTTCTTTGGCAGTATGGCTCAGTAGTAATTCACCAATTTTGAGATGAGTCTGCTGCTTGTAATCAGCAGGAATTAAAGAGTAGGCAGCTTGTTGAACACGATCATGCACAAATCGATAGCTGACATTCTCTATATTATTATTGTATGGTTTTGTTATTTCATCACTTAAGTAAAATTTATACTCCTGACCCTGAGGTAAAATTAGTCCTTCTTGCAAAGCCTTCCACAAAGTTGCTGCTGTCTTTGCTCGAGAGTATTCACAAACAGTTGCTAAAGTATTCAAATCAAAGTGGTTGCCGATACAAGCAGCTAAGATGAGGATATCTTGGGTATCTTTAGGCAATTTCTGCAACTGGTGCGCGATAAACTCTACAACATCATTGCTCAGAGACAGTGTATTGATTTGAGCAATATTGCATTCCCAATACCCCTCCTGGGAAAAGGTAATTTGGTCGTCTTCATACAATGCTTTGAGAAATTGAATAATAAAAAAGGGATTGCCTTGAGTTTTGCGAAAAACTAACTCTGTCAGAGGTTGGGCTAATTGAGAGCTACAATGTAGCGTATCAGCAATTAACTGATTGGTATTATTACAGTCTAGCGGTTTAAGGGTAATTGTATTGATAGTTTTCTGAGATTTCTTTAATTCGTCCAGTGTTAGCGTCAATGGGTGAGTAGGTGTAATTTCATTGTCTCGATAAGCTCCCAATAATAATAAATAATCTTGAGAAGACATCAATAGTTGGATTAACTCTAGGGAAGCTGGATCTGACCACTGTAAGTCATCCAAAAATATCACCAAAGGATGTGCTTTTGTTGTAAAAACAGCAATAAAATTTTTTAATAATAAATTGAAGCGATTTTGTGCGGCGATCGCGGATAACTCAGGTGCAGGAGGCTGTTGACCAATTATTTGTTCTAGTTCAGGAATTACTTCAATTAAAATTTGACCATTATTTCCCACAACCGAGAGAATCTGTTCTCGCCACTGAGCCAATCGTACATCTGACTCTGACAATAATTGCCTCATTAAATCCCGTAATGCTTGTACAAAAGCTGATAACGGAATATTACGGTTTAATTGATCAAACTTACCTTTAATAAAATACCCTTGTTGACAAGTTACTGGCTTGTGAACTTCATTAATTACAGATGTTTTTCCAATGCCCGAAAACCCTGCCACCAGCATTATTTCTGATGTACCATGAACAATACGGTCAAAAGCTTCTAACAACGTAGCAACTTCTAATTCTCTTCCATAAAGCTTTTCTGGAATCAGGAAACAATTTGGAATATCCTGCTGGGCTATCTCAAAATGGATAATTTTCCCTGTATCCTTAATGTGTTCTAAACATTTTTTTAAATCGTGTTTTAATCCCAGGGCACTTTGATACCTATCTTCAGCGTTTTTTGCCAACAATTTTTTGATAATATCTGATACTACCTGGGGAATTTTTTCACTTTTGATTTCTTTTGGATGTTGAGTAAGATGACAATGCAATAACGTCATTGGATCATCACAAATGAATGGCAACTCTCTTGTCAATAATTCATAAAATGTTATCCCCAGACTATAAAAATCGCTACGGTAGTCTATACCTCGGTTCATTCTACCAGTCTGCTCTGGGGCAATATAAGCTAGTGTCCCTTCTAAAAGGTTTGGGCTTTTTATTTCTGATTTTTCTTTAGGTAAAAGCGAAGAAATACTAAAGTCGATCAAATAAACTTGCTTTGTTTCTGCATTAATGATAATATTCCCTGGTTTAATATCTTTATGAATGACAAGTTTTTCGTGTAAATTATTGACAATATCAGTTAATTGAATTGCAATTTCTAAAAATTCTTCTAGAGATAAATGAACAGACTGGATATATTCTCGTAAAGAAATGCCTTCTTTATCTGGCATTACTAAAATATAGCTATTTCCATAGTTCTCTAATGATAACGGTTGAACAACACCAGGAATATTGAGAAATTGGCTAATGGTGTATTGGTTACGAAATTCTACTAATTCCTGAAAACTAGGAAATTCAGATGCTAATAATTTGATAATTACTGGCAACTGATCTAAATCGCGGATAGCTCGATATACTTTTGTTCTAGAACCGTCATACACTTGAGAGCAAATTTGATATCCAGGAATGGTGGGGGTATAAGTTCCAGTGACTATACACATACTTCAACCACGAGTTTATTTCTATTCTCACAACCTAGTATTCCCGTCAACTAGATGTTTACGAACGGTAATTAAATATTCATACCTGAAATTTACATTGCGCAGTTGATTTAGGTAACTTCCACAATTTAGGACATGTTCCCCTTCCTATCCACAAGAAAGGGGAACATGGTTATTCTTGATCCAAACGTAGTACCGCCATAAAAGCTTCCTGCGGTACGTCAACAGTACCTACAGATTTCATCCGCTTTTTCCCTTTCGCCTGCTTCTGCAAAAGTTTCTTCTTCCTGCTGATATCACCACCGTAGCACTTGGCTAGTACATCTTTCCGCAGTGCAGGAATGTGCTCACTAGCAATAACTTTGCTACCAATAGCAGCTTGAATCGGCACTTTAAATTGGTGTCGTGGAATGAGTTCTTTAAGTTTTTCTGCCATTGATCGCCCAACGTTGTAGGCTTTGTCTCGATGGACAATCATCGCCAAGGAATCCACTGGATCACCGTTAATCATAATATCCAGTTTGACAAGGGGATTTTCTCGGTAGCCTATCAAGTGATATTCCATGCTGGCGTAACCGCGCGATCGCGACTTCATCTGATCAAAAAAGTCCGTAACAACTTCAGCCAGGGGTAACTCATAAGTCAAAGTTGTGCGTCCTAGTGTCAGATATTTCATATCTTTAAACACGCCGCGTCGATTTTGCGCCAACTCCATCAACGTACCGACGTAAGTTTCCGGCGTAATCATATCTACCTGAACGTAGGGTTCTTCTATTTTTTCCCGTTCGTTAGGAGATGGTAAGTGACTTGGGTTATCGATGTCTAGAACTTCTCCCTTGTTGGTTGTCACCCTATAAACCACTGAGGGGGCTGTGATAATTAAATCTAAGTCGTACTCTCTCTCTAGACGTTCTTGCACAATTTCCATGTGTAGCAAGCCTAAGAAGCCACACCGGAAGCCAAACCCCATCGCGCTAGAAGTTTCTGGTTCGTAATGCAATGCTGCGTCGTTTAGTTTCAGCTTTTGTAAAGCTTCCCTTAAATCTTCAAATTGGTCAGCATCGATAGGGAACATCCCACAGAATACCATTGGGTTAGCTTCTGTATAACCGGGTAAAGGTTCAGCGGCTTTAGCGGCACTAAGGGTAATAGTATCTCCCACTCGCGCATCAGCTACAGCCTTAATTGCTGCTGCTAAATAACCCACTTCTCCAGCATGGAGTTCTTCGACTTGCTTTTGGGTTGGAGACAGTACCCCTAGCTCATCGATTTCGTATTCCTTACCAGATACCATAAGATAAACGCGATCGCCCTTCTTCAAAGTGCCATCCATTACCCGGAAATACACAATCACTCCTCGATAGCTGTCGTAATAGCTATCAAAAATCAATGCCCTTAAAGGTTCAGCAACGGTATTGCGTGGTGGTGGTACACGTTCCACAATTGCTTCTAAAATCTCATCAATACCAATTCCTTCCTTAGCAGAAGCAAGAATTGCACCACTGCAATCCAAACCGATAATTTCTTCAATTTCGCTAATGACCCTATTTGGTTCTGCTCCTGGTAAATCAATTTTATTTAAAACCGGGATAATTTCCAAATTATGCTCTAAGGCTAAGTACACATTTGCCAGAGTTTGTGCTTCTACACCCTGCGAAGCATCTACTACCAATAGTGCACCCTCGCAAGCAGCAAGACTGCGCGACACTTCATAGGAAAAATCCACATGTCCTGGCGTATCAATTAAATTCAGAACGTACTGTGAGCCATCCTTTCCTTTGTAATTCATTCGGGCGGCTTGTAGCTTGATAGTTATACCCCGCTCCCGTTCTAGATCCATGTTATCTAGAAACTGTTCCTTCATTTGACGGTCTTCCACCGTCCCTGTGACTTGCAACAAGCGATCTGCAAGCGTTGATTTGCCATGATCTATATGAGCAATAATACAAAAATTGCGAATCCGAGCTGCGGGAACGTCAGTCATATAATTCTTTAAGCTTTAGCAGCAACCAAGGTTAAAAGAGCAATATACTTAAAATATTTTAATGCTTTCTTCGCAAAGACGCAGCCTTTTTGGGAATAGGGCATGGGGCATGGCGCATGGGAGCAGAGGAGCAAGGGAGTACAGGAGAAGAAATTACAGCAAGACGAAATTATATATTAACCCCAATGCCCCATGCCCCGTGCCCCATGCCCCATGCCCCATTTCCAACAAAATATAAAAGGTTTATCACTAACTTTTAGTATTAGTCACATAGGAGCTTACAATAAACATCAAGAAGTGCAAACTACAGACCTGGATGGGCGACTGCGATCTGCAATTTCCCTGATCGACCGTATTAAAAACAAATTCAGAGTATATCATCGTATGAAACAGGAAGCTACCGATGCTCAACAAAGACTAGCTGATAAGGTAGAGATTGCTATTCGTCTAGATTCTGAGCTAGTAGAGCAAATTCAGCATTTAACCAATGACCCAAGTAAAGTCATTGAAGTGGCAATCCGGCAGTGGCTAAGGGGTGAAACGCCAAGAGATGATGAATTAACCCGTACGCCTACACGCAAACCCTTACCATCTCGTGGTGAATGGAACGATTGAACCATGAAACTTAGAAATAAGTTGGGGGATAAAAAAGTGTAGAATTGTAAATTTTCAGCAACTTGATTCCCAAAAAACTGAAAACTATCCTTGAACTTTGCCCAAGCTCGAAAAATTTATGCCAAACTTTTGGCAACGATTTGCAAAAGCTTCGTGGGCCACGCTCTGTACAACCAACTCAATTTATGAGTATAATCGCTTATTCTCAACAGCCAAACATAGTGTCAAAAAATCAGGATCCTATTACCAGAACAACGCACGATTTATTGGCAAGCTTAGGAGCCGAGTTGGTTTACACGCAAGATGCTACAGGGCGTTATTTTGCTTTTTATTGGCAGAAGAGTCAGAGTCTTGGGTTAAATCCTGAGCAGATAGTTGAGAACCTGAATGAATATCCAATTTTCTCTCCTGTAGAGAAGGATCTTTATTTGGAACGGTTACAGCAAGTTTTGACAACTCTGGTTCCTCAACGATATCAGCATTGGTTTAGCCTTGAAGACAAGTTGTATGAATTTGAGTTGACGATCACTCCTATCATGCCATCATTGGGAAACGTTGCCACAACAGTTCTGGTAATGGGGCGATTACTGCAATGTCAGGCTAGCAATGTAGAAGTGAATGTTGTCACAAAAACGCCTACACAAATAAACTTAGCGTTACGATCGCAGCGACACCGAAAACAGGTTAACCAAATCACTCGAAATATCCGGCGTACCTTAGATTTAGACATAATTTGGCAGCAAACAGTCGACAATTTGGGAAAAGTACTCCTAGATGTAGAGCGCTGTATTATCTGCCCATACCAATCCTTAAGCTCTAAAGTACAGGTGATAGCAGAGTATCACCACCCAGAAGTGAAATCGATTCTTGGCTTAGAAATAGAAATAGATTCTGAACCTAGTTTTGCTAGAGCGTTAACAACCCTTGAACCGATTTTAGTAGAAAATCCTCAGCACCCTGAATTCGGTCAGCAAAAAATGTTGGTGGTTGCTACTTGCCATCAAGACCAACCAAATGGGTTAATTGCTGTCACTTTATCAGAGAAATGCTACGGGGTGACAGCAGATGAACTGGAAATTGCAAAAGATGTAGCAGATCAACTCGGAACTGCGATCGCCCACGCTACTTTATACAAAGAACTGGAAGCAGCAAGCCAACAAGCGGAAGAAGCAACTCGCCGCATCAGAGAATTTCTCGCCAACGTAACTCATGAGCTGCGAACACCACTCAACGGCATTATCGGCTTTTTAAAGCTGATTTTGGAGGGTATGGCAGACGATCCTGAAGAACAAAACCAATTTCTTCAAGAAGCTCATAAATCATCCATCTATCTGCTTGATATTATCAATGATATCCTAGACATCGCTAAAATTGAAGCTGGAAAAATGGAATTGGAGTTGAGATTTGTTAAACTCAACGAGCTATTCAGTGATGTAGACAGCTTTATGCGTCCTCAAGCAGAAGCGAGAAATCTTAGCCTGCGGATGCAAATGCCAGACACCTGTGATGAAATTACTGTCCACGGGGATTATCAACGTCTTAAACAAGTCATGTTAAATCTAGTTGGGAACGCCATCAAATTTACTCATGAAGGTGGTATAACAATTAGTGCCGACGTAGTCCGTAAAAAGGTAATATTCCAAGACCAACAGTTTCCTGGTATGGTGAAAGTCCGTGTAGCAGACACAGGTATTGGTGTTTCTCTCGACAAACAAGATAAACTGTTTCAATTATTCTCTCAAGTCGATAGCTCCCGCACTCGACAATATGGTGGAACCGGCTTAGGGTTGGCAATATCCCAGAAACTCATAGAGGCGATGGGTGGAGAGGTGAATTTTTATAGCTTGGGCGAAGGGCTTGGTTCAACCGTTACATTTACAGTACCTTTGTATCAGCAACCAGTGATGGTTTCAGCCTCGGAAAGCGAGTAAGAAGGGATCGCCATCTAAAATTGGGAATTAGATTACACTTAAGAAAGTGAATTAAATTCAGTGAACAGTGAACAGTTATCACAGTTTCAGTCGGGGATTTGACCCCCGCTGAAACCTGCCGCTTGGAGCGAAGTGGGGGACTCTAACCCCAGGATAAATACCGGAGCGCTCTTACTGATAACTGATAACTGATAACTGATAAATGTTAAACGTGGTACTGTCAGCACCGCCAGATTCTATCTGGTGGCTTCAGGTAAGGAACTTAGGTTCCAAACCAAAAAGCCCTAGCTGATGCGCCTAAGTACTTTGAGTACTATTCGGAGATCTTTAGATGACACATCCAACAACAGCCCGCGAACTATTCCAAATCGCTTATGAAAGTCGTTACACTTGGGATGAAAACTTTCCTGGCTACAGTGCTGATGTGCAACTGGTGCAGGAAGATAAAGTTTACACAGGTCAAATTCGGATTAACCACGACTTAAGCGTAAAAGTTGCGGGTGTTGCAGATGAACAAGTCCAAGAAGGTATCTATACCCAATTACGTGATATAGTTACCCATCGTAAGCGGAATCCTTTTGAGCAGTCTCATGGGAAAAGCGAGTTTAGCCTAGGGCAACAAGACTCTAATGGGGCTACGGAAATCCTAGTAAAGGGTGACTCTATGGGTTCTAATTATAAAATTAGGGGTAAGGAGATTTGCCAAGTCAGTCGTGTGATGGGACGCATGGCTTTTGTTATTGATACTTATGAAACCGTCGACACAGGCTCAGGCTATGTTGCTAGCCGCTATGACGCAGTCTTTCGTAACTCAAGCACAAATGAAGTCACAAGTGTACTTAAATTTGATGATACTTACGAGGAAATCGGCGGCTACTACATCATGACAAAGCAGATTGTGCAAGAGTACAAAGAAGGCAATCGCACGACGACTGAATTTAGTTACTCTAACATCAAGTTACTAGAACCAGCATCGGTCTAAACTTTTTGGCGGCGTCTAGATTCAGTTAACACATAACTCCATACTGCTGCAATTAGATCTAGGATCGTTTTATCAAAGCTAAAAAATAACACTTTTCGGTAATCCTTAAGAGGAAATTAAACGGCATGGAACTTACAGCTATCAACGTCGAAACAGTTTTAGATGAAATGCGCCCTTATCTCATGTCTGATGGTGGTAATGTGCAACTTGTAGAACTTGATGGTCCAATTGTGAAATTGAGACTAGAAGGTGCCTGTGGTTCTTGTCCCAGCTCGACAATGACTTTGAGAATGGGTATTGAACGTCGATTAAAAGAAATGATTCCAGAAATTGCCGAAGTTGAGCAAGTTATATAAAGAATAGGGAATAGTTAGTGGTTAGTGGAAAATATAGCTAGCTACTAACTATTTACACTTCTGACTATATACTTATGCCTCATCCCCTTTACGTCGCTTTTGTATGGCATCAGCACCAGCCTTTGTACAAGTCTCCTCGGAAGGATATTTCTTCTGCGACTGAGCAATATCGTTTGCCTTGGGTACGGTTACACGGTACAAAGGATTATTTGGATCTGGTACTGCTCCTAGAGCGTTATCCTAAGCTACACCAAACTGTAAATCTAGTTCCATCACTGATATTACAGCTAGAAGATTATATTGCTGGTACGGCTTTTGATCCTTATTTGGAAGTTAGTTTAACACCTACAGAGCAACTAACTCTTGCACAACGGGAATTTATAATCCAACACTTTTTTGACGCTAATCACCACACTCTTATTGATCCCCATCCGCGCTATGCTCAGCTGTATCAGCAGCGACATGAACACGGGCAAGGCTGGTGTTTAGAAAATTGGCAACAGAACGATTATAGTGATCTATTAGCCTGGCACAATCTGGCTTGGATAGATCCGTTGTTTTGGGATGACCCAGAAATTGCAGCTTGGCTAAAACAAGGTCAAAATTTTACCTTGAGCGATCGCCAGCGAATTTACTCCAAACAAAGAGATATTCTTAGAAGAATAATACCACAACATCGGAAAATGCAACAAGCAGGGCAAATAGAGGTGACAACCACACCCTACACGCACCCTATATTACCCCTGCTGGCTGATACTAATTCTGGTAGAGTAGCGGTACCAAATATGACTCTGCCTCAAGCTCGATTTCAGTGGGCAGAAGATATTCCCCGACATTTAGAAAAATCTTGGGAATTGTATAAAGATAGATTTGGTCAGGCGCCCCGAGGTTTGTGGCCTTCAGAACAATCAGTTAGTCCAGAGATATTACCGTATATTATTAAACAGGGGTTTCAATGGATTTGCTCCGATGAAGCAGTGCTAGGGTGGACTCTTAAGCACTTCTTTCAGCGCGATGGAGCAGGAAATGTCGAAGAACCGTATTTACTATACCGCCCCTATCGCTTGCAAACCCCAGTAGGTGATTTAGCTATTGTATTTCGTGACCATAGGCTATCCGATTTAATCGGCTTTACCTATGGTTCTATGCAGCCGAAACAAGCAGCAGCAGACTTAGTCGGACACCTTCAAGCGATCGCTCGAATGCAAAAAGAGCATCAACCTGAACAACCCTGGCTAGTGACTATTGCTTTGGATGGTGAGAATTGCTGGGAATTTTACCAACAAGATGGTAAACCCTTCTTAGAGGCGTTGTATCAAAGCTTAAGTGACGAACCTCACCTGAAACTTGTAACTGTCTCTGAATTTCTTGAAAAATTTCCTCCCACAGCAACTCTTCCAGGAACACAATTGCACAGCGGCTCTTGGGTAGATGGTAGCTTCACAACCTGGATTGGAGATCCTGCTAAAAATCGTGCTTGGGACTATTTGACACAAGCACGGATTACCCTTGCAAATCATCCAGAAGCAACAGAAGAAAACAATCCAGAAGCATGGGAAGCTTTATACGCAGCAGAAGGTTCTGATTGGTTCTGGTGGTTCGGCGAAGGACATTCGTCGAATCAAGATGCAATTTTTGACCAGTTATTCCGAGAACATTTATATGGTGTTTACAAAGCCTTAAATGAACCTGTACCCCCCTATCTTCTGCAACCGGTAGAAGTTCACCAAGCACAAGTAGATCAACGACCACAAAGCTTTATTCATCCTACAATAGATGGTCTAGGTGATGAGCAAGACTGGGATAAAGCTGGACGGATAGAAATAGGTGGATCACGAGGAACAATGCACAACAGTAGCGTTATCCAAAGGCTTTGGTATGGCGTTGATCACCTAAATTTCTACGTACGCTTAGACTTGTTAACTGGTGCAAAACCAGGACGAGATTTACCGGCGGAGTTAAATCTGCTGTGGTTTTATCCTGATAAAACAATGCACAATAGTCCTATTCCCTTGGAAAAAGTCCCGGACAAAGCACCAGTTAATTACCTGTTTCACCATCATTTAGAAATTAATCTACTGACACAATCAATTCATTTTCGAGAAGCAGGAGAGGATTATCAATGGCTACCGCGCGTCAGTCGTGCTCAAGTAGCTTTAAATAAGTGCTTAGAGTTAGCAGTGCCTTGGGCAGATTTACAAGTTCCGCCAGATTTTCCTGTGCGGTTGCTTTTGGTTCTTTCAGATGAAAGAGAGTACTCTAATTATCTTCCAGAAAATGCTTTGATTCCAATTCAAGTACCTTAATCAATGCCTGGGCTATAATTTCGACCATTTATAGCAAAGTATTGGGGCGAAAGGAATACCCTTCCTACGCCCCTATTGTATTTTATGTTTAAAATAATACTTTTATTTTTTAAGTAATACTACAGCCAGCCAATAAGATCTGAAGTTAAATTGGGAACACGATAATACTTCCGTTTTATAGTAACCAACAATCTTCACACATGAATCAGTTTTCTACGAAAATACCACAGGGGCATCAGGAAATTTTACAACAGACTAAGCTTGGTCGCTTATGTGGCTCCAATTTCCTATTTCGTGAGCGTTACAAAATCCTACAAATTTTGGGTAGAGGTGGTTTTGGGGTCACATTTTTAGCTAAAGATGCAGTGTTACCAGGAAGTCCTTTGTGTGTCATTAAACAGCTTTGTCCTAAAACAACTAATTCCAAAAGCTGGGCACTCGCGTGCGATCGCTTTGAAAAAGAAGCAAAAATCTTGGGTCAACTGGGTAGCCATTCTCAAATTCCCATGCTGTTAAACTACTTTAAAGGGAATGGAGAATTTTACTTGGTCCAAGAATATGTGCGCGGTTATACTTTAGCACAGGAAATCAAGCTCAGTGGTATTAAGAATGAAGCCGCAGTTAAACAGTTTTTGCAGGAAGTACTGGGAATATTACGGTATATTCATAAAAATCATGTGATTCATCGGGATATTAAACCCCAGAACTTGATACGGTGTTCAGATGACGGACGGCTAGTGCTGATAGATTTTGGAGCAGTAAAAGAACAACTGATCCACGCCAGTCAAAGTCCTATAGATCAAATCTCCAGTACCAATTTTATTGGAACAGTGGGATTCGCTCCACCTGAGCAGTTTTCTTTACATGCTGTATATGCTAGTGATATTTATGCAGTTGGGGTAACTTGTCTTTATTTATTGACTGGAAAAACACCCTTAGAACTTGACTACGACTCGACAACGGGTGAAATTTTTTGGCAAAAAGAAGTAAGAATCAGTGAGAATTTTGCTGGGATTTTAGGTAAAATGCTGAAGATTTCTATCCAAGAGCGCTTTCACTCAGTTGATGATGTGATTTGGGCTTTAAAGATGGAGTCATCTTTGCCTAGTTTGATGAGCTGTTTAACTACCCAACCGTTGAAAGACGATACTACAATGGTGGAGGAACAGATTTTTCAAAAATACCAGCCACCGGTAGCAAGAACAGCAAACGCCATTCGAGAATGGAAGGCAAAATTAAAAGCCAGAAATTCTCAAAATCGGCTCAAGTATTTTTCAGTGTGAGGTTTCATTTGTAGTAGGGCGTAATGTCTGTAGTGCGTAAAAACATTATTATCGCTTGCGTTGGCTTAAGTCTCACTTTTTTAGTTACTGCTTGTAATAACAGTAAAAGTTCTCAGTGTGAGCGCCTAATCAAGGTAGTTAACAAAGGATCTGATTTAATTGGTGACAATAAAGCGAAGCAGGTAACAACCAGCTTAAAATTGGCTCAGGACTTGGAAACTATTGCTAAAGAAATTAAGGAGCTAAAACTACAAGATTCTAAATTAAAAGAGTTTCAAATCCAGTTTGTCAATGTATTTGAGACTTTCAGTAAATCATTTGCCACCGCAGCAAAGGCTTTTAACTCAGAAAAGACAGCGCCAAGGGGTAGTGCAATCGTTCAAAAAGCAAGAGGAGACATTGAGACAGCCCTGACAAAAGCCTCGATCACTGGCAAACAGTCAGATGCTATAGCAACCCAGATGAACAAATACTGTAGCAAACCGAATTGACGAGATGGGGGTATTAAGATCGATTTTTCGTGGATCCCACACTCCCACACCTAATCCTGAAGTAGAGACGCCATTAAATCTTCCAGCTATACTAGTACAGCACCGCCTAAATAAACCAACCATTTCAAACAGCCAAAAGGCTTGATTTATAACACTTTTGACTTTTGACTTTTGACTTTTGACTTTCGCGCAGCGGTGCTAGTGGGTTAGTTAGCTGGGTCAATGAGCAAGTTCGGACTAGTTAAAATGACTACTTAATTTTTTTTGTCAATTCAGATAGCATATAACCATACAGTAACCTCAAAACCATTCATATTTATGAGAAAGGCACTATGAATGTACAAGCAATTACATTAATTAACAAAGTTATTCATGTGTTGCAAATAAATGCAAGATGGATGAGTTGGAATTTATTTCTGGCTTTCATTCCTTTGGTTTTGAGTATCTGGCTGTTTCGTACTGGTAGCAGACGCTCTTTGCCTTTGCTTTGGTGGATAGGATTTTTGGTGTTCTACGCTTTTCTCCCAAACGCCCCTTATTTGCTGACTGATGTCATTCATCTAATACAAGATATCCGCACAATTCCATCGGTGTGGATCATTACCCTCATATTAATTCCAACATATTTATTAGTTATTCTAGCAGGGTTTGAGGCATACGTAATATCTCTTATCAACTGGGGTTACTACTTACACCGTGTAGGCAAGAGTAAATGGATTTTATGGATGGAAGTGGTTACCCACGCGCTTTGTGCTGTTGGAATTTATTGGGGACGATTCTTGCGTTTAAACAGTTGGGATTTTGTGACTCAACCAGATGCTGTGCTTATTAAGGGTGCAGACGACATTTTAGCCAAACTGCCTTTAGCAATTATTGCTGTCACCTTTGTCATACTAACTTGCTTGTACTGGATTATGAAACGAGTGACCTTGGGTTTTTTATCCCGAGGAGATAATAGGTTAGCTGTTAAGTTACGACGGATAAAATCCAATAACCCTAAAGCTGGATGATAAGTAGATTGAAAATTTTACATTTATCAGCCATTTTAACAGCTTCAATTGAATTAGAGTCAAAGGGTTAGAGTTCAAGTTTATCGAACTCCATCCTTTAGATTGTTATAGATCTGCTTATGCTGCAAGTGACTAAGCATTTTAGCTTATTTTGAGGATTAATCCAAGAGCCAGTTGACCTATGCATCACTCTAGAGTGAAGATAAGATGATTAGACCTCTCGCCAAAGTACTAGGCGATTTTAAGTCTATTTTTTGATCAAAGGGTTCAGCGAGGGATGGCAGTGGAAACACTTGTGGAAAAGCAAAAGCTAGGTGTAAAAATTGGTATGAAAATTGGTGAGCGTGTGCGTGTAAAAGAGTCCGTAATAGTATATCATCATCCTGAAAATCGAGGTAAGGCTTTCGACCTTAAAGACTCAGAAGGCGAAGTGGTAGCTATTGTCAATGAATGGCAAGGTAAACCCGTCAGCGCTAACCTGCCGATTTATGTTCAGTTCAGTAAAAAATTTAAAGCTCATTTGCGTGAGAGTGAGTTAGAAGTTATCTAAAATCTCTGTGCGTTTACGCCGGAGAATTAGTCAAGATCTGCGGCGAAACCATGCGAAAATATTTAATTCGCCGCGCATTCTTTCTAGATCTTGACGATTGCTTTGGGCTGTTGTATGGTACCACTCACAATACTGCTTGAATTCATCGCGCACCCGAATTTCTTGATAAAATTGGTGAGTTGTTTGATAAACAGCAAAAGTCTCCTCAGATGGAGGTTGAGAAGAAGGAATGATATGGGGTAAATTTCTGGACATGAGAATAGTTCAAGTGAGGAGTTATGATCTATTATTACGCGCGCAATAGTTCATGATTTGTAACTCGTCACTATTTTATTTACGCCTTTATTTACGCCCAACCTCTTAGTCGGTATATAAAAATACCAATATATTCTTTTAAAGCACCAGTAAAATCGTTTATATTTCCTGTATCGGGTAATAAATTCAGAATGGCTCCTTTGGGAGTAGCGCTAAGTTCTCTTATGTCAGCCTGACTGACAATAAAGTCAGTAGGTGTAGGAATTGCATCAATGCCCTGACGCTTGAAAATCAGGAGAGATCTCGGCATATGAATCGCTGAAGTTACCAATAATATATGGTGAATACCACGAGAATCAAGAATTTTTTTGACATTCACTGCATTTTGATAAGTATTTAGAGAATTGGGCTCCTCGATAATTGCCTCAGATGGAATGCCAATAGAAGTGAGAATTGTTGCCATATCCGCCGATTCGGATGGTCCTTCACCAGCCCAATCAATACGACCACCGCTAAGAATAATTACAGGAGCTTTTTTTTGGCGGTAGAGTTGAGCAGCGTAAATAACGCGATCGCCATGCTCATTTAAATCTACAGTTGGTCGTGGTGGCAAAGCTGGCTTGGTTGCACCACCTAAAACGACGATAGCTTCCGCAGTTGGGATCTCTTTAAGTGGAAGATTTTGCCATTCTAGCGATCGCACCATCAAACGGGCAACCCAGGCATTACTAGAGAATAGTAAAACAATGAGCGCCAACGTGATTGCAAGCGCAGCAGTCCGTGGTCGTTTCCACACCATAACCAGGGACACCAGTAAACATATACTGATGATTCCCAAGGGGTAAAAAAACAACGGTAGCAGTTTAGATAGAAATAAAAACATATTAGGGCATGGGGCATGGGGCATGGGGCATGGGGCGTGGGGCATAGGGCATAGGGCATGGGGCATAGGAGCAGGGGAGGAAAAACTGTTTACCCAAAAAGTATTTACTCTTTCTCGCTAAAGACTTACTGATATAATTCTTTTCCTCTACCCAATGCCTATGCCCCATGCCCATTGCCCCATGCCCCAATCCCTCTCACCTTCTCCAAAACCTAGTTAAGTCAGGTATTCTTGAAGTACGACGATACCGTTTGGTTGTTCGTCTTTTGCGGGATTTATTCCTAACCGACTCATTTGAGAGTTCAGCTTCCTCTTCTTGAGAGGCTTCATCTGGTAGTTGAGTTTTAGTTTCCTCCCTAGTTTTCCACCAAGCAATCATCCAACCTGCACTTAAACCTGCTATTGCACCGAGGAAAATACTCATAGCTGGTGCGTACCGTAACCAGAAGAAGCCAAGCAAGAAAAATAGCCAGTATTTTAGTCCAGCATCAATACCTTCAGAGGTACCCACAGGTTGGGTTTGGGGACCAGTTGTTGTGGCAGCTGTGAACCAACCGACGGCTACACCACCCAATACACCCAGGAAGATGCTTAGAGCTACGTTGTGTAGTGTTGTGTTGAGTACAAGTGATAAAAATAACCCAAATAACAGCTGTGTCAGGAATCTCCCTGACAAATAAGATAGCGGATTACCGAAGCCTTTTTGTGGTCCTGCCATAATGAACTATTGGCAAATAACTTCTTTTAATTGTGCCTCTATAGGTTCAGTTGTGTCCAAAATTTTAACTAATGGTTTTTCTTGTTCACTGAACGCTTCAGCTTTTTCGATCTGTGATGTCAATAAATTGGCAGTAGCATCAGCAATATCACCGGTGCGATTTTCCAAGCGAGAACGCAAAACTTCCACTGGTGCTTTGCAGTAGATAATCTGAAGAGGAATTTGGTGTTTTTGAGCTTGAGCGATCGCCTCTTCCCGTAACTGGTGTTGGTCGTACTTAGCATCTAAAATCACTGGAAAACCTTGACTTGCGAGCATAACTCCTAAATCTAAGAGCCGCCCGTAAGTTTTCTTAGTCATTTCTGGGGTATACAAATCATCTCCGCCACGTTCACTTAGGGGGATTCCTCCTAAATGTTTCCGCACTGCATCAGAACGAACGTGAATTGCTCCCAGTTTACGAGCTAAGTAGCGTGCCGTTGTACTTTTACCAGAACCAGACAAGCCTGACATCAAAATTAATTTTCCTTGCTTAGGCTTTGTATAATCCCAAGCCTGCTTATAGTAATTAGCCGCCGTTTTTAGTGCCTCTTCCTTCTCTGCTTGAGAAATACCAGGATCATCTAAAACAAACGAGCCTACCTTAGCTCTTACATAAGCCTGACGGCTTAAATATAAAGGTAACACCTGCAAACCTTCCCAATCCCCTGTTTGCTCAACATAGGTATTCAAGAATGCATTACCTAACTCTCTACTGTGCCTAGCTTCCAAATCCATCACAGTAAATGCCACATCGTACATCACATCTACAAAGCGAAATGGCTCATTAAACTCAATGCAGTCAAACAACGTAATTTTGTCATGCCACAGGCAAATATTTCTCATGTGTAAATCGCCGTGGCATTCTCGAATAAAATTATTTTCAACTCTGCTTTTAAATAATTCTGGACGTTCTGCAAAAAAGCGGTCAGTATATTCTTTCGTTTCCTCAAACTGTTTTTGTGTTTGGGGACCACCAATATACTTCATCGTTTGCTCATAATTCTCGTCAATGGCAGCTCGAACTTGTGGTACTTCCCCGAAAGTTTTAATATAATCATTCGTCTCAGTTTTACGATGGTACTGAGCCACCACTTGCCCCAATTGTTCTAAGTGTCCCTCATTCAATTTACCCTGCTCAAATAGATTGCTAAACAAACCCTCTTGAGGAAAAGCGTGCATTTTTAGTGCATATTCTACAGGTTCTCCTGTTCCTCCTAAAGAGTACTTTTCCTCCTCCAGAGTCACAGGTAGTACTTCCAAATAAAGTTCTGGTGCTCCGCGTTTATTTAAACGTAACTCTTCCTCACAAAAATGCTTTCGCTTTTCTAAAGTTGAGAAGTCTAAAAAGCCAAAATTCATTGGCTTCTTTAGCTTATAGGCAAAATCCCCAGTCAAAAGCACATAAGAAATATGTGTCTGAATCAATTGAATCGGCTCCTTCACAGGATGGGGATAAAACCCAGGCTGGAGCATTTTCTGAATCAAAGTTGGAACAGAAACTTCAGTCATAACAATCCTTAGCATTTTGATGGTTCAACATAAAAAAACCAGAGGTGTACCCCCTGGTTACAACGGAAACTATAACAGAATTTAAGTTCCCTCTGATACTGATCCTGTATCAGCACTTGTTTGTGGTGGCAAAACTGAAACAACTACTTGTCCTGTTTCAGCTATAATTTTTACACCTTCGGGCAAGCTCAGCTCATCTGTATGCAAACTATCTCCTACGTGCAGTTCAGAGACATTCACTTCAATTGCTTCTGGAATATTTTCCGGTGCACAACGGATCTGCAATTGGGTTATTGGTGTGTCTAACACTCCGCCTTCTTGCTTCACACCGACTGCTTCTCCTACAAAATGTAGGGAAACTTCTACATCGGTATCACCATGTCCTGCAACTGCAAAAAAGCTGAGGTGGTAAGGTGTGCGCTTTGCTGGGTGAATCTGAACTTCCCGGAGCAGAGTTTTTCCACTCCAAGGAATATCAGTGATTTTGAGATCAATTAAGGTGTTGTTAACAGAACCTTTTTTCAACAGTTGTTCTACAACTTTGGTATCGAGGGTAAGAGCGATTGACTCAGTACCTTTATGACCGTATAAATTCGCTGGAATTTTTCCAGAACGGCGCAAAGCATTCGGCTTACTGCCTTCTGGCCGCTTTTGACATTCGATTGTGAGATCCATAATTAGATATTAGGGGGTTAGGTGTTAGGTGTTAGGGGTTAGGGATTAGGGGTTATGTTAGCTACTAACCACTATCTACTAACTACTAACTCAACTTTACGCACTTAGTAACGATGTAGATGTACCATCTACATGCAATAATGCGCGTTTGGGACCATGAATTGGGTCCTCTACAATGATGGTTTGATCGCGGCTAGCTCCTAAAGAAACGATCGCGATCGGCACTTCCATCAATTCTGCCAAAAATTTGAGATAATCTAGTGCTTGCCGAGGCAAATCTTCTAGAGAACGGCAATGACTGGTTGAGACACCCCATCCTGGGAGAGTTTTGTATATTGGTTTACAACGAGCGAATCGACGAGAACTGCGGGGAAAGTGATCGCAAGGTTCCCCATCTATCTCATAAGCCACACAAACTTTGATTTCCTCTAGTTCGTCGAGAACATCTAGTTTGGTAATCGCCAGACAATCCATCCCGTTAATCCGAACTGCATAGCGACCGATGACTGCATCAAACCAGCCGCAACGACGCCTACGTCCGGTTGTTGTGCCAAATTCTGCGCCGCGATCGCACAACAAGTCGCCCAACTCCCCACAGATTTCAGTAGGAAATGGGCCTTCCCCTACCCGAGTAGTGTAGGCTTTTGATACCCCAATAACCCGATCAACTATTGTCGGGCCTAAACCTGTACCAACACAAGCTCCCCCTGCTACGGGATTAGAGGATGTGACATAGGGATAAGTCCCGTGATCTAGATCCAGGAGAGTTCCTTGCGCTCCTTCAAACAGAATATTACGCCGACGGCGAACCGCATCATATATTTTTACTGAGGTATCCACCACGTAAGGACGCAAACGTTCTGCGTACTCCAAGTACTTCTCAATAACTTCTTGCGGGTTTAAAGGTGGTATATTATAAAGTTTTTCTAGAATGACATTTTTATAATTAATGATCCACTCTAGCTGCTCAGTTAGCCCGTCCTTGTCCATCAAGTCTAACATCCTGATGCCAGTTCGCTCTGATTTATCTGCATAGGTGGGACCAATACCTCTACCTGTCGTACCAATTTTATGGCTTCCCCTACGCTCCTCTGTTGCCTGGTCAATCAATCGATGGTAAGGCATCGTGACATGAGCAGTTTCAGAGATTAGTAGATTATTCGTGGAAACACCCAGTTCTTTTATTTGTTCAAGTTCTTTGAGCAAAACCTCTGGGTCTATCACTGTTCCACAACCAATAATACACTCGGTATTTGGGTACAAAATACCCGAGGGAATCAAGTGAAGTTTAAAAGTCTGACCTTTTACTACAATCGTATGACCAGCATTCACACCGCCTTGGTAACGTACGACAACATCTGCAGAGCGGCTGAGCAAGTCTGTTATTTTTCCTTTTCCTTCATCGCCCCACTGGGCACCTATTACAATGACGTTAGCCAAGCGCTTATATTATAAAGTAATGTTTTCACAAACGACTATGATAAACATCTACGGAGATTTTGTCAACAAAATTTAAGTCCTCATCTTTGCTGCTGTATAATTCCTCACTTGAAGAAGTGACGATACTCGATAAGGCCAAAAATATCAACGCTAATCTGCAACGAGTGCATATGTGGATTCACTAATAACTATTAATGTGAAGACCCGTTTAATTTAGTAACAGTATGCGTCGTTTATCACTGATTCTTAGCGTTGTCTTAACCGTATTGTTCTGTTGGAATGCACCCGTCGTGGCTCTTCCCTTAGCACAAACTCCAGTACAACAAGCACAATCTCTAAATTTTACTAAAGCCAATACTTTTGAACTAAGTGGTGGTTCTATCGTAGTTAGTTATTCTGAAACAAGCTTCTCAGGAGTCCCCTTGTTAAGCTACCGTGACAATAATTTCAATCTCAACTTCTCTGGTCAGCAAATTCGTATTCAGGATACTGAGATTGGTCAGTTAATTACAGTCACTTTAGAAACAGTGCCTGATTTACGTACAGTGACATTTACTTTAGTTCTTCCATCAGTCAACTTAAGCACTACATCTGAAAAGATTCGTATCACAGTTCCTGGTATAAAAACCACAACTCTTACTACTATTGCAGGGCCAGGACGAGGAGCAGAAAAAACCTATAGCACAGTTAACCTAAAAGGAACTGCTTCCTTTACTGTGTCTTAGCACAAGAAGAGATGATCTTCCAGAGGTTTGTAGTTAAGAGCCGGGAAATTTATTTCCCGGCTCAAAGCTTAAACCCATTTTAATGGGTTAAAAGATTACCCAGTGAGCTTTTAGCTCAATGAGCGCTATTAGCCCGAACTTTAGTTCAGGGCAAATTTTCGGGAAAAACCTACGCAGTATTGGCTCAGAGCGTAATTATTAATTTATATTAAGTTTTCTGCACATGTATAAAAGACTTAATATAAGCAGCTAAGTGCTTACGAATAATAGATGTATCTCATAGACTTTGTTGGCTGCTCCCTGTAATCTGGCTGAGATTATTTGATCTCCGTAATGCTGAAATTATTACTGCTATTTAGTCATAAAAATTCATTCATTAGCGTGATTTAAAATACTGATGACACGCATCAAGTGAATCAAAACCTATCGAGACATCAAGTAGGACATTGTAAATTTACAATTACCCAAACCGTTTATAGTAAAGGATTTCTGTCAAGATGAACATCACCTTCAAAAGTTGTTCATGAAATTTTGCTGGCTTTAGGTTGTTTTTTTTATTTGTTATTGTTAATAATATTTAAAATTTATTGTCAAAAGACCACTATGGCTTTATACGCTGAATTACATAGACATCTCGGCGGTTCTGTTGTACCCCGCGTTTTATGGAGATATTTTGAGCGCCACTCCTCAGATGCTATTTCTCGCTTTGCTAAGTATCAAGAATTTGAAGAATTTTACACACGCCCACGCAACACGCTAGACGAGTACCTGGAGTTACACACCCTCGTAGAAAGTGTACAAACTGTAGAGACTTTGCCGTACTTTGTCTATCGTCTTCTTAGAGGTGCTTACATTTTTGAAAATTTAGCTTACCTTGAGCTGCGGTATACTCCATATTTACGGACACCAGAGCATCTAAGTCAATCAGAAAGAATTGACAAGATGGCAGAGATTGTAGAGGTTGTGGGTAGAGCAAGCAAACTACCAGAATACCCAATCATCACTAGCCAAATTCTCTGTATGCACACCCGCCTACCTTATGAGGTAAACAAGGCGATTGTTGATTTAGCTGTGCAAAATAAGCAGTATGTTTGTGCGATAGACGTGGCTGGAGGGGATAGTCGCTTCGCTGAGCGGATGGATGAGTGGATTGAACTTTATGATTATGCGCGATCGCGTGACATTAAAACCACTGCGCATCTTTACGAAACCACTGCTGGCTGTTATCCTCAACTCCTACCATACTTGATGAGGATTGGTCATGGCATTCAAATTCCTCTGCTATATCCAGAGTTACTTAAAGACGTGGCTAAGCGTCGTCAATGTTTAGAGGTTTGCCCCACAACTTACCTAAAAACTGGTACCTTGCAAGATATACGTCAACTCAAATTAGTGTTCGATCGCTGTTTTGATGCAGGGGTAGATATTGCTATTTGTACCGATAATGCGGGGTTACACAATGTACGCCTCCCCTTTGAATACGAGAACCTCTTAACTTACGATATTATCAACTTTGACCAGTTACAAGCTTGCCAAGATGCAGCATTTAGTCATGCTTTTGCTTGGCCATACGGTAAACGTCCAGCTTCACTGTTAAATGGGTTACTGTATCCTCAACAGCCTAAGGTGTTGGCGATGAAGGATTAACAACCTGGTGCGATATCGCTACGCTCCAGAGACGCGGGATTTCGCGTCTCTATTTTTATGAAAAATTCGTGCCAGCGATCCACCATAAATGTAACGATTGCTACTTAAATATTTGACTGCGTATTTAAAATACGGCTAACAGCTTGACCATAGACCTAGGTACTGGTATCGTATTTCTTAATCATTTATTGCCTATTGCCTGCCCTCACAACTAGTTTCGCAGATTAAGTACGATTGCTGTTTATCGACAGAAGATAAAAAAATCCAGACAAGCCAACAACTGGCTGGAAATTTGTATATCAAATATAGAAGTCGACCAAGCCGAAACACAAATCACGTAGGAATCCTATAGAATGAGTCGCAACGCTTCTCAAGAAAAATCTATTCGTTTACAATATATTGATCGATTAAAAATTCTCATGATACTTTGCGTAGTATTCTGTCACCTATCTGAGTACTGGGGAATGACATATCGTGGTCAAGTTTGGCAGTTTTTTTGGCCTACATTAGGAGGTATAGGAGTTTCTGGTTTCATCATTTTGTCAGGTTTCGGTTTGACTTATAGCAGGTTAGTGAGCAACACAACTGATTTACAAGTGTTACCTTTTTTCTACAAGCGCTTTTTGAGAATACTTCCACTTTATTATTTAGCTTTATTAACTTACTTATTAATTGTCAATGTAATTGAGCCACAAAACTTCTTAGCGCATCTTTTTGTTGTTCACACATTCTTTAAAGAGTATTCTCATAATCCAGGAAGCTTATGGTTTATTGGTTTAATTGTACAATACTACTTAGTTTTTCCTTTAGCTTATAAAATAATATCTCAGAAAAGAGGATTATTTCTTTTGGGTGCTACGTCTCTATTTCTATATGGCTTAGCGATAATGCTAGACCATAATGGTTTTTATGTAAGGGATTCTTTTATAAGTTTTACTATTCAGTTTTTCCTGGGAATGAAGATGGCTTTGGATGTTTATAAACGAAAAATAAAAAGGTATTTATCATCAATCGTCTTTATATTGGCAATTCTTGAAATAGGTTTATTTTTTATTATCGTTAATAGTTCTTTGTTTTTTAAACTACCATATTATATATATTTTTCTGTACTAACGCTAAGTGAAATTAGCTTCTTTTTTGTTGCCTTAAATTTCCTAATAATTATTGAAAATCGCTTTCGGAGTTTTCAGCAATTTACTCCCATTTTACATGGAATGAGTCTAGCCTCATATTCAGCATATTTATTTCACCGTCCTATTTTGACAGTACTTACTAAAGGTTCTGCTTGGAATTGGATAATTTCTCAGAAATTATTAGAATCACAGAGATTTATCATTTTATCCACAGTTAGTATCCCATTAATTTTCTTAATTGGTTATTGGATTCAAATAACTTATGACTTTGTGCAAAGGAAAGTGCTTTTAAACTACTTTGCGTCCTCTCATAGAAACGTACAATTTTCTGACAACAATTGAGGGTTATTTTATAAAAACTGGCAAAGCTATAGCTATTAGTTCTGTTATTCTATGACAAGGGCGATTAATCTCTCGTAAAAAAGGGTATATAGCCATAATGGGGATAAATAAACAATTTAGAGTATATATTTACACTGAATGCGAGCTATCCAGATAGTTTAAATACTGAGAATTTATCTATGGAAAAACTTGTTCAGGTTCTCATGGGAACCTTCCATGATTTTGGGTTTCTCTACACCCTTAGACCACAGGCTCTAATAACTCGATACCCTTAGTAAGCTACGCTATAAAATATGGTTTCTACTATTAAAACTCTATCAACAGAAGTTGTACACTTAATCACGGCTGGGGAGGTGATTGACTCTTTGGCTTCCGTAGTGCGGGAATTAGTAGAAAATTCCCTAGACGCAGGTGCAACAAGAATTGTAATTTCTGTATGGCCAGAAGAGTGGCGAGTCCGCGTAGTAGATAATGGCTGTGGTATGAGCTTGGATGATTTGCAGCGCGCAGCAACAGCCCATAGTACTAGTAAAATTCGTAGCTGTGCAGATTTATGGAAAATCACTAGTTTAGGTTTTCGGGGCGAGGCTTTGCACAGTCTAACAAATCTAGCTGAAGTGGAAATTTTAAGTCGTCCATCAACTGGTGAGATAGGCTGGCAGATAATTTATGGTTCTGGAGGAGAACCTGTTCAAGTTAAGGCGGCGGCGATCGCGCCTGGTACTGTCGTTACAGTAGCAAATTTATTCGGAAATTGTAAGGCGCGTCGTCGAGGCTTGCCAAAACTACCACAGCAAATGAAGAGTGTGCAAGCAACGATTCAACAAATTGCGTTATGTCATCCTCATGTAACTTGGCAAGTTTCGCAAGATGACCGTCCATGGTTCAGTATAAGTCCTGTGACTACCCTTAAACAGCTATTGCCCCAATTCATACAGCAAGTAGAACCAAGTGATTTACGAGAGTTTCAAGTAGAAATTCCTCAAAACAAAGAGGCATTAATTTCATTAGTGCTAGGATTACCTGATCGCTGTCATCGTCATCGTCCAGACTGGGTGCGGGTAGCTGTAAATGGAAGAATGGTAAAGTGTCCGGAACTAGAGCAAACAATTCTGAGCGCATTTCACAAAACGTTACCGCGCGATCGCTATCCGGTGTGTTTCTTACACATGTTTATTCCTCCCGATCAAATTAACTGGAACCGCCACCCAGCAAAAGCAGAAATTTACCTCAACGAAATCAGTTATTGGCAAGAGCATATTGCGATCGCAATTGACAAAGCACTTCGGCATAGTAGTGAAACCCTCAAAGAAAATGTCCACACAACGCGAGTTAGCAAATTACTAAAAGCTGCCGAAGAAAAAGGTAGCTACAATTTAAATCGTTCCATTAACACCGAAGAAAACCAAACCCCTGTAGAGACTAATCCCACCTCTCTACAACTGAGGGCTGTTGGTCAAGTGAATAAAACCTATATTATTGCTGAATATCCAGGAGGAATGTGGTTAATAGAACAGCACATTGCTCATGAGCGAGTTTTGTATGAGCAATTGAGCGACAATTGGCAAATTGTCCCCAAAGAACCCCCGGTTATTCTTTATCAATTATCTCCTGCTCAAGTGTCGCAACTGCAACGTCTTGGTTTAGATATAGAACCCTTTGGTGAACAACTTTGGGCTATCCGTAGCGTACCTGCAATTTTGCTTTCTCGCGACGACTGTGCTGATGCAATTTTAGAACTTAGTTTGGGAGGAGACTTACAAGCGGCTCAAGTTGCTGTTGCTTGTCGCAGTGCTATTCGCAATGGCACAACTCTCAGTCTCCAAGAGATGCAAGCATTATTAGATCAATGGAAGATTACTCGTAATCCCCGCACTTGTCCTCATGGACGCCCGATTTATTTATCTTTAGAGGAGCCAGCTTTAGCCCGCTTTTTCCGACGTAATTGGGTTGTTGGTAAAAGTCATGGGATATAAGAGGTAACAGGGAGCAGAGGAGCTCTTGAGCAGGGGGAGCACAGAAGTAGGTAGTCTAACCTTCAGTACCCAATCCCCAATCCCCAATCCCTAATTTCTTCTTCCTTGTCCTCGCAACGGAACCACTTCAGCCTCACTACTTTCGCGTGCAACTCGAATTAATAAACCGGCTAACATTAAACTAGCAATCATTGAATTGCCACCATAGCTAAACATTGGCAAAGGTAACCCTGTAGTAGGTAAAGCCCCACTAGCAACACCGATATGCAGCAATGATTGTCCTACTATTAACGTCGTCACGCCAATTGCTACTAATCTAGGTACTGCTTGCTTACTCCTAACAGCCACTATTAATCCCAAAGTTGCGTATAAAGACAGCATCAGTAGTAATACTACACTGCCAATAAAGCCGAATTCTTCAGCGAATACAGCAAAAATAAAATCTGTATCTTGAATTGGTAAATAAAACTGCTTTTGCTGAGAAAGTCCAAAACCAGCACCCCAAAATCTACCAGAACCAACTGCTAGCAAACTTTGCACTAACTGGTATCCATTTCCCTGGGCATCAGCCCACGGGTTTAGGAACGACATCACCCGTTTACGCTGATACTCTTTTACACTAATACTGAGTACCGCTAATAGAACTCCGCCAATCGCTGTCCCTCCCAGATACTTGTAAGGCAGTCCGGATGCTAAAGCAATTAGCCAAATAGTCATACCGCAAAGTGCAGTCGTACTCAAATTAGGCTGAGCTAAAATCCCCAGAATTATAATACCAAAAACAGCCAGCCAGCTAAAACGAATTCCCCAACTAATTCGTTCCCAATGGCCGAAAACTCGCGCACTTTGCAACACTAAAAATGGTTTAATCAATTCAGATGGTTGAATTGGAACTGGACCAAGGGGTATCCAACGAGTTGCTCCATTAGTGTGGGTTCCCACACCTGGAATCAGGGTGACAAAAATTAAACCCAAGAAAAAGATCACGAACCAATGAGATAGCCCCAAAATCCTACGTAGAGGCAAATAAACGATAATGTTAAATATTATTAAGGCAACTAAAACCCAAATCAGCTGACGTTTAAAGTAGTAAAGCCCATCATTGAAACGAGTGTCAGCAGCGGGATAGGATGCTGAAAATAGCATCACCAAGCCCATAAATAACCAAAGTAGTGTTAACCAGCGTAATAACCGTGCCTCTAATGCCCAAGTGGACACGGAGTTATCAAACAATGGAATCAGGCGTCGTAAATTCACAAGAATTTCAAATTCTAAATTTGGTTTTGTCGGAGACTAACCCAACTCCTGTTGATTTTAAATTGGAAAGACAACT
Organism: Aetokthonos hydrillicola CCALA 1050; assembly: GCF_017591665.1. Classification (GTDB taxonomy): domain Bacteria; phylum Cyanobacteriota; class Cyanobacteriia; order Cyanobacteriales; family Nostocaceae; genus Aetokthonos; species Aetokthonos hydrillicola. The sequence goes on along the minus strand of NZ_JAAKGC010000056.1, from coordinate 5,508 downwards.
TTTGCACAGAGATCTCAAGCTAATACAGAGGGTGGAGTTTTTCGGCATGACGCATAGGTGTTGCGAACTGCAAACAAGAACGCTTCAAACCGCAAACAAGCGAATTTTGAAACCACATTAATTGCAAATAAGAGGGGTCTCAAAACCACATTCACTGCAAATGAAACCACATTATTTGCAACCAGACCAAATTAACTGCAACCAAACCACATTATTTGCAAATAGGCTATAACGCTGACCAGTCATAGCTTACAGCATTTAAATAGCTAAAACCGTCCAAAAAATAAGTTCCTTTAGACTGGACACATATGAACGAATGTCCTGGTTTAAATTGAACGCTATCCGTTCAATTTAATTATGAATTAGGTTTTTTGCAGGGCGATTTAAAAGTCAGAATATCAAGCTGAATAGAGCGGAAGGGTTTCTGGCGAAGTTTTGAGAGGCGTGGGTGAGAGGTGTATTGTTCGATCTGAGGAAAGCCACCGAAGAAGCCCTGATGACGGCCATGTTGTGGGGAGCAGCCTGTTTGCGAATGGTGGATCGATCTTCATCGAGGAGTGTGTCTTTATGCCGATGAAGCTTGTTCTCTATTCCCCAATGTCCTCTGTTCAAGGCGAGGATATCAGGGGCGGGGTGGTTGAGGCTGGTAATGAAATGAACGGTGTGGACGGATGTGTTGCCGGTTTTGCGGTTTTGTCTGGTGCGCTGCACGGTGCCGATGGCCTGTAGTCCTGGCCATGCCTTTTTGAGCTTGTCGGGAGATGGAACCATGCGGATATAGCGGGTTTCGACCCGTCCATGTCCGGTGTCGGTGGTCTGGTGCTGCTGATACCGCTGCGTATCGGCCAAGAGGTCCAGACACCTGTCTGTCTCCCGTTTCAGCTTGCGCTGGTTGTCCTTGACGGTGAAGACATAATTTCCGCCCCGTTCCCTGATGAGCGCACAGACTTTTTTTGCGCGAAGATTGCGTCGCCGGTAACCACCTTCCCAGCCAGATTCATGTCCCCCAATAGAGGAAGCGCCGCCGTGATCTCATTTTCGCCGCGCTCCATCGGTGTGTCACGCACCACGATCCCGCTCCTCTGGCAAAACAGACTGAGTAAATGTACCTGCTCGTTGATGGTATTCCCATGACTGCCACGCAGCGTCTTGCCATCCAGCGCCAGATGCTCGTGTCACTATACCCAAAAGTTTTCAGGGGCTGAAAGCATAACCAAGTATTGTCACTATACCCAAAAGTTTTCAGGGGCTGAAAGCATAACCAAGTATTTTAGAGCCTGAAACCCTGATTCTTACGTGAGGCAATTGTTAAAGATTCCTGATATGGGAAGGATAACTTGTCCTTTGAGCAAAAATGGAAGCATCAGGCTGTCCAAGAGTCCTTAAATTTTGTAGTCTCTAAACCTAATAAAAACGTCAGCGAAAAAAGTACTGTTTTTGAAATCCTTTCCCAATCAGGGTTTCAAACTTAGAACCATAACGTGTCCGTTTGTGATTGGAACCATAAACTGACCTTTCCTGCCAAGTTATCATTCCAGTGACACCACGTTACTTCCTAGAACTAAGTTTTGAGATTTTTGAACTCCATTTATACCTTTGAAGTATATTTTGTCCTAGTGCAGAGTGAAGTATTTTGCAACCGTTTGGTCAAAATATAGTTCAAATCACACTAAAACCTAACCCGCCTAACTCGCCTTCAGCATCTCAATCAATACTTTAGGATTAGAAGAAAAGACAAGGTTGAAGAAATAAGAACTTGCAGAAGTCACAAGGAAACTTTGGAAAACTGGCAGCCCTGAGTTGGCGAAGACCCTGAGGTTATTCCAAATTCAATGTGCAACCTTTGGGATCAAACTCTTTGCATTCATATCCTCCTCCCCGAAGAGGATAGCCCGACTGATTCGAGATAACGCGTGTAGTACCAATCACCTGATCATCGCATTCATGCGTATGGCCGTACACCCATAGTGCTGGCTGATAGCGCTCAATAATTTCCACCATGTCCAAAGAATTGAACGCTGGCTGCAACGGGCTGTTCCTATGGCGGGTATGCGGATTGATGACGGGGGCATGGTGGCTGATCACCACGCGGGTGCCACTCTCGTCGTTCTCGAACCAAGCTATCAGCTTTTCCCAATAAACCTGGTGCAGGACGACAGTCTGGGTAGGGGTTAGTGGATGGTTATCAGAAAGAGTGATCATCCGGTAATCATTTATCTGCTGCTGCGCGGTAAGCATGGCTAGCGGATTGCTGCCGTCAAAATCCGTCCACATGGTTCCGCCGAAGAAATGCACGCCATCAACGGTCACACTTTCGTCCAGCAGCAGCGTAACATTTGGATGATGTTCTTCTAGCCAGTGCCTGAAGTTGGCATTCTCTTCCGCCATCGGGCGACTTGTATAATATTCATGGTTGCCCATCACATACAGCACTGGCTTCCGCCATTCCTGTAAAAAGCGGCTGAGCGGCATGTAATTCTTGCAGGTGATGATATCACCCGCCAGGATCATCAGGTCAGCATCTGTATTGACCGGCGGCCTGAAACCCGAGCCGAACTCCAGATGCAGGTCGCTGTAGCAAATGATTTTCATATCGTCCACACTGGCACAGCATTCACGTCTTTGGTCAGCAGCAATGCAGCAGGCGCAAAGCATAGCACCACGCCATCATAGCCAACGAGCTTACCCAGCTTTTCCAGAACCTTAAAATTTTTTAAGCATGTTGTTTCCTCTACGTTGGGTATCTTCCAAATGGACTGATATTATATCAGGGTTCAGCCAGTGCTGTCCAAATTTAGTAATATTACTTTCACCCTAATTTAAAACTTAAGATTCTTTACTGCGACAGAGAAACACGTTTTTCGGACTTACTCACAAAAAACCTAATTCATAATTAAATTGAACGGATAGCGTTCAATTTAAACCAGGACATTCGTTCATATGTGTCCAGTCTAAAGGAACTTATTTTTTGGACGGTTTTAGCTATTTAAATGCTGTAAGCTATGACTGGTCAGCGTTATAGCCTATTTGCAAATAATGTGGTTTGGTTGCAGTTAATTTGGTCTGGTTGCAAATAATGTGGTTTCATTTGCAGTGAATGTGGTTTTGAGACCCCTCTTATTTGCAATTAATGTGGTTTCAAAATTCGCTTGTTTGCGGTTTGAAGCGTTCTTGTTTGCAGTTCGCAACACATAGGGCATGGGAAAAAGTTACCAATGCCCTAGTTTATCTCCCTTCTATATTGCTTTGACTTAACGGTTCACCTAATATGTATTATAAATATATACTCTTTAGTATTTTATATGGGGACTGGGTTCAATATTTTTATGCAAAAATTGCTCATCTAAATGATGCCAACTTACTTTCTAGGAATGGCAGGCGGCTTTTTAAGTCGGCGCTCATCAACGCTCAAGGGTATACGTGTACTTGCAGTTGATGATGATCCAGATACTCTATATTTACTAGAGTTTTTGCTTTCTGATTATGGTGCTGAGGTGGTGACAGTTACGTCAGCAGGTGAAGCTTTGAAAAAATTGCTACAGTCGAAGCCCGATATTCTCATCATAGATATTGCTATGCCGGAGAAAGATGGGTATTGGCTGATTCGCGAAATCAGAAATCTTAAATCTGACAAAGGAGAAACACCAGCTATTGCATTAACTGCTTCAGGATTTGAGACTGAATCTGCTCAAGCTATTAAAGCAGGATTTGAAATCCTGCTTCATAAGCCGTTTGACTTAACTGATTTGGTAATGACTGTTGCTCAGTTAGTAAAATAACACCTCGATTACCCAACAACAAAGTTCACCAACTTTCCGGGCACGACAATTACCTTTTTAATCTCCTTACCTTCTAAATTTCGCTTAGCAACTTCTGACTCACGAGCATACTTCTCCAATTCTGCTTTATCAGCCTGTGCTGGAACCTGAAGATCACCACGCTTTTTACCATTAATCTGAACAACCAATGTGATTTCATCAGCTTCTAGGGCAGATTCATCGAAGCTAGGCCATTTTTGAGTGTGAACTGAGCTAGTGTTACCCAAGAAATGCCAAAGTTCCTCAGCTATATGAGGTGCAAATGGTGCTAGCAACACAACTAAATTTTGAATCCCTTCTGCATAAATAGGTGAATCTTTGCAGTTAGCATCAGTAAGAGCGTTGCTTAACTTCATCAACTCTGACACGGCTGTGTTGAACTGATATTCACCCTCTACATCTTCTGTGACTTCTTTAATAGCAGTGTGAATTGCGCGACGTAGATCTTTCTCTGGTTTGGTTAAATCCTTTGTAGAGGCTTTATTCTCCACCTGTTTATAATCACTCACCAATCGCCAAACCCGATTTAAAAAGCGGTATTGCCCTTCTACATCAGCTTCATCCCATTCCAGATCTTTTTCTGGTGGCGCTTTAAACAGGATAAACATCCGAGCGGTGTCTACACCATATTTGCTAATCACTTCTTCAGGTGCAACACCGTTGCCTTTAGATTTAGACATGGTGGCGTATAGGCGTTGTAATGGTTCGCCTGTCTGGGGATCTCGTGGATCACTTGTATCTTTAACCAGATAGGAAGGAATCCATTTGTCTTTACCAGATTTATTAGGGTTCAAATAAGTTATCCCCTGCACCATACCCTGAGTTAACAAACGCTGGAATGGTTCATCAAAGTCTAATAAATTCCTGTCTCGTAGTACTTTTGTGAAAAACCGCGAATACAACAAGTGCAAAATGGCATGTTCAATACCACCAACATACTGATCCACTGCCATCCAATCATTTGTTTTCGCAGAGTCAAAAACCTGCTGTTCATTCTTAGCATCAGTAAACCTTAAAAAATACCACGACGAATCAATAAATGTATCCATCGTGTCCGTTTCTCGCGATGCTGGTTTCCCACAAGTTGGGCAAGGTACATTTACCCAACTTTCTAACTTCGCCAAAGGAGAGCCGCCACGTCCTGTAAATTCGACATCTTCTGGCAATAATACAGGTAAATCTTTTTCAGGAACTGGCACTGTACCACAACTAGGACAATGAATCATTGGTATAGGTGCACCCCAGTACCTTTGCCGCGAAATTAACCAATCCCGCAAGCGATACTGTACCCGTGCTTTGCCAAAACCTCCTTTTTCGGCATATTCTACAATGGCTTGCTTTCCTTCACTAGAATTGATGCCATTAAAAGAACCAGAATTAACGATAATCCCTGGTTCTGTGTATGCCTGTTTTAGAGAAGTTTCATCAAACGGCTCTACAGTTCCAGGTGGTACAATCACCACTTTGATCGGCAAATTTTGTTCTTTAGCAAACTTAAAATCTCGTGCATCGTGTGCTGGTACACCCATAACTGCGCCCGTACCGTACTCATACAGCACATAATCAGCAATCCAAATAGGAATTTCTTCCCCTGTAAACGGGTTAATTGCTTTACCACCCGTGGGGATACCTCGCTTGGGTTTGTCTTCAGCAGTCCGTTCTAACTCACTTTGGTTAGATATTTCTTGAA